>JBGSMD010000020.1:0-81607 GCA_041740355.1 Bdellovibrionota bacterium
CTAGTATCACTAACTGGATAGAGAATTTCTACAATCCAAAGAGAATGCATTCTTCTCTAGGGTATTGTAGTCCTGATGAATTTGAAGAAATTCACAAGGAAAGTTTATAGGGATTGGTGTCCAAGATTTTGGCGAAGCTCAAGTTACTTTTTGGACTCCCTACATATAGTCAGATTAGTACGGTCTAAACGATACAGCATGAAATGAATTATGAACGAGCAACTCGACAGATGATAAGTAGCAAAATACCTATCGTTACTTTAATGATACAAGTATCTTAAAGTCTGATGAAAAAGGTTAACTTTTGAAGCTAAGTGATAAACTTAATCCTGTTACACTCTATTTCCAAAACCTATTTATAGTTCAAAATCCCTAGAGAACAAGATTTGTTTTAAATAGACAAAGGAAATTGAAACGGGTGGTAAATTAATTGGATTATTATAACCTAAATCAAAATCATAATTACGATTTGGAGGATTAAAATGTCCCCCAGGCCCAGTTCCAGATATGATTGAACCATTACTATAGCGCGGAGTGGCAAGACTTACGAATGAACCCGTAATATTCATATCTCTTCCCGTCCAGTTTTCATGAAACCTAGCAAAGTTATTCACACCGGCACTATTCGGGCTTAAGTTATGACCAGCAACACCCTCTGCTCCACCAGTAGTAATTGTTCCCGCTACAACGGCTGCATTCACTGTCGTATTAGAGGCATTGCGAGTTGTAAAACTTAAGTTAGAACCTGTATCTGACCATGAGTTAGAAAGAATATTAAGTGAATCAGAAATTATTGAGGCTGGTTTTTTATTTACGGAATTATAATTTCCGGAAATATACATTGCTTGATCGGAAACAATAGTAAGTCCCTCAATTGCCGGAGCACTTGTAGCAGCCAAAGTTGCGCCATTTCTTACTCTTACTCCATAGCGATTAATTGCGTTGCTGTATGGCCCTTCAACTGATAAGTGAAAAACTAAACCCTTATTTGTTGTATCATTAAGAGCAACTAATCCTTCATTATGCAAACATTGTAGTAAACTGCCCATATCTACTTCCAACATACGAATATAGCCACCATCGATGTGATTATACATCGTATTACTTGTTCCAATCGGGCGTCCATTAAAAGGAGCTCCTGCTGGACCAGCACAAGTACTTGTAACCATGCGATTAATTTTTTCAGTGATAGCTGTTTGTAAAGTACCTGACTGTGTGCGAGCTTCAATTCCCGTTGGAGAATTTGTAGTTATTGGGACGCCTGAAGAATTTACTCTCAAAACTAATCTTAAGTCGGAAAGATCCCAAAACTCGGAACCTGCAACCGGATCAAACTCTGTAATATTAGGAACTTCTAGGCTACCAACATGCTGCTTAATCATTCCATTCCATTGACTAAAGCTATTAGTTCCCAAAAATCTTCTGGTATTACCTGAAGCACAACTATACTGACTACTAACACCAAATGAAGTTAGGATAGAAGGATCAAGTGTTCCACTTGGCATTGCGTGAGCTACTCGAATTGTACCCGTGTAACACTCATTTGCAGCTTTTCTTCCACGATAAATATCTCCAACTGTTGTAATCTGACCATTAATCGTTAAATTTGCTGAAGTATTTAAATATAAATTACCATTACTATGAACTGGTCCACCAATCACCATGTCAGCTATCGGAGTAATTTCTAAATCCTTGTTATAGAAGGCCGCGAACTGATACATAGGTACTACCCGACTTTTAAAACGTAGTCCTAGTTTTGCACCAACTGATCCATCAGCTCTTTTAGCCGTAGAGAAAACATCGTAACTATATTCTTGCGCATAAAGACCCGCAAAAGCTTCGCCTTGAGGAATGGTTACTGTTTCCGGAGTTGCCGATCGAGAGATCACATAAGTTTGTGCGGTGTTTTTTGCAAAAACATAACTTTTACAAGCATAATCTGCGGTTCCATTATTAGTACCTGTGCAAGGATTTGTTAAATTTGGATTAGTGCCCGTTGGTAAATTGTGATACGTAAAGATTTGTCGAAACTCCTCAGCACGAGCATTAAGGGAAGCTTCGGCAGCATAAAATGATTTCTCATAACGAGAAGAAGATTTTAATGTTGCTAAATCCAACGAAGAAATTGAATGATAAGTAGTTAACATGATACCCATCACTAAGACCATCATCATTGTAGTTAATAATGCAGCTCCTTGCTCAGCTTGCTTGCTGATAAGATAAGAACTGAAAGATTTTAATACTACAAATCTCATATTAACTTGAAGAAATTATATTACGTGGGAAAACTTTTCCAGTCCAAGATCTACTTACAGTTTTTCCTGAACCAGTTTGAGTACTTGTGATCGTAATCACAACTGCTTGAATCTCTCTCCAATTATCAGCACTGGTAAAAGTATTTACTGTGCTACCATCTTGCATTTCAATTTCAGCTTGAAAGGCAGTAATGTTATTGGCAATATTTAAAAAATTAGTTGTGTCATCGGCATTAATTAATTTTAATACTCTATTTGTTGTATCAAGTTGTAATTCCCATTCTTCTAACAGGTAAATTGAGCCATTATTGATGTTGTAAGTATTGACCCAATTTCCAAGATTTTGCTTAACTAAGCGATAATACCCAGCACTGACACCAATATTATTAAATGTAAAAAATTCACCAACTTTAGTAGTTTGATTAAAAAGATAAGCCTTAACATTTCCAGAACCTTCCGCTACCCAATGACTATTCCAAGCATTATAATTATTTAAGTTCACCGTATAGCCACAAGAGGCAGGAGTTGGACTAGAAGTTGAGCTATGCAGAGAAAAACGTAAATTACTAGCAGCAGTTCCTGCAGTAATTGTATTACAAAGCTTTAATACTTCCCCTAAAATATTCCTTCTGAGTGAAAGAACATCAGGAGCTCCACTAGTCCCATTAACTAATGTTATTGCTGGAAATGTTGAAGGTAAGTTTTCTCCGACTAATCGCACTTCAGAGGCTACTAAATCAAAAATACCTCTTAAGTCCTGATTAGCTTTAGCTCGTAGCACATCATGATGATATAATTTGTTTAGTGAAATTAGAGAGCTTAGGGCAATCGCGCTAATCACCAAAAATAGTGTCATTGAAATCAATAATTCGACAATCGTGAATCCACGATCTGGATCTTTAGTTAAGTTTTGTAAAAACACTTTCGACCTCAAAAATTAATTGGTTATTGTAACGAACGTCTACTGCCACATGACGCGTATCGTTTGTTGTAGTTGGTGGACAGTAAGTCAAATTGCGACAGTAAGTAACTGTGACTTGATAAGTAGTATTGCCAACAACGATATTTTGAGCGGCAGTCGAAGTCGTAGAGCTTGGCAAAGTTGCTGGATTAGACAGTCGCACAACATCTAAAATTTGTTGCCCAGCAATCTGCGCTTCCGATTTTATTTCCGCATTTTTTATTGAATTTGAAGCCTGAGTCAGAGATGTATGGAACGCACTTAGTACGAAGCCGAGAATGGAAATTGATACTAGCATCTCAATTAAACTAAAGGCTTGCTCCCTTTGCACTTGAGTACAAGTAATTTTGTTAGTTCGATCCATGAACATAATATTTTTTATTTAAATATTCATTTGGAATGTTTTCAAAAATTGAAACATAACAAAACAAATATCCCACTAAGAATGTGCACTCCAGCTCAATTCTCAATGTAAATTTGTGTAATTCAACAATTAAGGCAATTCTTTTTTATCATTCTAATTTTCATCATAGATAAAAAATTACTTGCTTTAGTTGTGGTATTTTAAATTTAGCTAACCGATAGTCCTCCCCCTAAATAAATTTCGATTGTTTTTTCTGTTCCACCATTTTCTCTGACATCAAAAACAACATTGGCATCAGGAAATCCGCGTGTATCATAGCAAATGACCCAATTGTCATCGCCAAGATAAGACCCATTTGGTAAATTTAGAGTTAATTGTCCATCACTAACCCAAGGGTCTGCTGAGTTACAATCGTTGCGGAAGCTTGCAACTAATTGGTGCGTACCGTTTGGCTCAAGTTTATAAGAAACTGTGTTGGAAATTGCTTTGGAACGGACAACTTTTAGAATGCTAATTAATTCTTCGGACGCAGTGGTCGCCGGATTCACCAGTGTATGAATCCCATAGACTCCAAATCCAAGTAGGATTGAAGTTACGGAGAGCACTACCATCAGCTCTACCAGAGAAAATCCTTTTAAGTACATTTTTTTACTCTTAAGCTTAACTTCTTACTTTTTAATTAGATGTTAAATTGGCTAAAGAGGACTGTCGTCAAAATTATAATATTTAATTAATCTATGAATAAAGATTTTTAAATTTTTAAATATAATATTGAGGTATGATAACGACATAATAAATTTCGATCCAAATGCTTTGACTTATATTTTCTTTAATATAATTAAACACTTAGGTGCAAAGCTATTGCTATTATGTACATAAATCGACTTTAATAATTTCTATTCTCTAAGCATTTTATAGTGAAGATTAGTAAATTATAAATGCCTCTAAACTAATAGAACAAATTTTTCCTGTATAATCATCAATAAACAGGTAGTAAAATATTAAGGCTGAATGAAATTGTTTTAGTTTAAGAAATAAAGTGCATAGCATAAGGGTATTGTAAAGATTACTTATTTATTGAAATAACCCATCGCCCTTTATAAATAGCTGAAAATATTAGTGTTATTATTATAGTTTAAATAGAACAGGATTTAAGATGTATATTAATACATGCAAAATACTAAAGTAATAGAATAAAGGTGCCGATTTATACATCCAACGTATACGTATATGCAATTTATTAAATTTTGATTTAAATGACCGTTAATAATAAAGGATTCTCATTAATAGAACTATTAGCAGTTATGTCTTTGGCCGGAATAATGTCAGTCATGATTGCACCTAGTCTAAAAGAATTAATTGATGATTCTCAAACTACCTCAAGTGAAATTTTGACTAATCTAAGAGCTATTAGATCATATGCTAGGGTTGATTTAAATTCAATTATTGTTGACCCGATCAGTTCTACTGAATATCGTGCTTATTCTGTAGATAATTGTAGTGTTGTACTTTCAAGTTTGAGTGCGGCACAGTTATCGGCAGCAGAAATTATTGATTTTAGATACACAGCTAACGCATCTTCTACCTTTACTACAAACTGGGAGGTCTGCTTCAATCAAATGGGAATTTCTGATTCTAATGATACAATTGATGTCACTGACAATGATAGTACTGAGCATGTAGAAATATTACTTGGTGGAACAATCAGAAAAACATGAAAAATCAAGGTTTTACATTACTGGAAGTTTTAGTAAGTCTCACACTAGTAGCAATAGTCACTACGACTATGACTAATTCAGCTTTGATGAATGCCAGAACTAACAATTCAATTCATTTAAAACTTACATCTGCTACAATTGCTCAAGAAATATTAGATAGCATGAGGACGTTAAATCAGGATGAAATTCAAAGCTTGCCAAGTACCAGTGGCACAACAACAACTCAAACAAAAACGGTTGATGGAAAAACATTTACAGTTAATACTGTCTACTGTCTCAATACCGCTTTCTGCGATACTGACATGCGTCATATTACACTAAGGATTTTATATCGAGGTATTCAAGTTTATGAAATTCAAACTATCTACAGTTCGCTCAATACAATATAGAGAACTGGGTTTCACATTAATAGAAACTTTAGTGGCATTAGGTCTCGGTAGCATTATTATGGCCATGTTTTTGGGCTATATTATGACTCAAAAGAAACTTTACAACATTGATAGCCTACGAGCACAGGCAGATACCGAGCTAAGTGGAGGAATGGATTTATTAGGTATTCGCATCCGGCAGGCCGGTCAGGGAATGTCTAAAGATTTTCCAGCAGTTCAATTAGTTAACGGTAGTGGTTCAAACCCCGATCGACTGATTGTCAGAATTCAAAATTCTGAAGCATATTTTAGAACTTGTAAGGTACATAGTTCAAGTTCAAATAATAATTATGTAAGTATTTACCGTGCTACCAACAGCAATAATCCAAGTTACTGTCGCCAAGGAACAATTATTTCTGACTACATGCCTGTATGGGAAACGAGAAGAGTGGCGAATGGTGGAACACTGAAAGTTTTTTTCTATGACGATTCAGATGGAGATTATACATTTTTTAACTATAGTAGTTTTACAACAGTTGGTTCTGGTAATAATGCTGAAAGAAGGATGCGAAGATCTTCGGGAACGTGGAGTGCTAATTTTGCAAATGGTTTATCATATGCATTATTAGCAGACCAATGGGAGTTTTACATGGAAAACGGATATTTAAAAGTCAAACAGAATGACAATACTCCAGAGAATGTAATTTATGGTTTAACAAATTTTCAAGTTACCTTAGATGTTGCGGATGCTACTACAGGAGTAGTTAGTAATGTAAACGCCTTTTCATACAGTGGAAACTGGAAATTAATACGTTTAGTCAAAGTTCAAGTTACTGCTACACTTAATGATCAAGGGGAAAGCTATCAACAAGTTTTTAATTACTCCTACTATCCTAGAAATATTTTATCAGTAGAGGGTTAATAAGGATATTATTATGAAAAATAAAAGTAATCATATTCTCAACTCAGACAAAGGAGTTGTCTTAATTACAACTTTGATCTTTTTAATGGCACTTACAGCACTTGCAGTTTCTTACTATAGAATTACAAACTATCACGTTGACATTGGAAAAAGCTCCAAGAAAACTTCCTATGGATATTACGCTGCAGAAGCTGGGTTAAATAGAAGAATCCAAGCTTTAAGATCGACTTTTATCAGTTACTCTACTCCAACTGGAACAAGCCCTACGTTGCCAACAGATGTTTCAGGAGATGCTGCTTGCGAAGGCGACAATGATGGAACAGGAGAATTAGGCTGTCAAACATTAACGATCGGGGACCATACCGTTTACACTTATGTTGAAGAGCTTAATAATGGTGAGTCAGTAAAAAATATTATTGAGCCAGGTGATGATTATGCCGGTTTACAAGCACTAGATTTTCAATACATTTTACATTCTAAATCTATAAATCCAACTAACAATAAAACAGAAGCTGTACTAGGTATGCAAATTACTAGTCGTGTTATTCCAATGCTACAATTTGCAGCTTTTTATGATCAAGATCTAGAAGTTTTATCCGAACCAACTTCTTTTCAACTATTAGGACCAATTCATTCTAATAATAATATTTACTTTTATGGGTCAACAGGTGGAATTAAGGTTTCTGGACCTATTACTTCTGTTGGCACATTACTTAAAGGTTGGAAGGGAACATCGAATACTGGCCTCTCCTTACAGGTGGATCAATTTGGAGGAAATGATGACACATATAACTGGAGAACTGTTTCATTAAGTGGATCTCATGCTTCTGGATATTCAAGTATTACAACTTCTGAAGTAACAAATTATAATAATAATATTCGTATTGGGGTAGATCCAGCAGATGCTACGGAATATGCCAGTATTGCTCGCAATTCTAATAGTGATTATTGGGATCGTGCAAACTTAAGGGTTGTACTAAAATTAAATGCTTCAAATGCTCCCGACACAAGTTGTGTTACTGGAAACAATGGAATTGAAATCCAAAATTCTGATGGCTCATGCAATATTCCACTGACTCAAAAAGTAGTTACTAACTGTACTACAATGATTAATACAAACTTAGCATTAAATAATGGGATTACTCTAAGAAACCATTTCCCTCAATTTGTGGTTAATGGGACTACATATTCTCCATCTGGTTCAGGAGCTTCAAGTGTTAAAACTTCAGTTGCCACAAATACATACAGCACCAATGTTTTCGGATCTACGAGTGCCGATCATGCTTATGGAAGATGTGTTCAATTGATGGACATTAATGTCTCTCAGTTAATGCGCTGTATTGAAGAACAAGAACTTATCCCAAGTGGGATTAATAAAACTGATGGCTTTACACTTTTCTTTTCTGTGGAAGGAAAAGATGCTGCAACCGTTCCAGCAACTTCGCCGAGATTTAATGAGGAAAATCCTTCTACACCCTACTACAGTAAGTATGCAATACGACTTCACAGTGGTTCAAATCTCAAAACTCCTTATAGCGGTGCCCCGTCAGTAGAAAGAGTTGCCTTTGTTACCGATTTACCAATGTATGTAAAAGGTCATTTTAATATTGGAACAAGTCTTAGTAGTATGACATTTAATCAACTAAGAGATAACCCCGAAAATGCTGTTAATAAGATTCCTGCTATTCTTGTGGGCGATAGACTATATGTTCAATCGAGTAACTGGAGTAGTAACCTAGAAGATGACATCTCTTGTGGACAATTCGTTAGTGCAGGCGGGTTACAAGATGTCGACAATCGAGTAGCAACTGATACTGCTATATTTTCGGGTTTTTTCTTTAAAATTCCTGTGAGCTGCGGCTCAATGACCTCATACAATTGTGGCCTAGGTGGCTCAAATTATGGACTTGGTAATTATGCACAACTTCAGGAAGATTGGGATGGACAGGATTTAGTAATGCATGGATCTTTTATTAACTTAACTAAATCATTGCATAGTACATCAACTTCAGATGCAAACTATTCTTTTGGTGGAAATCAAATAAAAGACTATATTCCTGCTGAACGTTATTTCTCATTTGATACTGATTTTATGGATCTAGATGGACTTCCACCTACAAGCCCAAGCTTTGTAAAGATTAAGCAAAAATTTTTTGTACAGTATTTTGAAGAAGAGGATTTTTAATATGGGGAACGGTTTACCTTAAATCAAATTGGGGTTAATTTACCCCATAATGAAGCATGGCATCCGCAACTTTCACGAAACCAGCAACGTTGGCTCCTTGTACATAATTTACGTGAGTTTTCTCTTGGCCATATTCCACACATTTAGCGTGAATACTTTTCATAATACCTTGAAGTTTTTGATCTAGTTCTTCACGTGACCAACTAAGTCGCAGGCTATTCTGTGACATTTCTAACCCAGAAACCGAAACCCCTCCGGCATTAGCGGCTTTTCCAGGAGCATATAAAATTTTAGCCTCTAGAAATACATTAATCGCATCCAGATCGGATGGCATGTTCGCTCCTTCGCTAACAACTTTACAGCCATTCTTAACTAATAACTTAGCATCTGCTCCATTGATTTCATTTTGAGTAGCACATGGAAATGCCGCATCACAAGGAACACCCCAAGGAGTTTTTCCGGCATGATATTCGAATTTATATTTCTCGGCAGCTTCACTAATCCGTCCACGAGTTAAAGTTTTTAAGTCATTAATCCAATTTAATTGATCACGATCGAGTCCGTTCTTGGCATAAATATATCCATCAGAATCAGAAAGTGTCAGTACTTTTGCTCCTTGCATAATCGCTTGTTCCGCGGCGTAAAGAGCCACGTTTCCAGAACCAGATATAACAACAGACTTTCCAATTAAGCCATCATTGACATGCTCCAACATATTAAGTGCGAAATAAACGGCTCCATAACCAGTTGCTTCAGTCCGAATCAAACTTCCACCAAAAGCTAAACCTTTACCAGTAAGAACTCCGGTGAACTGATTAGTTAAACGCTTGTGCTGTCCATACATGTAACCAATTTCACGAATCCCAACTCCGATGTCACCTGCCGGAACATCAGTGTCTTTTCCTACATAACGTGAAAGTTCTGTCATAAATGACTGACAAAAACGCATTACTTCTCGGTCTGTTTTTCCTTTGGGGTTGAAATCAGATCCACCCTTAGCACCACCCATCGGAAGTGTTGTTAAGCTGTTCTTAAATACTTGTTCGTAACCTAGAAATTTTAGAATGCTAAGATTTACTGATGGATGAAAACGAAGTCCTCCCTTGTATGGTCCAATTGCATTATTAAACTGAACTCGATAACCACGATTAACTCGAATGTTTCCTTGATCATCCTCCCAAGGAACACGGAAGATTACCGTTCTGTCTGGCTCAGTCATCCGTTCTAACATGTAGGCTTCGTCGTATTTAGGATTTTGTTCGACAAAGGGAATAAGTGTTGTGACCACTTCTTGCACAGCTTGGTGAAATTCAACTTCGCCCGGATTTCTCTTGCGAAGTCCTTCCATGAATGTATCTAATCTTTGCTGTTGTTTTGTAGTCAGTTGCATATACTTTATTTAATAAAAAAGATTTTAATTAATGAATTACTTTTTATTATGAATGAACTTCGGCAATCTACTATGAGCTTGTTCTAGTGACAAGCAACTAAGCAGTAAACCGAAAAAGACTAAGAAAAGATTAATTAGTTCGTAAAAATAATCTAAACTATCTTACGCTTAATAGAAATTCTCTTAAATAAGTCTGGATTATACTCACCGGCTATTCATTTTTGATAAAAAATGAATAGCAAGGAGAGCGAGCAAAATCCTGTCCCAGACAGGTTTTGCCGTAGAAAACAACACCTAACCCGCCGCAAATAAGTTGTGAGTATTGGCCTTGTCTTATACAGCGAAACTTGGCTTAAGCCAAGATTACGCTCGCCCTCCGCAAATTTCATATGCGGAGGGTTATAATTCTAATTAAAATTAGTCCTGGAATCCCAGCTAAAGTACAAATTGTAAAGAACCATGTCCAACCAACATCATTGGCTAAGAATCCACTAGTTCCCGAAAGTAAACTTAGTGGCACAGCCATTAAACTCGTCATCAGAGCATATTGCGTTGCCGTGTAGGCGCGATTTGTAAGACTTGCCATATATGCTAAGAATGCGGCTGTTCCCATCCCGCCACTAGTATTTTCAAAACTAATTACGGCAGCAAAGAGTTGTAAATTATGTCCGTAAATACTTAGCAAAACAAAACCGCCAGTCGAAACCATTTGTAAGATTCCAAAATACCAAAGCGATTTAGTAATCCCCCATCTAACTATTAAAGCACTACCCAGAAGCAATCCTAAAAACTGAGTAAAAAATCCAAAAGTTCCGTCGATTGAGGCAATTTCATCTTTTTGAAAACCAAGATCAATATAAAAAGGAGAAGTTAAAACACTGGCGTAACTATCTCCTAGTTTAAAAAACAGGATAAATAATAAAGTTAACACGGCACGTTTGGCACCGATCCGTAAAAAGAAATCTTGCAGGGGTAGAATGAAAGCTCCGGCAAAATTTGCTGGTCGTTGATCAATCTCCACCACTGGTTCTTTGGCATGCCAAGTAGTAATCAAATTTAAGGCCATTAACCCCGCCATGGTTAAATATGCTGCCTTCCAAGAATAGTAAGTAGCTATGTAAAGTGGTACTACTCGGGCAATCCAAAGGGCAATCCGATAACCATAAACATAAAGTGATGAGCCAAAGGCTAACTCTTTATCAGTCAATGTTTCCCGTCGATATGCATCTACGGCAATATCCTGCGTGGCACTAAAAAAACAAATAAAGAAGGCAACAAAAGCAATTAGATTTAAATCTGTTGCCGGTTGTAAGAAACTTATGGCGGCAAGCGCTAAGACCAACATCACTTGGCTTAAAATTAGCCAGCTAGTCCTTCGTCCTAAAATTGACAAACTAAAATGATCTAAATAAGGAGCCCAAAGGAATTTTAATGTGTAGGGAATTCCAGCCAAACTTATTAAACCAATACTTTCCAAATCTACACCAGATTCTCGAAGCCATGTTTTTAAAGTACTTTTTGTTAATAATAATGGAAGCCCTGAAGCAAGGCCCATCAAAGTTGCAATCAGTAAAGGTTGATTGGAAATAGTTGTCAGAAGAATTTTTTTGAAGCTTTTACTAGATTTTTGTTGGGGCATGGTTGTCAGGTTAAGTAGATGCTAGTCAAAAAAGCAAAAGCTATTAAGTATTACTCCGTCACTTCAGTTAGCCCAGAACGTAACATTTGTATTTCTGTTATTAGCTGTTTGACTGTCGGAACTTCATAGGTTCTTAGATCAGGGTGAACAGGTGGGATACTATACCCTTGTCGCTCCGAACGCCATAAGCCGAAATACTTTCCTCCTCGGGAGTCTGCTGTAATCATGCGATCTTCTAAATCATCAATTAAAATCTTATCGTTTGCAGTTGGTTCAGTTGCAAAGCGATACCCTTTACCATCATTGGTAAAGCCTGTACCAGAAGCAATTTGAAAGACTCCTTCTGGATCGTGAATTTCAATTGCATCCCCATCAGTTGCTGTATCATTTCCTGGGTAACATCCAGGGCAAGGATTGCGGATGTACTGAACTCGATCGCCTAAAATATCGCGAGCAATATTCCGCATGGCAACATAAGAATCTTTTTGTAAATTATCTTCCAACATTACTATCGCAATATTTTTATTTGCCAAACTAAGTGCAGAATTATAGGCAAAGATTGATTCTGCATCTCGCACTATTGCCTGAAATTCATTCTTCGCTCGTTCTTCAGTTTGAATTAAATCTCGAAAAACTTTGGGCTCAATCCCATTAAAACCAGCAAGGATATCAGTTTGATTCCAGCGTCGCATCGTAGACCCATTACTTAAATAGAGTGCTAAAGTTAAGCTCTCACAGTTATCACTAAGTTTCTTAATATTATTTTTTAGATATTCAAAATCTTTATTAAAAG
The DNA here is from genome assembly GCA_041740355.1 of Bdellovibrionota bacterium. Lineage (GTDB taxonomy): Bacteria > Bdellovibrionota_C > UBA2361 > UBA2361 > CALJRW01 > JANNBC01. The sequence goes on from JBGSMD010000020.1 coordinate 12,596, forward strand.
TACCATCAATTAAAACAGACAAATAAAGATTTTGAATTCCCGAAACAACCAAAGCTTCGATTTGGGCATCTACTGTTTCTCGTGCTTTAGGATGCATCAGATAAAGCATCACATAACCTCTAGGCTGGCCAGTCAGGAGCGGAAGTTCTTGGAAAGCTTCAGCTGTAGTTTGCTGATCTTCAGAATCATCCGTGACCGGAATTGCCTCACTAGCCGTTCTATTATGTACCCCTCCAATCAAACCAGAGTTATTATTAGGTGTCCCACTGTTGTTAAGAGCTTCCTGCTCTGCTGGCGTTAACTCAAAATAATCATTGCTGGAGTTATTTGAAGGTTCGCTAGCAGCATTATTTAAATTAGTTAAGTCAGGATCTGTCGGCTCATTTGGAGGAGAAAGGTCCAAATTTGTACCGGAAGTTGCTTGTTTTAACTCAGCATCGGAAGTTAGTTCTTGCTGTAAATTAGCCAAGGCCTCATTAAACTCACTATCAGACTCTAAAATCTTTTGGTATTCTGCTTGATCCTCTAATGATTTTTTAGCAAGTTCCTGGGGGCTTAGAAGTTCATGCTCAATTTGCTTTGGTTCATAACTACTTGATTTTTGGAATGTTTTCTTTAAGGATGAGTTTACCGGCTCCTGTTTTAAGGAGAAATAGGCCAGAATGGAGATAAAAAAGAAAATTGTGATTAGAATTCCGCGAGTCATTTGCCAAGATTATAAGTCATCTGCTTTCTTAGGGAAACCAAATATATTAGCTTAATTCTTAAAAGTAATTAGTTTTTGAGAAATTACTTTTTTATACATTAAGATATTTAGAAGCAATAAATTAGTAACAGATGATAGGTTTTTATATAGAACTCAAGATATGGCATTAAATCTATTCTCACAATCAGGAACAAGTACCGCACAAGCCCCTCAAGCTAGTAGTCAAAATAACCCTATTGAAGGATCATTAAGTGGTCGGCAAGAAGCTCTTAAATCCACAAAATCACCTGTTGGTAATGAGCAACAACTTATAGCTAAGGCTAAAGAGAATATCTCCGACTTCTTGCTTGAACAAAAAAATCATAAAAATCTGACGACAGAACAAATTAAGGGATACCATGAGATCCTAGCTTCTCCAGAATTTAAAACAGCTTTAAATGCAGTTGACTCTAAAGGACAAACTTTAGCTCTAACTCTAAATAAATTCATCACTAGCAATTTAGATCGTGGTTTAGTAAATGCCTTTGATAAATCAGAGACTGCACTCAAAGCGGAATTACTAACGAGTATTCTAGATAAAGTTAAAACTCATGGGTTCACTAACCAAGGTACAAAAAACACTTGCCTGATAGCAGCAGTTGAAAGCCAAGCCTTTAATGAAAATCCAGCTGAAGTCAGTCGAATGGTAATTGAGCTTGCTACTAAGGGAAGATATGAACTTCAACAGGGTAATCAAAAATTACAATTTAACTTGCCAGTGGAGCACTTAGGACAAGATGAAAAACATCCCAGATTTCATGCTCGTAATGTTTTTGAGCAAGTTTTTCAAGAATCATCCGCGGTTACTATGCTTAAAGCAGTTGGTGGTGATGTTTCCAGCTATGACTCTCGCAATACGGGTTGGTCGCTACAAAATTCTTCTGGCGAATATGTTGATCTTCACGGAAAGTTTGCTGTCCAGGGAGAACTCCTACATTCGATGCTTACTGGTAAAGGCAACGCCATACTAGATCGCGATTCAGATCTGAACAAACTGCAAAGTGCTACTTTAGCTACTTTAGAAAAACTTCAGGCTGGAAATAATTTATCTTATGACCCTGCTAGTAAGACTCTGAGCGGTTGTGACTTCAAAGAGGGAATAATTGTCCACATGCGCTGGGCACCTGATGGTGGAAGTCATGCCAAGCATTGTATTAAAGCAATGGGAGTTTATACCGACCCACAAGGAGAGAAATTTGTAATACTAGGTAACTCACATTATGAACAAGGATTTAAACCTGATAGTGTTTTTGAAATAAATCGTAAATCTCCTCCTCATGAAAGATTAGAGATGATGCCACTTGCAGATTTTCAAAGGAGATTAGAAGAGGCTCATATCCCTGATGGTTCAAATCCAATTAGCATAGCTAGCGTGCGAAATGCAGTTCATAATGCCGTTGATAATTGTGAAAATGGAAGCTATTACATTCAGAATAATGCCGTAATGTTAACTGTCCCAGTTAATCACCAAAGCAAATCAACACTGGACATGTCCGATGTAAAGTATCGTACAGCTGGTGAAATTGGAACCGAGGCACACAGCAAAGCAACTATTATTCAACAAGAAGCAGAAGCAGCTGATGTAGTTAAACTAAAACTTGGTGGGCTAAGTTTACAACAAATTCACCAGTTAGAAAAAAATGCTCGCAAAGGACAGGCAGCTTGGCAAGAAGAGGTAGACCTTGGTGGAAGTGTTACTAGAATTAAGAATTCAGTAATGTTTGGTCATAATGATGATGACAATTTCTTGTTTATTAAAAACACCAAGAAACCTTAAATGTTTTCTGAGTCTAAAGATCAAATAAAACTCATTAATCTTTTTTTTAAAACTTTAGAAATTATTTGATGCCAATTGTTTTTATAAAAACTTCACAACTGCGCTCGACAATATCATAAACTTCTTGAAACGAATCGCCCGTTAATCCGTATGGATCAGGCACATTTAAATCCTTGGAAATTAGCGGATCAAATTCTCGTAAGAGCTGCAATTTTCCACGAACATCTCCAAGCTTTTGAATATTCTTCAAATTATGTTGATCCATCGCTAAGATGTAATCGAATTTTTCTAGATCTGAAACTGCCAGTTGTCGCGCTCGTTGTTCTGTTAAATCAATCCCATGTTTTGCTGCTACTTTAATACTTCCTGGATCTGGCAAACCACCCACATGCCAACTTCCAGTTCCACAAGATTCAATTTCAAAGTTTTCAGCATGCCCAGCATCAGCTACTAATTTTTTTAAAATACCTTCTCCCAGTGGAGAGCGACAAATATTCCCTAGACAAACAAATAGTACTTTAGTTTTTTTAGTCATTGAATAAACTCTCCGAGCAGTTCTTAATGTCATTTTCAACTTTCTCTAGAATTCTCTTCAAGTCTTGGGTGCGTTCTACAATAATTGGGTCCAAGGCTTTTAGGCTTACAGGAATGTTTGCTGGCACTGGAAGCATCTTGTCCTTTGCAATTAAATACGAACCATTTATTGCTACTGGAAAAATCATTACTTGTCCCAACTCTTCAACTAAGGTCTGAATACCACCGGTTTTAAATTTCTTCATTACGCCATCACGTGCCCGCGTGCCTTCAGGGAAAATTACTAAAATTAGATTATCTGATTTTAATCTCACAGAATACTCTTTAATTGCAGCTAGTGCCTGACCACGATCTCCCCGGTCAATTAAACAATGTGGCACTTTGCGGAGGGCGATCGAAACATAGGGTAAAAACTTAGCTAGTTCTCTTTTGGCGATAAAGCGTACTTGATTTGGCTCAAAAACAACATTTAACATCGCTAAGTCCATTAAAGACTGGTGATTAGCAACGATAATTTTGGGTAAGTTTGATTTTGCCTGTTGTAATACTGCTGCCCCAACTTGAAAGTCAAAAGTAATTCCACAAAATGTACTTAAAAATTTTAGAACTGTTCGATTTAAAAAAACATTTACTTTTCGATGTAGTTCTTGCGACCAGAAGCATCGTAAAATCAGATCACTTAACAACATTAAGGTAGCAAAGCAGATTAAAAAAGGAATTGTTCTGATCCAAGATGAAATTTTGTTCATAAAGCGAATATTATCTAAGTGAAGTATAGTGTCTGGCAACTAAATTCTCCCCTTTTGGGACGCTCAACACTACGACAGACAATAATACTATCTGGTGCGTCACAAAAGGGGAGAACAAGAGGGGAGAATTAAATTTTTGTTAAATTACTTGGTGACGTATTCCAAGTATTTAATTGAAATTTGCCTCCCACTTCTTCTAACACGGAAAGATGTCCGGTCTTAATTTTGAAATCATTAATACTAATCCGATTTTCAAACTCACCAGGAATTAATTTAAGAAAATAACGCAGCAGCCCATTACTACTAACAATTAAAATTCGATCCTGGTCACTGTGTTTTTGCTTAAGTTCAGCCACAAAATTTTTAACAATATTAATTGTGCCAACCTCGGTGCCCATAAAAAATGTATCAGACCAAATACTTTGATCATTCCATTTATATAAATCCTGTTCTCCAAAACTATCAATAATTTCCTCTGAGGTCATCCCCCCCCAAAGTCCATAATCAAGCTCGTTTAAACGAGAATCAATAATGATCTCTGCTGTGAAATTAATTTTACTAGCAACAATTTCAGCAAATTCTTTAGTACGTTGCAATGGCCCACAGTAAATATGAGTTGGAAGTTTTGCTAATTCTAAAAAACAGTTTGCGACCATTTCCGCTTGTTCTTTACCAAAACTGACTAGCGGTAAGTCTTGATCACAGCCCGCCCAGACGACATCATCTCTAGGTCCGAAAGTGTTACCGTGTCTTGCTAAGATTAATTTCATACTAGCTCGCCTTCTATTGCAATTAATTTTTCAGCAATAATTAAATCTTCGGGGGAATCAATTGATGCCATTGTGCGACCTTTTAAATCAACTGGTACTGTTAAGATTTCAATTCCATTTTCCAACATTCGTAGTTGCTCCAATTGCTCAATCTGCTCTAAGGATGATTCGGTTAGTGCCAGATATTTCTTTAAAGTATCAAAGCGGTAAGCATAGATACCTAAATGACGATCGGCATATTTTTGATCATGATTCTTGCGAAAATAAGGAATAATTGCATTTGAGAAGTATAATGCCCGATGTTTGGCATCACTAACAACAAAAGTTCCTGAAGAACTACCAGCTAAACGCATTAGCTGAAACTCCTCATAAGCCGTATTTTCAATCCGGACTTTAGGAGTGGCACAGCCATATTCTGGTTGCTCCGCTAAAGCCGTTAAAAGGTCTTGAATAATCCAAGGAGGTGTTAACACAGCATCCCCTTGGAAATTTACAATTACGTCTGGTTGAAAATCTAATTGTTGTAAAGCATCCCATACTCGTTCACTCCCATTTCGACAATCAGGGGAAGTCATAATAACTTGAGCAGAAAAGGATTTTGCAGCGTGCTCAATCTCCTGACTATCTGTCGCGATAAAAACCTGTTGCGGACTGAGCGCTAGACATGCCAGTTCCCAAACTCGCTGGATCATCATTTTACCAGAAATCATTTTTAGTGGTTTTCCAGGAAACCTAGTCGAGGCAAATCTGGCCGGAATTACAATGATGGAATTTTTATTCATATCTGATGCAAATTATAAAGTTTTACCATACTTGCAATCTGTAAGCGTTTTGAGTTTAAGCGGAGGTCGAAATAAAAAAATTAGTACTATGGCAGAGGTACTTGGAATCTCTCCAGTACTTTAGTAGTTTTTTTATCTAGAGATCTGCCAAAGACTGCGCGTTTACAAGGCAATCTTCCACAACTTCAAATAATAAATCCACCTCCGCCGGAGTTATTTTAAACCAAGGTGTAAAACGTAAGCGATTTCCAGAACTATGAATCACATTTACTCCTTGCAAACGAATCTGTCGCTCAATACCATTTAGGCCTTCGATCGGAATTTGATCAATTAATTGCAAAGAAAATAATAATCCTGTTCCTAAAATCTCCTTAACTTCCTTGGGGAATTTTTCTTTAAGTGCTTGAAGCTTTTGCAAAGCATAAGCACCTTGATCTTTAATGTTCTGAGTAACCTCCGAAGTGTGATAAGTTAGTATTGTGTTGGCAATATCTAATGCTCTTGGATTGGTCGTCATGGTATTTCCATAAGTACCTTTCTTATATGCTGAAATTGCTCGGGAACTAAGTGCCACTACTGATAAGGGATACTGTCCGGCATTAACCGCTTTAGAATAAGTTTCCAAATCTGGCGCGGCAGAGTCTTGAAAGCCTGGGTAATCTAAAATACTTAAATATCCATGACAACGAAGTCCGGCCTGGATTGAATCAACCACTAACATTCCACCATGCTGAGAGGTTAAGCGTCTTGCTTCATTATAAAATTCAGGCGTAATCGCAAAGCCCGCACGCCCCTCACCCATTACTGGCTCAATTAACATTGCTTCAAAAAAAACTCCGTCCTTTTCTGCTTGTTCAAAAGCAGCGCGAAGCTCGTCAATATTATTTGGCTCTACCGTTACCAAACAATGATTATCCTTAAATGATGCTAGCACTTGATAGGTCTGCCAAGTTGAATCGGAAGCTAGAGCTTCGCGTTGAGTTCTTCCATGAAAACTTCCTGCTAAAGTCAAAAATTTTATTTTTTTACCTTGATGCTTACCCCCGGCCTGAGTCATCACTAAAGCATTGGCATCACTAATTCGCGTAGCCACTGCTACTGCTTCAGTACCAGAATTTACAAACATAAATTTGTCGTAGGGACATTTGCCCTGACGAATATTCTGCTTTAGTGTCTGACAAGTTCGGCGTTGGCTAAAACAAACAGTTTTCACGTTAGCCATCACTTGCTCTTCGCAAAGACTTTGCTTTAAAAAAGCTGGGTTATGCCCGTACCCTAACATGCCGTAAGCGCCAACGTCATAGATAACTCCCCCATGAAATGTTACGATCCAAGGACCCATTGCCGTTAGTGGCACAAATGGTGGGATCCCATCAGCCGAATAAAAATTAAGAATATCTTGGTGTAGTTCTTGAATTAAATCTGCTGTGGATAAATTAACTGCCTCAGGAAATTCCTTCGTTATTTCCGAGAAACGCATTCCAGCCTGATAGACTGCCATTTGAAGGTTTTGATCCTCGGCCAAAAACTTTAGTATTTTTTGATCATCTAAAGTTGATTCCGGTTGAAATTTATTTTGAGAACGAATTTGGTTAAGGATTCTCCAGAAATCTTCTCTCGCCAACTGATTTAAATTAATGGTATTCTGTTTACACTTCATAATGATGTAACCCTTTACATAGTCTGTAAAGTTTTAAAAGATTAAATCCCTTTCAAGGGGTCAATTTACGTAGTAAATTGGGGGTGGAGACATTAGCCGTTCACACTGTTGGACAAAATCGATCAGATTTTGACCAAGGAACAAATTAGTTTTTGCTCCTTAAAAGCTTTGACAACGTACTTTTGTATTCCCCGTGAACGGATACATATTTAAAGACTAACAAATTTCCCAATTAATCTCTACACCCATAAGTCATCATGAGTACTTTTTTCGAAAATCAATTAAATGCCAAGCGTCGCACTAAGCAACTGCTATTTCTTTATGTACTTGCGATTCTAGTAATTGTCCTAGGAATTTATCTGTTGTTTGCCTTCACCTTAGCATCCGGCGTGATAACTGGCGGGATGTCTCCACTGCCCTTTGAATCTAAACTTGGCGTTCTTTGGAATTCCGCACTATTTCTAAAAGTCTTCTTAGGAGTTTCAATTATTATTGCGCTAGCTAGTGTTTTTAAATCCCTACAACTTGGTGGCAGTGGGGCTCGAGTAGCATCGATGCTAAATGGTCGCTTAATTAATCCTAACACAACACTAGCTACAGAAAAGCAAATTTTAAATATCGTCGAAGAAATTGCCATTGCTTCCGGAATGAAGGTTCCACCAATTTATGTCATGGAAGAGGAAGCAAGTATTAATGCTTTTGCTGCCGGTACTAGACTAGACAATGCTGTGATTGGAGTTAGTCGTGGAGCACTTGAAACTCTCTCGCGGGATGAGTTGCAAGGTGTTGTTGCTCATGAATTTAGTCATATCCTAAATGGTGACATGCGCTTAAATCTTCGACTGATTGGTATTTTATTTGGCATTTTATTCATCGCCTTAACGGGACGACTAATCGTGGAAGGAACGGCGCGATCATCTAACTCTTATCGTCGTAGATCTAATGGTAAATCGGACGGAGGATCCGTCATTATAATTGGAATTGGCCTACTTGTAATTGGCTACACTGGTGTTTTTTTTGCTAAATTAATTAAAATGGCTGTATCGCGTCAGCGGGAATATTTAGCCGATGCCTCAGCAGTGCAGTACACTCGTAATCCTCTAGGTATTGCTGGAGCTTTAAAAAAAATTGGGGCCTTAGCTGATGGGTCAAAAATCAAGAATGCCCACGCAGAAGAAATTAGTCATATGTTTTTTGCTAATGGATTAAAAAGTAGTTTCACTAATCTATTCGCGACTCATCCCCCATTAACTGAAAGAATTCAAAGATTAGATCGCAGTTTTGATGGTGATTTTCAGAGCGTGGATGTTAATACGACAATCCCTCGGCAAGCTCGGGACGAGGCTACCTCTCGACAAGCTCGAGGTCCAGAAGCTAGCGCTTCTGGAGGTCCACTTGATCCACTCCTCAAAAACCCAGCGTTAGAGTCTATCTTAAATAACCCCGCAGGAAATATTTTAGGGACAATTGGGACAATGGGATTTGCTAATTTAGAAGCAGCCAGAAATTTAATTAATAATCTTCCACCGCAAATTCATCAAGCTGTACACGAGCCCTACCTTGCTCCGTTTGTAATCTACACTCTATTACTAGATGCCAAGCCAGATATTCGTGGAAAACAATTACAAATTCTGGAACAAAATCTTCCCTCAAGTTCTTTTCAGGAATTTTCTAAATTACTAATTACCTCTAAAGAAGTGAATCAAAATGACTTTCTCTCGATTCTAGATTTAGCACTTCCAACGCTCAATATGCTCTCCGAAAGTCAGTTTAAGCAAATGCGGGATTTAGTAACTCACCTAGCTCACGCCGATGCAAATTTAGATCTACATGAATATACCTTGCAAATTATTCTATTAAAACATTATGATCTAAAATTTAATCCTGAAAAATTTAAGGGTCAAAAAAACAAACCACTGGGCAATTTAGTACAATTTGCTTCCGACTTATTTCTTTGCTTAGCAGTCTTAGGTAATAAGGATAATTTAGCCGTCGCGGAAGAGGCCTATCGGGCAGGAATTAAACATTGTGCTATCCCCGCTGAATTTCAACATAACTTTCAGGAATTACCGAAGGTAGGTTTTCATCTCTTGGATCAAGCCATTAAAGAACTAAGCAATTCGGAATATAATGTGCGGGAAGTTTTACTAAGAGCTTGTATTTCATGCATCTCAATCGACAAAAAAATTTCGACTCATGAGTTCACCTTAATTCGAGCAATAGCTGATAGCTTTAATTGTCCGGTGCCATATTTAGGTAGTTAAACCCTTCGCAAATGAAATTTGCGAAGGGCGAGTGTAATCTTGGCGTTAGCCAAGTTACGCCGTAGAAGATAAAACAAATACTCACCGCCTATCTGCGTAGGGTTTAGTTGGCGTTTTCTACGGCAAAACCTGTCTGTGACAGGATTTTGCTCCCCGGGACTCGTTACACTCGCTCCCCCTTCAGGACAACTTTCTTTTCATTTTTCTCAAAAATGAAAAGCGCTGAGTATAAATTAATCGTAACCCTTCACTTATCTGTCAAAGTTTTAAAGGCACAAATCCCCTTAAAGGGGTCAATTTACGAAGTAAATTGGGGGTGGAGACACTATCCGTTCACACTGCTGGACAAAATCGTTCAGATTTTGACCAAGAAACAAATTAGTATTTTGCTCTTATACAGCCTTTTTAAAGGACTTTAACTTTCCCGTGAACGGATACAATTAATCTTTACTAGAAACTTTTTTGCGATTTTGTTTTACGACAGAATGTTTCTGTTTATCAGCTAAAATTTTTTCTTTAGATTTTCGTGTCCGCCGACTTTTTTGACGACGAATCTTGGCGATCTCACGTTGTTTTTTGGACTCCTCACCTTCGGTTTGCTCTTGGATCTTATCGCAAAGCTCCATTCGTGCATGAAAACGATTTAAAGATTGTGACCGCGTTCGCTGACATTTAATTTCAATACTCGTAGGCAAATGCTTTAAATATACACAGGAAGAAGTTTTGTTAATCTTTTGACCCCCATTGCCTGAACCACGAATAAACTTTTCTTCTAGCTGTTCTTCCTTTATACCTAAACGATCCATTAATGAAATTAGCGCTTGCTCCTTAGTATCACTGACTGCAAATTTTCCCATATTTCTTTCCTTTCAACTAAGCTGCCACTTTAATTTCATTCATATGTTAAATAAATTCAATAGGTTAAAATTATTTATAATTTTATAAAATAAATACTTGTGCTATCATTCTTTTTAATGGTATGATTATTTTATCGGTTCTTCTCAAATGCTGATTCAAGCACTTACCCATATAACATATTAAATTTATTATCTTTTTTGAAAATCATTTTTTCAATTTTTTGCTAATTTCGCTCTAAAAATTACTTGGTATTTTTTGGGGATTATTAAGTGGCTAAAAATACTAATATTAATTTAAATTATTAAATGATATTAGTTAGTTATGTCGGGCTTTCAAACCAACATAAACCGATGATTAGTGAATTATCTAAATAATTAAATCTAAATTTGTGTCTGAGTGCCTAGCAAGTAGAGCTTTCATAGCTAGGAATAAGCTATAAATTTCCAGTATTAATTAAGGACAGTCATTAGGACAGTTTTCCTTTGTTTCCGTGCATGGACAACCCTGTCCTTGGCACACTAGCTCCGCGCAAAGTCCATCGCCACAGAGATTATTACAAAGAGGCTCAGTGGCATTCAAATCTCTGGTGAAGGTTTGGCCATTTTTAGTTCGGCACTTTGCTGGATAAGTCTTGAGCATTATCCCCCCTAATTTCACGCATTGCTGATAGTTCTGAATAGTAATATTTTCACTGTCTGGAGCCTTGCTACTTTCAACTTGTTGCGAACAAGCAGAAATTGCGAAGAGTTGAACTAGAATCAAAATTTTACAAAAAGATTTCATATGCGTCACCTTTATATTCTAACTATTTTTTTAACGTTAACCTGTTTATCAGCCTGCACAAACAGTGATAGTGACGATGATAACAATAATAGCTCCGCTCAACCAGATAATAATTCCTGTGATGTTTTAGGCTTGAGCAATAAAATTGTAGGTGGTACCAGCTGTGCTAACCCAGAACGTTCCGCTATTGTTAGAATAGTAATTGAGACTAATAGTAATAACATTGGCTACTGCACAGGCACAATGATTACGAGCAATAAAGTAATTACAGCCGCACATTGTTTCGACGATGTAACTAGTGCTTCAATTCAAATTGGTGATAACTCAAACAGCCTAAGAACCATTTATGCCTCGACAGTCTATATTCACCCTGACTACTCTAACGGAAACGACTCCGGTGATCTGACAGACATTGCGATTATGGAATTAGACAGTAACGCCGGACTGCCAGTACTGCCAATTTTACTAGGCAAAGATTTAGAGGACGGTGATATTGTATCCGTGTTTGGTTACGGTCAAGACGATAGTGGTGATATTTCGTCAACTTTAAAATCAGGTGAAATGAAACTTTCCGATGTTAGTAGCAATTCGGTACAAGCACTTTATGAAGGACCAGGCAGTAATGTCTGTTTCGGAGATTCTGGGGGCCCAATGCTGGCAACACATAATGGACAAATCGCTTTATACGCAACAACTTCTTTTGGAACTAGAAATGATTGCAAACCGGGCGACCTAACAACTTTTGTTAAACTACAATCCGAAGATGCTTTGGAGTTTATTAATAGAAATGCGGCGGGAGCACTATTTCAATAATATCATTCAATTCCTGTGTTATATCCTTTAGCACAGGAATTCAAACGCCAAGGAAAGATAAACTAGGGAACTGAAGATAACTTCTAATACTTATCTAGTTTTTCTTCAGAGGGATATAGAAAGTCCAAAAAGTAGTTTCCTTACGTAAATTAATTTTTGGACTCTCAATAATATAAATTTTTTTGGCAAAAGTAGTTCATCCTGATATAAATCTGAGTTTATAAAAATAAAAAATTTGATGAAAATTAATCAGCTAAAAATTGGAGTTTTAGGAGGCGGTCAGTTAGGGCGCATGCTGATTAATTCCGCCAATGATTGGGGTTTAGAGCTACAATTTATCGATCCAGACCCTCAAGCACCTTGCCAAGCAATTTCTCATAATTTTACAGTTGGAGACATTGAAAATCCTGATCAAGTTTTCGAATTTGGAAAAAACTTGGATGTAATTACTATTGAGATCGAGAAAGTTTCCGTGGAAGGCCTAGATCGTCTAAAAAATCATGGAGTAAAAGTAATTCCGGATCCTAAAATCATTTCCATAATTCAAGACAAGGCTAAACAAAAAGAATTCTTAGTAAAAAACAATTTCCCAACGTCCGCTTTTGAATTAATTACCAAGGAAACTTCTAAAGTTGAACTAATAAAACACCTGCCGTTCGTTCAAAAAATTAGAGTTGGAGGGTACGATGGACAAGGTGTTAAAATAATCAAACACGCTGAAGATTTGGAAAAAGCCTTTACTAAGGACTCCATTCGCGAAGAGTTAGTAGATATTGATCGTGAGTTGGCAATCATTGTAGTTCGTAATCAAAAAGGGGAAGTTAAAACTTTCGATCCAATTGAAATGAAAATGGATCCAGAATTGCATTTAGTGGACTACTTATTCTGTCCTGCTTCTTGCAGTAAAGAACAAGATCAACTTATTCGTAAGCTAGCTGAAAATATTGCTTCAAAACTAGATTTAGTAGGAATCTTAGCCATCGAAATATTTCTTACAAAATCTGGAGAAATCCTAATTAATGAGATGTCGCCCCGTCCCCATAACAGTGGTCACCACACGATTGAAGCTTGTGGTAGCTCTCAATATCAACAATTATTGCGTTGCTTACTAGGTCTTGGGCTTGGTTCAACAGCACTTCATTCCCCAGCTGTGATGATTAATCTTTTAGGGGCAGAAGGCTACACTGGATTACCTGACTATCAAGGATTAGAGAAAATTCAAGAGCCTGGAGTTTACCTTCATCTTTACGGAAAAAAACAAACTCGACCCGGTCGGAAAATGGGACACCTAACAATCCTGGCAGAGGACTTGACTTCAGCTATTAAGCAAGCCAAGATTCTGCAGACTTCATTAAAGGTACAAGCATGAAAAAAGTTCAAGTTGGAATAATTATGGGTAGCAAATCAGATCTGCCGATTATGAAAGAAGCCGCTGAAATTTTAAAAAAATTCAAGATTTCTTATGAAATGGAAGTTGTTTCAGCCCATCGCACTCCAGAGAGAATGTTTGACTATGCTAAATCGGCAGAAAGCCGTGGCCTGAAAATAATTATAGCTGGTGCTGGAGGCGCCGCACACCTTCCTGGGATGGTCGCCTCATTAACGATTCTTCCGGTGATTGGCGTGCCAATTAAATCAAGTAATTCTCTTGATGGTTGGGATTCAATTCTATCCATCCTACAAATGCCAAATGGCGTTCCTGTTGCAACAGTTGCTTTAAATGGAGCTAAGAATGCTGGAATCTTAGCTGCAAAAATTCTAGCAACTAGCAATTTAGATTTATCCAAACAACTAACTAAATACCGAAGTGAACTTGCCACTCAGGCTTTGTTAAAAAAGTAGTGCTAATCTGAAAAAAGGCATTAAGTGAGTATCACGGATCAATAATTTAATTAGAGTTTTCAGTACTAAGCAAAGTCCTCTCCTGACTAATTCCGCTGCTGCTTATAGAAAGTCCAAAAAGTAATTTACGTAAGAAAATTACTTTTGGGGGCTTTCTATCCCCCGCAAGCGTTATAAAATCATACGGTTATGACAAAAAAGCAAATTAATCTATATACTTTTTACGTAATTTATTTTTTTGTCATCACTATATAATAACCTAAGTTACTTTGCAGTTTTGACAAACATTAAGATTACCACGCCAACACAAATGTAACTGTCGGCAAAGTTAAATGCTGGCCAATGATTGCCGCTGATATAAAAATCCAAAAAATCGACAACCTTTCCTATCCGGATTCGGTCGATAATATTTCCAAACGCCCCCGCAACTATTAAGCTAAGACAAAGGGAACCTACCTGCGAATTACGGTATTCTTTCAGATACATCCAAACGATCATGATGCTAGCCAGCAAGCCGATTCCAATCAGCAACATTTGTCTGGTACTATCATCCCAGTTAGCCATCATTCCAAAGGCTACACCCTTATTATAAACAAGAACTAAATTAAAAAATCCAGGGATAATGCTCAGGTCTTCCCCAAGCTGAAAGTAATTTTCGATTGATAACTTACTAGCCTGATCTAAAATAATTAAAACAATAATAATTAGTGCTAAGAGATTTTTTTTCATTGTGCTGGAATTTTAATAAAGCCACTAGGAGTTAAGCCATAAATAGTTTGATTAACCAAGACCAAATCTTGAAAATTACTAGACTCTAATTGTTTAGTAATCTCTATTGGCGGACAAAATTTATCAAAAGAATTTTCAATTTGACTGACATTGATTTGATCCAAGTGAGTTAAGATTGATTCTTCACGAGTCTGGAACAAAACTCGATCCCATTCCGGGGTCATAAAAACCTTTTTTACTTTTGGTAAATCTAACTGACAAAGTTTTTCGAACCCACGTAAATTCCATAAATCAATTCGTCCATCCTTAAAATGAATGAGTAATTTTTCACCGGACTTGTTCTGAAAAATCTCTTCCACATCAGTTCCTAACTGTTGCCTTAGGCGAATTGCCTCTTCAGACCAAAATACGGGATCAAAAGGGTTATCTCGCTGTTGATATTCAAAAGGCTTTGCCTCAAAATTTTGCCAAGCACCAAGTTTCCCTTGCAAATCAATCGTAAAGAAAACGCGATCGCTTGGATGTACTATGATTTGCTTTAAAATCGACACGAGTCCCGAATATCTTGTTAGTTGAGAATAAACACTTGTAGCGGTTGGAAGATAATACCAATTATAGATTTTACCGGTTAAGGTTCCGGCATATACCGATTCACCATTTTCTGAGAAGCTCATTACCGAAAGTCGATCGGCAAGGCGGGGAGAAGCATTAATTAATCGCTTGTTAGTGATATCATAAACCACTAAGTGATCTCTTTTGGCACTAAAAGCAATTTTTCCGGAAGAATGCCAAGTAAAATGATTTAATTCCAAAGCAGCTACTTGTAATGAAGCACAAGTATTATCAAGTTTGCAGACCTCAGCTTGACCATTAGCATTTTGAATTAAGATAACATCCTGATTCTCGATTTTTATTGGCAATGATGATTTCGGTTTAAAGCTACTAAAATCAAGCTGTTTATATCTTAAATTATCCCAAAGTCCCCTGATTTCAGCTAGTTCAGTCAAGTTCATGAATTGACTTTGCGTTGACTTCTCATTAGTATGACCCCTTCTGTGGGTTCTATTTGTTGCTAGACTGGAATCATTTGTTTCTGAAGATGGAACGATAAAATTGCACCCGGCAAAAACAGACGTCAGCAAGCAACAGTAAGCTATTAAATAACTAAATCGCAAATTTCTACCTACAGATAATAACTTAATTTTTATCAAAAATTTACACATGAACGAAGAATTAAACACATCGGATGGAAACTCTCAAGAGTCTGCTACGGCTTCAACTGCTGAATTAAATCATATTTATTATGAAATCGAAAGCGATCTGCTAGCAAAACCAAATTCCCTTGCTGATATCCTGATAACTAACCCTCAACCAACTGTAGTTTTCTGTAACCAACCTTCAGAAGCTGATTTACTAGAAGTAATTCTTAATAAAAGACAGATTTCTTGTCGTAAGCTGATTGGACGTGTTCCAACATCAAAAGTACAAGCAACTGCTACTCAAGTAGTGGATGGTGAAATTCAAGTCTTAATAGTAACGGATATCTCCGGTCGCGAACTTGATTGCGCTAAATTTACGCGTTTAGTGAATTATGCAATTCATGAAGATCCAGAAGTCTACATCCATAGAACATTAGTAACAGACAGCCAATCTAAGCTAAGAACAATAATTAACTTAATTAGCCCATTAGATCATGGCAATTTTCATTACTTGAAAAAAGTAATTGATTTTGAAATTAAACAAGTTGAACTTCCAAGTAGCTCAGAAATTCATGAAGCTCAGTTTAAACAAATAATTGCTGAAGCTAAAAGCTGTGCTTACTCTGATAGCGTTTCTAAAAGTTTAGATGAACTTGTCACCAACATTAAAGCTTCTGCTGATTATGATGCTTTGTTAAAGTACTTTATCCATAATACTCTAAACGTATTACCGGAGATGAAAGTTAAAGCTAGCAGTGCTAGTTCAGGCTTTAATAACCGTCGCGGAGACCGAAATGAGCGTGGCGACAGAAGTGAGCGAGGTGGAGATCGGGATCAACAAGACAACAACTCTCGCGATGATTACAAAGACTTAGAAGCAAGAATCATTAGCCGCAATATTCCTAAAATTGAATATTGTCGTTTCTATGTTGGTTCAGATAATGCTGCTGACATTGATGAAACAAAGATCACAAAGCTAATGAACGAAGCTGCCAACATGCCTGTGGAACATTTAGCTAAGTACACTGCGCGTGGAGCTTATGCCTTTGTTGATGTTCTAAAAGAAAATGCTGCTGGCCTAATTGATATCCTTGATGGGTTTCATTTAGATAGTGGTGAGAAATTAATCTTCAAGAAAGCAGCAACGATCTACATCAAAGCTGACCAACCTGAAGGAACTGCTGCTCCGGAACAAGCTAGCAAACAACAAGGTAACTCTGACGAAGAAGAGTAAGCTTTCTTAAAAACTTGAGTAGTTTGCATTCACCTAAATGCAAACTACTCAGTCCCTAATTCTCCCGATCAGTAGCGCTCTTCATAATCTCAAATTAGAATTGAACAGCTATAGTAAACCCAAAGTTCTTATTTATTTTCGACTGCCATTCAAATAGTAACTTTTAGATATTTGGAACGGCCACCATCCGAAGGCTTCCTAAGCAACTAAGAATATAAACAAAAAAGTTTAACCACTAAAAATTGCTGTTGAGAAAAAGAACTAATCTGACTACTGATTAAGCTACTGCTCAAAGCTATGTTAAGGGCAGTTATGGTGATATTATCAAGAGATGATTGCAGAAAAATGCCAAGGGACAACAGAGAGACAATCAACTAGGCTCTCAGATCAAGAACTAATTTGCGCCGCCCAGAAAGGTGACGCTAAGTCATTTGAAAATCTTGTTCTTCGTCATCATGCTAATTTACTTGGATTTGTTTGCTCCCAAATGGGTGGCAGTGATACTTCTCAAGATATTACCAATCAGGCTTTCACTAAAGCTTGGAAACGCCTTGAAAAATATACCCCGACCGCAAATTTTACAACATGGGTAACTAGAATTGCCCTTAACTTGATTTACGATCATTATCGGTCAGAGAAAGCGAGAGAGAAAAGAACGAAAGAACATCCATTATTTATTTTAGAAAATGCTCATTCTCGAGCCCCCTCCCCTCCAGATGATTTGATAATGCAAATTGAAGATCAATCATTACGACAACAAAAGCTTAAAATGGCAATTAATAACCTTCCAGATCGATCTAGAAAATTGGTAGCACTCCGACTTGAGGGTCTTAGTTATGAGGATATCGCTAATAAATCAGAAATTCCTATTGGTACTGTGATGTCAGGACTGTCTAGATCTCTTAAAATATTAAAAGCAAATCTAAGCTTAACTTAAAGTGTCTGCATTAATTGAGCAACTATTCTAAGCAAGGATAATCATCTTGTGATTTAAACCTTGATCTACTATGATCATTAATGAACTACTGAAAATGTGAATACATCGTAGGTGGTGTTTAAAACTAGCGACCTTGGTCGCTTTTTTTATTTGGGGTACATCACAATACCAAATTTATCAGCTCTAGAAGCATTCAAATTTAGTACACTAGACAGCGAACTTAAATAATATTCGACCTCTTCGATTGATAAATAAGATTTCAACCTATTCGGAAAATCACCAAGATTCTTATTCTTTAATACATAAAGATAAGCAAGGTACGAAACCAAGTCGCAACATTGGATCAGATATGATTCTTTAGAGTCCTTTGGTAAAGGATCTTCAATCATACTTTTAATTTCCTGACGATAACTGCCAGAACTAAATTGTGATGGAATATAATTAATTTGTTGAATCTTCCTAGCAGTCTTAGTCATTTTACCAACTCGACCTTGATCTGTAATCATCATAAATCGCTCTTCAGGATTTACACTAAGGTTTAGATCGTTTTCAACTCTTTGAATAGAATAGGTTAACGCTTTATCTAGTACATCGTAATCAGATTGAACAATATTAGCCTTGATTATAGCAACATTAATAATCTTTAAATTGAGTGTATTAATAAACTTACAATAATCAGCAATGATTTCCTTGCGAACTTGCTGCGAAAAGTTAAATGAGCGATAGGGATTTTTATCTAGAAGAAAGGGCTTAACATGCATTTCAGTCTTAACCGGCAAACCATATTTCACTTTCAACTCCTTCCTAAAACTTGAAATTGCTTGATATGTATCTTTCCAGTTTAAATAATGAAGGTAAATAGTGGTTAAAACAAAAATTGGGGATGAATAATCTGGGTATCCATCATCCCCAGATTCATCACAATAAACTATCCTCATTACTTCTTTCCAAAAATATTCGCCGTATACTTCTCATAAAGCTCAAACAAATATTCAATTCGCTTAACTTCGCTGGCAAAAGCCTGTGGCCGATAGGCAAGATCAACAGCTTTATCTAGTTCATGATGAGCTTTCACTAACTTTGGTGGCATTGTTAAGGGATCGTAGAAATCTGCCAAGGAACAATCAGGAAATTCAGCTCTAATATTTAAGACTTGCTGAGCAGCTTCTTCGACACGAGCTTTTTGTTTCTCTGTTGGGAATTCTGGCCAAGGGAAGTTGTTGTAGACTAATTGATTTGAGTACCGATAATCACTTTTCAACCTACCACTTATTAATCTTACCCAAGACATATGCATTGTAGAATGAATGATTGCAAAAACAAATAATTCTCTAGTTGATATAGTGTAAACAGACTCTCCAACTATAATATCTGAATTTAAAATATCGATAGGTATGTAATTTCTATTAATGGAAGATATTCTCGGGATGGCAATAAAATCAGTGTTGGGTTGTCGAATTTCTCCAAATAAAGTTGGCGTTTTAGCTAACTTATTCGTTGCAGCTCTAGTACTACAAAATCTAATTTTTTGAACATCCTCCACTCGCTTTTTCACTAAAGGCATGGATTTAAAATCGCTTGGAAGTAAATCAAGAAGCCACAAACAATATCGTGGGATAGAATTGATCAATTCCTCGCCCATTAGGTACTTTCTAATATACTTATTACTCAAGGGCTCATTGGAGACCAATTTATTCTTATCTTCTTCGTTCAGTAATAGAAACCCACCATCATTAGGCATGCTGCCATAGTTCATTTGTGGCACACTACAAATTGGGAGTCTACGTTTTAGAATAATCTGCTCCCCACCAACAACTAAATATGGATTAATGTTTTTAACATCAACCTTATGTGGCTCACTACTAATAGTTTCATATTCAAAAATATACTTCGGGGTAACGTCATAGGCAGCAAAACCAATAATCACAACGTGAACTGCAGCATTGCCTTTAGCTTCATTACCCCATTTAAAAGTTTGATGAGCAAAGCAAATTTTAATTTTAAACTTACTAAATAAGTAGCTCCAAAGAATTCCAGGTTGTTCCCCTTGAGAAATCGAATTAGTCGAAACAAAGGCAACTTTAATCTTAGTATCCTGAATATAACTTGCAGCCTTTACATACCAAGCAGTTACAAAGTCTAGGACATTTGCTCCATTAACCTTAAGAAAGACATTATTCATGTCTTCTTTTTGTTCCTTAGTCTGCAATGATTTTCCAATAAAAGGTGGATTACCGAGCATGTATGAAAGTTGATCTTTAGAAATAACCGTCTCCCAATCTACTCGTAATGCATTGGCATGTATAATTTTAGCGGATTTTTTGAGTGGCAATCTCACAAAATATAAACCAAAATATTCACTAATTTGTAAATTCATTTGATGATCAATTAACCACATGGCGACTTCGGCAATCCTTGCCGGAAATTCTTCAATTTCAATTCCACACATTTGGTCAACTTCAACTTTCATGATTTGACTGACATCAAGCACAGTCTGACCATCTTTATAGATTGATTTGAGAACTTCAAGTTCAAGCAATCGAAGTTCTCGATAAGTAATTACAAGAAAATTGCCACAACCACATGCCGGATCCAGAAATTTTAATGTACTAAGTTTTTGATGAAAGTCTTTAAGCTTTTTTGAATTAGTTTTAATTGCTTCAAATTCTTGCCAAAGCTCATCTAGAAATAGTGGCTTAATAACTTTTAAGATATTTTTTTCGCTAGTGTAATGTGCCCCAAGGCTTCTACGCTCATTAGGATTCATGACAGATTGAAACATGGAACCAAAAATAGCTGGGGAAATTTTACTCCAATTTAAAGCACAACAATCGAGCAATAATTCACGCATTGAGGCATCAAAGAATGCTGGAGGTAATGTTTCCTCAAACAATTTTCCATTAACGTAGGGGAATGCTGTTAATTGCTCATCCAGATTTTTTAATCTTTTATCTTGAGGCGTATTTAAAATATAAAATATTTCGCTTAGCCTTGACGCTAAATCACTTCCGTCTTCACTAGTTCTTTGTTCGATAAAATCTTTAAAGATATTTTTTTCAAAGATAGTGGAATCATCTGCAAATAAGCAAAACAGTAATCGAACTAGATAAAGTTCTAAGTCATGACCATCATAACCAATCTTTTTTAAATTATCATGAATCACAGCCATTAGATCGGCTGCTTTAATGTTTACGGGATCTTGTTCTTTATATACTTGTTTTTCATAACCAGCGATGAATCCAAAATGATGAACATTATCCACAAGATCTTTTAGATCAAATTCTAGGTATTCTTGATCCTTTGATAAATTGTCTAAATCAAATAATCGAAATTTTTGGAAATTACAGACAACAATATATTTCGGTAATTCGCGTTCTTTGAGTCCTGGGAAATAGTCTTTTGCTTGTCGGTAAGCCTTATCCAGATCCTTTCCTGCTGATTTATGTTCCACCAACAGTTGTCCACGCCATAGCAAATCAATGAAGCCACCAGCTCTAGTATTTTTCGTAACTTTGTGTTCAAAAGTTGCTACGCGCCTTCTAGAAATTCCAAATATCTGAAAGAACTGATCCCAAAAGGACTTTGCCTCAGCATTTTCGCTTATCTCATGCTCCCATTCTTTAGAAAAGATTGCTGCTCGTTTTTTAATTTCGTTCCAACTGAGTGCCATGATTTTATTTGTTATAACTAGAAAATAGTATTTTAGTTTAGAGTTTACGGCTAGTTACTAGTTTGGGCACGCTGTTTCCTGTAGTAGGATTCTTTGCCAGAAAAGAGTTGATATGTAAATAAAACTGGGAGTAAAGACTACTGCCTGACCTTCAGTTCCTGCCCAATCCTTAAACCAGTACCCGTTATTTTATTCAGCTTACGAATGTCAGTGATGCTGACTTTATGCTGATTGCTAATTGACCATAAAGTATCACCAGGAGCTACCTTGTGAGTTTTACTGGAATCGACTAGTCCTTTAGTAGTAACTGGTGCTGCTGGAATTTTCTCCTGTACCGTTAACTTCTGCCCTTCTTTTATCACGTTAGAAGTTATGCCATTGATACTTTTTAAATCACTGACTGTCATTCCATACTTAACAGCAATGGAACTAAGTGTTTCCCGATATTTTACTAAGTGCGTCCCTGTACCAACCGTAGGTAATGGAGCAATATCTTTCTCCTTAAGAACAGCAATCGCGCTTTCCCGTGGTGAAATATTTAGCTTCTGACCAATACGTACAGTGTCAGAGCTGAGGTTATTAAGTTGTTTTAATTGCTTAACAGTCAGCTCATGTTTAACAGCAATTCCGGCGAGAGTATCCCCTGATCTAACTTTATATGTTCCAACTCCATAAACAACACTAGCACTACCTGTTGTTGGCTCTGGAGCTTTCAGTGTAACTACTTTAGTTTTGTATTTACTTGGAATTTTTAATACGTAATTCTTAGGAATCTTGTAACGTCCCTGCCAAATGGCATCAGAAATTGCATAATTATATTGCTTTAGTTCTTCCAAGCTCACTCCTGTCCGAGTCATAATATGAGTGACGGAAGTATCATTTGAAATTGGATATTCAGTAACTTGCAAGGCAGGCTCTACTTTAATTCCTGGAAAATATTTCTCACGATTATCATAAACCTCATTAGCCGCTAAAAGTTCAGGATAAAAATTATTAGATGCAAAACCAAAAAGCTGTGTCGTTGGATGTTCAATTAAATAAGTAATATCACGGGAACCCATCTTTTTAACTTTACCACGCACACCACCAACTCCATGATTATAGGAAGTAACAGCAAGTGGCCAGCGCTCTAAAGATTTATAAGCCGAACGTAAATATTTAGCAGCACCGCGAGTTGCTGAAATTACATCACGACGTTCGTCGATTAAATTATCAACACGCATGTAACTTTTGGCTGTGGCACGCATAAACTGCCAGATGCCGGCTGCACCAACAGAACTATAGGCTTTATAATTAAAAGAAGATTCGACAAATGGAAGTCTAGTTAATTCTCGAGGTAGACCAAACTCTTTAATAAAAATATTCTCAATAATCGGCATGTAGCGACCAGATAGAATAATTGCTTCTTCAAACTTTTCTTTAATTCCGGTTTGGCTACGAACTTTATCGTCGCTAATTGTACTTAAATACTTTGCTTTGCCATTTCCCGGAACATATTCCATGGCCGTTTCAATTTGTTCGGCTAATTTTGAACCATCATTTTTACCCTGAGCAAGTTCAGAAATAATTCTTCTAATTTTAGCTGTGTGTTCAGCTTTAGCTTTATTTACAGTTACATCATAAGCGGCAGTTTTACGTCCATATTTCTCTGCTACCCAGTTGTAATCAGCTACATCAAAAACCGCTTGGGGATAATCACGATGGTGGAAAATGGCGTGTTGTTGGGTATAAATCGCAAAGACTCCGATCCAAAAATCTACCCGTGGACGAAGTTCTTCTGGCACTTTGAACTCAGGATTACTTGGACTTGCAAAAGAAACATTCGTTAAACAAAATAAGAAAATTATTAGTAGAATTCTCATTGCTGATAAAGTAAATTAATGATTTTGTTTTCTAGTTCTCTAGAACTTGAGCCAGAAGTGACTTTGTTTTGGATAAAACCAAAAACATATTTATTACGTTTCTTCGAACTCACCATTCCAACTAATGAATCCACACCATTAATTGTTCCT
The DNA here is from genome assembly GCA_041740355.1 of Bdellovibrionota bacterium. Lineage (GTDB taxonomy): Bacteria > Bdellovibrionota_C > UBA2361 > UBA2361 > CALJRW01 > JANNBC01. The sequence goes on from JBGSMD010000020.1 coordinate 35,954, forward strand.
GTCTTAGCGCGAATCACAAGACCATCAGAAAACTTCACTTTTTTAAGTGTTCCTGTTTGTCCTGAGACTGCTAGAGAAGCTAAAAATTCTGGTGCGATGGAATAATCTTGCATCGATTCTTTAAAGATCTCCGCTAGCATCCGTACAGTAATGCGATTACTATGACTTAGACCTGAGGCATCATGTAATGAAATTTCGCTAGTATCAAAGCCTTTTGATTTTAAATAGCTAGTAAGATTCGCTAATCCTTGTTTGCGACTAAAGCGATTGTTTAGACTGCCGGCGCGATAAAGAAGTTGCTCAGCAATAAAATTACTGCTGAATTTATTTAAGTCAGCAATAATCTGACTCAAGGCTTTTGATTGATGAGTGCCCAATCGTTTTGTAGTACCAGAAAATTTTTGCCGATAAATTTTCCCCGTTACAGTAATGCCGATATAGTTTAAATTTCGTTGAACAGCTCCTGCTAAGTACTGAACAGTGTCGCTAACACTACGATAAACCTCGGAACATCCGGAATTACTCGGAACCTTGCCCGCCAAACGATAGACTTGCGGGGAACTCTGGCCTTTCGGAGTAAAGTCATCCACACCATAAGCAACAGAGCGCCCACCTAACCCAACTTGCCCTTGAAATTGGATTGGATACTCCCAAGGATCCGGAGTAACTCTGGCACTTCCACCACCTCCACCACAGACATTAAAAGTAATCGTGTTAAAATTAAAAGACAGTGCCGAATTAGATGCTTGATAAGCGCTTTGACCAGAACGGGGCATTTGCTCTACAAACGCAGTATCATCTAGGTAAATATTCCCAACTTCGGTAATTCCAAACTTCTTTAAATTACGAATCAAAACCCAAAGAGATTCTGTTGTGAAACTAGGGTCTCCTTGACCTCTGATAATTAAATTATTAACTTTAGAACCATTGAAACCTTCACCTTCCACATATGTTTCAAAACGATAATCAGTTCCTAGTTTCTTTAAAGAATAATTAGTAATTAAAAGCTTCATAACGCTCGCTGGTTTTAGAGGAGCATCTGCATTATGGCTAAAGATTAGCTGATTAGTGTCGGGGTTGATGATGTAAATGCCCTTACTGAATTTATTACTAGCATTAACTATCGATTGAATTTTAGAAGTTAATGCAGTGTCAGCAAGACAGATGTTAGAGAACACTACTACTAGAAGGCTTATAAGCCCGATTTTAGGAAATAATTTATTAAACAAGGAATCTGTACGAAAAATAAAACTATCCGTAGTTAGTAACTTATTTTCCTAAACAACGAAAGTCATCTAACTGTGAATCTGTTAAAGCCGAAGTATATTCTTCATTAATTTTTACAAATTCTTGAAAGTCCCCGGGAACTGCACTGTCTTCATATATTGCTTCTACAGGGCATTCAGTTTCACAAGCACCACAATTAATACATTCATCTGGATGAATCATTAACATTCCAGCACCTTCATCCCCATCATTGCCTTCAAAAGCAACTCCATATTTTTCATTCAAAGCAATTTTTTTAAAATTATAGAAGCAATCAACAGGACAAACCTCAACACAAGATCGATCTTTGGTCCCTAAACAAGGTTTGGTAACTACGTAAGCCATTTCTGAAAAATTAAGATAAACTGATATACCTACTTGTAACAACAGTTGGTGATTATTTCAACACGTCTTCGCTAAAGCTTCGGCGTGGCAAGCCCTGCCTTCGCCATCCTAAATTTCTAGTAGAATTATGACTAAAAAGCTTCGACGCAACAAGCATTGGCGAAGGTGGAGTCTAATCAGAATTGACTTCAAACAAACGTTTGATTAAATTATAGTTAAATTATGGACACAAAAACTAAAATCTTAAATTCCGCCGAAGAATTATTTGCCGACCAAGGCTTCGAGAATGTTTCCATCCGAGCAATTATAAATAAAGCCTCAGTCAATATCGCCGCTATTAATTACCACTTTGGTAATAAGGACGAATTAATTTTTGCTGTAGTGAAAAGAAGAATTATGGAAGTAAATAATTTTCGCGCTACTGGCTTAGAAGCATTGCAAGATGAATACCAACAAAAAGCAATTCCAGTTAAAAAAATTATCCATGCATTCATTTATCCGGCATTTAAACACAGCAATTCTGATCAAAAAAATGGTTCAAGGTTCCTACAATTAATGGGACGGATAATGTCTAACACCTATCCAAATTTAAAATCTCGAGTCTTTGAAGTATTCGATCCAATTGCTCAGGATTATTTGAAGGAATTAATTAAGGCTATGCCACAAATTAGCGCTGAAGAAGTTTCCCAAAAATTTTATTTCACCATTGGAAGCATGGCTCATATCTTATTAAATCATGCTGAGACAGACTGTATTAAAAAATCTTATACGGCCGAACGTAGCTTAATGAAAACAGCCGAAGATTTAATTGAATTTTGTTCCGGAGGATTTCAGGCGATGTCTCCGGATTCACAAATAATCTACACAAAAAATAAATCTAAGACTAAATCTAAGCAACCTTCTGCTCGTCCGCTTGCTGCCTAAAGTTATGCCGAACTACATTGCTAGGGTCTAATTTCTTTTCCAAACTACCTACAACATCCTGAGATGTAATTATCTCATTACCTTCGATAGTATAAAATTCTACTCGAATCAGGTTTCCATCGCGCTCTACGATTCGAGATCGCTTATCTTGAAGGATTTCTGCTTTGATTTCTGTTCGTTTCTCAACTAAAGTTTCTCCTTGCGAATAGGCATAAACTTCAGAAATATGCTTATCATCAATTACTAGTTCTTTTTCTTCAAATTCCAAATCTCGCCCTGCACGGTTACCCAATGACGAGCTTGAGTTTAATCGGAACTTAGCCATGGCCTTCTTAATTGCTTGCTCAACTGCTTCTTTCATTCCTTTTTCTAAGCCTTCACGATAAGCCTTAGTTGCAGCCTCAGAAAGATCATCAGTAAATTCCTTACTTGTCTTGCCTGCTTTATTAGCAATTTTTTCCATCGATTCTTTATATGCAGGATTGTGGGTTAGAGCTTCATCTAACTGACTACGATAAGCTTTACCAAAATGCGCCGTTGCGTCAGGCACAAGCTCTTTTTTAATTACTTCTGTAGCTTCTTTGGTTAAGGCTTCAACGATTTCACCATCAGTTGTTCCATTATTGAAAGCTTTACTGGAAGCTTTAGACATTTTCTTAGCATCTTTAGCGCTGAACCCGGCGTCAATTAATTTCTGTTTCAGCTCTTTTCCACCATGTTGGAGATCTTTAAATGTTGCTTCAGCACCTTCCGTCAGGTGCTTGCTTATACCTGATCGCTCTAAGATTTCCTTAGCATTTTGTTGTCCTAACTCTCCTGCTCGGGTGGCAATTTTCGCAGTAATTTGCCCCGCAGTTTCTTTTGTTACCGCACCAGCGCCTTCTTTGATCACTAAATCAACCGTTTCCTTGCCTAAGATTTCGGCACTTTGCTGCGCGACTTCTTTCGCAATTGATTTCGCTCCATTTTTGAGGCCATGCTCTAAAGCTTTTTCAGCTATCTCTTTACCAATCTCTTTAAATCCTTGTTTTGCTACTTGTTTTAAGGCTTCTTTAGCAATGGTTCCGACAGCGGCATTAGCAATCGTTCCAACACCAGCAGTCCCAACGGTAACAAGTAATTTACCACCGCCCAATGCTAAATGCATTGTTGCTTGTGCTGCTTCTAAACCCGCTTCAAGATGACGACCTTGTCCAACAAGAATTAAAGCATTACATCCATGCTTCAAACCATAATAAGCATCAGCAACACCTGTAATTTCAGCTGCACATTTTAAACCACCAATAAGTCCATCTTTGGCAATTCTCATGTTCTCCATATAGTTTTGATTGGCAACTGCAAAACCACCACCAGGACGAGCAACGTCATAAATATATTGATAAGGAGCTTTTGCTGTCGCCCAGACACCCTTGGCGAGATCAGTTAATCCGATGGATTCAGACATTCCTTTGAAAAATGTACCAGTAGCTTTTAAGCTTCCAATAGGATCAGTAACTACTGCATAGATTCCATTACCAATTCCCTTAGCTACGTAAACTCCTGCATTTAAAAGCATGTCTCCTGCTTTTACCCAATTTCTAGGATCGCTCACTGCAACTATCGCCTTTCCCGTATATTCTAAGGCTTTTTGACCTACAGCGACCCAATCGGTCTCAACTGCCAAGTTATAAGCTCCTTTAGCAAGTACACCTACTCCTTTAGCAACAGCTGCTGCACCTTCAACTATTTTTTCTCCAGCACTAATTATATTTTGTCCAACATCTTTTAAGTTATCCAATTTATTTGAACACCAATTTTTCGCTTCGTAATACTTTCGCTGAACCCAGTTCAATTCCTTAAATGCAGCTTCTCTTTGTGCGGTGTAACTTTTAATAAATTCATCTTGAATCTGCCTTATCATTTCCGGGGACGCATTAGTTTTAGCAGCTGTTTGCTCTAAATAAGTCTTAAATTCTTCACTTGTAATTACTCGATTCGGATCATCTTTAAAGTGAGTTTTGGCAATACTGTTTGCCATAGAACGCACTTCTTGAATTGTCTTTTCGTCCTGCTTTTTTTGAATGGTTTGTTCATTTTCTACTTGGATATTTTGAACTTCTGCGGCACGAATTGCCTCCCGTCTAGCAGCTTCTCTCTCGAGCTCTTTTTGCGCTTCTTCTCGCTCTCTAGCTTGTTGTAAAGCCACCTCTTGCAGCTCGGCAGCCTTATTACCAGAGGTGCTATCAATAACTAAATCTCCAGAACGAACTTTTCCCTCTAATTGCTTGGCAAGTTCTCGTTCCTGATTAATCACTGAAGCTTGACTGACACTTAATCCACTTGGGGCTTCGGGAGTCGCCTCGGGCAGAGCACGCTCTGCAGCAACTAGCTGATCAACTGTTTTTATAGCGCTGGTAAATGTTTCCTCTTCCAGATCAAAGTCACCTTTTTTCTTCTTATTTCGCAAATCTCCAAACGGATTAATATCTTTGGCAAATTCATTTCTTGCTTGATGATTAAGTGAGCCGGTACTGAGTGGTGTGGAGGATGGAGCTGTTGAAGGTTCAGTCGAATTTGTAACTGCTGTGTCTTGTTGAAGTTCTAATTTTGGCATAGCTCGATTTATAGATGAAAATCCTATTTTCTAATCTGTCCTAGGTCTTATTTTGCTTCTGTTTCTAAAAGCTACAAATAATAAATAATAAATTCAACAATATTAAGCATTTAGCCATATCGATTGATTATGCAAGGTTAATATGATGACATATCATTAGCTGCTAACTTAGCACCCAAATTACAGCATTGCTTTAAATCATCTCCGCTTCTAAGAATTTGCTAAATTAAAAATCCTTCTATATAATTCCCTCTCTAATTTTTTAAAGAATAAATTAAAAATGGGCAGTGTAATTAAAAAACGTCGTAAGAAAATGCGTAAACATAAGCATAAAAAGCTTTTAGCTAAAACACGAAATAGTCGTAAGTAACTAAAATTATTACAGGCGTTCACTTTTGTTAAGATAAAATCTCCTTGGTATTTTGACCATCGACAAGCTAAATTATAAAAGTGAGCGCTTGGCATATCTTTATCAATTTGCTCCACAAATTACTTCTTTAATCTGATACTGGGTCCTGATGGTCATTCATCTTGGTACTAGCAAAAGGCTACATATTATAGACAAATAGGACTATGCTTCTATCTAAGATCAGTCCTGTCTTGTTTTCGATTGCTATTCTTCTTGGTCTGACAGCTTGTTGTTTTAGTACAATCCACTTTTGGCAGCCCGACGGAGTAATCTTAGTTGGTGGCGCCAAAGAAAAAGCAATCCCATTTATCGTTATCATTCTGGCTGCAATTCTTGCTGCTAAATTTCAAATTAAAAACCTAAAACTTATTCCCGAAGTATTTATCTTTGGATTAGTTCTAATCTTCTGTTCTGACTGGTTATATAATCCTTATGGATTAATGCCGGCTCCAAGCTCTCGGGGAGTAATTCTTTTATTCTCGTTAATTGCCGGATTTTGTCTTGCAATCAAAGCCAAAATTAATTGGTCATTAGTTGCGATTTCTTGCCTTAGCCTGTTAATCATAAATTTTCTAAATGAGGCCAATGGGCGAATTATTACTTCAGACGATCACGCGACCTTCCTGCATCGCTTAATGCAACTACGCGAAAACTTATGGAACATTCCACTTTATGATCCATATTGGAACGCTGGTTATGATCAAAGGTACTTTTTTGCTACCGGAGCAATTGGTTACTTCTTAATTTCACTTCCACTAACACTTTTTTTTCACCCAACTGAAGTTTATAACTTTTGCTTTATTTTAGCTGCGCTTGTACTGCCATTTTTTTCAACATACTTGGCAGCGCGCCTCCTAAAATTTTCAGTTAACGCTTCTTGGATTGCCAGCCTCTTAGTACTTGCTCCAAGTGCCGAGTGGTATCGCTGGACTTTTCAAACAGGAACGATGGGTTTTGTTGTAGCAACAGGACTGATTCCCCTGAACATCGCTCTTAGTATTAAAATACTAAATACGGAGGAAAAATTTCCTTTGATTTATGCGCTAACATTAATTTTTACATTCACCACGATGATCTTTTGGAGTATGTCGGGTTTAGTATTTATTCCTTTTATTATTCTTGCACTTTTTAAAATATTTACCGCTAAATTACTTAAGAAAAACTATATTAGCTTTGTCTTAGCAAGCTTATTAATTATTAACTTACCTTGGATTGTTACTTTCTTATCAGTATCCAAAGTTGGAAGTTTTTTAAAATCAGAACAACAAATCACCCCGGCAACTACCAATGCCGAGGGTCTTACTGCGACAGCTGACCAACGCTATAAGCACAAAGCTGGTAGTTTCGAATTTCGCAAATCTTTAATTTTGCTTCGAGAATTTACCTCTAATGCTAATCCTCTAATTCTTTTTATGGCATTACCAGGAGTATTACTTCTTGCAAAACCATATCGCTGGAAACTAATGACTGTCCTTATTTGGTTAATAGGAACTGCTGTTATCTTATTTCAAATAAAGCCTCAACTGGAGTTAGATCGTTTCCTCGTAATTGCTTCAGTTTTAGCTTGCTTACCTTGTGCTCTGGCAATTGAAAAAATATTGACTATTAATCACGAACTACCCGCTCCAAGGATATTTGGAATAATCAATTCTGCGTTTATTGCGGGATTTTTAGTAGCCGCACCAATTTCTGCTAATGCCTTTATTAATCATCAATCGCTGATCAACTATAATTTCCAAGGAAACCTAACTCAGCAGCTAATTGCCAATTTAGAACAATACCAAGGAAAAGGCCGGGCCTTATTCTCTGGAATGGTCATGCATGAAATAGATGGTGGGCACTTAGCCGCGATTCCCGAGCTTGCCGGCACGCCTACTATTGCTTCCACCTTTTTACATAATGTTTGGAACTACAAGCAAGTATTCCCTGAGGAAGTCCTAACCAATAAGGATCTTTTTATTCCGGAGTACTTAAACTTAAATAATGTCGTCGTTGTCCTAGCACACGAACCAAGTTGGATTAACTATTTTCAAAATCATCCAGAGTTATATCAATATAAAAAACAAATCGGCCGTTTCTTTCTTTTTGATTTCCTAGGAGCAACACACACTTATTTTCAAGAAGGTAGTGGTCAAATCATTCAGCAGACTAATCACAATATTAAATTTAAGCTAGATCAACCTAAGGCGACAATTCGCTTTCGATATTTCCCATTCCTAGAAACCAATTCAAGCTGTAAGTTATCACCAAAAATTATGCTTGCTGGGCTTAGTTTGATAGAATTAAGTGACTGTCCAATCAATCAAGAAATTATTATTAAATCAAAACCAGCGTGGCAAAGAATTTCATTTTAATTTTTATAAATATCCTAGCGATTGCCATTTTATTTTGGTGCGTGATCTTTGCATCAGAAGTGCAGATTCTTAATCCCTACCTGTTAGTTCAAGAAACATGGGGAGAGAATCACCAAATCATTAATTTGCTCTACAACTCATTTCACAGTTGGAGCTTTGATCCGCTTCTTAGCCAACTATTACTGCATTATCAAACACCGGCTATTATTATCCCTTACTCCTTATTTTTCTTCTTACTTGGCTGGTTTCTTTTATTAAGAAAACAACTTGAAATAACTGGTACTTTTCTGCAAGCAAACTTAAAAAGCTTATTTATTACTTTTGGGATTCTGGCGACACTTGGAGTAATTTTTCAACTCGATTTAGTCTTACTGACAAGCCTTACTTGGCTTCCGTTTTTTATTTTAGCTACACAAAATTTCCTAGAGAAAAAATTTACAAGTCTGATTTATTTAATACCTGCTAGCTTGCTATTGATCTTAAGTAGTAATCAGTTAAGTATTCTGTATCTAATCATAATTCTTAGTTGTATCTTGCTTCAAGAACAAAAAAAAACAACCTCGCTAACTAGAGTAAGCTATCAAAAATTAGTTTTCTTTTTCATATTACTTTGCAGCTGCAGCTACATTCTGTTCTTTCCAAAAACGACATTCTTTGACTATCTAGTAAATCAACGAGTCCTAACCAAAGATTTTTTGCCAGTTTTGCCGCAGCCATTATTTGGCCCAAGTAGCCCGATAAAATTTCTGGAACTTGATAATATTACCAATCAATTAGCTGGTGTGGCGCCCTGCTTATTAATTATCTCAATCTCTTTCCTTTGGATTTTCAAAAAGAATTTAACAGTTTGGCTAGTAATTTTTTTAAACACCCTGATTTTATTAGATCTGAATACTAGCTATCAATTTAAACATATTTTACCCTTAGAAGCACTAAGTAGGCTAATACCCCATTGGAGTTTTTTTGCCTTACCAATTTTCTTAACAGCACTAAGTATTAGCGCAGTTATTTACGTTTTAATTACCAATAAAAAATCAGTTTTAATTTTACCATTCTTATCGCTACTAGTGGGTAGTCATCAATTATTTAATCAAACTGAACCAAATAAATTACAAAACATTCGTTCTTTAAATGAATTAATTCGGGAAGCCGATTTAAAACACTTAAACTCCCCCTCGGCACAAATTATTCTTGCAAATCAATCAGAGAATTTTCACAAATTGTTCAAGCTCCAAAAAAAGCATTTTCGTCCCATTAAGAAGCTTCACCCAATTATCACTACAAGCAATAACCTAGAAGATACTAAGCTCCTAGCAGACAAAGATCCGACAAGTCATTGGGGTACAAAATTAACAAAACAACTGGGGGATGAATGGGTAAAACTCACATTTTCTAAACCTGTGGCGATTGAAGGGATTAGCCTTGATTCTGGCTACCGACACACAGATTTTCCAAGAGGATTAAGAATTAGTTCAAGTGCAGATTGCTCTCAAAATTTGACTGCTAGCCAAACTTTTTTTATGAAAAACCCTTGGAATGGTAGCATAGCCTTTACTAAACTAGGCTATCCTTATTATACTCACGAAAGTATGGTCAAAGTTTTCTTTCCAAGACAAACTGTAGCATGTCTCAAGATTGAACAAATTGGTGAAAATCAAAATTTTGATTGGGCAATAAACGAAATTAAATACTTAAAGTAATGGCTAAAGCGATTGGTAAAATTAGTTTTTTAAAACCTAACAAATATCAAGCTTTTACCGCTGTCCCCCTTGCCGATCGCACTTGGCCAAATAAACAGATCACTAAGGCGCCCATTTGGTGTAGTGTTGATTTGCGAGATGGAAATCAGGCTTTAATTAATCCACTTAGTCCTGATCAAAAACTAGAACTATTTGCAACACTTTGCTCGCTTGGGTTTAAAGAAATTGAAATCGGTTTCCCCTCTGCCTCGCAAGTTGAATATGACTTTACTAGAGCAATAGTCGAAAACGATTTAATTCCAGCTGATGTGACCCCTCAAGTTCTTTGCCAAGCGCGAGAGCCGTTAATACGAAAAACTTTTGAAGCTCTAGTGGGCTACAAAAAAGTAATTTTTCATCTTTATAACTCGACCTCAACTTTACAACGCCGAGTTGTCTTCAATAAAAGCCAGGCTGAAATTACTGAGATTGCTACTTCTGCTGTTACACTAATTAAAGAACTTGCCGCTAAACAGAATACGGAAGTCATTCTGCAATACTCTCCGGAAAGCTTTACTGGTACGGAGTTGGAATTTTCTAAAGAGATTTGTGAAGCAGTGATGCTTAGTTGGGGTGCTTCTCCGACTAAGAGAATGATCTTAAATTTACCATCAACAGTTGAACTACACACTCCTAATATCCATGCTGACCAGATTGAATGGTTTACACGCAATGTTAAGAATAGAGACTCATATATATTAAGTTTACATACTCATAATGATCGTGGCACAGGTATTGCCTCAACGGAATTGGGATTACTTGCTGGAGCAGATCGGGTAGAAGGAACGCTCTTTGGAAATGGTGAACGGACTGGCAATGTTGATCTAGTAACCTTAGCACTGAATCTTTTCACGCAAGGGATCGACCCAGAGTTAGATTTTAGTCAAATTGGAAAAGTTAGATCAATTGCCGAACGCCTGACAAACTTACCTGTTCACGAGCGCCATCCTTATGCTGGGGATCTCGTCTTTACAGCTTTTTCTGGATCTCACCAGGATGCCATAAAAAAAGGCCTGGATCTAATGAAAAATAATACCCCCGAAACTAATGCCCTTTGGGAAGTTCCCTACTTACCGATTGATCCTAATGATATCGGTCGAAGTTACGAAGCAATAATTCGCATTAATAGCCAATCAGGCAAAGGTGGTATTGCTTTTATTCTGGAAAATGAATTTGCCTATCGTTTACCAAAACCAATGCACCCTGAAGTAAGCCAAGTGATTCAACTAATTTCAGATTCAACTGGCAAAGAAATTTCTTCCTTGCAAATTAAGGAAGAGTTTTTAGATAAATTTTTAAATCTAAAATCTCCTATTAAATTTTTAAATTTTAGTCACAATCCTTGTCCCGAAAACCCAGAAACTGTCGATTGTTGTCTAACAGCGGAAATACATGGAGTGGAAAAAATAATTTATGGCAACGGCAATGGTCCAATCAATGCCTGTAAACATGCTCTGGCAAAATTATTACCCTGCAATTTATCATTGACTGATTTTAGTCAGCATGCCCTATCCTCTGGCAGCAGTTCCGAAGCTATCTCCTACATTCAAATTAAAGATTTGAATCATGATTTTTCCTGCTATGGAATTGGAATTGATTCCAATACTGATAAGGCTTCAATTAAAGCTTTAATTAGCGCACTTAACAGAGCTTTGGTAAAACATGCAAATTAAATCAGTTGGTATTATTGGTTTTGGCGCGATGGGTCAGCTGATAGCTGAGCAGGCTAAGAACTTTATTGAAAAAACACATATCAAAATTGTTGAGGCCAACACCTTACCATCTAGTTTTGAATATCAAAAAATTTCCTTTGAAGAACTAAAAACTTGCGATTTGATTATTCCGGCTGTTTCAGCAAAGAGCCTTAAAGACGTTATTATTAAATTGGAAGAATTAAATTTAAATGGTAATCAAATCGTCTGTTCAATCGCAGCCACAATGTCTTACGCTGAAAAAATTCTGCGTGCGCATTTAACTTCGGCGCAAATTGTTTTAACGCATCCACTTTTTGGACCAGCTAGCTTAAAAGAAAATGAAAATTCTCTAAAAAACTTAGAAGTTGTTTTATGTTTAAATTATTGTCGTTCCGCAAATAAATCTTTAATTAAAGATTTCCTCATCAAACTAGGGCTTATTGCCCAAGAGATTAACTGCAAAGAACATGATCAAATAATGGCAAAGAATCATTTAATTCCATTTTTACTTAGTCACCTGTTAAAAGACTACGATTTTATTAAGTCAGACTTTCGTACAAAGTCTTTTAATCAATTATTAAAATTTCTAGATCACACATCATACAATCCTGGAGTGCTGGAAGAAATGATTACCTATAATCCTTATGCTCAAGAGGAGCTTAATAATTTTAAGACCTTATTTAGTAAGTACATTAAATAGTTGCAGTCCTAGCACGCATAATTCATCAGCGGAAGTAACTGAAATAGAATTCCATCCACATTCCGATAACTTACGTCGGATTTGGAAGTTCTTAAAAATTACAATGCGTCTTCGGTAGAGCACTACTACGGTATCGTAGTAGCTATTCTAAATTACTTTAAACTCCTAGTAATTTGTACTAATCTGTTATCCATGATGAAACATATTTTTTTTCTTGGACCAGTAGGAACCTTTAGTTCACAAGTTGCTTTAAAATTATTTAATCCCAAAGAAGAACATTTAATTTCCTGTGCTAGTTTTGATGAGGTGGTGGAACAACTGACCGATGATCATCACTTAGGAATCTTACCAATAGAAAATTCAATTAGTAACAATGTTCATCAGGTAATTGATCTGATTATTAAGAATCAATTATCGATCGTGGAAGAAGCATATCTTGCTGTAAATTTTAATCTTGTTGGTTTAGCTAAGAGCAATATCGATCTTATTAAAACTGTGATTGCTCACCCGATGGCAGCTGTGCAATGTGAGAATATTATCAAGTCCTTAGGACTTAAAGTACTTAACTCCAAGAGTAATATTCACTCCCAAGAGTTATTACTTACTAAAAACGATCCTAGTTTTGCAGCCCTAACTAACGAATTAATTGTAGACTCTGATAACCTAGAAATATTCCAATCTAATGTTGCTGATTACCAACATAATTATACGCGTTTTGTTGTAGTTCGAAGATCTCCCGTGAACTTATTACATGATGCTTCCAAGATCTCGCTTTTATTCAAAACTCCCCATCAACCGGGAAGTTTAGCCAAAATTCTTGGTAAATTAGCAGCACATCATCTAAATTTAACTAAAATTGAATCTCGGCCGATACCTGGTACAGACTGGGAATATCTTTTTTGGCTTGATCTTGAAAAAAACGAGTATAAAGTGAATAATCTGGTCCATCTTTTAGAAAATGAGGTCACTTACTTAAATATAATTGGCCTGTATCCAACTGGAAAAATATATTAATGTTTGATTACGAAAAACATTTTGCAGATGTTATTACCAAAGTTAAAGCGGAGAACCGTTACCGTAAATTTATTAACTTAAGTCGGCAAGTTGGCAAGTTTCCACAAGCAACTTTTGAAGGTAAAAATGTAACTGTTTGGTGTAGCAATGACTACTTAGGAATGGGACAAAATCCTGTTGTCTTAAAGGCCATGGAAGATGCTATTAGAGTTTATGGCGCAGGATCTGGTGGAACAAGAAATATTTCTGGTACTCATGCAAAAATTATTGAATTAGAAACAGAACTTGCTGACTTACACCATAAAGATGCAGGCTTAGTTTTTGGTTCTGGCTATCTCTGTAATCAAACAGTACTTGCTACCCTTGGCAAAATCCTACCCAATTTAGTCTACTTCTCTGACCGACTAAACCATGCTTCGATGATTGAAGGAATTAAACATTCCAATGTTGAACGGGCAATTTTTGAACATAACGATCTAGAGCATTTGGAACAATTACTTAAAGCTTATCCAGTTGATCGCCCCAAGATGATTGTCTTTGAGGCGATCTACTCGATGGATGCCGATCTTGCTCCGGTAAAAGCAATCTGCGAACTTGCAAAAAAATATGGAGCTATGACTTACATTGATGAGGTTCATGCGGTCGGCATGTATGGAGCCCGGGGAGGCGGTCTAAGTGATCAACTTGGATTATCCGCTGACTTAACAATTATTCAAGGTACATTAGCCAAAGCTTATGGTTGTTTAGGTGGATACATCACTGGCAGTAGCAGCTTAATTGATGCCGTTCGTTCATTTGCCCCTGGTTTTATTTTCACAACATCTATTACTCCAGCATTAGCAGCGGGAGCTATTGCCAGCATTCAATATTTAAAAAACTCGATATCGGAACGAACACAACTTTTACTTCGTGCCAAACAATTAAAAACCGCTTTAAATAAATATAAAATTAATTTCATAGACGAGCCAAGTCACATAGTTCCAATAATTATTGGCGATCCAAAACTTTGCCAACAACTAGCTGAATATTTATTAAGCGAACATCAAATTTATGTTCAAGCAATTAATTATCCAACAGTCCCAAGAGGAACTGAACGGTTAAGAATTACACCAAGCCCTGAACACACGGAAGAGATGATCGAAAAATTTGCTTTAGCAATTAGGACATTCCTAAATCTTGGATTAGTATTTAAGCAATCTAACACTAGTACTTCCGAACAAACTATTTAATGAAAGGTGTTAACTCTTTGACACTACGCCGATCATAAAAACGCAAATCCGTAGCAGTTGAGAATGCTGGTATTACCAAATTATCCCATAATGCTTTAAATTGTTTTTTCGTTGTGTTGTCGTAAATCCCTAATCCACGTCCAGTTTCATTACGAATAATCAGGTCATAAGTATCTAAGGTGAAATAAGAGTAAGGTGCTTGTAAAGCATTGAGTGAATTTGCTAAATAGAGTACCGGAAAAACTTCTTTTTCTGCACCAAGATCACTTAAGGTTTCTTGCCAGATAACTGCCTTCTCCATCATGTAATAAGGATTGATATTTCCAACAACTTGCCCCTTATGAAAATTTGCCAATGTTAAATTAAATAAATCTGAATAACACTGTCCTGCCTCTACAGCTGCTAAAATTTGCTGATGTGCTAAATAATTTTGACGATCGCTATATACATTATTGTTAAGACCTTTAAGTGGCACACCCCAAATATCTTGATTGTTTGCTAAAAAACGAATCAATAATGTTTCATCTCTATCCTCTGTTCGCATCACATTACCGAAGCCACCAGCTAGACTTGTTCCACAGCCAACTCTGTAAACCGGCAATTCAAGTTCTTCGCCTAATTGTAATATCTTTTCAGGTCTTAGATTACTATGCTTACTATCTAGGACTGAGGAGTCTAGCTTACTAAATTTTCCAATCGGATACAGACATTTGGCTAATTCTTTGTCCAATATTTCGACTGGAATTAAGAATGCTAATTGTCCTGAATAATTATGATAATGGTCATTAAATACTAGATAAGCATATTTAATATGATTAATAGTAAGTCTTGGATCTTGCGAGTTAGCAAAAGCTTTAAACGCCCGAGTTAAATAAGTTTTTGTTTTAGGATAATATTCCAAGGAGGTAGCTAACCAAGGCCAACTTTCTTGATACTTTATCAAAGGTTTCTTTCCGCTTTCTAAGTTAAATAAATTTTCAATTTTGGGATAAGAAAATTTAAAACCTTTACCTGGGTAAGAATTACGATCTAAAGAGTGAATTGCTTCCACCGTATGGAAAACAATTTGTCCAAAATCTGCTAGTAGAGGTTCGGGACCCCTGGCATCATAAGTCAGCGATCCGAAACTACGGTAATCTTGATACATCCGTTTAAAACTTACCCCTAGATCCTGCTGCATTTTAGCTATTAAGTCGGGGTTCGATGTGGGTAAGCGATCGGCATTTACAAATCTGACGAAGGTCCGACTATGAATTTCTTCCTCACTAAGTCCGTGTGTAGGGGAATTTATAATCAGGGTCAACAAACTATCAAAAGTAATTGCCTGATACTCCGGCAGAGAATAGCGACTCAAGTCTTCTACATTTAAAAACTTATCAACTAAGTCTGTTAAATTTCGCTCTAAATATCCACTAGTTACAGCAAAAATCAAATTTAATTTATCATTCGCTATTGGTAATTCTAAAAGCTGTTTGCAGAGAAAATCTCGCAAATTTTCATCGGCCATGCAGATGAAACAATTCGCGATGATACTTATCTTAAAGAGCGGCAGTCTTTCCGACATTGCCGATAATAGGTCTTCTATAAAATCTAAATTCTGTACATTATAAATCGCACGCAACTCTCTTGTTTCTTCTAAGATAATTTGAAGATTAAAAAATTTATTTAAATCTTGGCCTTCTCTGATTAATAATTCCAGATTTAAAAATTCGGAGATATCGTTGGGCTTCGCGTCTGGAGTTGAATATTTTTGGCTAAAAACATCATTTAGGACTCCATATAGTTTTAAACGAAAATCTAAATCATCTGCGGAAAGGCTATCTTGATAATCAAGAATTTTTTTAATCCACGAAGGCCAAGAAGAATCGACTTCAAAATATTCAGGATATTGATTTGCCAGTGATAAAAGGGATAAATCTTCGGTTGGTGCTTGATGATAACAAGAATTTAATTGATTAACCATCGACAGGGTACCCTCAGAAAGGAGACCTAGTCTTGCGGTTCTTTGCACATTAGCACCATTAATATCTAGTAATTCCTCAAGATAACTGAGAGAAAAAGAATCGATATTATTTAAAAGATCAATCACCAAGGGACCTTTACCCACCATTAATTGGTCTCGAATCGCCTCAGCTTTTAGTGGCTCTGGTATTTGGGCAGCAAGGACTTCTACAATCTTTAGTAAGGTAACAATTGGATCTTCAGAATCTAAAATCTGACTGACTAAATTTGAATACGCGGGTAATTCTATTGTAACTAAAAACTGTTCTAATCCCCTTAAGCCAATGTTTAAATCATATCCTTTAGAATAACCGGAACTCTCCTGAAGAAATGAAGAATAAAGATCACTGGGATTATCAAGCTGATCAATAAATAATTTACTCACTGTAATAATATTTTTAATGAATCGACTTGTTTTTTCACCTATTAGTGGAACTTGACTGAGCGTTTCTAAGATTAATAATTCCCGATCCGCTTGTTTTACATCTTGTTCTATAATCTTTATTGCTAGAAGCAAGTCAGCATAAATTTTTTGTCGCACCTCAAAACTTAAGGATCGATTACCTTCAATCTTAAGTGCCATTATCTGAGCTTCCTGAGTGATTACTTCTGATGAAGTAACTTCCTTTAGCTTACTGATAAAAATATCTACACTTAAAACCCCAAGTAATGATAAATCATTCTTAGCTGCTGTAGTTAGCGATTGTATTTGGTAACTCTTAAGCAGGTCTTCCCGCACTTCGCTCGGGCTTTTTTTGAGTAGGTCTGCAATTTGAATAACATCTTGAATTGAAACGGTTTGTGATTCTGCAAGACTAGTTAAGAGACTTCTCCAAGCAAGCCCTGAAAGATTCAACTGATTTATTGCGCTGCTAGTATTAACAATATCCAATTCTATATTAGCTACATTTGTGAATAGTTCTCCAAGCCGAATTTCAATTTCGTTTTGAGTCGGTGCTAAAATATTCTGTGGTGATAGCATTTGATTTATTTATAGTTATGAATAAAAGTAATTTCTGAATATTTAAAAGTTAGTTTTGTGATTTTTGTCATAACTAAATGATATTATTGTCCCTACGGGGGATAGTAAGCCCCAAAAAGGAATTCCCTACGGAAATAATTTTTGGACTTACTATAATTAATCTTTGCATGGACACCAAGGAATGATTTGTGGATGCACCGGAAATGTATTCGGAGGAGTATCTGGTGTCGGAATAATTTTGGGAGAAGGCACGGTGCGTGGATTGGGCAATGGCTCTGCGGGAGGAAGTGTCGGCGGCTTTTCTTTTGGGCTTGGCTTGGGAGGAGATTTATCGGGTTCGACCTGCGGTTCCTTAGGTGGTACTAACGGTTTAGGAAAATTCTTAAACATAATACAAAAGAAATTTATTTTGAAGAATAGAAAAACTATAGTCATCCCAAGAAATAATTTCCGTTAGGAAATTATAAAACAGATCATGACGATAGAAGCGACCAGCGGGAGCCAAAAGACAAATAGTAAACCCAACTTTAAAAAACAGAGTTAAGCCATAGGTTTATCTATAAACTTAGATCCTTAAATTACTTCAGGGTAAAAAATATAAGGGTCAGCAAAAGTCTTAATTAATCTATTTATCGGAAATCCATTTTTGGGTTTACTATATCCTTATTCAAAGCTAAGCATTCAAAATTATAAGGGAATCCATTTCTTAGTCAATAAAGACCATTATTTGCAGGTCTAAAAGTGACTCATTTCTTGATTATTTGGAATTGCTCTAATCCTGCCCCAATAATTTCTGCTGATTTGGTCAGTAAGTCTTGCTCTATCACTCCTGCGATTCGCACCTGATTAAGACCTAGGTTTGGAGTAATATAAAATCCAGCAGCAGGTGCTAGAAAAACTGTTGCCCCATTCAGCTCAAAATCAGACAACATGTACTTAATAAAATCAGTAGCATTACTGACTGGCAGTTCTAAGATCGAATAAAACGCACCATGAGGATTAAAAGCTTTAACATGGGGAATTTTACTTAATCCAAGGTGTAAAGCATCTCGACGTTCTTGATATTCATTACATACTTGTTGCACAAAATCTGGCGAAATGTTTGCTAACAAATAACTGGCTGCCAGCTGATCAATCGTTGGACTTGCCAAACGAGCTTGGGCTAAACTTAAAGTTTTAAGTAAAAAATCCATGTTAGCACTAATCAAACAACCAATTCGTGCACCACAAAGATTAAATCTTTTTGATAAACTATCAATTACAATCACATGCTGACTACTAGGAGCAATTTCTAAGACTGATCGATTTTGTCGCCCATCAAAAACTAGATCGCGATAGGTCTCATCCACAATTAAAAATAGGCTATGATCTTCACAAAGCTCCAGCAATTCTTTGATCTGCTCTTCGGAGTAAAGTGTTCCTGTCGGATTATTGGGATTACAAATTAAAATTGCTCGAGTATTAGCGGTTAATTTACTAACTACTTCTTTAATTGGTGGCAGGCTAAAGCCTGTTTCTAATGTCGTTGAAACAGGAACTAGATGTACTCCTGAAATGGCCGCAAAACCCATGTAATTAGCATATGTTGGTTCAAACACAATGACTTCTGCTCCTGGATCGCAAGTTACCATGAAAGAAAAAACCAGGGCTTCACTAGCTCCTGTAGTAATCAGCATTTGTTCGGGAGCAACATCTAAATTATTAGCCCGCTTTAAATACTTACACCAATTCGTTCTAACATCTAAGTTTCCTTCGGAAATTTCATAGGCCACTACCTTAGAATCAAATTTACGAAGCCCTACAAAAAATTCTGGAGGTGTTTCAAGGTCAGGCTGACCGATATTCAACCCGTAAACAGTCTTATTAGCTCTGGCAATCCTAGCTAAGGGACTCAAGCTGCGGATTGGCGATGCCGGAGTATTAATAGCACGGCTGGAAAGTAAGGGATTAGATTTATTCACCATACTATGAGATAACTTATTGTCGATCTTAGTACAAGTCCTATTATGAAACTCGTCCGTGCCCAAAATTTTAAATTACTAACGAGACTGGTGGCAGAACATCCAAAACTGCTTTTGTTTGGTTTGGGTTCGCTCTTGATTGTCAGCTTAATTAATTTAAGTATTCCCTCTTTAATTAAAGATTTTGTTGGCACTATCCCTCAAGCTAATAGCCTGACACCTGCCTTAAAATTTTCAGCTATCTTAATTATACTCTTTATTCTACAAGGACTCTTTGGTTATTTTCGAATCTTATACTTCAATCAACTAGGCTTAAGCATTATCACAAAAATGCGCAAACAAATATTCGATGCAATCATTGCCAAGAAAATTCAGTTTTTTGAAACAGCTAAAACTGGCGATTTAATTTCTAGATTAAATACTGATACTCAATTACTACAAGAAGTTATCTGTTCTAAACTTTCCGTAGCAATTCGCTACGCTGTGCAAGTAGTTGGTGGAATTGCTTTAATGTTTTTTATATCCTTTAAACTTAGCTTATTAATTATAGTAGCCTTACCAATTCTGGTTATAAGTTCAATGTTCTTAGCAAAGAAACTTAAAGCGCTTTCCCTACAAATTCAAACAAATATGGGTCTTGCTTCCTCATTAGCAGAAGAAAGCTTCACGGGAATAAGAGTAATCAAAGTTTTTCCAAATCAATCATTAATTAATAATTCGTTTCACCAGTTAATCAATACAATTAACGAGCTCAGCCTGAAGCGCTCTAAGATTAGTGCCTTCTTTCAATCCTTTATTAGCTTTCTGTTATACTCTTTAATCATTCTATTTTTACTTGCGGGCATCTACCTAGCAAACCATCAAGAATTGGATTATCCCAATTTAACTGCTTTTGTTTTGTACTCAATCCTTGTTGCCGTTTCTTTTAGTTTTCTAGTTGCTACTATCGATGAATTAACTAAAGGGCTTGCAGCGACAAAAAGAATTTTAGAAATCCTTAATGATACAGAAGATTCAAAACAACAAACTATTACAGTTACTTCTGATTCAATCAGCTCAATTGAAGTTCAAAATTTAAATTTTAAATATGAGAGTCGGGATCAGCTTGTAATTAAAAATTTAAATTTTAAATTAAATGTTAGTACAATTTATTCCTTGACCGGTCCCTCGGGAGTTGGGAAAAGCACCTTGATTAATTTAATTTTAGGTTTTAATAATCCCACATCTGGGGAAATTATTTTCCATGGTTCCAGAAATTTATCTAGCAATGTTATTGATTACATTTCTTACGTTCCGCAGAATCCAACAATTTTTGATTTTAGTATCAAAGAAAATTTATTACTAGCGAATAATTCGGCTACAACAGAAGATCTTTGGGATGTTCTAACTCACGTCCGATTAGCTGAGTTTGTTAATTCCCTTCCTGAAGGTTTAGAAACTATTTGTGGATCGCGTGGATTAGAACTAAGCGGTGGTCAGCAACAAAAACTAGCAATTGCTAGAGCGCTCTTAAAAAATGTTCCTATTTTAATTTTAGATGAAGCAACCTCTGCCCTGGATAGTGATAGCGAAGCTAATATTTTAAATTATTTGCAAAGTATTAAATCAAGCAAAATCATTTTACTAGTTTCCCATCGTCTTTCCGCGATCAAAGCTTGCGATCAGCTATTATTACTTAATTACGATCAAAGAATAATAGCCGGAACACATGAAGAAATGATCCAAAAATCAGATTATTATCAGTTTCTGATTAATCACCAAGCTGTTTAAACGCTCATCAAGTTCACTTTTAATAACGATTATTCAATCAATTCATTTTCAAGTTGACTAGCTAGCGCTATTGATTTCTAATGCTCATCAATAATCAAGGAAATACAAATGTTAGTTGCAATTTATAGTTCTGGTCCCAAAGCTGGTCAATTAGCATCCACCGCCGATGCTATTCGTGGATACCCAGGTAATAGAGAGGTCGCACTTTCGGAACTTGGCATTCGAGAAAAAAGCATGCCGACATCACTGAGAACGGCACTTTTAAAGCAAAAAAATCCAACCTATCCTGTTGAATATCGATCTCCTTCAATAGAAATTAAAAAACCTACCCGAATTAATTTAGCTTCCGAACAAATTGTTACTCCTTCCCGTAAACCACTTATACAAACTCATTCCTTTAATAATTTTAAAGGTGATAACTTACAAAGACTGGGAGAACTATTGGTATCAGGTACAAGATTTGATCTACTAATTGTTCAAAAAGGATCAAATCGCCCTCACCCATATCAAGGCGATGCCAAGGTGAGTCGTGATGCTGATGGAGTGTATTTAGAAATTAACGCTAAAAAAGTTACTTACCTAAAAACGGTCTTTACAATTACCGTAACCAAATTAGATTAATTTAATAAGTAAAAGTTCCAAGCTAATATGATTTAGCAAATATGGCATCAAGTGTAGATTCTCTGCCTGTGACTACACAATGGCCCGTCGTTCCACTTTGTTCCAAAGGAAAGCAGCGAATTGTTATTTTCAAGGCTTTCAGTTTTTCTTCCTCTACAGAATCGCCGCACCATTTTGCTAATACAAAACCCCCATGAATTTCTGGATTATCGGCGTTCTTTGGAGTAAAGAATGCTTTCATTGATTCCCAATCCAAAATATCTCTTCGGATATTTTCTTCTAAGAATTGCTTAGCTTGATCGAAATAGTTTTTTTGTATCTCAGCTAAAATTAGAGGAACCTGTTCAATTAACTCCCCCAAAGTAAGGAAAGATTTTTCTTTGTGTGGTCGGTCACGACGCATTAAAACACACTTTTGATTTTCCAAATCTCGTGGCCCCACTTCAATTCGAAGCGGAATGCCTTTCTTGATCCACTGCCAACTTTTCTCTCCGCCGCGAATATCACGGGAATCAAGTTGAACAGTAATTTGATAATCATCAAATCGACAACTAGTCAGTAATTTCCGAAGTTTTTCAGCATATTCCATCACAGCTGTTCGACATTCTTCATTAGGAATGACTGGCAAAATCACAATCTGTTTTTGGGCTACCCTTGGTGGTACGCGAAGTCCATCATCATCAGAGTGCACCATAATCATTCCACCAATTAATCGAGTGGAAACTCCCCAAGAAGTTGTATGAGCAAATTCCTGAACACCAGCCTGATTTAGGAATTTAATTCCGGCAGCCTTAGCAAAATTTTGTCCAAGGTAATGTGAGGTACCAGCTTGAAGCGCTTTACGATCTTGCATCATCGCTTCAATACAAAGAGTATCCACCGCACCTGGGAATCGCTCCCCTTCTGATTTGCGTCCTCTAATAACTGGTAGCGCTAAAACATTTTCACACAACTCTGTGTAAACATCTAACATCTTATCTACTTCTTCTCGAGCTTCACTTTCTGTAGCATGAGCAGTATGACCTTCTTGCCATAAAAATTCAGCAGTACGCAAAAAAAGCCTAGTCCTCATTTCCCAACGAAAAACATTTGCCCATTGGTTAATTAGAATTGGAAGATCGCGATAGGATGTAACCCATTTAGCAAAAGCGTCTCCAATAATTGTCTCAGACGTTGGGCGTATAATTAATGGCTCCTCTAGTTCTCCCGCAGGAACGAGCTTGCCATCTTTTGCTTCCAAGCGGTGGTGAGTAACAACGGCGCATTCTTTAGCAAAGCCCTCCACGTGACTAGCTTCCTTTTCTAAAAATGAAACCGGAATCAACAAAGGGAAATAGGCATTTTCGTGTCCAGTTTCTTTAATCATATGATCAAGACGTTTTTGTAGATTCTCCCAAATCCCATATCCCCAAGGCTTAATCACCATACATCCCCGAACGGGTGACACTTCAGCTAAATCTGCTGCCTTTACTACTTGCTGATACCACTCTGGATAATTTTCAGCTCTGCTTGGACTAATGGCATTCTGCTCTTTATTAGACATAATAATTTTATAATAAAATCAGGAATCTATGCTGATGAAGTTACTAGGAACAAGAGTACCCCACTAAATGATTACCGAGTAATAAGAATATACTCTAAATTACATTCTGACAAATAAATTTTACCAAATATTATTTAAAAATTGCTTTCTAGAAGTTCCAGAATCTCAGCAAATTGAGGTCGCTCTCCGTGAACTAAATTTAAACATCTATCCATCAAAGTCTTTAGAAATG
The DNA here is from genome assembly GCA_041740355.1 of Bdellovibrionota bacterium. Lineage (GTDB taxonomy): Bacteria > Bdellovibrionota_C > UBA2361 > UBA2361 > CALJRW01 > JANNBC01. Next base: position 59,331 of record JBGSMD010000020.1, read on the forward strand.
GTGTTGCTACTTCCTTGGTTTCACCAAGAAGATCCTGAATTAAATATCCAAAGGCACGCACTTCTATTTGTTCCCTCTCAATTGAGTTCCCACGATCATAAAATGACGCCGCACCAAAATCTCCCAAGAAGCACTCCCCAACATTTGTGGTTAAAATATTATGGGCATATAAATCACCATGAGCAATTCCCCGCTGATGTAAATGATCTGCCGCCGAAGCAATATCTTTTAAAACTTGCAGAATAAATTCTAAGGACAAACTTGTCTCAGGTAAAAAGGTATCTCTAGTGCAACTCTCAAGGCTTGGTGGTAAGCCTAGCGATCGATAACTTGCGGGTATTAGCTTTAAAACCAATCCGGCATTTAGATTGCCATTTTCTGAGAATTGCCCATTAACTGGTATAATTTTTGGATGGGACTGAGCCGCAAGACAGGCTTTAAGATCATCAATTATATATCCATCACTGGTCATTGTCCCTCGATACTTTTTAACAGCAACAGGCTCTTGATATCCCGCAATGGTCGCCTTCCAGACTTCACAGGAAGGACTTTCTCCAATTTTCTCCGTTAAATTAACTTGATCCCCATAAATAATAGGAACATTAATCAGTGCTAGATCTTTATTGTTAAAACAATTTCCTGAGTCTGCATACCAAGCTAATTTAGGTAACTTAAAAAGAAAGCTCGGCTCTTGCGAAAGTTTATTTGCGGAAAGTCTAATTAATTCTAATTCTTGGCAAAGCTCCAGTTCTTTAGGAATTGATTGCAAATCATTTCCCGTCAAAGCTAATTTTTTTAAATTTTTTAATTTACCAATAGATCTTGGTAAAGCTTGCAAATGATTGTCCGTTAAGATTAACCATTTCAAATTTTCAGGCAACGCATCTTCCGCAATTATTTTTAGCTGACAGGACTTAAAACCTAAAACTTCGAGTTTGGTGCAATATTTTAAAACAGCTGGAATGTCTGTAAATAGATTCTTAGAGAAAAAGGCTATTTTAAGTTCTTGAAATTCTGTAATTGCCTCTGGCAAGCTAGTCAGCAGTCCTTGAGACATATCCAACACTTCAATTTGATCAGCATAATCAAGTAATTCTAAGGGGAAATAACTCGCATTCCTAAGAGTTAGAGTTTTTGATTTAAGATCATAAAAGTGAAAAAAGGGTATCTCCTGCATAATAAATTAGAGTAGCTAGTTATCTTTGAAATGCCAAGAACTCAGTTGATAGAGCCCCAACTTCTATTTCCAATAAGATTCAAAATGTCCTTCTTAAACCATATCCCTGCAATATTTTTTATGTTATTTTAGTGCTTGTGCAAAATTATCAAATTCTAATTATCGATGACGATCTTTCCTTTACTAATTTGGTGAAGATTCGTTTGGAGAAAATTCTTAAGAATATTAATGTACAAAACTTTGAATCTTTGGCCTCGGCTGAAAAATTCCTAAAAAAAGCCGATCCCAACTATGACCTTGTCGTAATCGATCAACATCTTCCTGATGGACTTGGCAGTGACTTTATCAAAAAAGGACTATTTGGCTCTACGGCCGTTCTATCGATGAGCTCTGATCAAGCGATAGAAATTACAGCTAAATCTATCGGTGCAGGCGCAACTTTTTTCCTTCAGAAAGACGATCTTACGAAGCCTTTGTTTGAATATTTAATTCATGGCCTTATTCAACGGAATCAAATCGCCAAGGAACTGAGTGATACCAATAAAAAACTGGTCAAACTAGATACCATCAAAAAAATGATTTCAACATTTAAACATGAAATTAATAATCCGCTAACAGCAATTTTTGGTGCTTCATTTATTCTTAAACGTAAGTACGAGCATGAGAAAGAGCAGATGGAAGCAATTAGTTTGATTGATATTAGCTCGAAAAGAATTAAGGAAATTATTGAAAGCATCGATCGCAATCCCGACTTAACGGAGGAAAGCAAATCCAATCAAAATGTATATAAAATTCCTGGTGATAAACCTTGGAAATAGTCTGCTTGCAGACTAACCCTAAAGCCTGTTGCGAAGCGAATCAGCTTTAGGACTAATATTAATATTGTTTTATTACAATCGACTTTTGCTGAAAAAGTATCGAATTTTTTACATAGATTCTTTCAGCGCTTTATCTGAATGACTATAGAAGCGACCAACGGGAGCCAACAGACAAATAGTAAAGCCAACTTAAAAATAGAGTTAAACCAAAGGTTTATCTATAAATTTATATTCTTTAACTACTTCAGGTTAAAAAGAGATAAAAACCAGCAACAGTCTTAGTTACTCTGTTTTTCGGAAAACCTTTTTGGGGTTTACTATATCAAATACTGGGCGATTATTTGCCAAAAAAAAACGACCCAATGGGTCGTTTTTTAAATTCCAGTAACTCCTACGAATTACTTAGAGTATGCCATCAAACCTAAGCTCTGAGCTCGCTTAACAGCTTTCTTCATTTTTCTTTGGTTGTATGAAGAAAGGCCAGTGTACTTTCTAGAAAGTAATCGCCCACGCTCGCTAACAAATCTTGCTAGAGCATTTACATCACGATATGAAAGTTCTTTAGTTGGGTCCTGAACATAAGGATCCATTCTGCGATTACGCTTAAAAATTGGAACTCTTTGAATCGGTGGAAAATATTCTTGCTTAGTAGTTTCACGAACTTCAGCAGGTTTACCTTTATCAAAGGCAACTTTCATTGGTCGACTATTGATAACTCTTTCGTTCAAAGCTTTAACAGCTTTCTCGGCGTCATCAACATTTTCCATTTCGATGAAAGCGAATCCACGAGAACGTTTTGTTTCACGGTCAACAGCGATGACAACGCTTAAACATGGACCAAACTCTTCAAACATTACTCTCAAATCGTCGTTAGTAACTTCAAAATCAATATTGCTTACAAATAATCTTCTTCTTTTTTCCATTGCATTAATTAACAAAATAGCTCGCGAATATTAGTTAATCTGAGGTTTTATGTCAAGGATTAGGAAAATTCCCAACTTCGCAGCATTTTTGGTTCCAAAACTTACTGTCCTGCTAAGCTATTAAAATTTAAAGCTAAATAAATGCATAATTTTTATAACTGTGTTTTATAGTTAAGCATCCAGTTTCATTGACAAAAAAATATTTTTTTTATAAATAACAACTTGTTACGCAAGAAATGTCGAAGATTTTTCTTGACTTAGCTTGTTTAAGTAGTTTATAGAAATTACTTAGTTTTTACTGTAAGTTAGGTTGACGTCCCTTTAGTTAATTTAATTCACTAGTTCGCCTCGGTTTTATACAGACAGTTTTTTGGAGCCCAATAATGAGTACTAGCAACGCCTATAAGAGATTTGGATTTGAAGATGATGATTCCTTTTCGGAAGCCAAGTCAGAGGTAAAACCGGAAAGAAACCTGCTTGCAGCAGTTCTTTCTAGAGCAATTTGTGATGCTTTTGGAACGGCACATTGTGAGCGACACGTTGTAAGAAGCGCACGTCGTTGGATTTTTAGCCAATTAACACCTAAAATTCCTTTTAGTTTTGCTTGGGTTAGTATTCATTTAGATCTTGAACCAACTGAACTTCAAAATAGCCTTCGTACTTACGAAGATAATCCCGATGACATCCAAGACCGCCTTGCTCTTTTAAAATAGTTCTTAAATAGATACTCGTGGATTACTCTAAGAAATTTATCAGAAACTTTATCTTGATAGTTTCCTTAGTACTAGTTGCACGAGTTCTTTACACTGCAATTGAAGTTAATAACTGGAGAGGGTTTGCTTACTCCACATTACATATCTTAATTGTGGGAGTCGGTGCATTTTTTGCACTAAGCGGAATAAGAAACAAGCAGCCAAAGTAACTCGTAAGCACTTTCTAGTAAAAATCATCAATCAGAGATAATAACATGACGGACAGTCCATACACTGCCTTCTGCCCTTTTTATACCTATAGCCTTTACTTAAACAATTATAAATTCTTTTGGGACCTAAAAGGAATAGAAGGAGAAATGGTAGAATTAGTGCCAAGTAATCTTCTTATCATCCATAACTTCGATAGTTTCACCAGAAAAATCTTTACTGGTATCCTCTCCTGACATTTTCATTTGTTGAACAACAATTGCAGAATTCTTAGTTAAATCATTCCAGCGAGTTTCAACAGTTTTCTTAAAGCGAATTAATTTATAAGCAAGGACAGAGAACACAACGCCAAAGAAAACAAAAAACATGCCAAATAAAACTGCGAAAAATTTAGGAAACAGTATTACCCCAACCCCAAAAGTTGCTAATAAAATACCCACGGAAAATATCAAGGAGCCTGGATTAAGAACAGAGTTAATTACCACAAATTGAGGTTGAACTTTACTTTGCATACGCTCAACTTTGGATTTAAAAAATGTTTTCATAATAATCTTAATATTGGCCTTACAGTACAACTGAAAAGGTCATTTAAACTTAGAGTTATTTAACAATAACTTGGGTACCAATGACAAGGGTCTCAAAACATAGATGATAGAATTTATTCAGATATCAGACGTAGTGATTTGAAAATATTCACAAAAATACTTGAGAACTGAACATTCTACCGATCTAATTATTTATTCAAAAATTGATCGGAAGTACAAATAAGGAATAACTTTATCAAACAGTACACTTCTGCTAATAATCATCATTAACCCTAATTTCAAGTTAAAAATTTGTCTGACCCAAAAAATCTTTTTTCTTTGATTGTGCCTAACCTTGATTTTTTAATCCTTCAATCTTTAGCTATTATTGTGACTGCAATGCTACTAAAGAAAATGACCATTACATCATTATTTGGACCATTAATCACAGTAATCGCTATCTCCTGGATTAATAATCTTTACTGGGATAGTCGTCTCTTCTTTGATCTACCTTCTAGTTTTACTTTAACAACTTTGGGATTAATCTTTTGTAACTCAATTATCCTTTGGATCATAGTTAAGCTAGCTCCGGGAATTGAAATTAGTGGCATTATTACAGCGATCAAAGCCTCTGTAATTCTCTCCATAAGTAGTTATTTAATTAATAAATTCTGCAGCAATCTTGATTGGTCAGAAATCATCCGCTCCACAATTAGCTTTCTAGGAGATTTGCGAAATCACTTCTTAGCAAACTCTGATGTCAAATAACTTAAACATCGGAACTGTGATTCGCCTGACGAGAAGACAGGTGCAGGTACAATTAAATCAAGAACTATTGGAATTTTCTATTCCCCGAAAATTTTCTAACTTAATTGCCGGAGATCTTGTAGAAATCAGTTGCAATGAAATTATTCGCTGCCTGGATCGACAGAATTTAATTAAGCGTTCGGTTGCCCATCGAACTAAAGAAGTAGTAGCAAATCTTGATCATTTACTAATTGTGACAGCTCCTCCACCATTATTTAATAGCTCGGTAATCGATCGTTTAATTGCTCTAGCAGAAATCGAAAACATTCCAGTTTCTCTAATCATTAATAAAATCGATCTAGATTATTCTGCGATTCAAACTGAAATTAAATATTATCAGTCATTGGATGTCGCTGTGCTTTTAACTAGTGCCAAAGAAAATCAAGGTGTCGAATTAATCAAATCATTTATATCTGAACAAAATCTGAATCGGATTGCCTTCTCGGGAGTTTCGGGAGTTGGAAAGAGCAGTCTGCTAAAACGAATTTTAGAAACTGAAGATATTCGAACTTCACATGTTAGTGGGCGCACAGGTCAAGGACGCCAAACAACTTCAGAAGTTCAAGGCTACCTGATTCCGAATACAACAATTGTGATTTTTGATGTTCCAGGCATTCAAAACTTTGGACTTACTCACCTTACAAACCGGCAAGTTCGTGACGCTTTTGTCGATTTTCGAAATTTTCCCTGCCCTTATAGTGGCTGTCAACACATTGGTGAAAGTGAGTGCTCCGTAAAAGTCGCGGTTAACTCTAAGGAACTGCTACCTTCCCGCTACCAATCCTACTTACAAATCATTACCGAATTGGAACGTAATAAAGCTTACTAAATTGATCACGATGAATATAACTTGGCAAGAAACTCTCGCAGCAGAAAAACAAAAGGATTATTTTAAAAATATCATTGAAAAAGTTAATCAAGCTCGTGCTGCCAAGGAAATCATATACCCAAAGAATACAGAGATTTTCAATGCTTTAAAAACAACTGAGTTACACCAAGTGAAAGTAGTAATCTTAGGACAGGACCCCTATCACGGTCCAAATCAGGCACACGGACTTTGTTTCTCGGTAAATCACGGAATTACACCACCTCCATCGCTCGTTAATATCTTTAAAGAGCTTCGCTCTGACTTGGGACTACCAATCCCCAAACATGGCTGCCTAACTTCATGGGCTGAGCAAGGAGTCTTACTCTTAAATAGTTCATTAACAGTTAAAGCAGGCTCGCCTCTATCTCATGCCAAATTAGGTTGGGAAATATTTACCGATTATATCATAAAATTAGTTAGCGATCGTCGTACTGGAGTTGTCTTTCTACTATGGGGATCCTTTGCCCAAAAAAAGGCCGTTCTGATTGATCATACAAAACATTTAATCTTACAAGCGCCTCACCCCTCTCCCCTCTCCAGTCATCGTGGGTTTTTTGGGTGCAAACATTTTTCCAAGACTAATGAATATTTAGCTAATAGTGGCCATCTTCCGATCAATTGGTCATTAAAGACTGAAGCACTTGAAGACTAACAACCGACTAGTCTATATAGCCCCTAACTCGCAAAATAAAATGAAAAAAACACTCTACGGCACCTTATATTTAATTGTCTTTTCTTATATCGCTATAATCGCTAGCGAGTTAAGCCAGGGAATTGTCTTTAATGGTATCCAAAAGAAGCTGGGATTCTTGCCTTTTGTAGATGTCTTAACCAAAGATAATTTAACGGGAATTGTTAATATTATTAATGGTGCAAATTTAGTTGATTACACATCCCTTAAAATCTTAGCTGTCGGCGTATTGATATCATTTACGGTTGGATTGTTAATCTGCAAGTATTTAGTTTTTCCTCAAGATCGCGAACTTAAGTCTTAAAACAGATCATGACTATAGAGTAATTGAGCAGTTGAAATACGTAGCCATTGAAATCAAATTACTTGATCGAAATGCTGGAAAATATTCTTCTAACTTCCAACTTAAATCTTTTTCCTACCTCGTTCCGTAAGTTCTAATAGTTTTTATTGTTATGACAAAAAATAATTTCTGAATTTTTCAAAGTCTGTTTGTGTTTTTTGAAATATAGTAAACCCAAGAATGAATTTCCGAAAAATTTTTTGGAATTCATGTTGAGTTTACTATCTTTGTTGTTTTTAGGCATTCAAACCCGGTTTAACCAGGATTTGAAAAGCCGATAAATATTGATTTCTTCAAAATCAATATTTAAACGCTAAAGCCCGAACCTCAAAAAGTAATTTCCTTAACGGAAATTACTTTTTGGACTTATTATGGTATACCATCAATAATCTGTCCTACCCTAGATCAAATTTTAAACCAGCCATAAATGTTCGTGGCAATCCTGGTCGCACTCCGGCTGGACGTCTAGCAACAGCATATTGATCATCAAATAAATTTTGAATTGTAGTAAATATACTAATATTATCAGTCAATTTTATTTCACCATTTAAATCAAAGACAAAATTACTATCAGTATTACTAGTGCTTACTAAAGCAGCCTGACCTGCATAAGTTGGCATAGCGTCAACATAATTTCCATTAAGATATACTGACCAAATTTCAGTCACGGCTCCGATACTTAAAAATAATTGATTTTCGGCAATGTAAGGGATTGCATCTCCCGAAGTTACCGTACCAAATAATTCACTTTGGAAACTTTCTTCAAATTCTGCTTGCGTTAAGGTATAAGCAAGCTGAACGGGCAAATCTATTGCTGAATCTACTAACTCTGCAACGTTATAAGTATAAGAAGCTTCCATTCCTACAACGGAAGACTCCCCGGCATTAAATAGATCCCCACTCCCGGTTCCACCACTTGATAAAGTATCTGCCCCTAATAAATTTTCATAATCATTATAGAAAAATAATAATTTAGAAAATGAATTTTGAGTTTTATAGTCAAAACCTGATTCGTAATTAATACTCTCTTCTTCTTGAACGGAATCATTAGATCCTGGGGTCGGCGAGGCGAAGCCTTTGTGGATCCCAGCAAATAATCCGATCTTGTTTGATAATTCATAATAACTGCCTAAGCCAGGTATTAGTACATCAACTTGATTTGAACTTGTTGTTAAACTTTCTCCCCATCTATTAGGATCTTCCTTACCATAATCATTTCTCACAAGATTAATACTTTCATACCGTAACCCTGGAGTCATTGTTAATTTCTCATATTCAATTTTGTCCTGCAGAAAAAATGCCCAGGCAGTAGCCGAGTTAACACGGTTAGATTCGCTTCCGGGTTCTCCTAAACTTGATAACAATAACTGATTATTCAACATTTGATAACGATCATCTTGTTGATAACGATCCTCTTCATCTTCATGATATCTAGCACCGAACTCTAGCTGATGTTCTGTTTTCCCTAATTCAAAACTATATCCGAGGACTGATTGAATACCTTGGGCATAATATTCACGATCATTATTGCGAATCGCAAATGCGCCTTCTGCGCTATCAGCTCCTCTAATCCAAGCTAATTGCTCACTGTAATTAGCAGGATCATCTAGGATACTTGCAATTCCAGCTCCTCCAACAGACTCCGTCTTAAACCAAATGCGATCGGTATCATTTCTATAGATACTTGTCGTTAAATCTAAGACATCATTTAATTCTCCATAATGTCTTAACATTAATTGAGTATGATCTACTTGAATATTATCAAGTTGCGATCCTGAGTACCTTCGAAAAGGATCAGCTTGAAAGTCTTCTTCCGTTAAACCTAAGTAAGTTTCTTCTGAATCTTGATCATAGACGTTAAATTTAAATTCTAATTCTTGATAACTCTCAACGGTGGCATCAGTGTTTACTCTGAATTTTCCAACATAGTCAGCAATATCAAAACCAGTATCTCCACCACTATCTAAATTCTTAAATCCATAAGAGCTTGCTTGATATGTTTCTAACATCCAACCAAAGTTCTCAGATTTATCTCCAAGGTTAATATGAGAAATTTGCGAATTATAATCTCCAAGCCGAAACTGTCCCTTAGCTCGAAATTTTTCGGGAATTTTTGTGGAAAATAAATTCAAACTTCCGCCGGTAGTATTAGGACCATACTTGATCATTCCGGGGCCTTTTGTAACTTCCAACGATTCCATACGACCAAGAGTTGGAAAATAATATGCAGCTGGTGCTGAATATGGTGCTGGTGCTGCTAAAACAGAATCCTCCATTAAAGTAATATTAGCACTGCGATCCACCGAGGTTCCTCTAAAACCAATGTTTGGTCTTAATCCAAAGCCATCTTCTTCTTGAACATTTACTCCAGGCAGTTGTCTTAATACCTTACCTACATCATCAAAGCCCTTCTTAGCCTGCTCTAGCTTGGCAGGGGATAGATAACTAACTGATCCCGCATTTTTTTCGCTACCACTTCCGGCAATTGTAATTCTTTCTAATATTTTTGTTTCTTTGTTTTCTAACTTGATATCTTCAGATGTTGCTGTAATTGGTAAGACTAAAATTAGATATAAGATAATTTTCTTCATAACTGCTTAATATTATTAGTTAATTTAATTTAGGTTTATTGATTTGCATGATATATACTTCAACCGCTCGGTATGTCAAGCGATTAACTTAACTAATAACAAGTTAACGAAGAAATTTCTGACGGTATTTACTTTACAGGGAGCAGTATCCCCCCGAAGGGATAATAAAATCATATAGTTATGACAAAATCTCAAATCTAACTTTTAAATTTTCGGAAAAATACTTTAAGTCATAACTATAATAACAGTTTCTTTTACAATTCTTTTACAAATCATTTACAGACTCATGACACATTAACCTTTTTGATATGGCATAACTCTTGCATGAACTGGAGATTAGTCAGCAAGCACTCCAGCTCATAAGGGACGTTTCCAGAAGTATCCGACGGACCAAGGTTGTAAAGATTACCGACAGCAATAACCTGGTAATTTATTTTTAGCAGTTTTTGGAGATATAAAATGACTCAACAAATTTCAGATTTAGAATTAATCAAAAAATTCAAGAATGGCTCACAAGTTGCTTTTGAAGAGTTAATAGCTCGTCATGAAAGTAAAATGTATAGCATTGCCCTTCGCTACACAAAAAGCTCAGAAGATGCTGAAGAAGTAATACAAGATGTTTGCATTACGCTTTATAACAAAGTTCAAGATTTTGAAGGTAAATCAGCTTTTACAAGTTGGTTATACCGAATTGTTGTTAACTCTTCTTTAATGAAACTTCGTAAGAACAGACAAGAAAAAGCAACATTAATGGATGACCTAACGCCAATTAGCAAAAAAGATTATTTACAACAGAATTGTGAAGACTTCAGTCGTGCTGACGTTCGTTCAATCCAACATGAAACGCGCACAGTCTTAGAGGCTGCAATCAATAAGCTTGCTGATGAATATCGAGCAGTCTTTATAATGCGGGATGTGGATGGTTTAAGTAATGAAGAAGTTAGCAGCATTTTAGATATTTCTGTTCCGGCGGTTAAATCACGCCTTCATCGGGCTCGATTAATGTTACGCAAAAAATTAAATGCCTACTGGAATGATTACAATGGCAAAGAACAAATGGATACATTCCAAATGGTTGCTAATTCTTAATAATTTACTAGACGAGAGTTAGAATTACCGTTTACTCAAGTCTGTAGTTTATTACAGCTAGTGACTAAGTGACTGAAATGAACTCTTAGGTTCGCTTCAAGTGCTCGCGCTTTTATACTAGACGACAATCTTTAATATCGGTAATTTTTAATGTCGTCTAGTATAAAGTACCTAACTCTAATCAAGCAACTTAATGTTCCAAGGTAAAAGATTATAATTTAGAAAATCCAAAAAGTAATTTACACAAGGAAATTTCTTTTTGGGGCTTTCTATCCCACAGAGGGAAAGTACAATCATAGTTATTACAAAAAACAAGTTATTTATACGTAATTTATTTTTTGGAATAACTACATTTCAGATCAAAATTTATCGAAAATTGTGGGATCACTTTCTAAATAAAATTTTAAAAAATTTATTATCTCTTCTTTATCGTGTCCTTCCAAAGCTAGTTTTTGGACAACGGCTTCAGAAATCAAATCTGTTATTAGTACTGTATCTAGCTTAGATAGCTTCATAATTGATTTAACCTCTGCTGACCAAACATCTAACTCACTATTGTTTTGCATTTGCTTTCTGGGCTGAAGATTAAGAAAGTCCTTTTGATCAACTAACTTCTTACTTTTTGCCCCAGTTATTACGTGCCAGCTTTTGCTACAATTAATTCGTTTCCCCATACCCTTTCACTTTAATTAGATTTTTTAAAATCAGAACATCTGGATAAATGCTTTTAGCTTGTAATAGGTTAAATTCCACATCCAATAACTTCTTCTCCCCATAATAATCGAATTGAAAGGCGGAAAAGTTGTTTAATAATCGATAATTTTGAGGATATTTTTGTTTTAGATAGATATATAGCTTCTCTGCCAAATCCAACTGACCATTAGCTTCATATAAATAAGCTAAATTAATCAATGAGTTGTAGTATTGAGGATTAAATTCGTAGGCTTTTATATAATATTTTTGGGCATTAGAAAAATTTCCTAAATAGTACTCGCAAGCACCTAAGCCATCCAATGACTCGGCATTAGGCGCAATCTGGAAAGCTAAGCGAAAATTTGCTTGCGCTTCTAATAGTTCATTTTGACGGAGTGCTTGCAATCCCTGAAAATTATATCTTTGAATGACATGGTTATTTGTTCTCGGCGGAGATTCTGCTAATGAGCAACATGTTAATAAGATTAAACTTAGAATTAATATTTTCATTTAAAGCTAGATTTCATTTGATTAGATACAAAATGCTCATGAGATAAAACTAAATTAATTGTAAATTATCCTCAAAACTTTTAGTCCCAACTAAACTCTGATGCATGATGCATTTAATTGATTTGATTTTAATTTCCGGTAAAAGCTCTTCGTAAGCCAAGACCTTAACATTTAAACCACTTGCCTTAAGACACTGCCAAATAAATCTACGAATTGGAACTGAGCAAACCAGAATCAAATCAGGATAACTGTCTTGGAGCTCTTTTAGCTGAGTAATAATTAATTCTAAATATTTAAGTCGAAATGCACCTCCCTGATGTGCTGCCTGAAAAAAACTTTGATCAATTTCTTGCTCTAAAGTAATTGCTTGAATTTCCTGTTGTTCCAAATAATCACGTGAAATTTGATATTTAAGAGCAAGTCGAATAAGGTTTAATAACTGCAAATTACTTGGCTTCTGATCAATATTCTCAGCAATCGTTTGGATAATTAAATCAAAACTTTTTGGGAAAATATTCTCTTGGATCAATTCCTTCAGAATAGTTGTAATTCTGGTAATAGTAATATGATCGGGAATTAAATAATGAACTTGTTCTGGGGACGTTTTCTCCCAAAGTGCCACTAATATCTTAGTAATTCGATCATCAATTAAATCAATACTGTAATCTTTAAGCGTTATAATAATTTCATTGCTCAACTCAACAACGGATAATCCCGGAGCGGAACAGACAACTTTTGCAATATCTTCGCCACGAATTTGAATTAAGTATTCACAATTTAGATCTTTAAATTTTATTACCGGTAAGACAATTAACAGTCCAGTTTGCTGATAAAACGACTGTTGAATCTGTTGTGATAATTGATCGATATTTCCATTAATAGCTTGCTGACTAATGACAATTGTCAACAATGAAGGAAGGGCAACCTCCTTAGGTGATTGTAAAAACTGATTCGTTGAATTTGAATTTTGTGGCGTAATTAATAACAATCCAAAGAATAATATTGCCATCAACAAAAATGGTGCGCTGGGAATTCCTGGTAAGCAAGCAAAAATGACTGAGATCATTATAATAATAATCTTAATGCCTTGATTACCAAAGAGTTGATGAATCAATTCTGTTGACAAACTACTGCCTTCATTTCCAACCACTCGTGTTACTAAAATCCCAGCAGCTATTGCGTTAAGTATCGCTGGGATCTGAGAAATAACTCCATCTCCAATTGACATTAAGCTGTAATAAGCAATTGCCTGTTGAAAAGATAACTGCTGAATGACAATTCCACTAATTAGTCCTCCAATTAAATTAATAAATGTGATTAATACTCCTACAATCGCATCCCCTTTGATAAATTTCATCGCACCATCAAGTGCTCCATAAAATCTAGATTCAGTTTGTGTTTCTTGCCTTTTTATTCGTGCTTCAGCAAAGTCTATTAAACCAGCACGAACGTCAGCATCAATCGACATTTGCTTGCCAGGTAAAGCATCTAATGTAAATCTAGCCGAAACTTCAGCAACTCTTTCTGCTCCCTTGGAAACAACTATTATTTGAACAAGTGTTAATATTGCAAAAATAACCAATCCAATCACAATACTACCTTGAATCACTATCTCGCCGATTAGTGGAATAATCTTACCAGGCTCAACTCCGGCTAAAATCTGTCTAGTAGTTGAAATATTTGTAACTAATCTAAAGAGCGTTAAAATTAGCAAGAAGCTAGGAAGTGTTGTTAACTTTGTGGGATAGTCAATTAATAAAACAGAAAAGAGCAAAACAATTGCTAATAAAACATTTAGGATAACTAGGTAATCTAATAATCCACTGGGGATTGGAATAAACAATCCAAGTAGCAAAATAATTATTAAGATCGGTATAAAAAATTGCTTCATCGAATATTAAGCTGCGTAATTAATAAGTGGTTATGGCAAGAAAATACTGTCACTTTTAAAACCTTCAAATCTTGTCTAGTCATTATGCTGAAATGGAACTCAGATTTTATCCTCGACATTGAAGAATTATATAGTTATGATAAAAACCAATTTCCGAATATTCAAAAGTTAATTTTGTGATTTTTGTCATAACCGTATGATTTTATAACACTTGCGGGGGATACTAAGCCCCAGAAAGTAATTCCTATTGGAAATTACTTTCTGGACTTACTATATTTATTAGGCGACTCTTACATTTCGAACTACAGCCATTTTTGTTTCATGTTCGGTACGAGATAAATTTGATTGTAAGCTAACTTGCATTAGTTGCATTTGTGCTTCCGTCTGTGCCGCTATTAATTCATTATATGGACCACTAATCCCTCCAGCTCCCAGATACTCAGCAGCCGTTCCTGCATAACGTGCTATGTTTTGGGCGATACTGCTTAATTTAAAATAATTGCTATTATCATTTTCTGGCAGATATCTTTCTAAGGAAGTGGAAGAAGTTAAAACAGGATTAATTGTCATGGTTTAGAGCTAAATTAAAGATTTAAGATTAATCGGAATCAAACTAGGTAAGTTGTTTAATAATTTATAACGAGCCCAAAATGTTGCGATCTAGATATTTAACTAAGAATTTAAGATGAGGAATCCTCTTAGCAATTCGGTTTCGTTACAAGCACTTTGTGTTTGAAATAATACTTATTCGCTAGAATATTAGATTATGTCCAGAGGATTTAATTTTTTAAATCTAACAAATATAGGAATTACTTTCTGGGGCTTACTATCCCGGATGAAAAATAAAATCATATATTTATGACAAAAATCACAAAACTAACTTTTGAATATTCGGAAATTAGTTTTTGTCATAACTATAAAATTTAGGAACTTAAAGTAACCTCTGCCTTAAACTTTTCTATTTTTTTTGCTTGTCTCTGTTTCCAAATAACATAAGGAATTAATAAGACCAGAGTGAACAAGCAAATATCCCCAATCCACTTACTTTTTAAAATTTTATAAAGTTGTATTTCCATTTTATTATCTATCGCTTTGAATGACGTGTTGTGATTCTTGGCTACTATCTTACTTTCTAATTTCAAGTTGGAATAATTCACTAAAGCTGGATAACTAATTACAATATTAATCTTGTCTTGTTCAATTCCTGATGCTCCACCAACTAATTGTTTTAGTTCTTCACTGGTAAATATAAATTCTGTACTAACAATTAGAAGAACTCCAGCAGTCGAATCTTTATTGGGAGTATTCGCTTTTTTCCAAATTGTAATTTCGGTATTAATGTTAAAATGAACATGGGCCTCTAAAACTCCAGTAAGACTTTGTAAGGTAATTTCAAGTTGCCTAGCAAGCGAATTTTCATAAATTAGTTTTTCTTCTTGATCTGATGACAGCAGCTTGCTTTGCGGAGCAAAGACATCTGGCTTTCTAAAAATTCGATAATCTTCGATTAGCTGGATAGCTGGTACTACCTGAAGCTGAGGAACTGAAATAGACCAGAGACCATCTGCTTGCTTTTCCTTTTTTGATTCAATTTCTGCTTGATACAACTTACTAATTATCTTATTAGCATCAAGCTCGTTCAAATCATGAATAATTCTCTCCTGGCAAGCCGTTAGAAAAATAATAATACTCAAAGTAAGCCTAATTAACATTTTGATTTTATTCTAGAAATCGAATGTTTAAGATATGATTGCCGCATCTTTTTTAATGCTTGATGATGCAAACGAGACATCCAAGATTTAGAAAGATTATTCATCTCCTTAGCAATTTCTACAAAGCTTTTATCTAAAAAATAAAAATCATATATTATTTTGTATTCTCGCTCATCTAATACCTCCAGAAGCTCCGTAATCTTCTCAGAAGTTCGGATAGTCCCGATTTCGGCACTGTAATTATTCAAATATATCTCCTCTGGAGATTGCGCTTTTTGAAGTTGGTAGATAATCACCCCTTCCGCTAGCAAGTTAAGTAATTTTGCAATTTCTTCTTCCTTAGATGACTTGTCTTGTAACAGATTTTTCTGGTGGATAGAACTTTGTGCTAAATTTTCTAGTTCTTGCCAAGCTTTCAGTCGTCTATATTGAAGTGTTGAAAGGTTTGTGTTTCTTCTTAAAAAATCTATTGCTTCTCCTCTAATTCGAAAATAGGCATAAACTTTAAAATCGACTCCATAATTCGGGTCAAATTTATTTGCAGCTTCAACTAAACCTAAATTTGCGGCTGCGATTAAATCTGATAAAAATTCTTTCGGGATACTTAATTGTTGAACAATCTTAAAACAAATTGCTCGTGCGTAATTTTGATACTCCAAAACTAATTTGTCGCGAGTTTCTATTTTTTGATTCTTACAAGTCGCTGTCATTGGTGATAAGAAACATTTATTTAATAAGTTGGAACAACTTGAATCCGAGCTAAAATTCTTAACGTGGATCTTTAACAACAAAATTCTGATTAATTGCCCACTGATATTTATCGAAATCCACATCCGAAAGTTGCGTCTGTCTCCTAGTTTAAAATTTGTAGTTCTTAAATCTGCCACAGATTATTAGTACTCTTTAAAAACATAACTATATAATAATACTAACTATTTTACATGTGCGCTTAAAGGACGATTAATTTTTCATTAAGATCATAAGTTGTGTTATCTTCCCGTATCCAAAATCTTAAATAACATCTTGTGCAAAAACATTTTTTGATTCTAATTTTTATTTTTATTTGGCCGCTTTGTTTGGTGGCAGAAAATAGTTTCCAAGCAAGTGTGGGTGGATTAGAAAGAACACTGCAGTTATTTCCTACAAATTCTAAAACAATAGCTAAGCCAAATTATTCTTTCAGCATTTCTCTTCCAGGTTTGGGGCTAATAAAAATTAAAATTAATCGGAATCGCGACTTTCAATCCTCGGCAATCTTTACGGATTCAAATGAAAAAATCAGAATGAATCAGTTCCCCCACAAACTGTTTCGTGGGGAAGTTATTATGAAGTCCAAAAGTCATCCACTAGCGGCATCAGTGATCTATTTAAAAAAGCTACCTTATTTAATATTAGGGTTCACCGCCACTAATCCTCGATCTGGAAAAGTATCTTTCTATAAAGTAAAAATTAGCTTAATTAAAAACGATATTAAATCAGCCCGAATCTTTCGTGCTTCACGAGTAAGCCCTCAAAGTTTAAGTCATGATCAATTAGTACTGGCGCCAGAAATTAAAAGAATCGTTCCTAGATTTGAGGATAACCTACGTGAATCAAACACCAACAAAGTCCAAACTATTGCTCTAAGCATTGATGCTGATTCCTATTGGTATGGAATCTATGGTGAAGATAGCAATAGCGTCATTGCTAGCTTTCTTAATGAAGCTGAAACAATCTACGAAAATGATCTTAATCTTAATTTTAGAATTGTTCGTCAAAATGTTTTTACTAACCAAACTTTTGGTTCTGACAATGCGGTAGACCGACTCTGTAATTATCAATATTATACGACCGGTGAAAGCTCTTTAACTAGCTCTGGCTGTCTGTTAACTGCAGAACAAGGACCTCAAAATTATTACGGCGAAGCTAATGCCTATCATCTTTTTACTGGACAAGAGATGAATACATCTACCATAGGACTAGCTTTTGTAGGAACTATTTGCTCTACTCCTAACTATGCATTTGCCTTAACTCAATTAACCTCCGCAGCAACAACACCAATAACATTTGCGCATGAGCTAGCCCATAATCTCTCTGCAATTCATGACGACTCTACGGGATACAATGGAACAGAAGTAACTTCCTGTCCAAAAGCAGAACCGCCCAGTATCATGAATCCTTATATCTCCTACGAACCGGCAGATAACTTTTCAGCATGCAGTAAGAAACTAGTCAAAGAACATGTGGCTCTATATGGTAATTGTTTAAACAATCCATTAGTTATTACAAATAATCCACAGACAGCTGTTCCGGAAGCTAACAAAATAGACTTTCATTTGAAATTTCTAAAAAGTGGTCTTCTAACTGGCAAGATCACTTTGCCTTCAGCAGAGGAACTAAAATCGGCAGAATCTTGTCAATTAGAAATTATGGTAGCTAAAAAGGCTCGAAAGTTATCGCTATCGCCAAATCGTACTATAATTTCTGCATTGCAATCTGGATTCCAAATTCGTTTTGCTAACAATTTTGCAATTCAAAAAAATAATCTAGGTATAATCCCACCAGTTTTTTTCCAATCACAAATTATCTGTAATGATACAATTATAACAAAATCTAAAGTGCTAAAAGTAGCAACAACTCCGATTCATAGTTCGAGAGCACAAAGCTTAAATAAATTAATTTCTAGAATTCCTCAGCAAATAATTTTGTATTAAGGCAGTTCCGCGACTGGCAAGTTATAAACCTGTCCATTTTTAATCGTTTTCATTAGAAACTTTAGTCCTTCAATATCTCCACTAGCATTGTAACTATATTGACCAAAGATACCTGGAAATTTATTTTGATACAGAAAACTTCGCGCATCATCTCCGCTCTTGATAGCTAAATCCAAAGAACGAAAAGCTTCAAAGCTGGAAGCAAACATTATCTCCCAACCATTTAATTTATACAGTTTGATAAACTGCCTCAGTAACTCATTGCCTTCACTAGTAAAAACATCGCTAGCGCTTGGTCGATCCGCAAAGATCAGGCCGTCCGCCAAACTACCTGCTTTTGCTCTAAATGTCGCACTACCTGGCATGTAGGCACCATAGATCGGTAAACTTAAGTTCATTTCCTTAGCAGCTTTTAACGCCAAAAGAAAAGTAGCTTCTGTTTGTGAATTAATTAATAATCCTTCAATTCCTTTAGATTTTAATCTTAGCAATAAACTTTTATAATCAAATTCTTTAGTACTAAAATTTTCTGAAAATATTTCCACTGTGTTGCTAGAGTTATTGTTATTCAATGAATCAACAATACTCTGTGAGAAATCAGTTTCCTCACTAATTACACCAAATTTTCTATGTTTAGCTTTAATATAGTCAAAAAGAATCTTAGCAACGTCATCATTACTGGGCACAGTGCGGAAGATATAGTCCCCTGATTTAGAAATAGCGGGAGAAGAGGCGCTAGATGAAATTGTAAGAATCTTATTCTGTTCATAAAGATTGGCCGTTGCTAATAGTGTACTACTACAGGCAAATCCTAAAACATACTTTACTTGATCAACTTCAATCAGTTTCCGAGCAACGCTCACTGCTGTTTTGGCATCACACATGTCATCTTCTATGACGAGCTGATACTTTCCATTAGCCAAAACTTGATTAGCAAAAATTAATGAATTTTTAATGTCTATGCCATATGTACTAGCATTACCTGTTAATGCAACGGACACTCCAATTTTGATTGGCTCTTCCGCATGGCAGATCTGTAATAAATTAAATAAAACAATTAATAAAAGATAATGATAACGCATTTTTTATTTAATAATATACCCAATCAGGGGAGCCCATTTCTGCTTCACTTTTGAATCCCAATTACTCAACTTAAATGTTAATTACGAAACAGAGGACATATTACTAATTTCAAAAGTTAGCATCTCCACATCGCCTTCACAAGTAGGCCTGTGGATCAAACCTTTGCAACGTGCTGCCCATATAACAAAGTTACTAGGCCTACTAATAATATTTATTAGTTGTAGAGGTAAATTTCCAAGAGCTACACAAAGAACAGCTTCTTGAGCATCTTGCTCACCTGGCAAGTAAGCATAGTTCCATGAATTGAATAATTAGTGCTAGCAGCAGGAAAAATCTTGGCTGCATATAGATTAAGATTGGAAACAAAAAGCGCTTTTAAGTGCCGCTCTATTATTACATAACTGACCTAATGCAATCGTATTATTAACTACTCAGTATTGTATATTGCTTTAAGTTTAATGAACTTAGAATGCCCACAGGAATGGGAACTTTACTAATTTTTTATTTTGCCAATATGTCCAGCGTGGATGGTTATAGTAGATATATACACCCTCTTCTCCCCATTTTCTCAATTTTTACTGCATCAGCAATCTGGATATTGTTAAAACAAAGTAACTTTATTTACTCCAAATTTTTACAATTAAAATAAAATTATTCATTTTTGGTTTTTAGCTTCATACAAGAATTTAATTCGATAATCTGAGTTTCTGAAGTTTGGTGAGAAAGTGGATTCGGAAAATTTGGTCGAACATTCCCCTTAGTTCTTTCGATATTATAGATAGAAATTGCATTTGTCACGGCACAATTTAGTAAACCAATTGCTGTGGAAACATTTTTATTAGCAATTATCTTAGCAACATTTTCCAATGTCATTCAGTATTGCTAAATGAAAATTTGATCTTTTGGAAGATAATACTACTGGTCCTATCTCAATAATTAATACACTAATTTTATTCAACAATTTTTGTTTTTCATCCTCCAAACTATTCTTTTGAAATAACAATTTCTGAGTACAGTCAATCAATTCAGCAGAAAGTTGGGCACAGGGATCGTTAGCTTGCTTAGCAACAACCTTTAAGGCCACTATTGCTCGCTCTGCTTCTTGTTGATTACTAATACTTAGCAAGGTGTCCTTCATATAAATCTATCAGTAGCAAATTATTGGCAATAAAGGTTTAAGTTAATTACTAATCGTCTATTACTAGTTAGAACTAAAGCAATCAAAAAAATTTATTTTGATTATAAAATTGATAATGTGAAAGTAAGAATGTGTTCTCTATAATCATTAGCTTTAATGAATGCAATGACTTCCAAAAATACAATTAACTATGAAGCAATTGATATTGTTACCGTTTTTATTTATTTACTCTTAAATTATTATAACTAACTTTCAGATAGAGGTTTAAAGTTTATAAAGCTTCTTAACTTCCAGAAATCTTAATGTAATTATAATAAACTTAGGTTATTATCCGCAGTAACTTCAGCGAAGGTGCAAGCATCAACCTAGGGGGAAGTGAGGAGGGAAACGAAAGAGGTATAGAAAATGGAAACCCAAGCTTTAAAAGACGATAAACATTGCTGTTTACAAACTCAATCTTTAAACGCGAGTCGCACCAAGTACAATTTGACTTCCAACTGGGCTGAAAAAGCTTGCGGCTAACATTAGAAAAAAATTTTAGAATACTTCCACCAAGGAATAATATTGCCATTTGTTAACAATTATTCGGCTGACAATAAGACATAATGCAGCCATGGACATGGCATTTCCCCCATAACTAGACGTAGTTCTTGAAACTCTTAAAGGGAACTCCCTTTTGTAATTGTTTGGGGTTTCAATGCCGATCGATCTCCAATCTCTAGCGATATATTTTCTAATACCTAGAATCTGTTCTAATGAAAGGCACTCTAAATGATTAATTGCCTTTTCATTTTATAATATATAAATTTTAAACTTTAGCGTTTCGAATTGTAACAATATATTTTTCTTGGAAGAATTCTTCTGTGTAAAAACTGCTTATTGGCGTTACGTCAGAAATCAATCCTTTAGGTAATTTTAATAATTCTTTCTGAATATCTCCCCCTTTTAAACATACTAAAATCCCGTCAGGAGTTAGTAAGTGCTTACAATATTTCCAAAGTTGTATACTATCAGCCACTGCTCGAATAACTATAAAGTCATAAAGTTCTTTTAGATCTTCTGCTCGCTTCTGCTCAGCAATTACATTTGTTAAACTTAATTCTTTAGCAACTGCTTCTACTACAGTGATTTTCTTCTTAATGCCATCAACTAAATGAAAATTACAGTTGGGGAAATAAATTGCCAAAGGTATTCCAGGAAAACCTCCACCTGTCCCTAAATCTAAAATTCTTGATCTTTCCCGAAATATTACTTGTTTACAGATTGCTAAGGAGTGAAGCACATGGCGTTCCTCTAAATTTTGGAGATCACTTCTTGAGATTACGTTAATTTTTTTATTCCATTCTTGATATAAGGCAGGTAGCTTAGCCAGTTGTTGATTTTGGAGACAAGTTAAGTCCGGAAAATATTTTTCTATAAATTGCATTATTCAAACTTATCCCGTTTCAATGTAAAACTCAAAAGCTAAACGACATTAGTAAAGTTCGGATTCAAATTGATGAATTATCCTTGTCCTTGAGCGAATTAATAGAATCCACCCTCTCCAAGGAAAATACATTCATTAATGGAAATATAAGAAATGTGCCTGCTAGAAATTTAATCCTTTTGCTTTAAAAAACTCAGCTTGTGATGCGCTAAAAATTAAGTTCTGATGTTTAAATCAATATATAGAGAGTCCAAAAAATAAATTACGTAAGTAAATTACTTTTTGGAGCTATCTATCCCCCGGAGGGATAATAAAATTATATAGTTATGACAAAAAACAAGTAACTTTATTTTAACTATACGTAATTTATTTTTTGTCAT
>JBGSMD010000021.1:0-3871 GCA_041740355.1 Bdellovibrionota bacterium
TAAATCCTGATGGGACACCATTCCAATTCTTTAGAGCCAATAATGCAGATATGGTTTTGAAGCCACTGCCATTATAAAAATGCGCTCCCAAATTATAGGAAAAGCTTAATAATGCTGACTTCTGATTGTCATTCATCTCCGACCAGTAGGGGATCGTGCGAACTAAAACATCCCAATAACTTTGAGTATCATGCTCTAAATAAATTAGAGCATCTGCTTCTGTAATTGCGCGATCGCCAAATTGAACTTGCTTACCATTTGGATAGATAGTAGTACCGTAGCCTATGGTTGGAACCCCAACGCCATCATCATAAACCTGTGGAACAAATCCCTCAAATTCTTTGATTAGATTGATAGCTTGAACTGGAATCCTACTGGTAGGCTTTACAGCTTGCGGAGGTTTCGGCGTTCTCCATGTCTGCACCCACTTTTGATTAGGCTTACGTACATCCGAATTTTTAAGAAGTTCATCCAGTTCTTTGAGTGCCTCATCTTGGTGTGGTTCCCCTTTATAGTTTTTCGCTACATCTAAAAGTGAAATAATCGACATATTAACCTCAAGGAATATTTATACTAGGGCTAGGTAGCCAGTACGCTATTAAAGTGGCGATAAATTGTAGCCATGTGTCCGCTTTATCTGGCTGAGTGAATATTTGAAACCCGCAAATACCAAAGGAGAGGAGGGTTAGAATTTGTTGGAATAAGAGTTTAGGCATGATTCCGCTTCTCCATTAACAACTCATCGATCCTTCTATGCAAAGATCCGATCATTGCCTCTATCCTGTGGATATCATCCTGTTTTAGGCAATTACCTTTCATCTCCACTAAATCAAGTTTGAGTTGAACAACCTCTTTTTCTATTGCGACTATCTCTATTTCAGCATTCTTGATTCTTTGATCATTTGAATCAATCGATCGCTTGAGTAACCCACCAACGATCGCAATAGCAATTCCCAAAAAAGTGACAATAAGTATCTCACTAGAGATCGTCATTCCTTGGGTTGGTCTTTCGGTTGGTACTGATGTTACGGCGATCGTGGTTTTCATTATTCCCTCAAAATTAAATCAGTAAACACGCCGTCATCTACAGGCTCAATCCTAGTAACAGTGTATGTTTTGGAATCTATAAATAATTTGTCGCCATGCGCGATCGCACCCAAATCAGAAGTCTTAGCTCTTGCAGTGATACTACGACCTTCGGCGGGGAAAGAGAATGCTTGATAGCCTTTATCGAAAAGAACCTTGATTTGTGTCATAAATGGTTCTTGAATCAAAATGGCATCAACAGCCAATTCTGAAGAGTTCACAAATACATTAAGATCCTCTTTGAACATGGCTAGATTCCGTCTTTAGCCCATTGCAAAACAAAACCTAAATGGTTCCAGATTTTATTTTTGATCCGCTCGATACAGATAGAAGCTCCTAGTTCCTCATCGTAGTTTGCAGGATCAACACAGCTAGAAGATTCAACGATAGTGAATCCACTTTTCAGGGTGGCTACAACTACAGTGTTTTTCTCTGCCAAAGTCTGCACTTGAATGTCAACAATAAAATCATCAACCATTTGTTGATTAATTTTGGTCGGATCGTTGCCTTGGGGAATATATTCAGATTCAAAAGCCTCTTTAGGAATCCAAGTACTTTGGAAGTCATTTTCTCTAAAGAAATAGCCTTCTTGACCGTCTAAATTTTCTTCCCAAGCTAAGATCTGTTTGATCCCGATATAGTATTGAGTCATATTTTTAAGAAGTAATTATTTTCAGTCCGTAGGTAATTGAGATTGTGGCTGTAATTCCCGCCCCGCCAATTGTTCCACTAGCAGCCCCGTTGGAATCACAAGCATAGATACTTAGGCTTTCAGCAGCACTAAGCGGAGTAGCTCCAAAATCTAGCGGTCTTGATTGCTCAAAAGGTAATTTATCTGGGCTTAAAAAGTATTTATCAATATCGCCTTCTATCCCTAAACCTGCTTTTGTGGATGTAGTTCCACCAACGCCATTGGGGAAATTTACCGATATTGCAAATGGAATTGAATTAATCGGTAATCGATCTGCGATCGCAAAACTAGCAGCCTCGATCGCCATGTCGATGGTGTTATCAATCCTAAAAAAGGATAATCCTAATTTAGAACTAAGTAGTAAAGGAACTATTGCGATCGCGGTAATAGCCATGGTTATTCTGGTACCCGTGGAATGATGTAGCTAACAGATACTTGAGCAGTTTGACCAGCCCCACCAATGGTACCAGCCGCGCTACCGTCTGTAGCACAGGCAAAGATACCTATAGTTTCTTCAGCAGCTAGGATAGCGTTAGGAATAATTAAAGCTGGAATTGATTGAGCTACGAGAGTAGGGGTGAGCAGATATTTATCAGGATCGGCTGAACTTGTGACTCTACCCAATCCCACTTTTACAGCAGTAGTTGCTGATATTGCGGTAGGAAGAACCAAGGAAACAGCTAAAACGATCGCACGGGCTGGAATTTTTTTGGCTAAAGAGAAACTAGCAGCAGCCGTACCTAAATCTACTGTTTCTTCAAAATACCCAGATTCTACGCCCCTTGGGGGCAATGTGGCTAATGCAGTGGTCATTATGGGTTATTAACTCCTTTAGCGGTAGGTTTTACAGGAGGTTGCACGATTTCGACTTGATGAGCAACCATTTCGTATTCTCTTTCAGTCAAAAGTGCTGTCTCCCCTTCATAGATTGTCTTGTTACCTTTTTTAGGGTCAGGATTAGGAAGGCAAACATTAAAACTTGGACGAACTTTTACTTCAATCATATTTTTGATTAGGTAGTGATTATTTACTTTATAAAAGTGCTTTTTAGAGTGGATTAGGTAGTGATTAATGCAGTCATCGCAGCAAAGGATTCAACTCGACGCAATTGGATATCACAGGTCTGCATCGCACGTAAAAGCAAAGTCCCAGATTCATAACCACGCCCAAAGGGATTGGGTAATAAATCCATAATCCCCCACATGGAATACATGACTTGAGAGAAGTCACCATAAATCATGCCCGATAATCCAGTCCCATTACCTTTGGTTAGGTTTTTAGGAACTTGATTGGAGCGCATAACTGGATACCCGTTGATACTTCCAGGAGTTCCAGGAGCTAAGCCGTTAGTCTCAGAGCCAATCCATAAGGGATAGCCTGTACTAGATTTCAGCTTTTTGAGAGTAGAAACACCTTTGGCATTAGTGAAGTAGTAAGCCTGACCTTCATCATCGGCATTTAGATCGGCTACTTTGGTCTCTAAATCAACTACCAAATCATAAGTGAGCGTAGTTCCATCTGCTCCAGTATCAACATTGCCGATTCCTGCGGTATTTAAGATACCCCTTGGCTCGTTGTTTAAGCCTGAACCAGAAATAGCTGCTCTGTCCATTTCCAATGCCATCACAATGATGAGATCTTGTCTTACAAGCTGCTCGATATCTGGCGTAGATTGCTTAAGCATCAGGTCTGTGATAGCTGACAAAGCTCCAAGGGTTTTAGGAGTAAAGTTCAGCAAACCAAACACGCCTCGACTTTCCGTAATATCCATACCTTCAGATACCCAGTAGGCTGTAGAAGTTGAACTTCGACGAGGAATGGATAAGTTACCAACTAATTGGGTTAGAGTTCTAGCTCCCATCTGAGCAATTTTAGGCTTATTACGAAGCACATCATAGAAATTTGCAGAGTCCAGCATAGTATCAACTAAATTGCCGCCTACAGTTGCCGAACCAGTGTTGTAGGTTGCCCTTTGCACATGATTGGGTGAACTTCGATCAACCCTATTAGCAGCCGCTTCGTTTACAGTTAGATCGGCAAAGGGGAGGATAATTCCTTTTGCCTCTATGCCTGTACGGTTGATCATTTCAACAT
>JBGSMD010000022.1:0-2530 GCA_041740355.1 Bdellovibrionota bacterium
GAGATGGTATTGTTAAAGAACTTAGCGATCGCTTCAAGATTAAACCTGATGAAATTACAGAACGGATCACTAACCTGCAAGCTGAACTCAAGAACTCGCAAAAACAAACTGAAACTTTACAAAGGGAATTAGCTCTGGTTAAATCGGAAAATTTAATTACTCAAGCCGAAGCGATCGGAGAGTTTAAAATATTAGTTGCTGAAATTCAAGGAATAGATGCAGAATCCTTAAAAGTTGCCGCGGAACGATTACAAGCAAAGTTGGGAAATAGTGCTGTCGTGCTTGCCTCTATTCCTGAACCTGATAAAATCTCTCTGGTTGCCGCTTTTAGCCCTGAAGTGATCAAAAAGGGATTGAATGCTGGGAAGTTTATCGGAGCGATCGCTAAAATTACTGGTGGTGGCGGTGGTGGTCGTCCTAATCTGGCACAAGCTGGTGGGAAAGAAGCATCTAAATTACCTGATGCCCTTAATCAGGCAAAACAAGAGTTAGTCCAGAAGCTTAACTAACACCCAATTGTTAACGAGGAATAATATCTTAAGTTTTGGGGGTTAGCAAGCATGACAGTCGTGAAAATCTAGGCAATATTTGCGGATTAGAGGTCAGCGATCGCTACTAAACCACCAAATTTACAGCCATTCTAAAATGCAGATTGCAACCGACTCGCAAGGCGACTGGTAGTTTTATTTTCTGGCCCAGCCACAGCAAAAAAGACAATTCCCAACCTTGCTTCACAACGAATAGAGGCACTGTAGTTACCGTTCACCCCAAAAGCTCCCAACCCAATAGGTTCAAAATCTTCAGTAAATCCCTCATTTTTCATTACGATCTCAGCTCGACGTTCACAGGCAGATTGTCGCATATCAATCCTTTTTGCATGGTTAAAAATTATCGGATAATCGGCTAAAGCTGGCAGGGGAATGATCAGAGATCCTAAGCATACCAATGCTAATTGACGAAACTTTAGTAGTGCTGCCATTGTATTTCCTCATCCATAATTTTTTGTCTTGATCAAAATTTACCCTGTAACGTTGCTTAGATTACCCTCTTAACTGTTTTTTAAGAATTTCTTAAATTCAATAGATAATCTTTAACTACACTAGCCAAGAATTTGCATAATATTCCGATAAATAAAAAGCAGTTTTTATGGTATCGACAACTATGCTTTCTTCTGGTTTATCGAGGATTTAATCATAGATAACATTGCGGAGCTTTCTTTTTTCCCTGCAAAATCAAATTTGAGCAGATTAGGATATTCTTTGAGCTAAGAAGCGATGATTTGAAATTATTAAATCGGGTGCTAATACTTCTGGCTATGTATTTGAAATTTTTACGGTATGTAGTAGCGATCGCTAGATTTAATCGTAATGATCAGTTCTAACCTAGTCGTAGCAGGGGGAAAGGAATCCTCTAAATTTATCGAAGTATTATTAAAAGCGAAGTCTGAGCTAAATGAATCTTTAAGAAGTTAAAAAGGAATCTTTTGGAAGTCAAAAAAGAAGATTCTCTTTTATTCTATGTTAGTATATTTTAAAGTTCAATTTTATGAACTTAACCGAAGTATTCTAATCAGATATAAAGGAGCGAAAATGATTAATCTAAAATTTCTGCTAAAAAAAATTGAAGCTGAAGGACGATGTTCTCTAACTCCTGAAAAACTCTATCCTAATCATTCTAAGGATGACGCTTTAGCTGAGTTTCAAAGGGATGCTGCCTTTGCAGAAGAGACGAAAGAGCAAGGGCTGATTAAGTCCTATAAGTCTCATCCACTTTCAGATCACACTAATAGAGTTAACCATTTCTGTGCTGAAGGTCTGACAGCGAAGGGATTTCGAGCACTTGATGAGATAAATAAACCTGTTTGAAGTATTTTATCTTACTCAAAAGCGATCGCAGAATAGGCTGTGGTTGAGTATCTAAATATTAGAGATAGAATTGTTAAAGAACTTAATGATCCCATTTTTCTGCTTTAGGCTTTTAGACTAATTTGTTAGGCATATTCCGTTAACTCTATCCTTTAACTCCTGCGGCAATATTATTTGGGACAAAGTAGCGTTGCAAAAATATGAAGAATATGAGAATTGGTAAAATGGATATGATCGAACCTGCGGCAATCAGTCTCCAATCTTCAGAAAATGCACTTGCCAAGTTTGCCACACCCAAGGGTAAAGTATAAAACTGCTCTTTATCTAGAATAATCAACGGCCACAGGAAATCTCCCCACATGCCCACAAAGGTAAATACTGCTAAGGTGGTTAAAGCTGGTTGAATCGCAGGAATCATCACGAACCACCAAATTCCTAAGGGTGAACATCCATCCATCCTTGCCGCCTCTTCTAATTCCTTGGGAACTCCTTGAAATGCCTGACGCAAAAGAAATACCCCAAACGCGGAAACTATATAGGGAAAAATCAAACCGAAGTAGGTATTTTTCAGATTTAGCTGCACTGCTAAGATGTAAAGCGGAATCATGGTGATTTGAAAGGGAATCATTGTCGTCCCCACGATCGCCCAAAAGAATACAGCCTTA
>JBGSMD010000023.1:0-3981 GCA_041740355.1 Bdellovibrionota bacterium
ATTAATGAAGAGAGGGAACTTCGTTTTGCATATGACTGGATACTAGATATTTTTATCCAAGAAAATATTAAAATTAGCCCTGTAATTAAAGACAATTTATGGGTTGCTCTTAAAAGTTTAAGTACGGCTCCAAAATCTGAGAGAACTATCTTTGGACTAACAGTACTTTTACAGGAGGAACAACTTAGAAAGGCACTTCTTCCTTATACGATAACTGGGGCATATGGAAATATTCTTGATCGGGAAGCAGATAATTTAAGTTATGGCTTTTGGCAATGTTTTGAAATGGAAATTCTAATGGATACTCCAAGAATTATTATGCCTGTGCTTTCTTATCTGTTTCATAGACTAGAGGAGAGATTTAAAGGACAACCAACACTCTTAGTCCTTGATGAAGCTTGGATTTTTATAGATAATCCAGCTTTTCAAAATAAGATTCGAGAATGGTTAAAGGTATTAAGAAAATCAAATGTTGCTGTAGTCTTTGCTACTCAAAGTCTCGCTGATATCGATGAGAGTGAAATTAGCCAAACTATTAAGGAAGCTTGCCTTACAAAAATTTACCTACCGAATAGTGTTGCCCTAAATTATGAAGTAAGTAGCATTTATAAAAATTTTGGGTTAAATGACCAGCAAATTAGAATCCTTGCTACTAGTATTCCCAAGAAAGATTATTACTATACTTCACCACTTGGAAATAGAATTTTTGAATTAGGGTTAGGGGAGATTGCTCTTACGTATCTTTCAGGAACTAGTAAGGAAAAACAGAATTTAGTTAGTGAGATTAAAGAAAAGTCGATTAATACCTTAGGGTTTAATGTTGAGTATTTAAAATCAGTGGGGTTAGGGGAGGTTAGTAAGTCTTTGTCTCTTTGGGATCATTAAGCTTTATGCAAATAATACGAAAGATAAATAAGATTATTTGCTACTATACCAAGACCGTTAAATGGGTTATCTCTAAGTCTAGATGACGAGTATTCTGTCAAAAAGAAGCAATTTTTTAAAATCCCCATGAAAGCCGTTAAATGATTAGTATCTGAAAAGGAAAGTAAGAAAATGAAGAATAAAAATAAGCTAAGTAGGAAAATGAGATACACACATCTCGTATTAATGTTTCTTTTTTCTTTTATATATTCAACAGCTACAGATTTTTATTTGGATCCGCGGACCTTTCATTATGCTGAGTCGTTTGGAGGAGCTTCAGTATTATTTGTAATAGGCTTATCATTTCTTAGCTTAAGGAGTGCTAAAGCTGGCTGGATAGCTATTGTAATAGCATGTTCGCTAAATTTCTTCGGCAAATACGATTCAGTTTATAATACTACCAAGATCGTAAAGGATCATAGTAATTCCGTTAGTGTTCAAAAAAGATTAGAAAAAGATTCTAGACAGTTTAAGATACTTGGCCCAGAGGGTTTATCAAAAATTACAAAAGATCATCCTATTTATCTTCTCCATGAATTGCTTTTTCCTGAGACAGAAGGGGTAAAGAGATTGGCATATTATGTTGAAGAAGGTCAAATTCTTTCCCTTGAAAAAGAAGAGTTTGTTCCAGGTTATATCAGTTGTGACCTATATATGGTAAACGATACACAAGATTGGACAAACTCAACTTTTCTCGAGTATAAAAAAAACCATTATGAGACTTATTCAAATTCATTAAATAGTTCTGCTACAAATAGGGACTCAGAACTGAAAGTTTTGGATTTAGTTAATCAGTATCATTCAAATAACCAAGAAAAAATTGAAATGATGCTTGAGATTGAATTCAAACTTAGGGGTACTAACTTAATCTTACTTAAACCTGTTAGCGACTCAACAAATATAATTTCTAGCTCAATGATAATGCACTCTGAGTTGACGTCAGGCGTAATAAAAGAATTATTTGTAGAAGCTAAAACAAATATGTCTGTAATGACAAATTTTGGGGTAGTCCTACTAAGTTGCCGAACAGATTTAAACAATTTTAAAAGATCTAAATCTCTTTTGGAGAAATGGGGGAATGAAATACTTGTCAATAATACTTAATGAGATTAAGTAATTGAAAATTGCATATTCATTCATCCAAATTAATCAGCAGTTCTATCCGAACATAAAGCAAAGCTTAAGGACAAAAGATTGATTTAATAACTAGATACCTTGAAGTCTCATTTCTTAATTCATTTACCTTCTATTCTTGAAACGAATTAACAAAGGTAAGAAATAGCTTAGAGTTGAACCGTTGGAATTCATGAGTAACCAATGATAGTGTGAAACTCTAAATTTTTATTTTTATAAATACTTAATTAATATTTAACCTTAGCAACTTTGGATTTGAATTTGCGATTAGTTGAACGTGAAAATCATGATCATATTAATAATGTTAGTATTAAGCTCGGGAAGACTTTATGCCCAAGTTCCAGTTTTTGATCCAAGTAATTTCTCTCAAAATATCTTGCAAGCCATCAGGGCTCTTAAAAGTAATATGAACGAAGCCAAGATGATCGCAAACGAGGTTGAAATGCTATCTAACGACGTTAAGAATTTAACGAAGCTTCCATATTCAACCGTTCATGAATTAGAAAGTCAGTTTCAAAGTTTATTTTCTGAAATGGGTAAAATTCATGGGCTAGTGGATGATCTTACGAATCTTCAGAATGAATATGAAAGGCTTTATCCTGAATTTAGCTTAATGGATAATAAGATTGAGGGTAGAACAGTTTCAAATCTAACAAGTCAGTGGTTAGAGGAGAGTAGAAAATCAATGTTAAAGGCCAGTGCTACAGGAGCTAAAGTATTATTAGATCTTCCAAGTTCACAAAATCGAATCGAGCGATTAGCAACTGATTCTAGTAATGCTGTTGGAATTTTACAAGCTGCTCAGGCAGGAAATGAAATCAGTGCCATGGTTGTGGGTAATTTAACTAGTTTAAATGCCCAGCTTGCAACCTACAACTCAGCTCATAGTAATTACTTAATGCAAATTAATACTGGAGCTAGTATTTCACAAAATAGGATGAAGCATGTGCTTGATGGGTATAAGCCAAATTCAGGGAAGAGAGTGTCTATAGAGAAATATTAACTATCTATAAATTTTTCTGATATCACTTAATTCTTAATGACAGAAAAGATTGGAATTGATACTTTACTTCAGTAAGTACTATTTTTGTTATTTCCGAGATTAGTTTGAAATCAGTATCAGTTAAAATTTTTTTATTATTGTTACTACTTTTTTGTTGTTCATCTTTGTCTGCTAGTCCGATTTATGTTTGGAGGGATTCAGATGGGACAAAGAGATTTACAACTAAAATTCCATCATCAGGAACTAAATATGAAGTTTATTCTGAAGGGAGTAAGTTTCGTCGTTATCAAGAGAACGTAAAAACTATAACTCCAATAAAACCAACAAAAGCTATTAAACCTATCGAGGCTGATAGCCTTAGCAACTTAAAATGTCCAGATGGCAGTACTCTGATTTTGTCGAATATAAGCACTACGGAAGGTTACTTTGAAAAAGAAATATATTTAAAATGGCTAAAAAAAAATAAGTTAGGAGAGAGATTCCGTAACATTGAAATTGATTATTTTTTATGTAGTTCGTTAGATACATTAGGGAATGGTTACGATAGTTATGACAATATAGATATCAAAACAGACTTTGGCCATTTATTAGATAATGAAGAAAAGGAGTTAAAAAATATATTAGCTAAATCGGAATTTAATCTTATTTGGAATATTGGAATATATATTTTCTATCACTCTTTAAATGAGGATCTAGTTTTGAAGATAGATAACAATTCGCCGTATGAAGAACCATTTCGTTCGATAGTTCAGAGTTCATTCAAAATATCGGAATATAAAAAGATTTTCTTGGAAAAATTCCAACCTGAATTTAATGAAAAAAGGATACCAGATGTTCCTAGCGTTGAAAATTGGCTAAAAGACGAGAAAGTAATTAATTACAAAAATAGTTTAATTGAAGAAATTAAAACCAATATTGAG
>JBGSMD010000024.1:0-1860 GCA_041740355.1 Bdellovibrionota bacterium
CAACCTTTAGATTTGTATGGTTAGATTATTCTAAGAATTAGAGAAGCTATTAATGATGTTAAAATCTTTTCTTTTTTGCTTCTTTTTTCTTTTAGTCTTGTCCACATTAGTGGATAATTAACCACCGGCAGAGGCGAATTATTCGACGCAACAAGCACCAAGGCTTATCCGTGGATTCAATCCTCTGCCGGTTTATTTGAACAAGCATCAAATAGAAATTTGAGTTCGCGACTCATTAGCAAGGTTTTGATAGTGTTCAAATACGGTTAATCATCACTTAACTATTTAAAGATATGAAATTTGAACAAATTCTGGGGATAGATATCTCCAAAAACTCCTTAGACCTGGCATACAGGGACGCTAGCGGTCACATTGTGACTGACAAAATCAAAAATAGTGCTTCTAGCCTTAGAGACTTTTTAAAAAGCCTTATTAAAGAGGGGTATAAATTAAGTCAAGTGTTAATATGCATGGAGCATACCGGCATCTATTGTTTGCCTGTTCTTCAGGTAGCTGAGAAAATGAAGCTTAACCTTTGGTTGGAAAGTTCTGTCCAAATTAAACTTTCAGGCGGATTACAAAGAGGTAAGTCGGACAAGGTTGACGCTATTCGCATAGCAGAGTATGCTTATCGTTATCAGGATAAAGCTGTTTTGTGGAAGCCAGAAAGAAAAGAACTACAAGCGTTAAAGGAATTGAATCTAGCCCGTAGGCGCTTGGTTGAATCCATTAAGATGATTACCACCATAACAAAAGAAAAAGACTTTTATACAGACAAAAAGACCTTTACGAAGCACTTTAAAAAGACGCTTTCTGCAATGAAGGAAGATTTAAAATCCGTTGAAAAAGAGATTATCAAATGTATTAAGGCTGACCAGATACTTAGCAATCAGTATTCTATAATCCAATCGATACAGGGCGTGGGGCCAGTTGTGGCACTTAATATGATTTTGACAACCAACGAATTTACTACCATTAGAGAGGCTAAAAAGTACGCCTGTTACGCAGGTGTAGCGCCATTTGAATATACATCAGGTACAAGTGTTCGGGGGCGAACCAGGGTCTCTAAAAGAGCGAATATGACTATGAAATCATTACTTCACATGGCAGCCCTAGGAGCTATAAAATCTAATAAAGACTTAAGAGCATATTATGAAAGAAAGGTCCAAGAAGGAAAATCAAAAATGTTAGTCATTAATGCCGTCCGAAATAAACTGATTCATCGAATTTTCTCATGTATTAGGGAAAATAGGAAATATGACGAAATTTATGTTCCGACGCTTGGATAGATCATAGAAATCCACGGCAGCTAGCTTTTTAGCAGGATTTGAGATCACCAACCACGGCCTAAAGATAAATAGCTACCCCCAGAACAATCGTTCCCACAATGGCAAAAACAGCTGAGAATATTTTAAGTACTTTCATAATCTTGAGTTTTTACAATTTACTTCTACGTTTTTATACTTGCCTATTGATTCTATACTTCAGTCTTAAAAAAATTTGTTTATATGTTTAATGGATTTTAAATGTTCTCATCCTACTAAACGATTAATCAAATTCTATTTATTCAGGATTATTTTGCGACAAGACATTTATTACTATACACGGATGCATTGCCTTCAACTATAACTTGGTATATGCCTGTCTCTAATTGCCCAAGGTCTAAGGTATAGGTATTCATTAGTACATTAGGACTTACAGAATACACTACAATACCATCTGTGCTTAGGATGTCAATCTTCTGAATAACGTCACCTTCTTGAATCGTTAATTGTGTTTCATTCGAACTTGGATTTGGCGCAATTGAAACTTTCAAATGTGATTCCTTAGAATCAAAAGGAACTAGTAAGCCCATAAGGT
>JBGSMD010000025.1:0-6934 GCA_041740355.1 Bdellovibrionota bacterium
CCGCCGCCGCCGCGACTGTCGCCACCACCACCGCCACCACGGTATCCGCCACCGCCGCCGCCGCGACTGTCGCCACCACGTCCACCACCACCACCGCCGAATGAGCGACGAGGTCGGTTTTCACCTTCTTCACGAGGACGAGCTTCGTTTACTGTAATGTTACGGCCTTCAACTTCGACACCGTTCATAGCTTCGATAGCTGCTTCCATTTGATCATCAGGAACTTCAACAAATCCAAAACCGCGAGAGCGATCTGAGAATTTATCTACGATGACGTTAGCTGAAGAGGGATTGAACTCTTCGAACAAGTCTCTTAGTTGATCCGAGTCAACTGAATGAGGCAAGTTTCCAATAAATAGTTTTTTC
Source organism: Bdellovibrionota bacterium (assembly GCA_041740355.1). GTDB lineage: Bacteria > Bdellovibrionota_C > UBA2361 > UBA2361 > CALJRW01 > JANNBC01. Next base: position 367 of record JBGSMD010000025.1, read on the forward strand.
ATAATTACTTTTAATTAAATGTTAGACTTAAATACGTTCTGTTATCTTGAGAAAAATTCGATATTTATTGGAATTTCCTAGGATCCTGACTAAGCCTGAATGTAATTGATACCAGAGATAAAAGATCTATTCTGATGACTGACATTTGTAGCGAATGAGGGACTGATAAAGAACCGTAAAAAAGTGTTTCTAAAGCTTAGTATACTATTAACGATTGTGGTAGTCAATTTACTGAATATTAATAATAGGATAGTAGTCTATGGAGATTCTAAACTAAAAACTATTACAGTTATTTATTACGCTGGTTTGCTATGAGAATTACTACTATTGTTATTGATACTTAAAAATCAGAAAAACTGTAATATTAGCTTAAAGTAGTTTATTTTGCTTATTTGGCGTTTGTAAATATAAAATTGTATTGTCTTTAATATTTATCTTGGAATATACCTTTGAAAATCTTAAATTTAATCATCACTTTGATCATAGCAAATCTGTCGTTTGCTGACTCTTTTACCTGTTCCAAAGACTATACGGAAGGTAATTCAAGACTAGATTTATTACAAAAATCATATCAGGGTGTTCTAACCTTAGAGGGAAAGTTTAGTCAGAGATCTTATTTATCAGCCTTACAAGTTGAAGAAAAAAGTTCAGGGATCCTTTGGTTAGAGAAGCCAGGTTTAATGAAATGGCATTATCAAGAACCTGAAGAATACTATTATTTGATTAAAGAACAAACTTTTTCGCAGTATTTGCCATTAGATCAACAAGTCACAATTAATAATTTTGGAGAAGTAACTCTTTCTGATTTACCAACGAGCTTTTTAATGGGACTTGGTGAATTAAAGCAGGACTTCAAATTAGATCGCTCATGTTGGAATTCTGAGGAACAAATTATTTTGATGATGTCACCAAAAGAGTTGAAAAATCAAGACGCAGGGCTTTCCAAATTAAACCTCTTGGTAAAGAAAGAAGATTCGTCTTTAATTGGGGCACAAATTGTAGATTTGACTGATAATATTACTGAGATTAAATTATCGGAACTGAAGCTTAACCAAGAATTTAAATCTAGTATCTTCACTTTAAATTATCCAAAAGACACTTTTATCAATGACAACAGAGCGAAATAAGAAATACCCAAGAATTGGCATTTTTATTATTAATTATAATGCAGTTAATTTATTAACTAAAACTATTTCTAGAATTCCAAAAGATCTTTATGATCAAGTAGAAGAAATCTATGTCATTGATGATTGTAGTAAAGATAATTCTTATTATGCAGCCTTGGGTTATAAGTTAGAGCATCAAATCGATAAATTAACAGTGATGCGGAATGAAACTAATCAAGGTTATGGTGGAAATCAAAAGAAGGGCTATCAATATGCGATAGATCAAGGCCTAGATATTGTAGCTTTAGTTCATGGGGACGGGCAGTATGCACCAGAAGTGTTAGGAGATCTCTTAGATCCTTTGATTAAGAAAGAAGCTGCTGCTGTCTTTGGTTCACGAATGTCGACGGCAGGCGCAGCACTTAAAGGTGGAATGCCATATTACAAATATGTCGGCAATAAAATATTAACTACAATTCAAAATAAATTATCGGGACTTAACTTAAGCGAATATCATTCGGGTTATCGGCTATATTCAGTGGATGCTTTGAAAAAAATACCCTTTAACAATTTTACTAATAACTGGCATTTTGATACCCAAATATTACTTTCACTTGCGGAGCGAGATTTATTAATTAAAGAATTACCAATTCCAACATATTATGGAGATGAAATTTGTCATGTAAATGGAATCCCCTATGCGCTAAACTGCCTTAAAACTACTTATAAATTTCATAAAAATCGACAGGCGGGAAGATTAACCTATCCAAACTAAACACCTTCTAGTTGGAATGTTACTTTTTCTGTTGCCTAATAAGCAAAGCTTATTTAAGCTGTTCCTTTGATTCCCATAAAAGTAACTTTTAAGTCTTTGGCCGACTCGAAATCTAAACAGTTAGGACAAGTCAAAACATTTCAGCATGTTGCTGAACTAATAAGAATAATGAGGTTTATTACTCCTGTGAATAATTATAATTTAGAAATTTTAAATCCAGCTGATTTTGATCCAGCAGTAGCTGATGAAATAGTTGCTGCTATTAATGATGCTATAAATGAGCATGATATTTGCAATATAGTACTAGCTGGTGGGAAAACACCTGCTGGAATCTACCGACTATTGTCTAGACCACCTCGCTCACAAAGCGTTGATTGGTCAAAAGTTAGAATCTTCTGGAGTGATGAACGCTATGTTCCCCTGGAAAGTCATAGTAGTAATTTTAATCTAGTATCAGAAACATTACTTAGTAATATTAAGATACCGGAAGACAATATCGTTGCCTTTAACACTACGTTTTCTTCTGCCCGTGCAGTAGCCGAGGATTTTTCGCTTCGCTTAAAGAAACTTTTTAGTTTGTCAGCGAATGAATTACCAGTGTTTGATATTGTTTTGCTGGGAGTTGGTGAAGATGGCCACACAGCGTCTATTTTTCCAGGAGATTTATTAGCGCAAGATTCCTCAGAGATTGCTATTGCTATTGATAATGGAACTGAGATTAAAGATCGGATTAGTTTAACTTTAGCAACTCTAAGCCAGAGCCAAAGAATCTATTTTATTGTTCGGGGGAAAAACAAAGCGGAAATAGTAAAAAATGTTTTACAAAAAGATGATTATCCAGCTTGTTTTTTTAAGTCCTCTAGCGCCAAAGTGACATGGTTTTTAGATGCTGAAGCTGCATCCAATCTACCTTAGCACAGAGCCGTTAAATATTAGCGCACGTCGTGCTTAACTGTATTCTATACTTTTACAAAACATATTTTTGCACTATTGTCGGTTGAAGACTTATTTTGCTAGCTAATAGCAAAGACTTTTTTCGTACTTTTTGTTGTCTTAAACATTTTAAAATTTATTTATAAATCATGAAGAAACTTTTGATCCTTATTACTCTATGTTTAAGCCTCAATTGCTGGGCTGCTGATGCTCCGGAAGCTCGTATCGAAGCAATGATAACAAGAGTTAAACAGGAAAAATCAATGCAACCAACTTTAGATTTTGTTCATTGGGAAACAGCCTTTCGTGAACTTGGCGAGCAAGAAAAACAAATGTTTAATGTAACATCGCCCGATGAGTTAAAACTTAAATTATCAGGATTTCTTAAAGATCCTAGTTTGTTTATTAAACAACAATTAAAAATTCAATTAGGTGCTCAGAATCTTCCTGCAGAACAAATGCAAATGTTTGAATCAATCATGGAAAGCCAAATATCTGGTATTAAGACTCAAATGGATTCTGAAATTAGCCGAATGATAAACTCTAAGCATGTCATTCATGGAAGCAATATCCTTAGTAATCAAGCAACGGTCGATTTGGAATTTATTTCAGCGACTGAAAGTTCAAGGGATAATATCAATCTTGTTTTGATTGAGGATCAATGGTGGATCTCGCTTAAAGAGTTACAAAATAAAAGTAGTTTAGGTGCTGGTCAGGCACTTGCTAAATAATATACTTGGTTATTAACGTATCTTAGAAGTTTGATGATATGAAAGTTGCAATCATTTCCTCTGGAAGTAAGGCTAATTGTGCCTATATTGAACACGATGGGGAGGCGATCCTAATTGACTGTGGATTAACTGCAAAAGAGTGTCGAAGGCGCATGGATTTACTGCAGATTGATGCCTTGAAAATCAAAGCTATCCTAATTACACATGAACATAGCGATCATTTGAGAGGGGTTTCTGTCTTAAGTCGACAATTAGCTTTGCCCGTATTTGCTAATATTAGTACTTCAAAGTTTATTCAAAATGTTTATGCACTGGAAAACTTCATGACCGGGGAAGTTTTTGAGTATCATAAATTTCAAATTTATCCCTTTAGTGTTGTGCATGATGCCGTTGATCCTGTCGGATTTTCAGTAATCGCTGGTAATTCTAAATACACCCAAGCAACTGATTTAGGACGTGTGACTAATATCGTTAGGGAAGCCGCAAAAGATAGTGATTTTTTATTACTAGAATCTAATTATGACCAACAAATGTTGCAAGACTGTGAATATCCATGGCAATTAAAACAAAGAATTAGCTCTGCTCATGGTCATTTAAGTAATGATGATGCCGCAACGTTTTTACAGGAACTTAAGACAAATAATCTAAAACATGTTGTTTTGGGTCATTTGAGCGAAAACAGCAATCAACCTAATTTAGCAATTAAAGCAGCAGCAAATTTTAATGATTTAGGTAAATATCAGACATTTCAGTGTGGTTCGGTAGCTAATAGTCTTGATTTAGTCACTTTTTAGTCGAAGCTAATTATCTTATACTGGCATCTATAGTAATTATACCAAGCATTTACAGAACTAGTTTTAGTTAATGTCGGTGACCGAAGTGATTTTTGCCACAGAATTTTTTGAAAATTATTTAGATTATGAATTCCACCTTGGATAAAACTACTCTAACCAGCAGTCCAATTAGCCTTAGTCGCTTTGATTTGATTAAAACTTTAGGAGAGGGAGCTGTTGGTGCCGTTTATTTAGTTAGAGATCGTGAAAGAAACAGTCAAGAAGTCGCCCTAAAAACATTAGTAAATGAAATTGACTTAGACGAAAATACCTATCAAAGATTTCGTCAAGAAATTAAAATTTTACAAGAATTAGATCATCCAAACGTTATTAAAGCCTATGATATTATCGAAAGTGATAGTTATCTTTCCTATACAATGGAATATATTAATGGCTCTGATTTAGGACAAATTTATACTAACCATACTTTTACTGAAGCTGAAGTTGAAAGCATTATTTCGCAATTGTTATCGGCGCTTTCGGCACTTCATAATAAGGGTATTTGGCATCGAGATATTAAGCTAGAAAATATTATGCTGACCAAAGAAGGTGTAGTAAAGCTCGCGGATCTAGGATTAGTTAAAAATGAATTTAATAAATCATATACCAGGACTGGAGTTTTATTAGGAACGGCACAGTATATGCCACCTGAATATGTTAAAGATTCACAATACGATGCTCGTGGGGATGTTTATGCTGTAGGCGTTGTATTGTTTGAAATGTTAACCAAGAAAAGGAGATTTCCAAACTTACCTGGGAATAAAATTGTTGAAAAACTTTTTAGTTGTGGTTTTAAAATCCCGATGGAGGAGCTGGCGAAGTTATCGGATAAACAAAAATATATTATTTCTAAAGCTACGAATCCAAGTTTGTCTGAACGATATCAAACTGCGGAAGAAATGATAGTTGATCTAGAAAATAAAGATTTAGCAAGTAAGTTTCAGGATTCAAGGATTAGTGGAACTCATCTGAAGTCCACAGTTAATTTTGCTAATCTTCATGTTCTAAAGAAGAAAAAGAACAGCTTACCAAGTAAATATGTTTTACTTAGTTTGATTTCAATCACTGTGATTGCTGTGATTGCTTGGCTTTCTTTGTGATAGCTTAAGGTAACAATTAATAAAGCTCTTTTTCTGGCAAAGAATATTTAAGCTACATTTGCCAAATAGTTTCCAATAATACTTGCCCAAGGTAATAAAGCAAAAGTATAATAAAAACTTAAGGCAAAAACTAAGAAAGGCCTGATCAGTCGCATGCGAGTGGACTGAAAGGTTATGAAAAGTATTGCTAAAATAGCTAAGCTTTTTGCCAGAACAATTGTTCCAACGGGACCAAAAACGAGGATTGCTTCTCTCAGAAATAAGTTTCCTTCAGAATGATTGCCCAAAAATCCAAGTCCTAAAAGAGTAAAAAAACCATCAATTATTTGGCTAAACATTAATAAAGTAGCAAAGATAATAACTTCTCTATTAATAATTGATAATTTAGGAAATAAAATGAAAAGGTGTTGGTTATTGATTGAAAAATGATTTAACTTTGTCTCAGTCAAGCTACAAAGTGAAGTTGTGGAAGAAAAGCTGTTGATAAAATGGTTCATTTTTCGCCTTACATACTAACTTGGACCGTTTAAATGTTTATACCATTCAACTAAATTTAATTTAGTTAAGTACATATCGGAAATAGCTTTAAAATTGCTTCTATGAATATGTTAAAAAAGATGGGATTTAGTTTTAATATTCTGAGATAACAATAAACTTCTTTGTAAATTCTGTTGGTTTTAATCGTTTTAAAATTGGGGAAATCTATTTTTCTTAGAGATGCCGTCGATTTCGTAGCAAAATATCATCCAAATTTTCATGCTAGCTTTGCACCCAAACAGGCACGGATACCATTTGCAAAGCTATTCTAGGGGATCATCAACAAGTTTTCTCATAAAAATTAGTTTGTGCTTGGTAAAATTGCTTGAGCCTTAATTGAGCGAGCGTAAGAATGCTGCAGTTGTTGGTGCAATTTGAGTCGCAAATATTACTGATATCTATCTAAACTAATTATAGTAATGACAAAAAATAATTTACGTTAGTAAATTGAATAGAGTCATTACGGCTAATGCAAATCTTGGTTTTATCCAAGTTTGCATAGCTAAAAACAACATTAATAGTGAGTTCAAGCAAAATCGTTAATCTTTTAAAG
>JBGSMD010000026.1:0-68135 GCA_041740355.1 Bdellovibrionota bacterium
TAATTGATCTTCCTTAGTCACCAGATGTCTTTCTAATGTTAAATAGTAGCTATTGGCATAAGTATTATCAGAATAGCTCATCGGCGCTAAGGGAACATGAGTGTTGCTTAGTAAAGTATAGGCACTAGCAAAGGGGCCTGCGTATTGAGTGCCAATTCTCACCTGAGATTTATCGACTTGATGCCCATCTTGTAAAGGTTCCGGCAGTTGTTCTAAGTATGACTTGAAAAAATCCTCGTAAATAAGTTTTAGTTGAGCAATAGCACTAGCCTGTGCTGTAAAATTCTTATTAGTTTCAATACTATCGCAGATCAAAACTCGTTTAGAATGATTAAGAGTACTTTCTGGGACAATTTCGGAAAGTTTATCTCCAGAACTAAAAGAATCTCTTAAAGTCGGAAAGGGAACCTGCGCATCAAAATTCAAAGTTAAAACACTTTGAGCAACAGTCCTAGTAGCTTTTCCTTCAAGATCTAATTGCTGAATGGTAAACTGAACACAGTTAGGATTAAGCATGTAAATATTATTTTTTCCCGATCCAAAGGGCATACAACAAGCAGTGTCATCACCTGCCAAGACGGCATCAGGACTGCTTTTTAGGTGAACCTTTGCTAAAAACCTGTTGGGTTTAGTATCAATTAGTTTTTCAGCTAGTAAAACTTCTAGTAAATGCTCTCGCACTTTAGCAACCGTTTCTTCCGAAGGTTGGTATCCTTCCAAAACTACATCTGAAATGCGAACGCCCCCTTCCCGTCCCTCGCTTTGATGCGCTGAGTAAATAACTTTTTGAATGGCCGCCGCATGTTGTGAAATAATTCTCTCCGGCAGTATCCCAACTACTTCGGTTTTTCTACTACCCAGCGTTTGAAGCAGAAGTTCCGCGATTGGTAATGTTTGCAGATCGGTTTCTAAAATTAAGCCGGGATTTGCAAAAGAATAAATTGTCTCACTTGCTGGCAAAACTTGAATCCTGTCTAATTTACCTTCAACTAATGCATCTCTAACTTCTTCCGCCGTCAGCCCAAGATGGGGAATTGCTAAATAGTTGGATGGTTTTTTGTCATTATGTAATTGGACTGGTGCATGGATGTCAGACCTTGCTAAAAATGTTTTTGGATCTTCCACAAACTCAAACAAAGCTTCGCAATTTACTTTGGAGCCAGGATAGAATGCAATTCTCTCAAAGTAATCAGCAAGCTTCGCTTGACCCGCTTCACGTAATTGACTTACTTTTTTAAGACTAGGTGCTTGATGAACTATTAACTGATTCCATTCAGAGTAGACTTTAAGTTCCCGCCAACTGGCTAGTGTTTGGCTACGACTGGCAAAAGTATCGAGTCTTTCTTGTAAGTTGTCGTACCTTGCCAAATCAACATCTGCTAGTACTTTTTGTTTTAAGGTTTGTGGACCTTCTAAGCCGCGGTTAGCAATACTGTTAAAGTGATGCAAGGCGGTTCCTTCCGGGTATGTCGCATCATCCTGACTTACTTGTAGTAAAAGATTTCCTAGTTGCTTATTGGATAATTGATAACCGGCGTCTTGATTAACTTTGTTTAATAAATTTTTAATATCAACTAAGGCAAAGCAAGCATCATGGTGACTAATGTCTGTGCGGTTTATGTAGGCAAACATTACTCTATAACCAAATTGATCCGCTGCTTCTTTAAAGGGCAAACTTACTTCTTCAGCCCAACTGGATGAAGTTTCACTAAGATGTTGATAGATTTTTTGATAGTCCTCCTCTTGCAGTTTATCCTTGTTAAGACATAAATCTTCCACCAGTAAATAATCGGCAAGTCTAATTCCTAGTTTACTAGCTTGTTCTTTAAGTAAATCAACTCCAAATTTTGATTCGTTATCTTTCAGATGTTCATAAAAATTTGCTTCTGAAATAGCAAAGCGCTTAGTGAATGCAACTGGAATTGATGAAAAATATTCCAAGTCTTGAAGCACCGTCTGCCCTTTCCCTCTATCTAATGCAATTTCCAGCAAACGCTCATCTGTCAGATCAGGGAAGTACGATCTATTCATAATAATTTTGTAAAGAAGTCCTGCATCAGTAACTTTTACGAAATTATCATCAGTATAGAATTGTATGAATCGGGCATAGGTAAAAAAAAGGTTTGGTTCATGCCCTTGGAGTATTAGATCGACAAATTCTTGATCGATAGTAAAATCTTTAAAAGGACAAGAATCTGAAAAAAGTAATGTAGCACGATTCTCTCTAGCCATTTTCTTGACTACCTCATCGGTTGGAAAATCATCGATAAATTGATGTGTTTTAAAGATTACTTCTGGAGAATTTGTGCAATACGCAAGCGCGTATTTACCAGGCAATCGGTTGCTTTCGTTTAATACCAATGACACTAGACGAGGGTAGTCACGAAAATTTGTGATTTGATATGCTTCCCACGAGGGAACAGCACTAGAGTCAACTGCTTGTTGATAACTTTCAAAAACTTTTTCTAGGATTTCAGAAAAACTTACCTGATCTAAGTTCGCAAGGTTACTTAAAACTGCTCGCCCATCGCCTTTTTTAATCAAATTAAAGACAAGTTCTCTTTGATCAAGTTCTGGAAAGCTTTGAGGAGCAGAACAAACCACATCGGCACGACCTGAGATAATTAACAAATGTGAAGTTTCTAGGCTTAAATCTTTAAGTAAAGAAATATAACCATAAAGAGCTGCTGATCGCTCCGTCTGTAAATATTTATCAACTATCTGGTTATGATCTAGTTCCAAAAATTTATACAAATTTTTAGCGACAGCCTCTGGATATTTCCAATCAGGAAGGTGCTTTACTGGATCCAGCATTAAGTCAAAAATTTCTTGCTTATTCAATGATTGAAATGAATCAAGATTTTCCAATAAAGTGATACCATGATTATATCTTATTAACTGAAGGGCAATTGCTTGGTGTTGTTCGTCTGGGAAAAAATCTATCTGTTTGGCAACCGCTTGTAAGTCTGAAGTGATATTATCATCTAGTAACAAATGACTAATGTAAGCATAATTAATATTTTGAAAATCTTTATATCGACCCAAGAAATCTTTTGCTTGGTCATTATTTATTAATTGTATAGCTAGTAATTCATGATTATCATGATCGATTGTTTTTAGTAGTAAATCTAATACTTCTGTAGAAACGCTTTTATCTACACTGCTCTTGGGTGTTATCATCCACTCGATAATGTCTTGATCACTTACATTTGGAAATTTTTCTCGATTATTTAAGAAATAACAAAATCCCTCTTCCTGTTTGAAATTGGCAATCATTTCTTTTGCTAATACTCGCAAATCTAGATTTTGGAACTCTGATAGATGATTAATCAAATCGGGTAATCCAAGCCGCGCGAGCTTCATTGCATACTCCTGACCTAAAGGAACAAAGCTCTTTAGGTTTGCTAGAATGAACCTCGCATTAAGAACAACATTCACTGAGTCTGTGATGAGATGTGAGGCAATCTCTGAACTTAACCCTGACCACGATTCTAAATTCATTGCTAACGCTCGGGTGCCCCATTTCGCAATTATTGCTTCTGCTAAAGTATTAGTAGGACCACCAAAAGCATCTGGGTTATCAAGAACTGGAGCAATATAGCTATGATTTATTAAACTAAGAGCCACATCTTCGGTTAAACAAGAAAACTGACTGGGATGTTTAGCAACAACCTCCGCAAGATTATAATCTTGGACAAAAGTCTCTGCTATTCTTGTGGGAAGGATCTCAAAAGCAGTTAGTTTATCCTTTAATTGATATTTTTGATCTGCGTTTAATTCTCCTTGCCCAAGAATTGCATCCATAACAACTACTCCCCACCTCTCTATGCGTTTTGGATCGATAATCTTCCAGATTAAGGGATGAGTTGGATCTTTTTTAATTAACTCCGCTAGTAGCTGCGAACCTTCTTCTGGAGAACCTATGCTTGTTATTACTTGAGTAGCTATATTAGCTACTTCATTTTGAAAATGCTTACCTCGATTAACAGTTTTATTCCCATACTCAAAAATACTGGCCAGTATTTCATGCGTATCAAGATCTTTAAATGAGTTCTGATTCTGGACTACTTCTTTTACATAGCCTCTTTGAATTAATGTTTTACCAATCTCAGCATCTAAATTCTCAAAATCTGACAAACTAGATGCAAGTCTTCTTTCACCCCGATTCTCTAAGCAGGCTTGAGCAAGTTTAATATGTAAATCTAATGGAACTGCAGTGAAATTATCTAAACAGGCATTAAATAAATTACATTCTATTAACCGCTTACAAAGCTCACTTCCTGGAGGCTTAAAATATGTAGCAATCAAATATTCAAACAATTGACTTGGATCTTCTTTTCCTTTTTGCGTAGGATCTTTTTCGCAAAGTGCTACGACAAATAGAGCTTCTCGCTCAGATTTTGTCATTGACCCAAGCTCGATTGCTAAAATTTCAGCTAATTTTATGGCTTCGTCCTCATTGGGAGATTTCATTATTTGGACAGCACGGGCACTTAGATCTAAAACCATTGGTAAGGCGTTATGCTGGATTTCATCTGCTACTTGCTCAGGAACTTTTCCAGAAGGAGTAGATCTTACTGTATTAACCATTATCGATTAGCGGAAATTTTAGAATTTTTTTTGTAAAAAATATTTACCAGGGGTTTATCTTAATTCGACTGGAGATTAACTTAAATCAAGGTATTTTTTGGGAATTGCGCCTATTTAATAAACTTAATATTGGCATTTAGAATAGCTTCCCTTGAATAGATCGCTGATTGAACCCCTTGCTTGTTAATCATTCATAAGAGATAACTAGTTAAAATATTTAATCTTTACACATTTTGTGCCTCATTTAAAATCAAGCTTTCGATATTTTCTAGTAGTTTTAGGTGGTGGAGCCTTTAATGATAACTTCTTTAAAATCATCCTCCTCACTTTAATTGCCAGTCATCACACAGGAACGGAAAAGACCAAGTTAATCAGTTTAACAGGCGCACTTTTAGTTTTACCATTTATTATTTTTTCTCCCTTAGCAGGTTGGTTAGCTGATCGCTTTAGTAAATCAAGAATTGCCCTGATCACCCGCTTAGTCGAGCCAAGCTTCATTATCCTGGGAAGCTATTTCATGTTTACAGAAAATATCGCTGGTCTACTTTTTGTCCTTTTCTTATTCGGGTTACAGAGTGCTTTATTTAGTCCCAGTAAATTTGGAATTATTCCAGAACTTGTTCATCATAGTGAACTGACTCGAGCTAATGGTTATGTCGAGATGGTTACTTTCATGGGAATTCTTCTCGGAACGGCTGTTGGTGGACAACTTCATCTAATTCCAATTGATTTTAAGATTTCTTCGATAATTATTTTATCAACAGTTTTATTAATTGCAATTTACTCCGCAACTAAAATTAGAAAAACACCGGCACAAAACCCCGATCTAAAATTAGACTTCAATTTGCTTAGAAATTTCTACATTAACCTAAAAGAGATTCGGTCCAATCGTAATTTATTCTTGGTGCTGCTAGCTAGCTCTTGGTTTTGGTTTGTGGGTGGACTTACACAACTAAGTATCTTTTTGTATCCCGAACAAATGCCTAACATCCCGGAACATGCCATCGGATATATTTTAACTGCACTAATCTTAGGGATTGGTTCTGGCAGTGCGCTTGTGGGCCGACTTTCCCATAGTAGAGTTGAATTAGGGATAGTACCTGTCGCTTCATTTATCCTCGGCTTAGCAGCCATTTCTTTAGGGACATTTGCTGACACACTGATTACTATTATAATTTGTTTCCTGATTTTAGGATTTGCTGCTGGATTCTACATTGTACCACTAAATGCTTATTTTCAAGCACACAGCCCTGTAAAAAAACGAGGTAATTATTTAGCAGCATCGAACATTATCTTTAATCTTTTTATTCTCTTAGCAAGTTTTGCTTTGTGGTTTTTTAATGGCTTCTTAGGTTTAGATGTTCAAGATGTCTTTTTGATCCTTGGTTTAATTTCCTTTGTGCTAACTGTTATTTCTTTTCAAGTGATGCCAGAGCTCTCGCTTCGCTGCCTCAATTGGATCCTAACAAATACTCTCTACAAATTAAAAATTGCGGGTGAGCAACATATACCTAAACACTCCGGAGCCTTACTTGTTGGAAATCATATGTCATATGCCGATGCCTTAATTGTGCTAGCAGCCAGTAAACGTCCAGTGCGGTTCATTATGCATAAAGCAATTTTTAAGATTCCTGTGATTAACTTAATTGTTCGTGGTGTTAATGTAATTCCAATTGATGGAAAAGATAGGAAAGGGAGTGTTGAGTGGGCTTTAAATGAAGCAAGCGAGGCAATTAAAAATGGCGAGCTTGTTTGTATCTTTGCAGAAGGACAGTTAACAAGGAATGGCAATCTAAATAGCTTTAGAAAAGGGCTAGAAAGGATTATGGCTAATTGCGAAGAGCCAATCATTCCTTTTTACTTGGATCAAGTCTGGGGAAGTTTATTTAGTTTTTCTAAAGGCAAATTTTTTTGGAAAATACCTGACCAAATCCCCTATCCGCTAGCTATAAAGTTTGGGCGACATCTACCTGCTAAAAGTACTGCTTTTGAGGTACGACAAAAAGTTGCCGAGCTTGGTGCAGAGGCATTTCAGTTGCGGGCAGAAGCAGAAGAACGCTTGGATTTTCGTTTAATATCTTCACTTTGCAAACGCCGATACCAAACGATCATCTTCAATTCTAAAATTAAAGTTAAAGGAATTAGATTTTTACGGGACGTCTTAAACCTTAATCAAGCTTTAAAACAAAAGTTCTCTACAACAAAGCCAGTCGGAATTCAGGTTGACGAGCCATATCTACAAGGATTAGTGAACGCAGCCTTAAGCTTCAGTCAGCAACCTGTAGTGAACATTGATTCCAAATGGAGTAACGAATTCATTAATAAAGTTTACCTTGATAGCCAAGTTGAAGTTTTAGTAATCAATCAGTTAAAACCTAAGGTTGTCTCCGAACAAATTACCTATTTTCAACTAGACGAGCTTCTAAAAGGTATTACAAAATCTACTAGAATAATGAATTGGTTCCTTTCTTTTGCTCCAAGTAAATTAATCAAAGTTTTAACTAGAAATGATGGTCAAGGATCGGACCCCTTAGCAATTTTTTATGATCCCAAAAAGAGTGAGTTAAAAGGAGTTACCCTTTCTCACGCTAATGTTAGTTCGAACATTTCGGCACTTTATCAAGTTTTAAGACTAAGTCATAAAGATCAAATTGAAGCCCTGTTAAATTTAAATACAGCTTTTGGGCTTTCACTTAATTTTTGGTTGCCACTACTCTCCGGGGTTAAGATAAGTTACCACAATGATTTGGACCGAAATTTCGATTCTAATATTATTTTTCTTACACCCAAGATTGCTGAGAACATTATTGAGCATACATTTGACCAACAACTTTCTAGCTTTAAATACATAATTAATGTGGCAGATCATTTAGATCCTGATTTAGATTTAGAATTCGATGACCGTTTCCACTTAAATATCCTGGAAAGCTTCGGGCAGAGTGAGTTATCTCCCCTGCTTTCTTTAAATATTCCAGATGTTGATCTACCAGAGGCTAAACAGATTGGTAGAAAATCTGGGACAGTAGGTCATCCACTTCCAAATATCTGTGTAAAAATTATTAATCCTGATACCAGCGAGCAACTAGGCGTAGGAGAATTTGGTATGGTAATGGTCAAAGGCGCTAACGTTTTTCTTGGATATTGGAACAATCTTAATGCTACTAATCAAGTCAAAAATGAGGATTGGTACAACACCGGAGTAATTGGTGCGATTGATTTAGATGGATTTTTGACACTTAAAAACTTAAGCTTAGAGAAAGCACCTTTTGAAGTTCAGAATTATTAAATTCGCTGACAATCGTCGCTCCAAGAATCATTCCAATAACAAGACCACGAGCGGCCGAATCGCCACCAGATAATAAGTTTTGAGTTAGAGCCTCAGAAAGATTACTCGAGTACTTTAAAATTAAATATAAGCTGGCTGGCAGGGCTCCATTAATTGTGCACCCCTGCCCTAATTTAACAATAGCATCCCGTGGTTCTAAGTGTAAATTTTCCTTGGCTTTTTCTAAACTTAATTTCAAAAAATCTGCACTCATTGTCTTACTTACTGCTTGCTCTAAGGCAACCTCTAACTCGGCGCCCGAGATTACTGCCAGTGAAGTTTCAATTAAAAACTCAGCAGTATCAATGACCAAAGAATTGTTATGCGTGAAAGCTGTTTGTGCTCGAGCTGCTTCAATTATTTGAGCCGGGGAATGGCTGGGTAGCAAACTTAATAAGCCGGCAATGCGTGCTGCACCTCCAAGATCACTTGACTTGGAGCCTGCTAGCTTAATTGCTTGCCCTGATTCTAAATTGCTGATGGTAGCTTTTGTGGCACCATCATAGTAACCAGCGTAATTTCTGAAAAAATCTTTCCAATCATTTGCGAAACTTTCCAATTTAAATGTGGACTCTTTAATGATCGATTTTAATAAAACAACCGCCTGATCTCCGTAGTGTGTATGTTCTCCTAAGCTTTTTTTATTATGGTATTTATTATGACTTGGAGAGTGGAGCTTTGTTAGATCTAGCTTTAGATTAGCAATCTCTTCTTGATCATAGATCCAATGAACTGGGAGAGCTAATGAATCGGCGAGTAAGCTTGCCTTAATTGAATTATTTATAGAGTTTCTATTCATAATTTATTTATAAATTACTTTTTGTGATTACTAAATTTTTTGCTATAATATTTTTCATGGATTGGAATGAAATAAATTATCAGTTTAACGAATTAAAACAAAGGCACGCCAAGTTAAAGGAGTTTCTTTGACCTCGATTCTTTAACAGGCAAACTTGCTAAATTAGAAGCAGAGATGCATCGTGATGATTTTTGGAATGACCAACAGAGGGCTACAAAGATCTCTCAAGAAAAGTCTCAAAACCAAGAAATAGTTAATAGTTTCAATAGGTTATCTTCCTTAAGAGATGATACTGAAACAGCATTAGAACTTGCTAAAGAAGATTCTGATTTTACCGCAGAGGCTGAAGGTACCCTACTAAAATTCATTGATGAACTTAATTCTAGAGAATTTATCTGTAAGATGAGTGGACCTCATGACAACTCCCCCGCTCTCTTAGAAATCAATGGAGGCTCAGGTGGAACGGAGGCACAAGATTGGGCCGAGATGCTAATGCGAATGTATACTCGCTGGGCTGAGCGTAAGAATTTTAAAGTTGAAGTTTTAGATTATTCCCCTGGCGAAGAAGCCGGCTTAAAAGGGGTGACCATTTCAATAGTTGGACCCTATGCCTATGGGCACCTAAAAGCTGAGCAAGGAGTTCACCGATTGGTACGCATCTCCCCTTTTGACGCCAACTCTAAACGACACACTTCATTTGCTGCTGTTTCAGTCACACCAGATATTGCTGAAGATATAGTTGTTGACATTAATCCTGATGATTTAAGAATTGATACCTATCGCTCCTCCGGTGCAGGTGGTCAACACGTTAACACAACAGACTCAGCTGTTCGAATTACTCACATTCCAACAAACACTGTTGTTGCCTGTCAAAATGAGAGATCTCAACATAAAAACAAGGACAGAGCCATGAAAATGCTTAATTCTAAGCTTTTTGAGCTTTTGACGGAGCAACAGGCTGAAAAACTAGATGAACTTAAAGGTGAAAGGAAGAAGATTGACTACGGGAGCCAGATTCGATCCTACGTCCTCCACCCATACCAAATGGTTAAAGACTTAAGAACACAATTTGAAACTTCCGATACAGGAGGAGTTTTGGATGGTAAGATCGACGGTTTTATAGAAGCCTTTCTAATGAATAACAAGTCCTCCAAAAATACTACAATTTAAAAAAGATAAAGAAATTGATAATTTAGTAATCGATTTTTCTTAGTAAGTTTTTGTTGACTTCCAAGTGCTAAAAGCAATAAACTTGCCCTACGTTTAGTACGATATTTACTAAGCTAAATTGCTTTGTTCGGATAGACACCTACTAGTAGCATGTAGTTAATTGATGAAAATTATCTACTAGGAGTTGATCTTTTACCAACTTTGGAAGGTAAATGACTATCGGATTTGACTCCTTGATACCAACCAGCCCATCGTCCTCTCCTGATAATTTTCTTTCAATAAATAGTTTCTCAAAGAAAACAGTAACAGTAGCTGAATTTGCCAAAATATTTGGTTTTGGAAGTGCTTCTGAAGCCAAGACAGCATTGGCCATGTTTAAACATATCCCAGAGTATCCCCTACTTGCCGGCTCTTCATTCCAAGTTGATATCGATCGCTGTGTAAGTGGCAATCATGTTCTCGATTTTTTAGTTGTGGATTCTAAAGGCAAAGCTTTATCTGTTGAATTTCATCCAATCTGCTTGGATCGTGAAATGAAGTACAATGATCTTTATCGAAGATTTATGGATCTTACAGAAAAGTACAAGGATAAACATGTTGGAAGAAATGGAAGATTAATACAATCAGAAGATCATCGAATACCTGATATCTCAAGCAAAATGAAAGCGCTCCAGAAGGATATCTGTGAAAGATACTACATTCAAAAAAGAGCTAATTATGTCCAAAACTCTAATTCTAGCTTAGTGCGAGAATCAACTTTTGTTTTAATAAAAGGAGAGCATGAACTATTAAAATTTATTAATCTATGGCAACCAAAATTAACCAAAAGTGAATTTGAAAATAAATCTTGGTCACAAAAATCGGTCGACCTTGCTGAATTTTTTAGAACAAATGCAAGAAAGCATGAATTTCATGCCAACTATCAACTTGCTTTTGATTACCAAGCTGTTACCAAAGATAAAACTAGAGTTATTAATATCTTTGAAGAAAGAGTGCTTAAGACTATAAATCAAACACTAATCGGACTAAATGCAGAATTTGGCAACAGATATACAGGTAGAGTCGCAATTGATCACAGGTCGCCCGAAAGCTATATAAACTTCGCCCCTTTTCATAGCTTAGTAGTTAAACCACATGAGGTAAACCTAGCGAGAGATATTGGTCAAAAGTTAATAGTAGAAGATCCCTTCTTAAAACTTGGATTAGCTAGAAAGGCTCGTGATATATATACAGGTCAACAAATTTATGCTCGCTTTGAAAGCATACTCGGAGTCCTAGACAAAGATGATGCTGCTAAGTTTTTAGATATTCAGGTAGAGTTAGCTAAGTTTACCAACTATAAACGACTTCGCTGTTCTTTTAGTCACTCGCCTTTTGGTAACTTACCCACAAATAATTTTGTGCATGTAGCGAATGCTGAGGACCTTTGGAATCGAGTGATTTCCCCCTTAGCTGGCCCAAATATAAATCGTAACTACTTTAATCAGATATGGGATTACAATCAAGAATCTCGAGAAGCTGTAGCAAGCGTCTAGATTAAGATATGAGTGAGTTGAGTTTAAGTAACTTAAATCAACCGACTGTGCTCTTTCAGCTAATGATATCACTTACTTAGTATTACCACTGACCTAGCAAAAGTCTTTCGAACTTAGCAAATATAGATCTTTTTAAATGATAAATCCACCTCCGCACCGAAGGTTGCTCAAGGTCCACGATTGTTGTGTTGTAGTAATATTCCACGCACTTCACCTAGTGTAGCAATGTTCCACGCCTGTCACGTCGTAGCAATGTTCCACGTAGAACATTCATCAAGATGTATTTTTGCGTAGACGGATAGAACATTTATCAATATATATTTATATATGCTTTGCGGAGGTTAATAGAAAATTTACCTAAACGTATTGTTCCGCATACTGATAGAATGATTAGTTATGACAGCGACACACTTAGATAATAATAAATATCAATTAAAACATGTTTTCGTTTGATTAATTAGATCAGATAGTTTAAAAATATTCTCAATGACAGAAATTATCGCAATTGCCAATCAAAAAGGTGGTGTCGGCAAAACCACTAGCACAGTAAATCTTGGAGCTGACCTTGCAATGCTTGGATTTCAAGTTTTAGTTATCGACTTTGACCCTCAAGGAAGTGCGACAAGTGGTCTAGGCGTGGATCTTCAAGAAGATGTGAAGGATCTTTTTGATATGTTTTTTGGGGAAGCAAACTTAACCTCAATCATTCTGAAAACAAAAATTCCCAATCTTTCCATTGCTCCAGCGTCCTCCGACTTAGTATCAATTGAGATTGAATTAGGAAAAACTCCTGGTAGAGAGTTAATCTTAAAGACAGAACTAGATAGTATTAAGAGTCGTTATGATTACATTTTAATCGATTGTCCACCATCTTCAGGTCTTCTAACTCTAAACGCACTAGGGGCAGCCAATAAGGTTTTAATTCCATTACAATCAGAATATTATGCCTTAGAAGGCTTAAGTGCCTTAATTAAAACAATTAATTTCGTTCAGGGAACTTACAATACCAAACTTGAAATCCTTGGTGTATTTCTAACTATGTACGATGCCAGAACTAATTTATCTGCTCAAGTTTGGGAAGAAGCGAAGAACCATTTTGGCGATAAAGTTTTTCTGACAAGAATCCCAAGAAATATTAAGTTGTCTGAAGCTCCAAGCCATGGAGAGCCAATAGCAATTTATGCTCCGGAATCAAATGGAGCAGAAGCTTATAGAAGTTTAGCAAAAGAAGTAGCAGCAAGATGCCAAGGAACAATGGCTCAGGCTTCGAATTTATAGGAATGTTCTATCCGCCTACGCGCCCAAGCATCGAATAAATGTTCCACGTAGAACATAGCTTCGGCGTGACAAGCGTGGAACATAAAGAAATTTTAAAGAGTAAAATATGACTGAAACAAAGAAATTTAGAAAACCATTGGGCAGGGGACTTAGCGCACTCATCTCATCGCCAAGCGTGCAAACATCTCCTGAAAAACAGTCTGAAACAGTATCAAGATCAGAGGTAATCGGCACAATTTCACCAGTTCAAATTGATAGCAGAAATTCAATTCTCTATATTAAAATTGAGCAATTATCTCGCAATGAAGCTCAACCAAGAACGGAGTTTAAACTTCCAGAGTTACAAGAACTAGCCGAATCCATTAAGCAACATGGCGTTATTCAACCAATTATAGTTCGCAAGGTAGACAAAAATAGCGAGCAATATCAAATAGTTGCAGGTGAACGTCGGTGGAGAGCAGCAAGTCTTGCGGGCTTAAAACAAGTCCCTGTAATCTTAAAAGATCTTCCCGATAAAGACACTTTAGAAATTGCCTTAATTGAGAACATTCAACGTCAGAACCTAAATGCCGCGGAAGAAGCTCGGGCCTATCAAGCATTAATGGACGAGTTTTCCATGAACCAACAAGAAGTTGCTGACAAAGTAGGGAAGAGTCGCAGTGCTATAGCTAATTTTGTCCGGATTCTAAACCTAGTTCCTGAAGCTTTAACAATGTTGGAAAAGGGCGAAATTAGTTTAGGTCATGCTAAGGCCTTACTAACAATTAAAGAACCCTCTGCTCAACTTAATCTTGCCAAAAAAATCATTGCCGAAAGTTTATCAGTAAGAGCATTAGAAGAAATTGTTGAACGTAGCGTGCAAATTGAAAGTCGAGGGAAAACCAAAAATCGCATTGCTCCTGCTGTGGGGTATTCTGATTTAGAAAACAGATTAAAGAATATGCTTGGCACAAAGGTTAAAATTAAAACTAACAAAAAGGGCACTGGCTCTATACAAATCGAATACTACTCGGAAGCAGAGTTAGGAAGAATTATCGATCTTGTTGAAAATAAAAATTGACTTTGAGTTCGATAAGATTAAAATACATAAACTAGATTTAGCTAATATTGACGGCATCAAAGCTTATCTTAGCACAAACCGTTTTGCGTTTGAGCGGAGGTCGAATTAAAAAGCTTAGCAAAAAAGCAGGCGTACTTCAGTACAGCGAGTATTTTGCTAAACTTTTTCTTTCGAGATCTGCCAAAGACTAAACGGTGATTATTTTGGAGTAAAAATTATGAGTTTCGGATTTGGTAAAGCAGAAAATAATGATTCAACAACTAAGACTGTAGCTGATTTTCAGATTAGCCCCAAACAGGTAAATAACAGCACTCCAACTGCCAATCAGGAAGTGTACATTGGAAATGGAACTACTTTAGAAGGTAGCTTTATCTTCGAAGGTCCAACATATTTAAATTGCAAAATAGTAGGCGACATCAAAGCAAAAAACATGCTGAAGATCGGACCTGAAGCTGAGATTCGCGGGCAAATCGAAGCAACCGAAATTAGTGTTTCTGGAAAGTTAGAAGGAAACATTATTGCTAGTAAAAGCATTTCATTAGAAAAACCAGCTGAAGTAAAAGGGGACTTGCGTGCTCCTAAAGTTAGTATCAGTGAAGGTGTTATTTTTAACGGTCAGTGTTCTATGAAATCTCCAAGTGAAATTGTCGATCTAAAGATGGGCACTCACTAGACCTCTCAAAGTGCAGCTAAAGCTAAATAAAATCCAAATTTTCTCAATCACTATTGGCGTAATCTACGGGATTACTTGCCAATTAGCTGGCAGACAACTACCCATTTCTAGCTTGGCAAGCGAGCTTTTTGTTGTGATGTCTTTTGGGTATGTTTTTGTACTACCAATTGTTTTGGGAATACTTAGCGTAGCATTCGCGACAAAGGAACAACAGAAATCATGGGACTTTAGAATATTCAATCCTATCTGCACTGTTGCACTCAGCCTGTTTTTCTCAATTTTAGTAGGCTGGGAAGGGGCGATTTGCGCTACCATGGCTTTCTTTATTTACTTACCTCTTGCTGCACTATCTGGTACTATAACCGGCTTAATATTATCAAAAAGGGAAAGTAATAAACTATCTACTAGCTTGCTAGTAATAATTCTTTCACTCCCACTAGGTTCAGCCTATTTAGAGCAGTACTTCGAATTACCTTCAGCAATCAGCAAAGTAAAAACAAAAATTTCTATTGAGGCACCTGTAGCTAATGTTTGGCAGAACATTATTCGCGTTCCAAAGATCACCGAGGAGCTTGATGGATTCTTTTATAAAATGGGTTTTCCAAAACCCTTGGAAGCAACCCTTTCCTACGAAGGCATTGGGGGAGTAAGAGAAGCATCATTTGAAGGTGGATTATTATTTATTGAAACAGTTGCTGTTTGGAAAGAAAACGAAGAGCTATCTTTCACAATTGTTTCAGATCCAAAAAGCGTTCATCCAACAACTTTAGATGAACATGTTGTAGTTGGTGGTCGATACTTCGATGTCTTTCGGGGAACCTATCGCATCGAAAAAGTTGATTCCCAAAATGTTATCCTACACCTTTCTAGCGACATTAGAGTCTCTACTCGTTTTAACTTCTACTCCGGAATGTGGGCAAATTTCCTGATGAAAGATATTCAAAACACTATCCTTAAGGTTATTAAGCAGCGAGCTGAAAAGCCAATAATGCAAAAACTAGCACATATTTATTAGAGCTAAGAGCCTGATTATATTTTACTAATCTTACATACAAACATTGTTTTGATTTAGTCCTTTATCCATGATAAACCCACAGTCCGACTAAATTTAGTACTAAAACAATTATGACTCCAGCACCTACTCAGGCTCCGGCAAACTCCTCTTCAGAAAATCCACTTCACCAAGCACACCTAACTAGAGTTCATGTAATGACGCCTTCAGAACTTAATCCGATGATACATTACGATCGCTTAGCAATCGAAGCTCAGCATCGTAAGATTCTTGCACAAGCAAAAAAAACAAAAAATGATTCAATTAACTTAATAGCAACAGGAAGAGTTGAAGTCGGACTTACTTACAGTGATGTTTTACTAGAGCCAGTATCACTTAGCAGAGCAACGTCACGCTTTGATGCGAAATTTGATACCAGTTCACTATTAACTAAAAACCTAGTTGTTCCAAATCCATTAGTTCCAGCTAACATGATGACCGTATTCTCAGAAGGTTTACTAAGAACATTGATTGCGGAAAATCCTAACATCGTATTAATCGCAGATCGTTTTCCAAAATCACTTTGTGGAAATCATAAAGATCACCTAATCACAGAGTTATCCTCTGAGTGGCAAACAGCAATTTCAGAACGTTTAGCAATTGCACCTAAAAACCTAATTCAGTCACTAGGAGTTGATGCATTCAAACGAGAGCCAGAAAAGTACATTAGCCAAATTCAAGCAATTGCTTCAGTTGGAATCGCAGGATTTTGTATCGATATTGCTCATGGCTCAAATCAAACTGCGCTCAACTTATTAAAAGCAATTAAAAAGGTTCTTCCGAATATCAACGTAATTATTGGTAATATTGCTACAGTTACTGAATATCAGGATTGCGTAAAAGCTGGCGCTGATGCTGTGAAGGTAGGAATTGGTCCAGGAGCAATGTGCAGCACACGAGCAATCGCAGGAGTTGGATTTCCACAACTATCAGCCTTAGCCCGTATTTGGCCGGCAAGACTATTAGCAGGAGTTCCGGTGATTGCAGATGGTGGAATTCAATGTCCAGGAGACGTCAGTAAAGCCTTGGTATTTGCAGATACCGTTATGATTGGTGGTGAATTTGCAAAAGCTCAAGAAAGTGGTGCTTTCACCGTTCCTGAACTGATTGAAGTTGCCAAGCGCTTTGACACCGGATGTCGGGCCCAACAAATTATTGAGGCTAAGATCAAAGAGTGTCCGGATCCAGCACATTTTAAACTGTATGCCGGCCAAGCATCTGAATTCTTTCAACTAATCTACAATGGTATCCTTAGAGAAGGAGTTACTCCAGAGGGTGAAGCCAGATGGAGAGATTGTCCAAGAGGAATTGTTGAGATTTACAATGAATACTTAACAGCACTTGCAAGTAGTCTGTCTTATCGCGATTCTTTCTCAATAGGTGAGGCAAGACCAAAGAGCGTCTTTATTGGAGTAAGTGCTGGTGGCGGTCACAGGGAAAACGGTGTTAGATAATTATTAAAAACGTCCTTAAGTCAAACATGCCTTTGGGACAAGTAAAATTCCATTCAAGAAAGCATATCCTTTGTTTTAAGTGAGTTAAATGACCTGCTTAAGTTGACTTTTTAGTCCCATAGAATATAACTGGGCGCAACAATTTAAGTAATTAATACCATCCAAATGTCTGCTAAACATTCCTCTTCTGCCGCCAAAAAAGGACACCCAATTCAGCAAGGTATCGTTTTCTTAGTAATCCTTATTATTATTGAAGCTGTTATTTTCATGCTTCCACCATCCGCAATGAAATTTGCCGAGGAGTCACTGAAGCTTACTCCTACAGATTTAATATTTATTCCTATTGGTTCCTTCCTATTCTTCGTTTTTTGGAAATTAATGGAGAACGCAGTTTTTGATCCATTTCTTGCTTTACATGAAGCCCGTGAAGCAGCTACAGAAGGCAGCCAAGAACTAGCTCTAGAAAAACTTGCCGAAGCTACTCGTTTAGAAAACGAAGCAGAAGATCAAATAAACTTAGCTCGTCGCGATGCTGTTCAAGAAAAAATGTCCCAAGTAGCGGAAGCTAAAAAACAAGCATCTCTAGTTATTACAGATGCCGAGAATCAAGCAATGCAGAACAGTGAGAGAGCAATCAAAGAAGCTGCAGATAGAATTACAAAATTAAAAGCAGACCTTGAAACACAAGCAGGCCAACTTGCCGGAGACGTAGTTGATAAACTTAAATCTGCTCCACAAATTGCTAACGGAAAATAATCATTTATGAAAAACAAAACATTTTCTAAAATTTGCCTTCTGGGACTGACACTTTTATTAATTGAGCCTACTAGCGCTTGGGCCGAAGGTGCACATCATGGACCAACTCTTACAATCATGTGGATAAACTTTCTGATCTTTGCAGCCGGAATGTTTTTCATTATGAAAAAGCCCTTAGTCCAAATCTGGAAAAGACGTGTTTTGGATCTAGAAGAAAGCATTTTGAAAAGTGAGCGTGAACTAGCTAAGGCTGAGGATCGACTAAACACTGTAAAATCAAAAATCGCTAATGTTGCTAGTGATGTTGCTAAAATTCAAGCTAACATCAATGAAGAAACAAAACATGAAAGTGCCAGAATCAACCAACAAGCACTTGAGCAAAAATCAAGAATAATAAAACAAGCTGAAGCTTCTGTTGAATCAGAAATTAAAGCTGTCGAAAAATCTGTTAAGTCTGAATTCGCCGTTAAGGTTTGTGAAATTGCCAAGGGTCGACTTAAACAAGAATTCACAGCTGATAATGACCGAGCCTACCGTACTGCTAGTCTTGCCGGCTTAAACTCTTTAATCAAAAACAAACATGTCTAAGATTGTTTCTAAATCTGCCCGTAAACTTACTAAAGCTCTTTTTGCTAGCTGTCAGCCAGAAGCATTGTCTAGTATCGCTGATACTCTTGATGCACTTAGCCAAGCTTGGAATAATGATCCAATGATCACTAGTTTTTTTGGCAACCCTGCAGTAATTCTAGATAATAAAAAACAAGTTTTAAATTCCTTGTTAGCAGAATTAGATAACACTGCTGTGTTTAATAACTTCGCGAATATTTTATTAGATAGTTCTAAGCTTAATTTACTTCCAGAAATCGCACTGGAATT
This sequence comes from Bdellovibrionota bacterium, assembly GCA_041740355.1. GTDB lineage: Bacteria > Bdellovibrionota_C > UBA2361 > UBA2361 > CALJRW01 > JANNBC01. Next base: position 18,568 of record JBGSMD010000026.1, read on the forward strand.
TCGTAGTCTTTACAACCATTTCTTAAAAAGCCTTGAGCTATCAATCACAACAGCATCAGATATTTCTGAGCAAGAAAAAGAAGAAGTTGTGAAATACTTAAAACAGAATTTTGGTTCAACTGTACAAGTTGAATGGCAAAGCAATCCAGAAATTATTGGAGGGTTCGTAGTGAAGTCTGGTGACCAACTACTTGATAGCTCCATTAGTGGAGCTTTGGAAAAAATAAAAATATCTTTACTTAGTTAGATTATAGCTAAATTTACTTAATACAGGAAAAACAATGGCAATTGACGCTGATGAAATAAACAAGATCCTCAAGGATAAAATTCAGAACTACACTAGCGCCCAAGAATTAAGCGAAACTGGTACAATTATTTCCGTATCAGATGGTGTGGGAAAAGTTCATGGTCTGCGAAACGTAGTACTAGGTGAACTAGTAGTAATCGCTGACGGAATCAAAGGTATCGCTCTTAGTTTAGAAGAAGACTCCGTAGGGGTTGTAATCATGGGGGAAACACGTGAAGTAAAAGAAGGGGACACTGTTAAACGTACAGGTAAGATCGCTGAAGCTCCCGTGGGAGAACCAATGATTGGACGTGTGGTGGATGCCTTAGGAAATGCTATTGATGGACTAGGTGAAATCACTGGTACAGAACTTCGTAAGATTGAAATTAAAGCTCCCGGTATCGTTAAAAGAAAAAGCGTTAACCAACCAATGCAAACAGGGATTAAAGCAATCGATGCCATGATTCCAATCGGACGTGGTCAGCGTGAGTTGATTATTGGTGACCGTAAAACTGGTAAGACTGCTGTAGCAATTGACACAATCATTAACCAAATCGGAACTGGCGTTATTTGTATTTACGTAGCTATCGGGCAAAAGCGTTCTTCTGTTGCTCAAGTAGTAAACAAATTAAGAGAAGCCGGCGCAATGGAACACACAATCGTAGTTTGTGCTTCAGCCTCTGAGCCAGCTCCAATGTCATTCCTTGCTCCATTTACTGGTTGCACTATGGGTGAATATTTCATGGAAAGAGGACAACATGCTTTAATCATTTATGATGATTTATCAAAGCATGCTCAAGCTTACAGAAGTATGAGCTTACTTCTTAGACGCCCACCAGGACGTGAAGCATATCCAGGTGACGTGTTCTATCTTCACTCTCGATTACTTGAGCGTGCTGCTAAATTAAGTGACGAAATGGGTGGTGGATCTTTAACAGCTCTTCCAATCATTGAAACACAAGAAGGTGACGTATCTGCCTACATCCCAACAAACGTAATTTCAATTACTGATGGTCAGATTTACTTAGAGTCAGAATTATTCCACTCAGGTATTCGCCCAGCGGTTAACGTTGGTCTTTCTGTATCAAGGGTAGGTGGATCGGCTCAAGTAAAAGCAATGAAAAAGATTGCTGGTACTCTTCGTATCAACTTAGCTCAGTTCCGTGAAATGCAAGCTTTCGCTCAGTTTGGATCAGACTTAGATGACGCCACTCTTTCTCAGCTAAAAAGAGGGGAAAGACTTGTGGAAATCTTAAAACAAGATCAGTACGTACCAATGCCAGTTGCCTATCAGATTATTTCTATCTTAGCGGTAAGTAATGGTCACTGTGATAAGTTGGCTCTAAGCGAAATTAAAGCTTTCGAAGTAGGCTTACATCAACACTTGGCTGCTAATCATGCTGATACTGTTAAAAAACTTGCTGATACTGGTAGCTTTGATGGTGGAGTAGATACTCAACTAAATGATTTAATCGGAAGTTTTGTAACTCAGTTCCGATCAGCTTCTAACTATCAGAATGCTGGAGCAACTGTTCAGTAATATTGAACAGTAAATAGTCGAGGCGAATAGCCTCGACTAACCCTTGCCTCGTCGAAGCTTTAGCGAAGGCGGGTTTTAGAATAAATACCAATGGCTGGATTAAAAGAAATTAATATCCGAATCAAATCGGTAAAGAACACTAAGAAGATCACTTATGCGATGAAGCTTGTGTCGGCCACCAAGATGCGTGGAGCACAAGACGCTGTTGCTCGTTCTCGTGAATACAGCAATGCTCTTAAGAAATTACTTTCCGGGGTTCTCTCTGCTACTGATGTTTCTGAACTTACTCATCCCTTATTGGAACAACGCACAATTAATAAAATCAAACTGATCGTAGTAGGTGCTAGCCGTGGACTTTGCGGAGCTTATAACTCGAACATTAACAAGGCGATTACTGCTTTCACTAAAGAGCAGAAAGAAAAAAATCCTAATGTTAAAATTGAAGCAGTGCTTTTAGGTTCTAAACTTGCTGAATTCTATCAACGTGAAAAAAACAAAGATTTCGAATGTTATAAAGATTTACCAGAAAGTGTGTCTAATTGGCCGCTAGATGAGATTTGCAAACAAGCAGAAGTTGAATTTCTAAATGGTGATGTTGATGCGGTGTATTTAATTTACACTCATTTCAAATCAGCACTTACAATGACTGCTACAGTTACTCAGTTATTACCAATTACTTTAGATCAACTAATGGCTAAAGTTGCAGAAACTAATACTGCGACAAGCAAGTCACAAACGAAATTTGAACCCTCCAGTGACGAAGTTTTTGCAGCATTACTTCCAAGACTTACAAGAATCTCTTTAAGACAAGGAGCTCTTGATGCTAAGGCCAGTGAACACGCTAGCCGAATGACAGCGATGGATAACGCGACTAGAAATGCTGGAGATTTAATTGAAGGTTTAACACTTACTTACAACAAACTAAGACAGGCTGGTATTACTGGTGAAATCTTAGACATTGTTGGTGGTGCGAACGCGGTATAGGTAAATAATTAATTTAATATATAATTATAATCGTTTAGATTTTGAGTGAAGGTCGAATTTAAAAATTTGGTAAAAACGCAGGTGTACTAGTTGTACAGCGAGTATTTTACCAAATTTTTAAATTTGAGATTCGCCAAAAGCTGAGCGATTATTGGAGAAAAAGAATGAGTGAACAAAGAATTGGTAAGATTACTCAGGTGTTGGGAGCGGTAGTCGATATCGAATTCCCCGAAGCTGGTGGATTACCAGCGATTTATAACGCCCTGGTAACAAGCAACCCTGCGATTGATGATGAAGCCGACAACCTTGTATTGGAAGTTGCTCAGCATCTTGGAGATAACTGTGTACGTTGTATCGGAATGGATTCGAGTGCTGGTCTTAAAAGAGGACAAGAAGTTCGTGATACTGGCGCGCCAATTTGTATTCCTGTTGGAGAAAAAACCCTAGGAAGAATTTTGGACGTAGTAGGTAAACCGATTGACCAACTTGGTCCAGTAGGTGCAGAACTTTCGTGGCCAATCCACAGAACTGCTCCAGCGTTTGAAGATCAAGCAACAAGCAAAGAGATTCTGGAAACTGGAATCAAAGTAGTAGACTTACTTTGCCCATACGTTAAGGGTGGTAAGATTGGATTATTCGGTGGTGCCGGAGTAGGTAAAACTGTACTAATCATGGAGCTTATTAATAACATCGCTAAAGCTCACGGTGGATACTCAGTATTCGCAGGTGTGGGTGAAAGAACTCGTGAAGGTAATGACCTTTGGGAAGAGATGAAAGAGTCAGGAGTAATTGATAAAGCTTCTCTTGTTTACGGACAGATGAACGAGCCACCCGGAGCACGTTTCCGTGTAGCTTTATCTGCCCTAACAGTTGCCGAATATTTCCGTGATGTGGAAGGACGTGACGTATTATTATTCGTAGATAATATTTTCCGTTTCCTACAAGCAGGTTCTGAGGTGTCTTCACTTCTTGGTCGTATGCCAAGTGCTGTGGGTTACCAACCAACTCTGGCAACAGATATGGGTGAACTTCAAGAACGTATTACATCTACTAAGAAAGGTTCGATTACATCAGTACAAGCAGTTTATGTTCCTGCTGATGATTACACGGATCCAGCTCCAGCGACAACTTTCGCTCACTTAGATGCAACAACGGCTCTTTCCCGGTCAATTTCTGAAAAAGGAATTTACCCAGCGGTGGATCCACTTGCTTCTACATCATCAGTTCTTGAACCAGGTATTCTTGGTAAAGAGCACTATGATGTTGCTCGTAGCGTTCAGAAAATCTTGCAGAGATATAAAGAATTACAAGATATCATTGCAATTCTTGGTATGGATGAGCTTTCTGAATCTGATAAAGAAATTGTTGCTCGTGCTCGTAAGATTGAGAAGTTCTTGTCTCAACCTTTCCACGTAGCTGAACAGTTCACTGGAACTCCAGGTGCTTATGTTAAACTTGCTGATACGATCCGTGCATTTAAAGAGATCGTTCAAGGTAAACATGACAATCTTCCAGAGCAAGCTTTTTACATGGTGGGAACTATTGAAGAAGCTCAAGCTAAGGCAGAAAGAATGGCTGCTGAGTTTGCGGCTCGTCAGGCTGCGGCATAATGGTAATTCTCCCCTTTTGCGATGCACAGCATAGTTGAAGTTAACATTCACTATCTCAGGCATCACAAAAGGGGAGAATAAATTTTTAGTTATATTTAGTTTCGCTAAAATTTTTTGAAAAATTTATGAACGATTTCTTTAAGATTAAAGTTGTTACTCCCGACGGCCTAGAAGTCGAAGCGGAAACAAATGAAGTAACGCTCGAAACTTCCAAAGGACAGATCACAATCCTACCATCCCACATTACCTATACTTCTCTTTTAGGTTCAGGGATTCTAAATTTCACTGACAGACAAAACAAGAAGCACCAGTTCGTAACCTGCAACGGATTCTGTAATTTCTTAGAAGATTCAATTATCATCCTTACTGACTATGTTGATCATGCTGAAGGCTTAAACTCTACTGATATCAACGCTAAAATCAAAGACCTAGAAGCAAAACTTGGAACGTTAAATCTTAGAGAACCAGAAGCTCAGATGCACACAGAATCACTAGCAAGATACAGAGCACAGTTGGATTTAATTAGTCATTAAAAATTGCATGGCCCCAAAAAAGGATTTAAATAAAAACAAACTTAACTGGAAAGTTTGTTTAAATTGTAAATTCGAGGGAGAGTTTAACCAAATTAAAGGACTGGTTTGGCTGATAAATTACTTAACATTCTTTCATCCTATCTTCTCAGAAGATGATAACTACTACAAATGCCCAAAGTGCAAACACAGGCAAAAATCTAACACCAAAGACGATTCATTCACACATATAATGATTGCTTGTTCACTCATCTTCCTAATTGGTATCGTTGTTATCTGGATGGATGTATTTTTGTTCTAAACATTTCATTAATCATCATGATAAGTGACTGATTTTAAATTATTTACGATCTGAGGTATTCCTAATTACTTTTTACAGTAGTTAAAGATTTAAATTATATTGATCTCCATGAATACTTGCAATAATTTTCCAAAACTAGGGCCAATTATTATTGGAACTGCTGATATTGAACGAGCAAAGAAATTTTATATTGCTGTTTTTGGCTTAATTATTGAAAGAGAAGACTTGCATTATGTTAGTGCCCGAGGCAAAGACGGAACCCATATAGAATTAGAAGAAGATTCTGCCGACAGATTTCCTAACTGGAAAGAAAGAAACATTGGAACATACAAAAACAGCGAATTTTTTGTTTCTGATATTAATCTTTTCTTAAAAACCTTAGTTAAAAATGGGGGGTCAAATAATCAGCAATCCTGTAATAAGACCTTGGGGAGACATGGCAGCAGAATTTGCCGATCCAGATGGTAATATTTTTTTGATTAGCCAGAAGTTGCCTGTATAGCGCTTACAAGTGGGCGCTACCCGATCTTCCTTCTTAAACTAGCCAACTCTTTCTCAATCTTATCTAATCGCCGATTAGAATCATCAACCTTAACTAGTCCCGATTTAAGAATTTGATTTAAAAGTCTCTGATAGGGAACGCCGGTATTCTGTGACTGATTTTTTAATTCCAGAAGTGATTCGGCATCAATATTAATAGTAATTTTTACAGACTTAGCACGCTGAACATTTAAGCGAATTTCCTTCGTTAATTTCCTATTATCTACAAGGCTACTTAGTTTTGGTTTTTTCATGATAGTACTCTTTATATTCTCGCCATTCTGCACAACCAAAAATTCTAATCTTATCCTCACGCCATGTAAATCTAGTAGTTAAGATTACTCCCTTACTAGATTTGCCAATCCAATAAAATCGTTCTTCGATACTAGAATGTTTTTTATCTTCTAGCACAAAACCAAATGGATCTTTAAATGAGTCAACTGCTTCGGAAAAGGAAAACCTATGTTTCCTAACATTAGCAATTTCTTTGTCCAAATCCCATTCAAATATCATTTAAACTTTACCATATTTATACATATAGATCCATATTTAATATTCTACGAAACAAATATTAGCGAGAACACAGACTTGATATCGCACATTGCAGTATTAAGTTGTCTTGATAGGTGAATAGGGGGATCGTGGCAGAAAGCCTTGGTAAAATGTGTTGCAACCTATACAACTTGAGGTCACAATATGTGACTTCAAGTTGTTAACTTTTTGAATTGATTATTAAAATATCAAATCTTCAGAAAATTTGAGATCACAGTTTGAGATTTCAAAGAATGAATCGAAGCAAATGGATTTCCTGATTAATATTTTGCGTCCCTTTCTGATCCGCCTTACTCATCATCGTGTCGAGAAAATCCCAATTTTCGCTTTTTCGGCTCGGGGACTTGTTCAAGTTGTGAAATTAGAAATCTAATTTCTTGCAATTCTTCAGAGTGATGAGCAAAGCCTTTAGCTACTTTCAGTTCTAAAGTGTGAAGCCTGTTCTTCAAATCAGAATGTTCGTAAGCAATTTCCTTTAACTTAATAAATACTCGAACTAACATAATACTGGCATCAATTGCGATTTCACTATTTAAGACATTTGCCGCCATAACTGCACCATACTCAGTGAATACCCTTGGAGGTTTTCTTCTTCCACCATGGAGCGAACTTGATATCGCAAATTGCGATATCAAGTCTCTAAACTCTTGAAATGACGATAGAAACATGAAATCACTTGGAAATCTTTTGATGTTCCGACTGACTTGTTCATTAAGTCGCATGGTACTAACCCCATATAGCTTCGCAAGATCACTATCTAAAATAACCCTTTGACCTTTAACTATAATAATCTTTGATTCAATTTGCTGTGACATTCCAACTAATATCGGGAGTATAAACCAAGAGTTGCGTCGAATGTTTGAGATCCCAAATTGGGATCTCAAGTTTGTATGTTTCTGAGAGGGTTATTAAAAGAAGTTAATAATATGAGATATTGAAACGATGAAACGTAAGGCAAATACTTCTGCCGCCCCCTCGAAGTTGATGTAATGTGCAAAATAACAAAATTTACTTCCTTACTTTCACATACCCGTTTCTTTGTGTTCTATAAAGTGAAATCAGAAGAAATGAAACTCTACGAGCTAACGGAATAACATTTCCTAGCGTTATCATCAGAATAATAGGTATTTGCAGGTGCACAATATTACTCTAAAATGAGACTAGCTTAAATTTAATAATCCTTAAAAACATGCAATTAAAATTATTCCCCACACTAATCACACTACTACTAGCCTTATCTCAGCCAGTGGCGATGTATGCGGACAGTTGCATGCCAAAGAGCATCAGAACCTCTGGCCAAAACAAGATATACAAAAAGAATAAGGAATTAATCAAAGAGTCTTGCCTTGATACTGAGAAACGCAAACAATGTTTAAATAAAAAGTTAAATAATTATTGTGCCGTTTTCTTTGATTCAGACGCTTCGAAGGTTTCAAAAGATCGAGACCTTGATGGGTTAAAAAAAGCTAAAGACAACTGTCCCTACATTGAAAATCGTGACCAATTAGATACAGATAATGATGGTAGAGGTGATGTTTGTTTTTGCGATTCTCAAGGCGATGGTGGAATTATCTATTCAGACGTTCAATTTCTAGAATTTGGTGAGCCAACTACTTCAATTGACACCGTTCAAGATGATGACTGTGATGGTGACTCCGGAACATTCGATCCTGAGCCATTTTCAGATAACCACGTTAATTTCACACTTACTAACTCCTTTGGAATTGCTGCTTCATTTGCTACTTTTGGGTACAGGATTAAGAACCTAGATGGTGACACAGAATATCAAACTGACGCATATGAACTTAATACTCCTCTAACTCTTGCTGGAAATTGTGCCGCTACAAACGAAACCTTAATTTTGCTATCCGAATTAGACGGAATTAAATATATCCTTGGCGCAACGCTTCCAGAATCCCTAATTGGTTTCAAAGAAATTGAATTAGAGTTAAGGGGAAACTTAGCTAATGGACAGGCTATTTATATTCAGAAATCCGTTAATGTTAGTTTTGGCGATTTCAACAATTGTTAATTGTTTAAGCCTGGCTCAGTAAAATAAGGTTCAAATAGTATGGGGATGAAAGCTTAACCTAGTGCCACGCTTCCTCCTCCTCAAGCAACTTGGCACAAATAGCCCCCTGTAGTTTTATAACATCTCTGATTTTGTCTGAATTAAATCGATCTCTTATCAGAACACTAGATAGATCTCTAGACTCCCAGCCTGAAGTCTAGATTTTGGATAAGTGGAACTATAACCGATGCTCAATCAAGTGATGAAGTAGCGGTAGCCTTGGAGGAAACAACCCTGCTGGATATTTCTCTGAAAAGTCACCCCCTAATATCTTTTGATAGATCTCATTTGCCTCTTCACAAATTATCTTGGCATAGTTAATAAATTGCCTTCTTAATGTCCTATTGCCTGAAATACACCACATCTTCCTACCAGTGCGCTTAGATCTGTACTTTAAATCAATCCCTTGATTCTCAAGCTTCGATCTTCCCATAAATGATTTCTTTTCTTCCCAGATAGCTAACTGAGTTTCGATAATCATTTTGTGAATTGATTTATTAATCTCATTTACTTCTTTAAGATCTTTAATATTAAAAGCTTTCATCCAACCATTGGGGCTCAATTCAAGGTTGCCTCTGGCAGGATTATCCTTAGTTAGTAGATTCTTGATCTTTTGAAAGAACTGAAAGCCTTTGTCTTGGCGTAATTCGAATAGCGAATCTCTAGTAATGTAATTACATTTAATATTTGGAGTATTAGCTTGGTAATTATCCCAAGAAGATAATCCTGGATACTTATTAATAGACTCTATTAGTCCATCCTTTACTGGATTAGTGTACAGGTAATTAATCTTACTAATTACATCTTCTCTAGTTAATAAGGCAGGAGAATCATACCTCTCGCACCAGACGGTTCTTTTGGTTCTACCAAGGATTCTGTTTAAGTAATGTGCTGATTCTGTTTTAAAGCGTTCCATGAACTTGGGAAGATCTTCAGGATTATCAATCCTGACTATCATGTGAATATGAGTTCCGTTTACGATAAAATGATTGATTTCGAGTGGATGGTGCTTAAAGGCACGGATTAATGCTGCCTTTAGTAAGAACTTAACTAAGGGATTAGCTGGAAGCATAATTCCTTCTTCCACGCTTAGCGTTACGAAGTAGACTTTGTTGTTAAGAATTAATTTACGAAGACGGGGCATAAAACTAGTCAATATTTTTACAATATTGAGCTATCGAAGATACAGGACTGAAGTTGTTCTAAAATTCTTATAAAGTTGCGTGGCACAAGATGGAAGATGGGAACTACAGGGAGGGAGAGAGACAACAACAAGCCTGCTATTATCAAAATTGTTTGATAAACAAATTGTTAAAGCATTATTTTACTATTCATCGTTCAACATACTCCTTGGAATCTCAAATCTCATAGGTTATATTATTTGCCCTAAACAAACCGCATCGACTAAGTGTAAGTGAGTAAAATAATGTGAAAAAATTATTAAATATTTTTATTAGTGTAGTTTTACTTTTGATACCAATTAATACTTTTGCCGAATCAGAAAAGTGTAAGATTGCGGTAATCATTCCCCTTTCTGGACAGGTGGCTTCACTGGGGAATTACGTAAAAAAGGGGATTGATTTAGCACTTGAAGAATTACCAATAGATCAAAAAAACAAACTAGAAGTAATCTATGAAGATGATCAGTTCAATCCCGTAAAAACTATTAGTATTTATCGACAACTAAAAAGTACTAAGAACATTAATGCCGTTTTCGTTTTGGGATCTCCTACAGCGAATGCACTTGTACCAATCACTGAAGCAGATAAAACTTTGCTGGTTGCTATTGGGGCCTCTGATCCTACAATTGCAGTAGGCAAAGAATATTCCTTTATCCACTGGGTAATTCCCCAAGTGCTGGGAGAAAAATTAGCTGCTGAACTTGTCAGAAAAAAATTTCAAAGGATAGCTTTTGTCGCGGGAGAAGTTTCCGGAGCTATTGCTGATGTGGGTGCTGCAATTGAAGCTTTAGATAAAAAAGGCAAAAAGGATTCAGTTGTTTATCAACAGAATTTTATGAAAGATATTACCGATTACCGTAGTGAACTTTTAAAATTACGTCAGAACAAAGCTGATGCTGTGGTTGCCGTATTATTTCCGGGGGCACTATCATCTTTTGCCAAACAATTTAGTGAGATGAAAATTCCAGCAGAACTAATTGGAATGGAAACTTTTGAAGATGAGGCCGAAGTTAAAGCTGCAAATGGTGCGCTGTTAGGAACTTGGTATGTAAATGCTTCTAATAGCACTTCTGATTTTACTAAGTTATATCAAAAGAAATATAACGAATATCCAGGATGGGCGACGGGCAATAGCTACGACTCATTAAAATTAATCGCCTCTGGAGTAAAAGAACTTGGATTTGATAATCATGCGATTAGAGACTCCTTGCGTAATCTTAAGGATTATCAAGGTGCCGCTGGAATCTATTCAGCTTCTGGGGATAATCGCTTTACTTTACCAGCTTCACTTAAAAGGGTGACAGAGAAGGGGTTTGAAGATTATGAACCCTAAATGCATGCGTTCCAAATTAACGAGACCATTTGTAACCACACCTCTCTTGATAATAGTTCATTAAGACCCATCCTATTAAAAATCCTAGAATCGTAAACTTGGATATCAGCAGATTTTTACCCTCATATATCTAACTATTAAACTTCAAACAGGAAGTTTTTTGATTATTTTGGCTACTAAAAGATGAACTATTTATTGACTTAACACCTAGAATCCTTATTAATAGAACGGCTTTATATTTCAATTGCAAATGATCACATATCAACGAAGACCTGAAGAACTTAGCCTTGTAGCTAAGCGACAATTAGAAAATTCACCAATCATTTCAGTCGTTGGTATTAATACGGGAGATGAAGGTAAGGGCAGAACAGTTACCGATACTGTTAAGCTGCTATCAAAGTTAAGAAATGTTCCCAATCCGGTGCATATGGTTTTTAAGGTCAATGGTGGATCCAATTCTGGTCATACAGTTGACGGACTAAAACACAACTTAGTTCCTGGAGGAATTAAAGATCCAAACATAAAATTTTTGGCTCTTGGTCGAGGTGTAGTTGCTGACCCGCGAAAACTTCTTTGGGAAATAACAGTTTTAAAAGACATTCTAGAGAAGGATGGTGTGCAAGTTGATCGGCGAATAAAAATTGATAACCGCTGTATGGTTTCAGACTTAAGCGATCGCTTATTAGATTTAGCAGGTGAATTATCTTTGCAAAAAAAAGAAGGTACTAGCCGGGGCTCTACAGGTCGGGGGATTGCACCAGCGTTTGAACATGAAGCCAATCATTCTCAAATATTTTTTGAAACTCTAATTGACGATCCTGAATTATTTGCTACCCAGCTAACTAAACGTATGGAAGAAGCCGGCCTTCGAATTCGTGATATTTATCAGCTGACAGAAAGGGAATGGTACCAGTTGTTTGAGAAATTAACTCAAGCTGAAACTAAAGCACACTTAGAACCAATACGTGATGGTGTATTATCAGAAGATGAATTTAATTTTAAAAGATTTGCGACAAGTCGCCCCTTTGAGCTTAATCATCAAGCTTTAATTGCAGAGTATTTTCAAACTGGTCAGTATTTCAAGAAAGACTTAATTGATGTTGGTGAGCTAGCACTAGAAATAATTGCTCATGGTCACCAAATTATCGCCGAACATGGGCAGTCTTACGGACTAGATAAAAGACATGGCCTTACACCCTTTAGTTCAACATCATCACACACCTATACCCCAGAAGTCTGGCAGAGTTTAGATATACCTTCTCAAATCACAGCTTACATACAAGGTGTTTGTAAAGCCTATGACACTAAAGTTGGAAATCATATTTTTCTAACTCAAATAGAAGAAGAACATCCACTTAGATCTATTTTAGAGCAAGTTGAGTTTGGAACTTCCACTGGTAGACAACGAATGGTTGGTTGGAGCGACCTTGTAGAGAAAGGGCATACCTTAAGAAGAGGTGGATATGATGATTTAATCATTAATAAACTAGATATGCTAACAGCTAGTGGAGATTGGCAAGGCCCACTAAAGGCTTGTGTGGCCTATGAAGATACGGAAGGACATAAATATTATTCTGTTCCATCTAATAATAAGATTCGAGCGGTGCTTAAGCCAGTATATGTTGAAATGGATGTCTGGAAAGAAGACATTTCTGGAATCAGAGAATTTGAAAAGTTACCACAAGCAGCAAAAGACTACATCGTTTTTTCTTACTCACAAATTGTAACTATTGCCGAAACGAAAGGAAACATTCTACCAAGCGGTTGGCCAACCTTGCGTTTTGTGGGCGTTGGTCCAGACTCAGATCAAATTATTTCTGATATTCCAGCACCACATATCCTGATGGCAATGGCGGATCAACTAAAAGAAAGAATGTTCCCATAAAGCAAATCAAAGACTTTTGAACTTATTATTTTGCTAGGATACATCCCGCTGGTAATACTCCACCACAATCACTACCATACTGAGCTGCATCTTGAAGATCTCCGTAACATATTCAGCCTGGTTCTCGAAACTTGCAGTCTCTGTAATCCTAATCACATTAAAAGCAACATTTTTTATGTAGTAAGCTAGATAAAGTCTTAGCACCAGATAACAAATCGCTTATAATGTAAGTATGCCGAGAATTCTCCTTTTTTAATTAAATGAAAGTGACACTGAATATTTCCAAGCTACTGGAACAAGGTAAAATTACCAAGGATGAATACTTGCGTTTAAATTCTCTTGCCGATCCACCAACGACTTTTATAAATACAAAGCTCTTAGTTGGATTATCTATATTAGCAATATCTATTAGTGGAGTCTTCCTTCCGCGCTCACCAGAAGCAACACTCTTAACGGGTATTGGCCTTCGCTTATTTACAATCTTCATTTCTAAATTACCTAACTGGCAGATACTCAAGACTATCTCTTCACTAGCTGGAGCATTATTTATGGGAGCTGGTATTATCTGGATGGGAGAAGGTTCACATGTCGCATTTTTATTGGTTACTTTTTTATTTGCACTGCTTGGATTATACAGTAAAGATAAGCTTCTAATAATTCTCTCCGTACTGAGTTTAACATTTATTCCAACTGGTATTACCGCAGAATCGTCATGGGATTATTTTATGCCGTTTCGTGATCCTATCTTAACAATTTCTATCCATACAATTTTAATAATTGTTGGTTATCAGCTATCATTTAACTTACGCAATCACGCTGAGCAGTTAGCAATAGTTGCAGCACGTACTGCTGTCATTGTAGTAAATCTTGGATTTTGGGTGGGTGCTATCTGGGGCTCTAGCAGTGGATTAATCCCCCTTAATATTTCTGCTGGTTGGTTTTCAATAATTTGGATTCTTACCCTCGTTTATGCTGCACTCTGGGCATCAAGAGCAAAACGTCCTTGGTTACAAAATGTATTATCACTTTCTGTAGGAATACATCTTTATACACAATGGTTCACTAATTTCGGCGTTTCTTTATTTACTCTTCTGCCAGCAGTGATTCTTGCCACAGTAATTGCTTTCCTGATCTGGAAATATCTTCAATTCCAGAAATTAGATATTATTAATAAATGGTTTTAACTTGTTATCTTCTCAAAGAAAGAGTGTAACCATACCAAATTGCTTACTAATTTATTCTGATTAATGTCTCAAAAATATCTAATTATTTAAAGTAATAATATGATTCCTATCATATAAAACCCAATCATTGTCTGCCACTCTCATTACTAAATAAATCCAAGTTTGAAAAAACCACTAGATAATTTTATTTTAGGTATTCCATATGAAAGCTGCTGTTTTTCATCGTCCCGGCAAAATCACTGTTGATAATGTAGAAGATCCTCAAATTGAACATCCACAAGATGTAATTTTAAAAGTAACTGCAACTGCCATCTGTGGTTCAGATCTACATATGCTTAACGGGTATATACCGCAGGCACGCCCCATGACTATGGGCCATGAATTTATGGGTATAGTAGAAGAAGTTGGAAATGAAATCTCAAATTTAAAAGTAGGCGATCGGGTTGTTGTTCCATTTCCGATCGCCTGTGGTAATTGCCATTTCTGCCATGAATTACTTCCTGGTCACTGTGAACATTCCAACGAAAAAAAATATGGCCCAGAAGGTGGCATTCTAACAGAAAAGGGTGGTGGCATGTTTGGTTACTCCGATCTATATGGTGGATACAACGGAGGGCAGGCTGAATATGTAAGAGTACCATATGCGCAATTTGGACCAAGAATTGTTCCCGCTGAACTAAAAGACGAAGAGGCTTTATTTTTAACTGATATTTTCCCTACCGGATATAGTGCGATTGACTGGTCGCAGATGAAAGGTGGTGAAACAGTAGTTGTTTTCGGTTGTGGTCCGGTAGGATTAATGGCCATGAAATCAGCCTGGTTAAAAGGTGCTAGTAGAGTAATTGGTGTTGATTTTTTAGAGTATCGCTTAGCAGCAGCTCGTCAACATGCTCAAGCTGAAACAATTAATGCTAATGATGAAGACCTAATTGAAAAAATTCGTTCGATGACTAACGGACGTGGAGCTGATGTTGCAGTTGATGCCGTGGGATTGGAGGCTAAGCGAAGTTTATTAGAGAAAGCTGCAAATATTATCCATGCTCAAGTTGGTTCAATTAACGCCCTTCGGATGGCAATCAGCGCTGTGCGACGGGGTGGCGTGGTAACCACTGTTGGAGTTTACGCTATTCCCTATGATAACTTTCCACTTGGACAAATTTTTGACAAAGGATTAACTCTTCGCTTTGGTCAGGCTCCTGTGCACAAATATATTGATCAGCTAATGAAATTGGTAGTCGAAAGAAAATTAAAGCTTGATGATATCATTACTCACCGCATGCCATTACTCCAAGCTTCTGAGGGCTATGATTTATTTAATAATAAAGAAGATAACTGCGTGAAGGTGGTCTTAATTCCTTAAGATAAATTAATTTGGATCCAATTTTCAGAAATTCTTAGTGATCGCTATTAATCATAGGGGTTACTACCATCGAGTAGATTACCCTAATAAAATTAAATCTAATTATAATTAATGGAAGTTTCCGATTATGACTGGGTTGTTTGAAGCGACCAAAGGGGCTTACTAAATCTGACATAACAGAACAGGAAAAATCAATCTTCGTGGTCATCTGATTTGTCCACTGTGAGCTTTTTACTGGCATCCCGTTCATAGTTCACAGTACATGTTGATTCGAAATCAGACCAAGCATATTTAATATCTTTGCGAGGAAAACCTTTTTCTTCAATCGCAGCTAGTAGAGAAGCTTGGAAATCTCTGGCCATCTTAGGACTGCGATCGTCGCCAGGTGATAGCCCAGCAACAGCTATCTCAGCTTTGGAAACATTAATCTTTAACAGATCAATTAAATCTAAAAACTTACCAACTATTTCTGGATCGTTTCTGATGGGATCTGGATAATGTAATCCAAGAATCACTTGTGG
This sequence comes from Bdellovibrionota bacterium, assembly GCA_041740355.1. Taxonomy (GTDB): domain Bacteria; phylum Bdellovibrionota_C; class UBA2361; order UBA2361; family CALJRW01; genus JANNBC01. Next base: position 34,446 of record JBGSMD010000026.1, read on the forward strand.
TTGTTTGGAAACTAGGATCATACCAAGACAAGGACCTACGCCTTCTGAAGTAACGAACTCAGGATTGCCAGTAATAATTAATACTTCATGTTCTTGAATCCTTACCTCATCACTATATTCCGCACGGATATGCCTGAAATTAGCAGCTTTAAACAAAGCGGCTTGTTCGCTAGTTATCTGTAAATTTGATTCTGGATTTGGCATGATGCGATAAATTCGACTGTTTTTTAGGTAATCTTTAGCTATATTTATTACGATAAGACAATCTAGCTTCTAAGCTCATAATATCTTATAGAGTGACTATTGCTAAAAATTAATGTCTTACCTTCGTACTTTTTACAAAAAACCATCTCTCAAAGAGTTTAAAGCTTCCCTGATTTGGTATGCCTACCTCGCTCCTTATTGTCTAGCAATCCTCTCCCTCGTCACGGCTTATTCAGGTTCAAGCTCCTTTTATATACTTGCTCTCTTTGAACATTTTCGATTGCAATATCTAATCCTCGGAATAGTGTTTTTGGGTTTTAGTATTTTTCATAAAAGGCCCCCTTTAATCCTAGCTTCTATAATAATTATTTCGGTGAATTACTATTTGCTGAGTCCATATGTAACAAACTCTTGGAAAGACTCTGAAGTAACGGCCCAAACAACATTAAAAGTAAGTAGCTTTAATATTTATACTGCTAATCCATATAAAGAAGAATTTATCAGCCAATTATTAAAGCTAAAACTAGACATTGCGGTCATACTAGAAGTTAACAATCTTTGGTTTCAATCATTACAGCAACTAACAAGCGAATACCCATACACAATATCAAAAGTGCGCGAAGATAATTTTGGAATTGCTTTGTTTAGCAAATATCCCATAAAGAATGCTCAAGTGATAGAATTATTTCCAGATGCCCCTCCGAGTCTAAAAGCCAAGATTGAAGTGCATGGCAAAACTTTTCAGATCCTAGCGACTCACCCAGTTCCACCAGTTAGTCAAAAATATTTAGAACTTAGGGATCAACAATTAGCTAGCATTGCCTTAAATATTAATCAAAGTGGAACTGATTACCAAGTTGTCCTAGGTGATTTAAATATTACACCGTGGTCACAAAACTTTAAAAAGCTTCTGGCAGTTAGTAATTTACAGGATGCTCGTAGTAATTTTGGGTATCATGCAACATGGCCGAGTCATAAAAAAATAATGTTTATACCAATTGATTATATTCTAGTCGATAAAAGTCTTAGAACTCTCTCCTTTGAGTCAATTCCAATTTTAGGATCAGATCATTACGGAATTATTGCTAGATTAAAATAAAAGTACTAAATTTTTGATTGAGATTTTCAATTATAATCAAATCTTTTATTTATACTAGACGATATTGAAAACTACCGTTTGATTTTTAGTTGTCTAGCAGATTAAGCACAACGTGTTTAATGCGACCCAAGTGGGGTCGCAAAGGTATTTTTTATTTCACTAAATTGTGTTTTAACAGCTGGAAACTGCTTTTCCAGTTCCGTTATTAACCATTTAATTTCTTCTTGAAGTGGAGAAACAATTTTTGGAAATAGCGGATCTTGAATTAATCCTGCAATCAATAATAACTGCCGAGCTTGTGCCGGATCAAGTAATCCTTCATTTATCTCAACTCCTTTACTTAATCCAGCGACTACACCCTTTAGTGTTGTTTGGAAATCAAGCGCAGCAATATTGGAAATTTGCTGAGACTTAGCCAGCTTAGCACGATGTGCTTCTTTCAGGTCATCTTCTAGATAATGAATTCTTTCGTCATAAGCAGAATTTTCTCCGAATATTTTAATAGTACGTGCTATTTCAGCTGAACGAAAAAGAGACTCAATATCAGGAATGTCAATAACTGTATGGGGATCAGTCTCTGGTTTCATTTGGATATTTCGTACGATAGTCAAAATCCAATTTACCAAAAATCAGACTGCTAAGATAGCATTACTTAACTCTTAAGGACCGAACGCTTTAGCTGATTGAGTAATTTTAGAATCCACCAAACCGGAAGTAATCGATAGCCTTTTCTAAAAAACAGGGGGGCAGTAGAACGAAGATACATAATGTATCTTTTCCAAATTCTTAAAATACTATGGGACTCAAAGTCAGATAACTCACCTTGAACTACAGTTGGAAAAAATACCCCCGTCATCCTGTGCTTTAAGCAATTTTCAATAAAATAGAAATCACTATAATCTAAAAAAACCTGCTCGTTATATCCCCCTACAGTATTAAAAAGTTCTAAGTCAATAAGCAATCCCGAATTTATTGGACGAAAAATATTTAAATTGATCAAACCATGTTTAGGCTTTGGATTAGCATACCAGGCGCGAGAGTATTTAAACTCCGCAGGGGAAATCATTTTTTTATTAGCTATAACTTCTGGAAAAAAGATTTGCTCCTGTGGTAAGTCAGCCTTAGAAAGGATAAATGTTTGCATAAAATTATCTGGGAATTCAGAATCTTGATCGGCTAGTAAGAGATAATCATATCCATGACTAGAAGCATACTCCGCCGCACGGTTATATGCCTTACTAACTCCGGGGTTAGAGTAGTCTTGATAAGAATACACTCGCGGATCTCCTAAAGTTTCGGAGTCAATGCTATTTAAATGAACAAAGAAATTGAGCCCCTTATTTTGAGCTAAGGAGTGATAAGCAGCTGAGTCTTTTAAACTACACTGATAAAGCACAATCACAGCGAGGATCTTTGGTTTTTCAGGAGTGTGGTTATTCATGGTTCCAAGATTCATGCTGAAGGAAATTTAAGTATTCAATTTAGCTTTAGAAGTATTATCTTAATATTAAGATTTGGCCTATTTAGATTTCTTTAATACATCTTTCCATTTAATACAGCGCCATTTTGCTTCAAGATCATATAAAACTAAGCGTTGCTTCTTTAATATTGGTTTTAATTGCGAAATGAACTCTGGAATATAGTCTGTTTTCTTAAAGAGTAAATATCGAAACCCATCTTCTTGACAAAGAATTTGCCACTCGCCCTTTTTTATTTTTTCTTCGATCTGTCTAGAACCTTCCTCTACATAACTAGGGAGGCGAGAAACATAACCATTCGACTTTGGCATTTCATAAATAGTTTGCCAAAATAAACCTTTAGCTAAGGGTGCAATATTATTAACATCGATCAAGGCATATTCTTTAGAAAGGCTACTCATTTGAGAAATCAATGTCGGAACGTGAAGTTTAGACAATGGTAACATTTTAGGCAAAGTTTCCAAAACGATAAAAAATGTTAAAAGACAATAAATAATGGTTTTCTTGCCCTTTAAAGACTCCACCGCAATTCCACACAAAACTGCAAGCATTAGTGAAGTAATCATCGCCATGCGCGAAGGAATTCCACCAACTTTTAAAATTGGAATCAGCATTTCCAAAAATTCATATGGCATTATTGATAAGGTATCTTTGCCAAGAATCTGCAAAGTAGGGCCAAAAGAAAAAAGTAAAAAGATTACCCCAATGCCAAATAACCCAAGTCGTTCAAAAAGTGATCTTTTGCCTCTGATCACTCCGATAACCGCCAAGCAAATAGTTGCTATCCCTAGATAGGCACTACCCTCAATTGGACCAGCTCTAAATTTTGACCAAAAATAATGTGTATACTCGGCAAACTTCCAATATCCTCCCGGAACAAATGCTGAATATAAATCAAGTGAAAATTCTGTGGCAGTATGTGTTTGGGCAATTCCACCCTTAGATAATGTCAGTAATCTTATAATAAATGGCCAGGTCCAAATTAATGTCAGAAGCGTAAAGCTGATCAGAACAATAGAACATTTTTTGACCGCTGAGATACTTTTAAAATTGCCGTAAATGACAAGAAAGAAACAAGCAACTAAGGCTGTATATACTGCATAATAATAATCACTAAAAAAAACTGGCAGAAAGGCAATCGAGGAAAGAATTGCTCCTTTAAAACTTGGCAATTGAATTAAATATTTCCAACTAAGTAAAAACAAAGGAATCCACTGAGTTGTGATAAGATTAATATGACCCTGCGCATGAGCGATACGATAAGCACAATAAGTAAAACTAAGACTACCTATAATCTGACCAATCTTACCAACGCCATAAGATCTTATTAACACTCCAGTGGTCACTCCCGTCAGAATAAAACTGAGAAGTACTGTTAAGTTATGTATCTGAGTTATCGAGAGGAAGCTGCTCAGCAAGACGGCAGGAAAGGTATTAATGGCCGAAAGGGTATGAACCACCAAAGGTGCCCCGATTGGAAAGAATTGAAAATGACTATACCAAGGATTTTGACCTAATTCGCGAATCGAATAATTTACCCACCAAAAATTCCAATAATTTTGCAAACCATCACCAGGATGCGACATCAAGTGGCTGCTAAAAGACAAGACCCATGGGTATGTTACAAAAAATAAATATATTGAGTGAAATAAAATAAGAATCAGGATGTCTTCTAATACAGGATATTTTCTAAAGACTAGAGACTTCATAAGGGCAACTATTTGTTACAAATTACTGAAATTATGCTTGGACGTGCTTTGTGCCTATATTTTATGACAAACAGAGTAAAAAACATTTTTATGGAATCAGTGATTAGATTGACCTTAGAACCAGGAGTACTATGCCAGTTAACTGGTATCTCAGAAAAAATAAAATTATTAAGTTTTGCCAAGTACAAAAGCTCTACGTCGAAATTAAATCCTTCGATGCTCTGACAAGGGAAAATTGTCTGGGCTGCTTTTTGTGTAAATAACTTAAAGCCACATTGCGTGTCCTGAACCCCTTTAATTAATAATAGATTTACCAAAAGGTTAAATGTTCGTCCAATTATAATACGATGGAAGTGAGCCTTAATTTCAGTTTCGCCGTTCTGTTTGGCACGAGATCCAATAGCAATATCAGCATTTGTCTCCTTCAGGTTTGAAAGTAACTTACTTATTTCTGAAATTGGAGTTGAACCATCCGCATCATTAAACAATACAAATTGACCTTTAGAATTTAGCGCTCCAGTTTTAACAGCATGCCCCTTGCCTCTGTTTCTTGCTAATTTAATCAGCCGAACCTGAGATCTAATTTTTTCAAATTTCTTAACGACCTGAGAGGTTTGATCAGTGCTGCCATCGTCAACGACAATTATTTCATAGGAATAATCTTGCTCATCAAGATAATCAATCATTTCAATTAAGGTTGGAGGAAGCCGTCGCTCTTCATTATAGGCTGGTACGATAATGGATAGATATATTGGCTTCTCAGACACGGGAAAGTCTTTTAACCAATCTTCATAACTTGAGCTATTCATAGTAGTGGGAAGATACACCAAAATTTATTACAAATCGAGTGAAAGGGTCTATTAAATCATCGGCATATTACCTTTCTGGTAACAATAAAGCGCCACAATGAATTCTAGGAGTCAAATGACTTCTGGGTTTTAGTACAAACCTAGCGTTATTCATTCTGAATAAAATAAGAAGTAAAGGATCTATTCAAGGTACACAGATTGACATCGAACAGTATGGTTTATAATCTGTTGGTAATGCAATAACATTTTTTTAGAATAGACTTTCAACGAAATCATCATACAATGCAAAAACTGCATAAATCTTTTAATAATTTCTATTTTTTAGCTTTCGATTCCGCTTTTTATTGGGTTCGAAGTTCTACCTTGGAGTCTGATGTGGCAACCGCCGCAGGAATTAAAGTTTCCAAAGTCTATGAAAGTCATAAAATTCCGGATGATGCAGTTCTTTGTTTTAATCGCTTTAATATCACGCGCTACTATCAACTATTTGCTAGCTTTGCAGCGAAGCTAAATATTCCCATGGTTTTCGATATCGACGATCTGTTTTGGGATTTACCAGAATTTTCGCAGGACTTTGCTAAAGGAGGAAACTCTTACATTTCTAAAGTGGAGAAAATAATTGCTAATTGCAAAATGATTACAACTACGCAAAATTATTTAAAAACAGAGATTGAAAAGCGCTATCCTAACAAAAAAGTAATTATTGTTCCAAATGCTCAACCAAATTGGAATGCCCCAAGGGGAGCAGTATTAATTGCTAATACTGACTCTTTTAAATTTAATAATAATGATCTTTCTTGGTTTAGTGAAATCTTTAAAAAATTAATTAATAATGGTGTGCCAATTCAATTAATTGGAAGTAACTCGGCAATCACTAATCAATTTGGTCTAAGTTGTTATATATCTAAAGAAATGGGCTATCGAGAATATCTTCAGAAAGTTAACTTGTCTCACTTTAAATTTGGACTGATTCCTGTTAGTAATTCCAGTTATGCCGATTGCAAGTCAGCTATTAAATTAAATGAGTTTTTAGCGAATCAGATCAAAGTTTTTGCCAGCGAAATTTATCCTTATCAAGAATTCAAAGAAAGTTATCCGACGATTAATAATTTGCACTTAGTATCAAACACCAAAGAAAGTTGGTCAGGGGTAGCGACCGAAATTGCAGAAGAGTATTCCAAAAACCCTGAACTATGTCAGGCGACATTAATGGATAGCAACCAAAGAAAGCTACAACTAGCTGGATGGAAATTAGTAATTTCAGAGCTTAGCAAAAATCCAAAAAATCTTAGTAAAAATGCTTACCGCAAAATATCAATTTTTAATTATTTATATCTTTGTCAGTTTAGCCGCTTAGTTCGCTGGACTAAATTCTTGCTTCGACCAGTTAAACTTCTGAGAGCATTTTTCCGTGGTTAATTTACAAAAATATAAACAAACACTGCGACAAGTTCCAGGCCTCCGTCGCGCCTATCAATTTAGCAAAAAAATCTGGAAAAAGTTTAATCAGGTGAAGTTACCAGAGAAAAGTTTGGCTAATACCAAAGAGGATTTTATTCGTCTGGCCAAGCGTGATCTACAAACTTTTTTACTAGGACAAAGGGTAATTTCTTTCTCTTCAGCAAATCAATATGATTTATCAATTGTAATTCCTGTTTACAACAAAGCTGAATTTACTTTTCGTTGTCTTCGAAATTTAGCAGAAGTGAAAGACTTAAAATTACAAATAATAATTGTAAATAATGCTTCGGAAGATACAACAAACGACTTGTTATCTAAGGTTGAAAATATTGTTGTAATAAACAATCTGGAAAATCTACATTTTCTTAAAGCCTCTAATCAAGGGGCTCAAAGAGCTAGTTCTAAATATGTTTTGTTTTTAAATAATGATGCCGAACCTCAGACTGATGCCTTAAAAAATGCGCTAGCCAAAATCAAATCAGATCCCAAAATTGCTGCAGTTGGAGCAAAGTTAATTTTACCTGATGGCAAATTACAAGAAGCTGGCTGTCTAATTTGGAGTGATGGATGCTGTCAGGGGTATGGGCGAGGGGGAAGCGTTGACCAAGCTGAAGCACAATATGAAAAAGTAGTGGACTACTGCTCAGGTGCTTTCTTATTAACCTCCAAAGAAATCCTAGAAGAAGTTAATTATTTTGATGAGCGTTTTGCTCCAGCTTACTATGAAGAAGTAGACTTCTGTCTTACTTTACAATCATTGGGCTATAAAATCGTTTATTTACCAACAGCAGAAGTGAATCACTTTGAGTTTGCCAGTGCAGGGATGAGTAACGCAATTGATTTAATGAATCGTAATCGATTAATCCTACTAGACAAACATCAGCAATTACTAAGTACAAAATTAGATCGAGAAACTCCAGCATTTTTATCTAGATCTTTAGAGACACGTCCTAAAGTATTATATATTGATGAACTTCTCCCGCAGATCAAAATGGGTGCAGGATATCCCCGAGCAAATTCATTAGTTCAAACAATCGATCAGCTAGGATTTTTTGTAACTGTTTATCCTCTATTACGAGCTGATTACGCAGAGTCTTGGTCTGAAGTTTATCAAGAATTTCCAAGAGCCGTAGAGATTCTAATTAAAGATAACTATGGCATCTCAGGCTTAGTAAGAACTCTGACCGAGCGAGCAAATTACTACGACTATGTTTGGATTAGCAGGCCAAGCACCATGACTGAAATTAGAAAATTATCTCCAAACTTAGAAATTTTTTCTGGCGCAAAAATAATCTACGATGCTGAAGCACTCTTTACACTAAGAGATATTGCTTATGGGAAAATTAGCAACGCGCCGCTTAACGAGAAAGATATTGAACAAAAAATGTCGGCCGAGCTAAAGCTTAGTCAGGGAGTAGATGCTGTTTCCTCCGTCTCCTTAGCCGAAGCTAGTTATTTTAAACAAACGGGAATTAAACAAGTAGAAGTACTTGGTTTTCAACATCAGCTAACAACTTCCACGCCATCATTTAATGATCGGAATGGCTTGTTATTTCTGGGGGCTCTCCATGATGATTTTGGACCAAATTCGGATTCGCTAATTTGGTTTATTGAAAAAGTGCTGCCAATACTAAAAGACAAAGGATTTACTGCGCCACTTAAAATTATTGGCACAAATAAGAGTCCCCGTATCCAATCAATTAAAGATCCGCAAGTTATTAACATTGGGGCAGTTGATGATTTAAGCCCATCAATCAATCAAGCAAAAATTTTTATTGCTCCGACTAGATTTGCGGCTGGCATTCCTCAGAAGGTTACGGAAGTAGCGAGTTATGGCTTGCCCGTAATTGTTTCCGAATTAATCCATCAGCAATTAGGTTGGCAAGTTGAAAGTGAATACTTATTAGGATTAACTCCCGAAGAATTTGCTAATCAAGTTATAAGATTAGATCAAGACGAGGCTCTTTGGACTCAACTCCATAAAAATTCTTTAGCAAGAATCGAACAAGACTTTTCCAAAGAAGCTTTTACCAACACAATCAAAAAACTACTGACTAAGTAGTCTTCTTAAATCCCAATTTTTTAGTAATTCTAAACAAATTTAATTATTATATTTGAGTTTCTTACCTAACTGTTTGGCCCAGGCCTTATGAGTCTTAACCTTTTTGCCGGTGGCATTCTTGATATTTAAAACTGGGATGCTGATCACTGAACTTTCCCTTACTCCATCACAATTTGCCTTCAAGAAAACGCTTTTCTTTTTCTGGGGTTTCTGAACTGGATTTAGTTTACTAGCTGCCAGCACTAGATGATCACGACTAGCCGTAGCAAAACCCTTAATTGTTTGGGGAGCAGAAACCAGTCCATTAGCGGAGTCAGACCAAAGTAAATTTACATTAGTACAGCCAACAGTATTACCAATAGTCATGGAAAGCGTTCCTTTCTTAGCTTTCAAAGTTCGTGAAATAGTTAGTGCCGGCAGTTCGACCACGGGATTCTCAATAGTAATTGGGGAGGCTTGAGTAGCCGTTGGTGGAATTTCGGGATCTGGGTTAGCACCGGCATATTTAACTACACCAATGATACCAGAAGAAGTAACATTACCAGCTGTATCATAAACTAAAACTTCAAGATCTCTCGGACCTGTGGGGATTGAGCTAGCATCTATTGTCTCAAAAAATCCTGCGTTACCACTCTCAGTAAGTGCAGAGTAATCAGTTTGTGCTCTGGAATCAAAACGCTCAGGATTAAATCTTGCTAATAATTCACCATCGATGAAAACTTCCACCGAGGCTGTTTGGATATTATCGAGAGCATAACCTTTAACAACAAAGTCATTATAAATCTTTTGAGCAGATACTGGACCATCAAGTTGTAAAACAGGAACAGTGGTATCTTGAACTCGATCAGAAATCAGGATTGGTCCACTAGCTTTCACTGCATGAGAGTTGTGTCCATCATTAACAATTCCATAAACATAATAATTTCCATTAGAAATTGCACTTGTATTCCAAAGTAAGACACTAGTTTCATCACTGAGTAGCTTTGTACCAATTAAAACTCCGCCTGATGTGGCAGCAGGGTCGAAATGGTAATAAAAACTGACACTGGCATCGTCGCCATCTTCGTCGCTTAAATCATAAGTGATTGCAAACTTAGTATTAGACTCATCGTCGGCAGTAATTCGTATAAAATCAAAAAAATATTCTGTAGCTTCACTAAACTCATGCGGATCGATCCGAAAAGCATCAGTAAAATCATACCAAGGATTAGGCACTGAACCTACCGGGTGATTAAGTTCTTCTAATTGAATTGTATCCATATCATAACTATATGTGCGCCAACCATTAAAGGTTACGATATCATCGCCGTTTAAAAAATTTGCTGGTGCTTCGGGTTGACTATGCCAAATCACCCGAACAACAGAACCTTCATTTAAATCTTGCTCACGCGCCGTTAGTAAGCGAAAAGAAAGGTTTTTATATCGACGCGTATCAATCATCTTTGTTGGATCATCGGTATAAATAGAATACTGGTGTGGATCACCATCGGCAGTAGTTGCAACGCTGGTAGCAGAAAAATAATTACCTTGAATTCCATCAACACTATTATTTGGAAGTATTGCCGGATTAGTTACATTGTAGGCATAAGCAACGTCGGCGGTATCATCAAAGTTCCATGGGTTTCCTAAAACTTCGGTGGCAAAATCAGCACCACCAAGTTTATCTGGTTGTAATATTTTTAACTGTGGGGGAGTGTTAACTTTAATATCCCATGAATTAATTGTCGCGCTTGGAGCAGACCCGATTGCTCCCAACCCATCATTTCTCAAAGAAATCTCTGGAATTGTAAAACTGACATTTTGTTGGCTGGCAATTGTCACATGAATTTTAGCAACGCGTGCCGATAGAGTACCAAGAGTAAAATCATAGTTTTGAAAACCATTGCTGATTCCCTTAAACTCTTGGAAGATCGTACTTCCATTAGCATCAAACATATAAACGACCATAGTTGCCCCAACGGTAACTCCAGATAAGGTCATTGGAATTCTCATAAAGTTGAATGCACTAGTATCAATGGTCTCATCACCCATATTCAGATAAAAGTAATTGGGTATAGAGCTAGTTGATCCTGTCATGTTACCACCAGTGAAACTTACACTTAATCCATAATTACCAAAGATATCGCCAGCTGAATTCATATCCCAAGGATTGTTATTGAGCGTTGCCCAGTCATTACTCTCAATAGAAATCAATTTGTATTCCCCAGGAATTAATCCTTCCGAAGTAATTTCAGTATTCTCGCTAGTACCTTCTGCAATATGCAAGGCACGAACAAATCCATCGGTTAAAGTAGAGTTGTCATCAAGAAACATGGAGTAATACTTGTTTGCGACAGGACTAAAAGAGTAATCAACCTCAACAGTCTCGCTAGGAACATCACCAGTTAATGTAACCCAATCAAGTTGAATCTGTGTTCCGGCATGAATAGCTGGCAAAATTCTTATGCCGGTAGCCGGACGATTATTCCAGGAGGGGTTTTCTGTTCCAGAATAAAATTCATGGGGTATGGTTTGTAGATCAATTTGATATGTATGCCACCCAACAGAAGTATTTATTGCCTGAGATGTCCAGTTATCGGCAAACCAAGTACAAGCTGTATTAACAACAATTCTCATTTGTGAGGCATTGCTTGAATACATCCGCAACGTCAGGTAACGATACTTATTAGTATCGATCGGTTGCGTTGCTCCGGTAATTCCAGATGGATTTGTACTGCAATATGCTGGCGACAATAGTTGTAGGTAAGAAAACCCTTGTACTAAAGTTTGAGTTGTCATCACACCATCACTAAAAACGGGCGGGGACATGTCTAGCGTGTCAGAAGCCGTAACATAGTTTCCTAAATCCTCTACGGAATTCATATCCCAAGGATTACCTAAAACTTCAGTTGCAAAATCAGCAGCCATCGGAAGTGTAGTGTTGGCTGGTGGCGTTGAATCAATAATAACTTGTGCTGAAACTTGAGAAGTAAGCAACCAAGCCAATAAAAATAATCGGCGAGTAAATTTAGAAATTTTCATAAGTTACCTATCGGTCTAAAACTCATTTTGCTTTAACATCAGTTAAATTTCCAAAACGGTCTAAAAATAACAGTGTTGAAGTTAATTACTAAGGTTTGATTTGTATTAATAATAAATAAAATCAAAGACTTACTGTCAATTTTGCAAAAAAAACTAGCTAAGCCCAGTATAGCTTGTTTGAGTAATTTGCAACAGCTCAACTAGAATAACTTAGGTTATTAGATGCTAAATTCGAATAAAACTACTCTAGCATTTTAGTGATAACTCAGTACCTATTGCGAGGACGTTTGGGAACAGAGGTAATATCATAGCTTAGGAAGGCTAAAAGCAGTTGAGTGCCCATTAGAATTGGTAACGCTGCCAACATGACGGTTCCGGCAGGTGTTACAGCTCCAACTAAACTTGAAGCAATCCAGTGATAAAATCCAAAGCAGCTACCAATAAAAATTAATAACAAACCAAGTGGCAACTCGATTGAAGCTAGAGACATGTCTCGTAGGTAATAGTTGTAAAAAACTCTCTTGGCAAAGTTAGCACAATGCCTCCACAAGAATTCTCCAATAATATCAGCAATCTTTAAATTACTAACTTCATCAGCATACTTAGCTACCATTGGCACATCTACAACAACGGCTCGGAGTGTATTAAGACGAAACAGCAAGTCAGTCTCGAAAAAATATCTTCGGCTAATTTTAGCAATTGGTAATTCTCGAGCTACAAGCCGGCTAATTGCAGTGAAACCATTAGTCGGATCAAATAAATCCCAATAACCCGTAGATAGTTTGGCCATCAAAGACAAGATTGCATTTCCAAATAAGCGCATACCTGGCATTGCACTAACTGACTCCAAGTCAAAGAAACGATTTCCCTTGGTATAATCAGCTTCGCCCGCCACAATCGGCGCAATTAACTGGGGGATCAAAGCTGGATCCATCTGACCATCACCATCAACCTTCACTATGATATCAATATTCTCAGCTAGCGCTGCTTGATAACCCGTTAAAACTGCCCCGCCAACCCCTTGGTTTTTTTCATGAAAGATAACTCGCAGACGGGTATCACTAAATTTTTCCTGCACGTATTTCCCACTACCTTCTGGGCAAGCATCATCAATAACAAAAATTAGGGAAACATCAGAATCAATTTTCTCTAGCACACTTAAAATTTGACTTGTCACCTTGTAAGCAGGAATTACCACGGCGACTTTTTTATTAGATGTATTCATCGGTAGCAAGTGTAGGATATTATGATAAAAATACAAGCAATTTCGATAGCACGCTTGGCTTGCTCCAAGCCTAATAATAGGATAAATTTCTGACCCTTGATGCCCTGCTACTTATGTTTGAATTTCTCAAATCTATTTTTCTCTATCGTGATTACCTGATCCAATCAGTCCTGCGAGATTTGCGAAAACGATATAAGCGCTCAATTCTAGGCTATCTTTGGAGCATGTTAAATCCATTACTGATGATGATGGTTCTGACAGTGGTCTTCTCTAAAATCATGAGATCGGAAGATATCGAATATTATGCTATCTTCCTATTTGCTGGCATGATTCCTTGGGCCTATTTTTCTAGCACCGCTTTAACTTCACTGCATGCCGTTAAAGGTAACATTCAAATTATTTCTCAAATACCAGTGCCAAAATACTTGTTTGTTCTCTCTCTCGCATTTTCAAACATGTACACGTTTGTTATCTCGCTGGTGCCCCTAATTCTAATTAGTCTCTTTATGGGACATCCGATTACTTGGCACTTTTTACTATTTCCGATTTGTTTTATCCCTCTGTTCTTTATCACCATGGGCGTTTCGCTTTGTTTGGCAGCACTGAATGTCTTTTTTGAGGACACCGAACATTTAACAACTGTCTTAATTCAAGCAATGTACTTCCTCTGCCCAATTTTATACCCAATGACCATGCTTCCCCCAGAAGTAGTTAAAATCTTAGAATTCAATCCGATGTTTACCATGATTCTAATTTTCAAAGACATCTTTTATTTCAACCAAATTCCCGATTGGCATAATGTAATCTACACTACAGCTACAAGTATAATTGTCTTAATTATCGGACTAGTAATCTTCAATAAAGCTGACAAGCGAATGATTTATTTTACCTAGAACCTAAGCTTCGGATAATCAAGCTACTACGAAAGCCTAACTGCCCGAAATCGCGTTGGAAAGAAAAAATTTCAGTCTCGCTGATGCACTGCATCAGCTGCGAATAAAATTTTTACTTTCCTTATCAATTTACATTGATTGAAAAATAAACTATTTTTCAATCAATTCAAGCACTTCAGCTTTCTCGTTACGCTTTCTAATCCAAAGCTCAGGTTAAAACATGAATATTAAACCAATAGTTGAAATTAAAGATGTCCAAGTAAGTTATCGCTCTTATCAAGAGCGTCCAACTTCACTTAAAGAGATGGCAATCAAGTTTCTGCGCACAGGTAAACTAAAGTACCATTCTTCATTTGAAGCATTAAATAAAATCAGTTTTAAAATTAAACCTGGTGCCGTGTTCGGCATTTTAGGTAGTAATGGCGCTGGCAAAAGCACACTACTTAAGGTTATTGCCGGAGTCCTACCACCTACGTCAGGGGAAATTATTACTAACGGAAATCTTGATTGTTTAATTCAACTTGGTGCTGGGTTCGATCCTGATTTAAATGCCATCGAAAATATATATCTTTATGGATCGCTCCGAAGAAGGTCCGTTAAAGAATTAAAGACTCGAGTTGATAGTATTTTAGAATTTGCAGAACTAGGTGACTTTGCCCTAACGCCTATTAAATATTACTCCTCAGGTATGTATGCCAGGCTCGGGTTTGCTGTAGCAATTGATAGCGATCCCGACATTCTGATTGTCGACGAAGTTTTAGCTGTGGGCGATCAACGCTTTAAAACTAAATGTGAGAGAGTTTTCTTAGATCGTATTAAACGTGGCAAAACAATTATTATGGTAAGTCATGATCTAGAATCTATTAAGCGGCTATGTAGTGAGGCTTTGCTGTTATCAGCAGGCAATATTGTTTTTCAGGGCGATCCAGATACAGCTGTTAATCTCTATCTTGGAAACCAATATCAGAGTCGCTTAAGCACTGCCCCTGGCTCCGCTTAAAGTAATTTCTTCATTCTAGCCTGGCGAATCTTCATTAAGAAGCTAGCAATTGCAAAAGCTACAATAATAAAAATTATATTAACCGAACGATCTAAAACAGAGGCTACTAAAATGTCGTGCGGCGTAAAGCTTACCAGATTAGAAGCCGCCATCATCATGGACTCTCGTATTCCAATTGCCCCAGGTGTAATAATTAAGATTGATGACAGCAAGTTGAAGACTGAAAGAAATAGCGCATCAAAGAATCCCGGTACTTTGCCACTAGCAGAAGTGAATCCTAAGAAAATTAGCTCGGAATATAGCATTAAGGAAACGATGCTTAAATTCAAACAGCTAAAGAAAAATAAGCGCAACATATTATTAGGCTTCTTGCAGATTAAGCGCCAGCCTTGGTAAAAGGGGAAAAGAAATTTGCGAATCTTTTTAAACTTAATCAGAAAATAAATTTTCTTACTAAAAAACAGGGGAATTAAAATTATCACTAACATCATACTTAAAGCCGAAGTTAATTGATAATCCTGAAAACCTGACTTAACAAAAATCTGAATACTAAATAAAAACATTGCCAGCAGAGCAACTAACAAAACAATTAGCAACTGGGCCATCATCGCCACCATAAAACGCGAATATGTGAACTGATAGTGTCTTTTTAAATAAATCCCACGTAGTGCAGCTCCACCTCTAAATGGCAAGAAGTAATTACCAAAAGTTGTCAAAACGCTGAGATAAAACTGTTCAAAAACCTTTAAATTAATATTAAAACAACGAAGCAGACTGTTAGTAATAAAACCATTAACTAAATAGAAACAGAAATTCATTAAGAATAAAAACCCAAACTGACCTAAAGAAATATCTTTTAGGGAGTTAAAGTTTTCTGAATTCTTTTGAAAATATAGGACAAAGCCAATGAGGAACAGGGCCAATAATCCATACTTTAAGATTAAAAATATTCGCCGCTTATCCATTACCTAACAAACTTTCTTTAAAAACTGTTTCTTTTCTCTTAATAATCCGATGCCAACCATAGTTTTCTTTTACACTTTTGGCGATAGTTGCCTTTTCTGCGGGCAAATCCTTCGCTAACCACTTAGTAATTCCTGCGATAAAAGCATCGGAGTCTTTTGACGTTACAAGACTACCCGTAACTTCAGGAATAATTGAATCAGGGATACCATCAAGGTCCGCCGCAATAACTGGCAATCCTGCAAGTCCCGCTTCAATATTTACAATACCAAAGCCTTCGCGATCACTATTACAAGAAATATTTGGCATGATTGATAAATCAGCAATGGAAAGCAGGTTGTTTAAATCTTTCGATGTTATTTTACCTAACCAAATAACTCGATTCTCTAATTTATATTTCCTAATTAAATCTTGCAACTCCTTGGCAAAGCTGACTTTTTTTATTCCAATTAAACTTCGGAAACCATTAATGTCAGAGCCATCAGGCCCAACAATGATATAAAGATGTTTCGGATCTAAATATGGCATAACATTTTCAACAAACCAAAGCTGCCCCTTACGGAGAGAGAGGCGACCTACTGTTATTAATATCTTACGATCTCTAAGTTCTAATTTGAACTTGGCAGTAAAGTTTCTTCGTACACACTCTAAATCGATAGTTTGAATAAACTTATCTGGGTTAATTCCGCAGGGTATGACTGTAATTTTTTTAGGGTCAACTCCAATAGCTAAAGCATCCTGAAAAGTTGATTGACTAATTGCAATGATCGAGTCGATCTTTCTAATCCAAGGAACTATCAACTTTTGGTAAAAAAACTTTTTGAAAACAAGATCCTTGCCATGAACAGTCATCACTGTTTTTCTACCAAAAAGTTTTTTTAACAACCAACCTAATGGCGCTAAAACACCATCTCCAATATAAATCAGATCAATCTTAGGATCTTTTATCAAATGAAAAGAAGCTTGAATGAAAAATTTAATAACAATAAACGGAAGCCATTTTTGAGAATATCCATAACTAAGAACTACTTTTTCGCCTTGAAAGTTTGTAATTAAATCATACAAATAATTTTCCATACCACCAGTTGCTGGAGGAAATTTCCTGGTGATAAAAATAATTTTCATACTAGCTTATTATTGGAGGAAAACTGCTCTAACTCTAAGCGACGAATTTTGGTTAAGGAACGATTAATCATAATTCGATTAATCGCTAACAAGTCACCCAAAACTCCAATTAAGACCATTAAGAAGCCTAAGATTAGGCAAACACCACTAGCAATAATCGACTGTAAGTGCCCGTCAGATCCACCTTCAATAAATAAGAAGAAAAACATATATCGCAAAAGAAGTAACAATCCAGGAATAAAGAAAATTAAACTTACGGCAAGAAAAGTTTTAAAAGGTTGATAGGCGGTGGAGAGTCTAAGTAATGTAGCGCCAGAAAGACGCACTTTACTAAAAAGACTGGCAATCAACCTTGATTCTCTAGTTTTCGAATTAGCTGTAATTGGGTGCCATTCAATAACCAAACCATGCTGCAAAGCTTGAACCAATGTATCTACAGTATAGGTATAATTTGTAACAATATTAATCTGTAGCAATGCCTCTCGAGAGTATGCTCGAAATCCAGATACAGCATCATGAATTTCACAATTTGTAACTAACTGTACCATTTTGTTACCAAACCACTGTAAGAATTTTTTAATTGCCGAAAATTCTTCAATTTTCTCAGGTGATCGATCTCCAATTACAATATCGGCTTTCCCTGCTAAAATAGGTTTAACTAAACATTCAATCTGATCGGAGGGGTATTGATTATCACCATCTGTATTTACAACTAGATCAGCTCCATTTTTTAGGGCATTTTCAATTCCTTGTCGAAAGGCTCGACCTAGCCAACGTCGATTTTTACCTTTAATAATTACAATATGGTGAACACCTAAGGCCTTAGCGACCTCTACTGTTCGATCAGTCGAACCATCATCAATAATTTGGTATTCAATACAATCAATTCCTGGTATCTCGCGAGGCATTTTTTCAAAAACCGTGGGCAAGGTAGTTTCTTCATTATAGCAAGGAATTTGAATTATTAATTTCATAAAAATTATATAGTCGATAATAAAAATTTATGCTTAGGTAAGCTACCTTGGAAATTAGTTAACTAATTTGCCTACTGGCCAATCCTTTCTGTAATTTGACATCTAGATACTAAAAATAAAACAATAGCTTATTTTAAGAGCAGAATCTATTCCGCAATAAGCCCTATTGTAATGCATAAATTAGTTGTTTTACATATCGTTCCCAAGTTAATTCAGCTTTTAATTTAATAATACCTGGAGTCATATTATCCAAACTATAGAAACGGACTATTGCATTTGCTAAACTCTCCGGGCTTTCGGATTTAAAAATACATCCTGTTTTGCCCTCTGTAATTAAATCAGTGAATGATTTTAAGTGAGATACAATTACAGGCTTATTATGAGCTAAGGCTAAAGTTAGACTTCCTGATTGAGTAACAGATCTAAATGGAAAGACAACCACATCGGAACGAGAAAAGAATCCAGATACTTCTTCATTAGGAATATAGTAATTACAAAGCTCAACACAATCCTTAAGTTGCAAACTATCAATTAAAAGTTCAATACTATTATCATCTTTTCCGGAATAAAAATTTTCTCCGGCAATGATTAATTTTATTTGGGGAATCTCCCTTTTTACAATTGTTAATGCTTCTAATAAAATATCAACACCTTTGTAATGCCTGATGATCCCAAAAAAGAGCATACAAAATCTTTTTGTTTTAATTTCTGGTGTAAGCTCTTCTACAAAAAAATCGTGAAGCGGCAAAAATAATTTAACTACTTTACTATTTGATACAAAAGTTAGCATTTTTCTCTCTTCTGAGCTGCTATGAATAATAATTTTGTCTGCTAAATGAAAAACAAGCTTGCTCAGTGTTTTGGCTAGAGAAAACCGTTCGTGCGGAATTACATTATGACATAGCAATACTATTTTAGCCTTCCGAAACAACTTAAGCAGCCTTATAATCACAATATAATGCGGAGCATGAACAGGATGGGCCCAATTTAAAATAACAAGTTCAGTATCTTTAGGTACGGCTCTAATAAACTTATAAATTGAAAACGGATTACAATAACTTAAAATAGGCTTAGCTTTAGATTCCGTAATTTTGTCCTTACTAACTTCATCTTTAAAATTACGCTTCAGCAAGAATGCTGGATACATTTTTAACCAAGTAATAAAAGCAACTTGGTGTTCCGGCTCTAAAGCTGTAACAAGAGTTGAAAAGAATTGAGCGATTCCACCTTTAAAAGTATTGCCACAAGGGCCTAGACAAACAATTTTCAATTTCTTGGCATCTTAAATTCTAATTGTCTAATTTGTTCTTCGGCACGCTCTAGAGCTTGTTTTTTTAAATCTAACTGATCGTAAAGATTATGAATCTTATTAATTGCACCCAAGTATTCACCATGAAAATTCCAAGCACTCTGGAGCACAAAATGTAAGCGAATTCTTTCAAAAACTGGTAAGTTATCTAATTCTTTAGCTGTTAGTAAAATATCAGGATAACTATGATTGGTCTGGGTAACACTACCAGGTCGCATTCGATAAGCGGAAATTGTAAGTGGAAAAACTGCTATTTTAAAATTAGCACAAATCATCTTTGCATAGACTCGAAAATCGTCTCCTGACTCCATTTGATTTCCTGTCCATCCACCCAATTCTCGAACAACTTTTGTATTTACAACTCCCATAGCTTGCCCTAATTTATTGAGTCTTAGGTTAGCCGCAATTCCATCACCATAAGCCCTAAGCGAGTTAATAACATTTTCAGATTCAATCAATTTATCCACTGAAATAATATCACTAAAACCAATTGCCACAGCGCTCTCTGGATCAGCTTCAATAGCCTGATAAAGATTTAGAAAAAAGTTAGGGTATGGTATGTCATCAGAATCAATATTAGCTAAATACTTAGTGTCACAAACTTTTAGTGCTGTATTTCTAGCACCCGCACAGCCTAAATTCTTTGAATTAAGAAGCAATTGATAAGGAATTTCTAATTCTTCCAAGCAAAGTGCTTCTAGCTTTTGGAAATAATCTCCCCTCGAACAATCATCAACAATAATAATTTTTGAAGGCTTAAAAACTGCCAATTTTAAACTATCAAATAATTGTCTTACATACTTTAAATTAGTCTCATAGACAGGAATCATCAAAGTTAAATCCTTAGATTCAAACTCAATCTTGGGTAATGTTTTTGTTGGTAAAGTCTTGGAGATATTTTTCCAAGCCTGATTAATCTCATTATAAAATTCAAGGTAAGCCTGCTTGATCTTAAAAACTTTCTCTACAAGATTATCTGGGGTCATGTTTATTAAGTTTTCAGCTTGCTTAAAAAGCGCTGCATTATCACAAGCACAAGCAAAATCATCTTGAAACTCGGAAAGAAGTACTTCTTTAATTCCACCACGAAGATAGCAAATAAAAGGAATCTCAGCTGATACGGCCTCTATAATGACATTTCCAAAGTTCTCTTGAGGGTTTGGAAAAAGAACTAACGACTCCGGAGCTAAAAACGCCAATAAGTTTTTAGCATCTCGAGAGCTAAGATTATATTCAACAACAGAAACTATTGCTTTAAGTTGAGCCAACTGCTCTAAACAAATATCTGATTGAGGACCAATAAAAACAACTTCTTGAATAACAGGATATTTTTCTACCAAACGCTTGGCAACGGCTAAGAAGTCAGGATAGCCTTTCATGGCAACACGCTTGCCGAAAAAAACTAAGCGTCGAATTTGACGCCGTGGCTCATTCACAGATGGTGTTAAAACAAAAGGATGCCGCAAAACTTTTACTTTAGATGCTTCCAACTTAAAACCATTAGCAATAGTTAAGTCGACAATAAACTGTGTTGGGGCAATTACGTAATCTGCTAATTCTGTGGAAATCTTTTCTTGGGCGATCTCTAACTCATCTACAAAGAAGGAACAGACTCCAGAAGCATTTTCTACATATTGGTGATTGCCATTTAAGGAAACAATCGTATTAATTCTTTCTGGTAAATCCCGGCTTTTAGCTGCTTGGGCAATACGAAAACCTATCCCAGAATAATCATGATAATGAATAAATCGTAAATTACTAAAAAAAGCTGCTAATACTCGAATTATTAATAATGCTAAATCAGGCTCAGTAATATTTTCTAGTTCGTTTTGGTCATAAAATAATTCCGGCGTAATGATTCTTAAACTTGCCGCCAGTTCTGTATTCCTTAGGTAAACAATAGCAACTTCGTCGGGATTCATTTGATAGCGATTATGAACAAATGTCCCAATCCCCCCTGTGGGATGGGCTGGGGCATATTCTTTTGTCACAAAAACAGTATTGATTTTTGAAGGTTGAAAATCGAAACCAAAAATTTGATTAGTGACCTCCTCTTCGTAGGCTAAATCATAAGTAACAAGTAGTCCCTCAAATAATTCTTCCGTTTTGAGGCCTAGAAATTTAAAAAAAACTTTCGCTTGTTCCTGATCCCAATGACGATAAACAGTTTTTGGAGCAACTTCCGTATTAAATAAATAAATTATTTGTGAGGTTGGTGATTTACTTAAAAATTCTTTTAGAGCGCTTGCTAAAATAAGTGGATTAGAAGCTGATTCTAAAGCTAAATTTAGTAAAAAAAGATTACTTTCTTGAGGATTTAACTCAGAAAAAAATTGCTCGATAGATGGGTAGGAGTCAAAATATAATCGATTAGAGCTATTTAAAAGATCAGAATGGAGTTGACTATCATTACATTCAAAACTTCCAATTAGATAAATCTGTTTGGTGTTTAAATCGGATATCGTTGATTTTTGATAATTATATTTTGGACGTTCCGCCAAAATTGGAAGGAGATTATTAGTTTGGGGAGTGGCACAATAATTTTGGATTTCACAAATTGAACCTAATTGCATAAAGATAAGATATCCTAAATTTTTAAATAGCCAAACGATTGTTAATTAGGCTTTATTTTTTATAAAAGCCTAACTAGATTAGTTTGTTCAAGAAAAGACGTCAATTAATATGACGCCTGCAATCTAGTCCTTCTCCAAATTCAATAAGACAGCAGCTTCCTGAATGGTTAAGTCAATTCAAACCTAATTCCAAGGCCTGCTATTAAGTATGTGCTAAACATTCGGCCACTATATAAAAAGTAGATCAGATAGAAGTATATATTTTGCAGGATAATAATTTCTGCGCTAAATACAAATTCAATTAAAGGAGAATTTTATGTAATACGCAATATTTCAACTTATAAAAGCTGATTCCGATAGCTAAATTTTGCTTAGAAAATATTCTTTCGTTGGCAAAAGCTAATTCTAATAACTCTACAGTAAATATGAAATATAATATAAATTAGAATTTTTATTAAACAGATGAAATCGGTTTGTTAAACGATTGTTTATTTTTAAATCCCCAATCTGAAACAAATAAGATATGGTAAACCCAAAAATGGATTTCCGAAAAATAAATTAACTAAGACTTTAGTTGGCTCTTATATTTTTTACCCACAAGTAATTTTAGGATCTAAGTTTATTGCAAAAGAAGCGCCTCCCATAATACTATCTAGTGATTAGTATCTTTGAAATGACTCTTTATCACTCATTACGAATTAAGTATCCGTCACTAATTCTTGTTTTCTTAGAATTAAAATAATAGTAGGTAGGAAAGGAGCCATCATTCTCCATAATCCAAATGGAATTTTCTCAAAGATAAAATGAAGTCCTGGCATCATATCTAAAGAATATTTCTTAGGTTGGTGCATAATATGTGGGGAAAGTTCTACAACATCAAAACGTTTTTCTGCAAGATTAATAATCATACTTGATGTCAGAGGTTGAATATCCCAAGTTTTATTCCGAACTAATCTCAAATATTTTGCAGAAAATTTTCTACTAAACCAAGATAAAAATAATATTCGATAGTGTGGCTCCATAAACGTAAATTTTGATGGAGTAGCTAAATAAAATATTCCTCCCGGTTTTAATACTCGATAAATCTCATCTAAGTGCTCCTTTTGATCTTCAACATGTTCAATAACATGATTAGAAATAACAATATCAAATTCTTGCTCTCGATATGGAATCTTAGTGCCCGTCATTTGTATAAATTCATACCCAATTTTCTCCACTCTCAAATCATGCGGATCTATACTACAAACCTTGCTGCCATAATTACTAAAGGCTTTGGCAATATGTCCTGATCCCGTGCCTATATCTAACAATTTAGCTGATTTAATCTTTGTAAAATGAGTTAAAATTGAAAATATTTTTTGAGCTTTTTTGTAGCGAGTATCCGCCGAGAGAATTGCATGTGTGATCTCTGAACGCTCATTGGTTATTCTATAATCAGTATTTTCGGTTGGCATCAAAAGTATCTAAAGTTTTAATTTATTGGATATTAATATGATTTAAAGTAGGACAAGTAGGGAATCAATTTGAACACTAATAAAGATCCCCCACTGAGCAATATAGCAAGTCGTTATCGAGTTTCCTAAATTCAAAAAACATATAATTAATTATTTTTTCGAACTCTACTATCAAAAAATACTCTGGTACTGATCATAGACATATAAAATTTCTAATCAACACTTACCAAAAGCCTTCTTTAAAGATGCCTAGAAAATACTAGTTGCATTTCATTTTTATCAAAATTTAAATGTGGTGAGTCTCTGTATAAACCAAATTAGTCCAGTCTTTCCAAGTAAAGCCGGCATATTAAAAAACTAGAATTAATGAGTATCATGTGAATTTCATAGAAGAAATTATAGACGTATCTCTTTAATTTGGTATGGTAAGGCCTATGCCAATACTTTTATTGTACCTGCTTGTAACAGTTATCATATTTTTTACTCATCTTGCCGGTTATAACACTTTTTTCGCATCTGGCGATGCCGCAGTTCAATCCTATGCTTGGTTTGCAAAAATTGAACGAGCCTTACTAAATTTCGATTTTCCACTTTGGGATTTCGGAACCGATTCTGGCACTTCTTTTATTGGAGAGCTACAATCAGGGGCTTTCTACCCTCCTGTTTGGGTAATTTCGTTTTTACCTCCTTACGGAAACTATACTAAGTTTGAATTGTTTATCGCGCTACATTTTACTTGGGGTGCCTTTGGAGCTTACACTTTATTTCGCGAATTTGGACTATCAAGAATTTCGGCATTCTTTGGTGGGCTACTGTTTGGATTTGTTGGGCCTGCTGCTGCTCGTGCTTTTGGACAACCCAATCTTCATGCTGGTGTAGTTCAAATTCCATGGATGATTTATTTTGCTCTTCGTGGCGCAAAGTCCACTTCTACAAAAGTAATTCTAAGTAATTTTGCCTGTTGTGCTGGAATGGGAGCACTTGCAATCCTTGCAGGTCACATGCATGCCTTTATTCATGGACTACTAGCCTCGGCCTTAATTATTCCTTTTGCAAGTAGGCACTCTTGGAAAAAACTAATCTACTTTAGTCCTGTTTTTCCATTTGCTTTAGGCCTCGCTGCAGTTCAGTTTTTACCTACGTACGAGTATTTTAAATTAGCCTACAAATGGTTTGGAGCTGGATTCACAAAATACCCTCACCTTGTGCCTTTTGCCGAGTTTGAACGCTTTGCACTTAAATCAACCTGCTCGCTTAGGCTAGGCATTTCAGATTGCCAAAGCCCTGAAGGAGCCAGCTTATTCTTTACATATTCTGGTTATGCTCTAGCAATATTAGGTATCGTTTACATATCTCGATATCGCAAAGACCTAACTAACTATTATTTCTTAGCACTATTGGTTGTAGCTTTAGTCATAGCAACAGGTGGTAATAATTTTTGGGGTCAACTAATTTACAACACTCCAATTCTTAATCTTGTCAGGATTCCATCAAGGGCAATGCACCTCTATAGCTTAGCGACCGCTGGGCTTGTAGCTCTAGGAATACAATTATTACTTAATAATTATCAGTCCCGGCTACTGAAATCGAGCTTAAGACTTGTTGCATTAGTAATAATAGTATCTTTAACTTTTGAAATGCATACATACACAAAGAGGTATCATCGATCTGCCTCGAATCTGAATGCTGGTCCAGTATATTACAAACTAAATCCAATTTCCGAGTTCTTAATTGATCAACAGATAGCAGATCAAGGACTATATCGTTTTGCGAATTTACCAAACTCAGTGATTCCAGCTAACATAGGAAATGTTTATGATATAAAAAATATTACCTCTCATAAATCAAGTAAATACGGCAACTATTATGATTATTTGTCTAAGGATTGGAACTATCAATCGAAACGATTTAATGAGCTTGGCTTAAAATATATTGTTTCAAATAAGGAAATACCAAACCTAAGAAAGGTTAAAGAATATCAGGGTATTATGATTTATGAGAAGCCAGAACCTTTACCAATCTTTTATTATAAAAAAAATAAGAAGTTCTTTCCAATTCCTTTAGATTCAAAAATAACTTGGAATGAAAATAGTGTTACAGTTACCTTTCCACATGCCTTTAAAGCTCCACTCGGTGGTCGGTTTATTTTTGCTCAAGCAAACTATCCAGGCTGGCAAGTCTTAGTAAATCAAAAACCTAGAAACATTCTTAAAAATCCTTCACTATTAACGATTAATAATAAATCAAAAATTAACCAAATAACTTATCGCTATCAACCGAAGAGTGTTGTTTATGGTTTCCTGATAACGTTTATGTGTTTAATAATTTTTTTATTTTTAATAAGAAACAAAAAAAACGAAACTACAAATGACTATTGACCTACCAGCTTCAAATTATTTTCGAGGATCAAAACCTAAATCTAAAATAATAGATTTATTACTAATCCTTACAGTTATAGCTATTGCTTGTTTCTTATTTAGAGGCTCGCAAGATCATGGTCTTAGCTTTGATGAGGTCTTTCGAAGAAACAATCTAATTCCCTTTTTTAATGCGGAAGCCCAACCATACAATCAAAGTATCTATAATTTCCCCAAGACAAAAATCCCTCTAATTTATAAAAATTATATCTCCAGCATGCAATTACTCCCAGAGTTAATTTGGGTAGGATTTGATGATTATCGATATGGTCTCAGGTTGTCATACTTAATTTATTTTATCTTAGGGGCACTAGTATTATACGCTGGTCTTAGAACGGTGAATCAACCTTTAGCTTTTTGGTCGACACTCTTAGCAATCACCAACCCAATGCTTTTTCCGGAATGTCGTTACGGGTTTGCTAATCCAATTCACTTCTTTTTTATTGGATTATTAGTTTACTTAACTCGCAAGTACTTGCTATCTGATCGTAGACCAAGCTACTTACTATTTTTAATTTCCTTAGTTCTATTCTTGCTACCAAACTTCATTTTCTATTCTTGGTGGATTGTTGCCGCAGTAATCATTTCCGCGATCGTTCTTTACCCGAGTAGCCTATTTAACTTAATTAAGCAGCCACTAAATATTTTAGCCATTGGTGCCGGGTTCTTGTTCGGTCACTTTAACTTTATCCTTTATAATCTTTTCCGAGATTTTCCAAGCATTCGCCCCTTATATAACTTTATTTTTCACCGTGAAAAATACAACGAAAAACCAATTGATTACTCTGAAAGTGCTGGGTTTTTGGGCGATCTTACTAATAAGTTTAAAATGTTCCAAGCCCAATTTGAAATCTCAATTACCTTACTAATGATGATCGTAACCTTGGGCTGCTTATCATACTTTATTATTATTTATTACCTAAAGAAACAAAAAGATATTCATAGAAAATGGATTTACTTTGCACCCCTTGTCTTAGTCCTTACACTAATTTTCATCCTACTCAGTCCCAATGCGCATCGCAGTGGACATTTCATTTTTCTTTCCCCTACATGGGAAATAGCTCTCGCCATTATTGCTCTAAAGATTAGCTACCTTTGGCCGAAGTTCAAACTATTTCCTATGTTCAGCTTACTTGCCATTTCATTGATAAATTTTAATGGCGCAAATTCTGCGGTTATTAAGGCCAATGAAACATTAGGCGAGGGACACTTTTCGCCTGCATTTTATAATTTAAATCACTACATTAATGATAAAGGAATCAAACATAAACTAGTTCATCTGCATTGGGGCTTTTACGCACAGCTCTATTTTTTAAACCGCGGAGAAATCATTTCTAATAGTTTAGTTTTCAACTTAATTAATAATCCTTCAGAGGAAGATACATTCCGGACTTTTGATGCCTTCTTTAGTGATCCAATTATTACAAGCTTAGCAGATCCCATCTATTTTCCATTATTTACAGACTGGCATCAATTTACAGTAGAAAAATTTAAAAAATACATAGCAAAAAGAGGTTGGACGCTGGAATTAGAAAAAGAGTTTTTGGAACGTAATAAAAAGCCAATTTTTAATTTGTATCGCTTAACTCGAGATCCGGAAATGAATTGAGAGAATTGGCAATTGAACTTCCCCTAGTCAGAATTTTTAAAGGGATCTATTAGGAAAAACTGTAAATTACTGTAATAAAATCTGCTTACCTAGTACTTTAAGCACAAAGTGCTTGATGTAACCCAATCGGGTTAAATACGGGGGAAAACAAATATAGTGAGTCCAAAAAATAAATTACTTTAAAAAACTAACGATTTTGCTTGGACTCACTATTTATGTTGTTTTTAGCTATGCAAACTTGGATAAAACCAAGATTTGCATTAGCCGTAATGACTCTGTTCAATTTACTAACCAGCCTTCGCTGAAGCTTCGGCTAGGCAGGCAGTAAATTATTTCTTGTCATTACTATATACTAAAACCTAATATGTATTTGTCCCCCTTAGCTTTAGCGAAGATGGAAGCTTTTTTGCTAGCCGTAGGGTAATCATTAATTGATTTTAGTATAACATCACAAAACTCAGGGTTAAGGTTTGACTGTAGATTCACCTGTGCTAAAAAATAGTTAAATTGGTAATTTTAGCTTGCATTCTCAATCTCTACAGAAACTTTCAAAGTAATACACATGACTAATCAGTCTTCCTATTCTGCTAAAGCTAAAAAATTACAGCGGGAACTAGCGCGCCAAAAAAAACTTTCACAGAGTAAAGTAAAACACAGTCCTTGCCAGTCCATAATAAAGACCATTATGCCCTCATTCCAATCGGAGCGCTATTATTCCAAAAAGCTTAAGCTTGATGTGGATCGAGTAATGTTTCTAGATGATAATTTTTATCGCCATGCCGATAAAACTCTGCTCGACTCTGGGCTTTCAGCAGAAGAAAATTTTTGGCAGGAAGGAATAAAAGATTGTCGGCGTCCGAATCTATTCTTTAATCCGTCCTTCTATCTTTATGGAAATCCAGAACTTGGACTCGCGGGAGTTAATCCGATTGATCATTACTTTAATCACGGCTTTGCGGAAGGACGCTTGGTCCATGAAAGTTTTCATCCCCCCTATTATTTAGAGCAAAAATATCCCAATGAACCAGCTAGTTTAGCAAGATTAATGCTGGATTATTATAGTGGGGAAATATTTAATAAGACTCCCGTTCCACACGATGTTAAGCCTATAGATTTTAGAATCAGTAAGCTTTTTCGAACAGCTTTATTAGAGTTTCCATTCAAAAAACTTCCGAGCACGCTGCAATTTACTGAAGGTAAGAAAGCAAAGGTCTCAATTATTATTCCAGCTTACAATCAAATTCAGTATACCCTGAACTGTTTAAATTCTTTAGCACTTAATCCTCCGAGTGTAGCTTGGGAAGTTATTGTGATTGACGATTGTTCCAACGATCAAACTGCGACGTTACTGCCACAAATTCCTGGGCTAAAATATATTCGCAATGAAACAAATTTAGGATTTCTAAAAAGTTGCAATAAAGCAGCCGCAGAAGCTTCTGGTGAATATCTAGTGCTTTTAAACAATGATACTTGTCCATTACCAGGGTGGATTGATAGTCTACTAAAAACCTTTCAGCTTTATCCTAATGCTGGACTTGTTGGCGCAAAATTAGTCTATCCTGATGGACGTTTACAAGAGGCCGGGGGACTAATTTGGCGTGATGGTTCTGGAACTAACTGTGGTCGTTTTGCTTGCCCAGATCATCCAAATTTTAACTTCGTTCGAGAAGTTGATTATTGTTCTGGTGCTGCAATCATGATCCCTCAAAAAATTTGGGATCAAGTTAAGGGTTTTGATGAACAGTTTGCTCCAGCCTATTACGAAGACACGGACTTATCTTTCTCAATTAGAGATGCTGGCTACCAAGTGATCTATCAACCATGTGCCGAGGTGATTCATTTCGAGGGAGTTAGCTCGGGAACTGATACAAACTTAGGAGTAAAGGCCTACCAAATTATTAACCAAAAGAAATTTAAAATTAAATGGCAAAATGCCTTATTAAATCATTGTGTTCAGATCGATCATAGTAGACTGTTTTCTAATCATTCCAAACCGGAAATATTAATAATTGATCAACAAACACCAACGCCCGATCAAGATGCTGGTTCTGTTTATTCTTTCAACTTAATTAAGATCCTCACTGAATTCTTTCAAGTGACATTTCATTCTTCGCAGGATGTAAATTACCAAAATCAATATACTCAAAATCTAGAAGAGATTGGTGTGCGCGTAATTTATGGATCTTGGTATCGAAGAGATCTAATACAGGACTTGCCATTGAATTGGAGTGATTTCAAACTGATCGTCCTCCAAAGACATAATGTTGCAAATCAATATCTTGATCATATTAAGTTATTAGCCCCCCAAGCAAAAACCTTATTAGTTACACACGACTTGCACTATTATCGCTTAGAACAAGAAGCTAAAATTGAAAAATCAAAGGATAAAGCATACTGGGCAAAACTAACTAAAGGCAATGAATTTTCTGCAATTATCAAATCTGATGCTACTATTGTTTTGGGTGCCCACGAAACAGAAATAATTAAATCCTATCTTCCCAAAGTGGACTGTTATCAATTACCATTTTGGGAAGAAACCAAACCACTTAAAAAATCATTTGCAGAGAGACAAAATATTTTCTTTTTAGGAGGTTTTAATCATCCCCCAAATGCTGATGCTTTAACCTATTTCTTAGAGGAGATCTGGCCGCTTGTTTCTCCAAAATTACCGGGAGTTAGATTCTATGTCTTTGGTAGTAAAATTCCGGAAAGGTTTCACAAATATGCTAACAAATCTGTGGTAATTGCTGGATATATTGAAAGCTTAGACGAAGCTTTTGATAATTTTAGAGTTAATGTCGCCCCGCTTCGTTATGGTGCTGGCCAAAATGGAAAAGTAGTAGTGAGTCTTTGTCGTTGCCTGCCTGCGGTCATCTCTCCAATTGCGGCGAAAGGAATTGGTTTAACAGATGGACTGAATACCTTAATTGGTGCTGATGCCAAAAGTTTTGCCGAACATCTAGTAAGCCTTTATCAAAACGAAGAGCAATGGAAAGGAATCTCGAAAGCCTCGGAAGAGTTTGCAAAAAAACATCTTTCTACTGAAAATGCGACTCAAATTCTAAAAACTATACTTTCTGACCTAGGGCTATAATTCCAATTTAATTCCCCTAAAAGAAATTAGAGAAAATTCAAGATTTCAGAATGCTTACTTAAAACTCTGGCACCTGAAGTTTTTAATAGATCATAATGATTAATACCTTGGGCAACTAATAAGCAATCAATTCCTAAAGCTTCTGCTATCTCATAATCATGTAGAGTATCACCAATTAATAATTTTGGCCCTTCATTTGCCAGCAAAATATCTTTAGCATAATCAAGCTTACCCTTGTAGGATAACTTTGGTTGGCTTCCTTGAATTATTTGAAAATAATTAGTTAACTGAAAGTGCGCTACGTCCCGTTGTAAACTTTTATGATCTCTAGCTGAAAGAATAACTTGAGAAACGCTTGCTTGATGTAAATCTTTAATAATCTGATCAACTACAGGATGTAATTTAGAATGTAGTAAAACCTGCTGGTCGTAGAGTAAGTGAAATTTATCTTCCCAAACTAAAAAATCAGACTGGTCATCAAACAAGCCAATTTCTACATAGAATCTATCAAGTGGAAATTTAACGTTGCGTCGAAAATAATCGAAATCAATTAGGGGTTTATTTTCAGCTGCCAATAATTGGCAAATGCAACTAAAGGCAACCTGAGAGTCATCTAGGATAGTACCATTCCAATCCCAAATTACTTGTTGGTATTGAGTCATAACTACTTCCAATTTAGCTCTGCTTCAAAAATAATTTTTTCCGTTGAATCTTCTACCATCTGACCGATTTGATAAATTTTTATTTCTGAATTTTCCAATGCCAATAATTTAGCAAAATCCTCAGGTTTAATGACAGCAATTAAACCTACCCCTAGATTAAAAGTTCGAAGCAAATCCGCATCCACAGAACCGGCCTGTTCTTTGATAAACTTAAAGATTGGCAAAATCTTTACAAGACTTAAATCTATTTTAGCAGAGAGCCCATCAGGAATAATCCGACATAAATTTCCAGCGATTCCACCACCTGTAATATGTGCTAGGCCATGAATGAACTTTTCAAATAAAACAGCTTTCAGCATTGGGTAATAGGCGTAATGGGGACGAAGAACGATATCAATAAACTTCTCACCAGCAATAAGCATATTAGTTATTTCTGGCTTTTGTTCGATTAATTTTCGAACAAGAGAATAACCATTGGTGTGTAAGCCATTACTGCTAAATGCTACGACTAAATCTCCCTTAGCAATTTTACTACCATCAATAATATCGGCTTTTTCAGAAACACCAATAATACTTGCTCCTA
Source organism: Bdellovibrionota bacterium (assembly GCA_041740355.1). Classification (GTDB taxonomy): domain Bacteria; phylum Bdellovibrionota_C; class UBA2361; order UBA2361; family CALJRW01; genus JANNBC01. The sequence goes on from JBGSMD010000026.1 coordinate 66,170, forward strand.
AAATATGAGTTTCTTCGCTAATTACTCCAGGTTGCTCGGAAGTTTCTCCACCCACCAAGGAACACTCGTTATGATCACAGGCGTCTTTCATGGCTTTAACTAAAGGAGTGATAATCTCATCCTTTAATTTCCCACAAACAATTAAGTCTTGAACGGCTAGGGGCTTTGAGCACATTACAATAATGTCATTTACTAGGTGATTAATCATGTCGTGAGCCACTGTACTCAGTGAACCATACTGTAAAGCGAGCTTTTGTTTAGTACCTGGCTCTTCTAATTTGAAGGTTAAAACTGGGTGGTCGTATTCCGGAAACTTAATATCAATTAGTGAGGCGAAGGCCCCCATCGAATTTAAAACACGAGAATTCTTAGTAGATACGAATTGATTAATCTTGCTGAAAGTCTTGTTTTTTTCATCGATATCAACACCAGAGTCTTTATAGGAAAGTTGTTCAGAAGTCATTATTAGGCTATTTATAGAAAAAATGGCTTAGCTTCTAGCAACACTAGCAAGCTTTCTAAAAAAGAGATTATACTCCAACCCATTAGGTTATATAAAAATGCTATCTGCATTTTCAACTATTTGGTTTTGAGTATATGTTTCACTAAGCAAGTAGTCAAAAACAATGCTTAGAGCGAAAATTTATAGCAATATAAGATGAAAAAAGACATAGCAGTGCTAGCTGGAGATGGAATTGGTCCCGAGGTAATGGGCTCTGCTTTACAAGTTTTGGCGGCCATCTCCCAGAAATTCGATCATCAATTTACCACCAAAGAAGCAATGATAGGAGGCGCTGCTTTTGAAAAATTCCAACAGCACCTTCCGGAAGAAACCATTGCGATCTGTAAGTCGGCAGATGCTATTCTTTTTGGATCTGTCGGTGGACCAATTGCCGAGCAACAAAACCCAAAATGGAAAAACTGCGAAGCAAATTCCCTGCTAGGTCTTCGCAAACATTTTGGGTTTAGTGTTAATTACCGACCAGCAAAAGTTTATTCAGCTCTCCAAGATTTTTGTCCCTTAAAAAATGAGTTGATTAAAGATGGTTGTGACTTACTAATTATTCGGGAGTTAGTAGGGGATATTTACTTTGGAGAACATAAATTCTACCAAGAGGGGAACTTAAGAGCCGCCTCGGACCTTGCAACTTATAATGAAGATCAAATTCGCATTGCCATTCAAGCTGCTTTCCAAGCCGCAAAAATTAGAAAACAAAAAGTTACCTCAGTTGATAAAGCAAATGTTCTCCATACATCTAAGTTATGGCGAGAAATCATGGAAGAAGAAGCAAAGCTTCATCCCGAAATTAAATGGGAACATCAATTAGTTGATAACTGTGCCATGCAAATAGTAAAAAACCCAGCACAGTTTGATGTAATTGTTTGTCCAAATTTGTTTGGTGATATTTTATCAGACATTGCGGCAGTCCTTCCTGGTAGTTTAGGATTAACGCCTTCGGCCAGTATTAATCCTGAAGGTTTTGGTATGTATGAGCCCTCAGGTGGTTCAGCTCCAGACATTGCCGGTCTGGGAGTTGCAAATCCTATTGCCCAGATCCTTTCAGTTGCCATGATGCTTAATTTCTCATTTGGCTTAACAAAAGAAGCTGAAAGAATTGAACAAGCGGTTAATCAAACCTTAAACTCTGGATGTCGCACGAAAGACTTAACTTTTCCCGGACAAACAAGTTTATCGACACAACAAATTACTACAGAAATTATTAGTCGGCTGTAAAAATCTAACCTCTGCACAGCAACATTTAAATCTTATCCTCGATAACCTACACAACCATCATCAACCCAACGTTATTTGATTTTGATAAAAAATATAGAAAGTCCAAAAAGTAATTTACGTAAGGAAATTACTTTTTGGGGCTTTCTATCCCCCGGAGGGATAATAAAATCATATAGTTATGACAAAAAAACAAATTGATCTATTAAATTTTTACGTAATTTATTTTTTGTC
>JBGSMD010000027.1:0-5513 GCA_041740355.1 Bdellovibrionota bacterium
AGTACCTATTGTAAATCCGGAAGAACAAACTCAGCAAAGTCGCCAAGTATCCCCTCTAACATATCGCGACTGTTTAATGACAGCTTATTTAGAGGGGAAAATTTATAGCGATAATCCGTCACTAATGGTTTCACTTCATACTATCCAGAATGTCTTAATTGCACACGACATTGCCAAGGTTCATCGAGATCAGCCAGATTTAAGTTTTAAGTATCAGGATGCTAGTGGAAAAATGAAAGCCTACTTAATCGCTTATCAAGGAGAGCATCAAAGTGCTGAGAAAGAACAAGCGGCTGAACCATGTATTTATATTTATGACTTTGCCGCAGTAAGTACGAACGGTGTTGCTGGCGGCAAAGTTCTGCTTAATTTCCTAGAGCAATATCAACAAGAATATTTGCAGAAGGGTAATCCTTTACCAATTTATATTGATGCCAGAGAGCGCACTTCCTATAAACTACTGATGAACCAAATTGCATCATTTGAAAAACGTTTGGGATGTAAAATTCAAATAGAACATTTAGGGGAGGAGATGCGTGGAGCAGAGACTATGAAGAGAATTAAAATCACTCCCTTACAAGCACTGCGCGAAACTCATTAAGTTGAGAAATGTTCCACTGGTCAAACTGAGATATCCCTAAATGAGTAAGTCGTGTTGATGGCTGATAGAATTTCTAAATCTAGCAAAGATTTAATTACTAAGTGCTGGAAGATGGATTGTTATTTGAGCTCAAGCTTTAATTGAGTAACCAAGCGTAAAATAGGTTTTAAGTGAGTTAAACAGTACTTTTTCTTAAAAAAAAAGCTTGATTTTAGCTAATTCCGAGTCGAAATAAGATAGGTCATCATATTTATGAACTTTATCTAAAAATTTCCTCCAGTTTAAAATGGGTAAAAAATTAAGCAATCCTCCTCCTGCTAAAATTCCTGAACAAACTTCAGAACCATTGCATGCTAATGCCTTACCATTAGTTTTAGATGTTAATGCACGATCTGTTCAAATAATGAAAATTGGAAATACAAATGAGGAGGAGGCTTTGAAAGAGGTAGAAGTCTTAGCAACTGAGCTACAGTTAATGACTAAAGCAGAAAGAGAAGCCTTGTTTATTATAGCACTTAGGGAGAAAGACCCAACACTTGATGGGGCAAATAATCCCAGTCAAGTTATTGAATATTTAATTGCTTCACAATTTAGACCTCCGGGGCCAGAGCTATGCAAACAGTTAATTGAATCAAAGTTATATAGTGCATGTGTCCAAGATCTTGCGGCAGTTCCAGCAGAGCTACATACTAAACTTGCTAAAGTTTGCTTAGATGATTATGGGGAAAGAGAACTTGCTAGTAAATTATCTGAGTTTGTAGATTTAGATCCAGAGATTGCTAAAGAATTAATCAAAAGAGGATTTAGTAAAGAGGTTGTTGAACAGCAAGGTTCTTTTAAGGAGCTTGAGACTAAGACAATAATTTCTTATATTTTTGAGTGTTCCGAGACAGCTAGAGGACATCTTTCCGCTTTTCAAAATAACTTAGTACAAGTAGCTTCTCAATTACTTTCAAGCATTCCTTCAGAGGTTGAGCGATCGCAAATATTCGCCGAGGAAATTAAAAAAGATCTGAATCACCCTTTCTTCTGGCAGATTATTGATCCAGAGCGAGAAGAGAAGTGGGGCGTGGTTGTGATCGATGCAATTCTTAGTCAAGGAGAGCTTACCCCAAATAATAATTATCAATTAAGGGAGCGTCTTTCTGCATTTGAGATTCTGCCTGCAAGGATAGCAGAGACATTCGTTCATGAATTAACTTTGGCACATGCTGTTGTCGATAATCCTAGCCAATTTACTAATTTAACAGAAGCTGTTGGTCTTGGTTTAATAAACTATAAAATTAGACTTCCAGTTCTTGCGACACCCGAAATCTTTGGTGGTTCTACTAATAATTTGGCAGAAGCACTTATTGAACAAGTAGGTCCTCAAGTGCTTAGTGGATATTTAGATAAATGGGTAGGCCTTAGTTCTGAGATTGCCTTAAAAATGATCGAACGAGATTATAATACGGCTTTTGATATGCTTGCCAATCTTAAAAGTTTTGATCCCTTAGGTCACGAACATGCTATCGCTTTAGCGAAGCATGGTGTAGAGGAGCTTATTGATAATTTGCACAACTTTCAAAATCTCGATCGGCAGTCATTAGCACAGCAACTTCTTTTACATGCTAACAGTGAAGATTTAATTATAAAATTTTTAGAGCATCGACATGAATTTTCAGAAGTTAGAGATGAAGATATTATCGACGGAATAATTAAATCAAACTGCTATCAAACTTATAATCAAAATATACGCAAACAAGTCAGCGACAAAGTTATTTCAACATTATTGTTAGCTATCGATCCTGATAAGCACCAAAGCCTTGCCTCCACTTTGATCAATATCGATCAAACTAGAGTATTCTTAAATCAATATAATAAATTCCAAAATACTGACTTCACTGTAATTGCTCAGATGCTCCTAGATTCTAATGTTAGCTCGGATCTTAGAGCAATAGCCAATCAGATTGATTTTTTCCCACCTGAAAAACACCAAGAAATTGCTAAGAAATTAGTAATTGATAATCAAGGTATTCTTTTGCTAGAAAATTGGGATACATTTCAATCCTTGAATAAGCAAGAGATCTTTGACTTAATGATGGATCCAGAAAAGCAACTTCCTGAATGGAAGTATCCAGAGGCTGTTGCTAAAAATCTGGATAAATTTTTGGAACTAGATCACAACGAAATAGTTGCTAAATATATACAGACTGATCAAGAATTGGCTCTTCGCAATCATATATCTTTGCTTAAAGATTTAAGCCTAGAAACTTCAGAGTGGTTAATTACCGCAGGTCGTGCCGATGTGGTTTGCTCTGCTCCGCAAAGCTTTCCAGAGCTTAATCAAAGAGAACTTGTCTTTTATTTAATTGGAAAAGGCGATGGGCGAGCAGTTTTAGTCAATCTTGCTAATTTAGATCAAGTAAGTTTTCCTGATATTCTAGAAAAAGTTTTTGAATCTCTTCAATTTGCCGTCGACTCTGAGAAAGCTTCCTGGTGGGAAGGATTACAAATTGCTAATTTTCGAGATTACCCACGTCAAGTATCACTAGCACTAAGTGAAACCAATCGATTGCCTGGTAAGTATACCATAGCACTTTCTGACCCAACCAATATTATTAATGCTCACAGGAATAATTATATTGATGATTTTCCTGCCGATGAAGTTGCTAGGCATTTTATTACACAGAAACATGCAATTACTCTGTTTCGAGATCACTGCTCCTTTAAAAATGACTTCATAGTTGATCAAGAATTTATTGATCAATTAATTGCAACTGGTCAAACGAGTGTATTTCTAGATGAATCCGACGCAAGATTTGAACCGTTTTACACAGAAGATAATTTAAAAAAAATCTTAGATTCTAAAAGGGAAACAGTTGATTTGGACGTTATTCTAAAAAATAAAGCTAAATTTGTTGGTCTGACGAATGAGCGCTTAATCGAATTAGTTATAGAAAGAAATTTAGGATATCAGATCTTATTTAATCTAGAATATTTTGATTCGATTCCAATGGAAGCCACAGTTGTTTTGGCTAAGGAAGTACAAAATTTTTATATAGCCTTAAATAGAAACGAAGAAAAGTTTCAAATAGAAGCTCAAAAAATTCAAGCCAGTAAATTAGGCATAAGACTTAGTGATTATTTATTAGTGGAAGATCTTTGCAATAACAAAGATCGGCTGCAGGAAGAAGACTATCAGAAGATCTATCAACGTTTGAGTAGTATTTCTGCTAGTTGGAAAGAAGAAGCAAGTCTCCCTTTTAAAGAAGCTGCCGAGCAATTTGGTTACAAAGTAATGTTTGCCTACATAAACCGCACAGACATTAGCCACCACGATGCTTGCTTTGCCTTAGTTGATATTAAAAATTTATTAAATAAAGTTAATCAAGACGCCGGTTATCAATTATCAAATAAGCAACTGGGTAATCTTTTATTACAAGTAAGTCAGGATGATGCAACTTACCCGGAAGGAACAGCCTTACACCATTTAAATAGTCTAGCTAACCGTGGATTAGAAGGCCCGCAAACCTTAAAGCAAAAAGTATTAGCAGATATTGATCTAGCAAAGTATGAGAACTTGCAAGAACGACTTGATGGCTTTGCCAGTCGTAGCCAAACACTCGCCAGTTGGCGGGAACTTAAAGTTTATTCCGAATGGAATCAGTTAATAGTTCATCAAGCACCTAGTCTTAAAAAAGTAAGTCAATTACGTGAAGCGGGGCAAGTAAAACTAGCGGATTATTTTGAGACAATTGCCTTTTACCCAGGCTCCAAAGTTAATTGCGAAGCTTTGTTTGGGTTTGTGGAAGATCCAAGAACATTTTTAGCAAGGTCTGACCTCCATGCACCAGTTGCTCTGCATAACGATAAAAAACCATCCAATTATTTAGCCATTCCTCATCTAGGCTTAACCGCAGAAGAAGTTAGAGATGCCTTGGTCGAAGGTAAATTAGACAGGATTCAAGTTTTGCCAGCCAGTGAGACAATTTATTCTTTTGCAAATCCCGGCTTAATTTTAGAAACCGATCTGAAAACATTACCAATCGCTGAACTTTTGCTTAAAACTCTGGGTAGTAGAAAAACTGAAGTAGAGGGAATGTTGCCCAAGAGGATTCTCTCGCAACAGGCAGCAGCGATCCAAAAGATAATTTACTCGGCTCATCAAAGTGAAGTGAGAGAAGGTGGTGTTAAGATATCAGATGTAGTTTTGGACGGATACCAACCTTCTGAAGAAACAGTTGCTAAAGTGCGAGAGCATTTACTAGAAGTTTTACGAGCTGAAAAACTAATTGATACTAAGCCCAACAGGTTTTTAGCAAAGGTTCATCTAAAAAGCAGTCCAGATGCAGTCCTAGCAGGTGATGACACGGCTTGTTGTATGCCCTTTGGATCAGGAAAGAATAATATTTACATGCTTAATCCTAACTGTGTGCAATTTACCATTCAGCAATTAGATGTTGAAGGAAAAGCTACAAGGACTGTTGCCCAAAGTGTCTTAACATTAAATTTTGATGCCGAAATTCCTTTTCCAGACTTAAGAGATTCATTTAGTTCTGGTGAGAAATTATCCAAAATCGTGCCAGAAAATAGTCTTAATCATTCCAAGCGAGTAATAGTTTGCGATAGTATTGAGACCAATAAAAACTTTACGGCACAGCCAGCTGCCATTGCTCAATTAAAACTTATTTATGAAGATTTTTTTAAATCTTACTTAGAACAACTCCCAGAACCATTACAAGATGGACATCAAGTCGATAAATCTCAGGTGAGAATTGGCACTCAATATGCAGGCCCCTTTGCTAGTGCCTATACTTTACTAAGCAACACTCATGTTCCCTTAGCGCCGATGAGCTATTCTGATAATACTTATGCCAATAGCTACTATTTAACATTAGAAAGACATCTGGTGACTAAGGAAGATCAATTA
>JBGSMD010000028.1:0-1548 GCA_041740355.1 Bdellovibrionota bacterium
TTTTAATTTTAGAGCCTAGTGCCTAAGAGATGCAGCAAATTTAGCGATGCCCAATCAAAGAATGATTTTGATACTTTTTAGTAGTCAAATTAATAGTCGCAGTCTTGAGGAATGAACTCTTACTAATATTTCCAGCCTTCAAATGTGCAGCGCCTGTTTATCGAGAAAATAGGTGACTATTGTCCCTAAATCTGCGGGTATGCTCACATTGAATAAAAATTGCTGAGAAATACCTAAACACTATATGTTATGATAGTTACCTAGAAATAAAGGGTCGATGCCCGAGTGGTTAATGGGGGCGGACTGTAAATCCGCTGGCTACGCCTACGTTGGTTCAAATCCATCTCGGCCCATCTATAAATAAGAAAGACTAAAGTTTTGTCATTTTGAACTTTGGTCTTTTTTACTATTAGCCCATCTATAGTTTGATTTTCTGCATTTGGTATTTATAGATTCTCTGAACTATTAGAATTAACAGCCGATCTTAACTTTGCTAAGTTATCCTTGATTAGGCTAGTTAACTCGTAAAAAAATATTTATCTGGAATGGGACAAACTCTAACATTTCCTATCAGCGCAGTGGTAGGGCAGGAAGCAATTAAAACAGCGTTACTTTTAGCAGCAGTAGATCCAATGTTAGGGGGAGTAGCGATCGCAGGACGCAGAGGTACCGCCAAATCAGTATTAGCCAGAGGTGTCCATGCCTTGTTACCGCCCATTGAAATTGTGGCAAACTCCATTAGCAATTGTGATCCGACTAAACCTGAAACTTGGGACTCTGCGTTAAGCTGGCAAATCGAAAATGGTCAAACAGATCGAGAAAATATTGAAACAAAAGTAATTCCTGCCCCATTTGTCCAGATTCCTTTAGGAGCAACTGAAGATCGGCTATTAGGATCAGTAGATGTTGCCAAATCGGTACAGCAAGGTAAAACTATATTTCAACCAGGATTACTAGCCGAGGCAAATCGGGGCGTATTGTATGTGGATGAGATTAACTTACTTGATCCGCAAATATCTAATCTTTTGCTGGCAAGTTTAAGTAATGGCTTTAACCAAATTGAGCGTGAAGGTATTAGCTTTCAGCACCCCTGTCAACCTATACTCATTGCCACCTATAACCCTGAAGAAGGAAATTTAGGGAAACATTTACTCGATCGCATTGCCATTCATTTATCTGCCGATGAAGTATTAGGTATAGATGATCGGGTAGAAGCAGTGGATATGGCGATCGGTTATGCTAATTCCCCAGAGAGCTTTTTAGCAGGATATCAAGAGGATTTAGATAATCTGCGTACCCAAATTATTTTGGCTAGAGAATGGCTAAAGGATGTCCAGATTAGTTCTGCTCAAATTAATTATTTAGTTCAAGAAGCAATTAGAGGAGGAGTGCAGGGACATCGTGCCGAATTATTTGCTCTCCGAGCCGCCAAAGCTCTAGCTGCCCTAGAGAGTAGAGTTTCAGTGAATGCTGATGATTTACGCACAGCTGTGGAACTAGTAATTGTCTGTCGTTCAACTGTAAATCCAGACCAGCAGCAACCTGAAC
>JBGSMD010000029.1:0-1746 GCA_041740355.1 Bdellovibrionota bacterium
ATTTAAAAAGAAGGCAAATTTACAACTAACTAAATCAAGTATCTAAATACAACTGAATCAAAGTCATAAATATCCTGAAACAATGAAGAATGTTTTGTATGCTTATAACTTAGGGGATGCCATACGCGACGGTTATGTTAAAGACCCTTGGATTGGAACGGAAGGGGATGTGGACTTTAACGATTGGGATCCAGACTCAATCGAAACAGATGCTAGGAAATTACAATTAGCGTCTTATTTTCATGAGCGAAGTAAGAACGCACTAAAATTGTATGCTTTAGAAAATTATTGTCAGGTAATAAAGCCAGTCATGTTAGTCGTAGCTAAAGATACTGCCCATGCATCTGCCTTAAAACAATTAGTAGATAGTAATGACTTTCGAGCAGGAGCTTATGTTAATAAAGTTATTGAAGTTCATACAAAAACTAAAGGGTCGGAAACAGAAGAAAATATTAGACAACTAATTTCACTTGAAGAGCCAGGGAATCCAATTGAGATAGTAATTCACGTGAATATGTTAAAAGAAGGATGGGACGTAGCTAATATCTATACTATAGCGCCTATTAGAGCATCAGCTTCACAGGTGCTAACAGAGCAAACCATTGGAAGAGGGCTTCGTTTACCATATGGTAATAGAACTGGGAATCTTGATGTCGATCGCGTTATGATCGTTGCTCATGATAACTACTCTAAAATTGTTGCAGAAGCTAGAACTTCGGCCTTAATTCAACCAACTAATATTGAGGTAGTTAATAAAAATGATCTGGGCAACCAAAAAGAAATTCTAATTGTTCCCTCGATTATAGTAACTAATACCAAAGAAGCAATTTTGGCTAGTGTTGCAATTATGAGTGAGATTGAATCACAAGCAGTAAAAGAAATTGAAAATCAAAGCTTATTCGAGCCTTCTGCTGAGATTAAAGAAGCACTAATCGAAAATAAAAAATCTGAATTAGTGGAGCAACTTGTCAAACAAGAACTTGAAAGGAGACGTCTTGCAAGAAGGCATAATGATTCTGATGTTAAATTATCAGTACCATTATTTGAGCAATCTCTTCAGGATAATATTTTTATACCTTTTAGTAATACGGCGAAGAAGGAATTAGAAAATTTATCATTAAATACAGATAGAATTTTCACACAACGCAATATCCCAATTCCAAGATTGATTCTTACACCTCATCTGACTGAAGTTGAATTTGAAGATTTTGATTTAGATACTAAACTTTTAAGTCAGTATGCGACACATGCAACTATTGTAGAAGAGCGTCTTCAGTCAAATGAACAGTTAAACTTAGATCCTAATATCAATTCTAGAGCATCTGAGAGGATGGAAACAAGAGTTAGCAGTTTTGGTGTAGGAAGAAATCAATCCCCTGAAAATACGATAATTTCTGGGTTAATGGATTTTGCAGATTTGATTGATTATGAGGAGCACATTGAACTTCTACTTAAAATTACTAAGCAAGCAGTGCTACATTATCAAATATCTGTTCCTGATATTGATGCGCTTAAAATGATGATTGAAAATAATCTTTCTCAGATTTCTAAAGAAATTTATGATCAAATTTTAGCACATAAAAAAAAGCTTGTGGAAACTTTCATGGATCCAAGTATCGGAGAACCAAAGTCATTTCATCTACAGCATAATACTTATCGTAATTTTGGAGAAGAGGCTGTAACGCTTGCTTCTCAAAAAGATCGATTTCCTAAAGAAAAATTATATACAGGGTTTACCAAAGCTTG
>JBGSMD010000030.1:0-184993 GCA_041740355.1 Bdellovibrionota bacterium
GGTTACACCGACAGTGACTCCAACGGTTACACCGACAGTGACTCCAACGGTTACACCGACAGTGACTCCAACGGTTACACCGACAGTGACTCCAACGGTTACACCGACAGTGACTCCAACGGTTACACCAACAGTGACACCAACGGTTACACCGACTGTGACTCCAACGGTTACACCGACTCCGTCTCCGGGGGATCCGGGAGATCCAGGAGATCCAAGTAACCCAGGAGATCCGGGAGATCCAGGGGATCCAAGTGGTTCTGGAGATCCAGGTGGCGGTGGTGATAGCTGTGGTTGTGGGTACTCTAAGCGCTCAATAAGTTTTAATAGAAATTCTCCAGACCTCCAAACAGCAGCATTGAAAGCAGAAGCTTGTGCATATGGAACTGCTGGTATGGGAGAATGTGGAGATTGTGATGGTGGTAAGGATCTAACTTTAATTCCACCAGATCCAGATAATAATTTAGATGGTTATGAGGTCGAGTGTTGTGTAAGTTTCCACCAAGCTGGTTATATGGAAGCACCAGGAGGATCCCTTCATAACCAACATTGCAAGGAGGATTATTTAGAGTATTTCGTACCAGAAGGCCCTAAAAATACGGGAGGGAATGTAGTTGTTGGTTCATATTTTCTAGACTGTTGTCGTGACATCTGTGGTAATGACGAACTAAATACTACTCCACCATCAGCAGGACGTTCACCAGGTTCTGAAGAGTGTGATGGAACAGTTGGACTTACTGCAGAGGAAATAGCCGCTGGATGGGAGTGTGATTTTGATTGTCTTAAAGTAGAACCTTCTCCAACCCCAGTTGATCCATCTACAGGTAACTAGAATAGGTGATTGAATCCTTTATTATAGTTGGGATGGTAGTTAATTACTATCATCCTAGCTAATATCAAAAAACTAATTTCCCTTAAGGGTGTTTTTTTTGAGATTAGCTATTTCCGATCCTTTGAATAGTTATTTGTAGGTAGCCACAAAGAAAAGTATCTTTAGTGTTCGGCTAAAAGAGTTTTGCTAGTTTTGATGATATCCAAAGAAGATAGCATCATTTCCTTTATTATCGGGCACTACGATCATTTTTGATAACTTGTCCCAAGGCACTACCGCGGCACCGTTTTTTGTCAGAATATTAAAAGTCCCTTCAGTTGGATTATTGAGACCGCCTGTAAATCCATGAACTAAAATAAATTCACCTTTATTCTTGCGAGGGAATGTGAGCACTTGAACAGCTTGTCCCGCCGCATTTTGTAACTTAAGTAGAAGTGCTAAGGCACTAACTGACTCAACATCACGTTTTTTCTTCCATCGTGCCGTCATATTTTGCCATGATAAAGCACCAGCAGTACTTGCTTTTAGAGACTCTAAGCTAATACCTTCTTTGAATTCTAACTCAGTTTTCACAATTGATTTTAATTCTGGTGTTAATTGAAGACTTACGGAATTTTTTACTCCAAGAGTCGCTGGAGTTGTCAGTGATATTAAGCCACATTTCAAGATGTCGGGAACAGAGATGCTAGACCACGCACGAGAGATTTCTTGTGCAGTCATTGCAGTCGGTGTCTTCATTGGATCATGAACTAAATATTTTCCTGTACTAGAATAGTTGGTAATCAAAATGGCATGATGAGTTCCATCTAGCTGATGGTTTACAGAAAGAACTACATATTTGCCATTTTGTAATGCAGGCGCAATCACTGACTGGAGCTTCGTTTGGGCAATGATCATTGCTTGGGGACGACTTTTAATATTTGCCCCTTCAGCAAAATCAATCCACTCTGTATTTAACCCCACTTGGGAGAGAAATGCTTTTGTATTGAGACCTAACTTTCCTGACTCCGCCCGGTCACTTTCTAAGCTTGCAATGTGAGGTAATAAATCTGCGGTTAATGACTGACCAATCAGCGCAGAATATGTCATCAAGACACAGGCAGATACACAATATTTGGAGCTATGCACTTGGTTAATATGTGTAACTTCGGGATTGGAACTCGATTTGTTTGTTGGAATAATTGATTCTTTTGTTCTATCCGCTAGTTCTGTTTTTCCATTCTCGTTAATAGCAACTTTAGATCCAAACTCAGTCCGAACTCTATGTAATCGTTTTGAGATACTAAGAAAAACAGCTCCCCGCTGTTCATTATTAGGATTTTGGATAACATCGATCAGTAATTGCATGGATTTACATTTTGAGATGGCTATTAATGCTTCTTCGACATTTTCAGAAGTAAGAATATGCGCAGGCAATTCTTCGTTTAGCGCCCTAAGTAATCTTCCATTTGGGGCAGTGAGTATGATGTTCTGTTTTGTTGGAACTACCTTACCTACGTTAGCAGCAAGTTTAATTAATTCCTCATTTGTAAGTTGTGCAGCTATACTTGGTTTTATCCCATTACTATCTCGATCAACAATTCTTCTGAGGAAGAAATCCATTGTTTTATTGGCATTAGTAGGATCTTGTAAAACTAATGTGTTCAGTTTTGTTAATAAGCTCGTTGCTTCTTGCGCTATAGTTTCGGAAGCAGAAGTTTTTAGCGGAAGCGAAATACTAACAATTGCAGCCAATTGATAAATTTTTGTCCTAACTTTATGAGGAATAAAAGGAAGGTGACAACTCGCATTTGGTTCTCTTGAACTGCTAATGGGAATCATGTCTTGATTACTCATAATTATACTCGCAGTTTAAATCTATAACATTTTTATAAATAATTTCATTAAGTTCGGAGCTGTAAAATATCATACAGAAAGATCTTAGTCATTAAATTATTCTGATATTATTTCAAACGCTTATCCAGATAAAGTTTAAGCTCTATGCTAATTACTAGTATAAATGGTATTTTAATAATTAATTCGATCAGTATTATATGAATTTTCCTTGCTGATCAGACACATATTTTTCAAAAAAAATGCTACGTAAAATAATTAACTGGTTAAAATTATTTATTGTGGATCTCTGGCGTAAATTAGCTGGTACCGATCTCCGATCCTTGGCACTCTTTCGCATTCTACTCTCATTAACATTATTGATTAACGCTTGGATGTACTGGCCATTATTCCATGTTTTTTTTACTGATTCCGTAGGTTTCTTTCTCCCCGAAGATGCCAAGATGGCACAGTCAAATTATTACTGGTCCATCTTGTATCTTTCTAACCATCAGATATTCCTTTACTGCTTTTTTGGGGCATATGTAATCAACGCCTTCTTATTATTAGTTGGCTATCGAACTAGATTAATGACGATTATTGCTTGGATTCTAAACGTCTCGCTAAAGAATCGAGCGATAATTTTTCTTACATTAGCAGACGCTCAACTGGTAATCATGTTATTTTGGGCAATGTTTCTTCCACTCGGTGCAAGATTTTCAGTAGATGCGGCATTAAATAAAAGAAAAACTTCCTCCAATACTTATGTCGGAATCGCCTGTTTAGCTTTTATGCTAAATGTTACTTATGTTTATTTTATGGGAGCTTTGAAGAAAAACCATCCCATCTGGAATGAGAATTTTGATGCCATTTATTACTCCCTAAATATGGTGGAGTGGACAACGCCATTAGCGGAGTATCTATTAATGCTGGGCGATTATTTAAAACCCCTAACTGCCAGTGTCTATTACCTGGAATTATTTTCACCATTGTTGTTCTTTTTACCATGGGGGACCAGCATCGGGCGACTAATGGCTGTGGCTTTGTTAATATCAATGCATCTTGGAATTGCATTCTTTTTGGGCATAGGGATTTTCCCTTGGATTAGCTGTGCAGCACTTTGTGTTTTTTTGCCAACAATTTTTTGGAAGCCCATTGCTAATTGGTGGCAAGCTCGCAAGCAACGCCTAAATATTACAATTTTCTATGATCAAGACTGTACATTCTGTAAGAAAATGTCATTGATCTTGTGTGAATTAGCGATACTTCCCAAAGAAAATATTTTGCCAGCGCAACAGAATGAACTAGTAAATTCTATCTTTAAAAATCAAAATACTTGGGTAGTAAGATCACATTGCGGAAGATATTTGACTCATTGGAACGCCTTTAGTTATCTTTGCCGACGCTCCCCAGTTTTATTTCCAATAGGTTACTTGTTTATCTTGCCAGTTTTTTCGCAGCTAGGAAATTTATTTTATAAGCTTATTGCACAGTCTCGAAAATACCTTGGGTCTATATCTTCGTATTTTCTTTCTTTTACTGACAAGCCCTTATATCGCCCGGGGAAGATCACCCAATTTATTATCACAACTTTTATCTTGCTTGTATTGGCGGAAAATTTACTAAATACCAATTTAATTAATATTCCTTGGCACAATAACATTGATCATAGCTTGCGGCTGGTATCACTTAAACAAAACTGGAATATGTATTCTCCATATCCTAGAAGGCAGTCTAATTGGTGGGTGATTGAAGGTACTCTTCATAATGGAAGCAAGGTTGACCTGTTAAATAATATTGCTGTTCCGCCTAAGTTCGGACGCCCAGCGAGTAGTTGGGAGATGCTACCAAATGCACATTGGTCTAAGTTTTTTTCGAAAATTAGTTGGCTTAAAAAAGGTCGTTATCTGACTAATTATTACTGTGGCAGGTGGAATAAAAAATATCCAACACTGCGACTCCGGTATTTACGTGGGATTAGATTTCAACAGTCGACTTTGCCGCCAGGAGAGCTAAGACCAGAGCCGGTTCAGAAATTATTATTGCAAAGAAAATGTCCTACTCCCAACTAAGCCATCCTGAAAATTCCGAGTGATAGCAAAAAAGCATTAAGAGCTGGAGATATTAAAGGACTGGTTTCTAGTAAAGTAATTTTTAATTTATCTTAGTATCAAGACTTAAAAAGCTCTCTAATTAATAACAATTTATTTTGCTGTTTATCGTTTAGTAATTAATAGTAGGTAGGGACTACTTGCTTTATTAGGATAATTCTCTAGCCGATTACATTGATAATTTTTTGGTAAATTGTTTAACCAACATTTAATTTCTTCTGATTCTACTTCTCCTGCCGGATGACCAGGGTAGATCATGAGGCTAATGATTCCATTAGAATTTAGAAGCCCAAGACTTTGATCGAGGGCAAAGATCGAATTGCTAAAAGTGGTCGTGATCGATTTATCTCCTTGAGGCAAGTAGCCCAGATTGAACATAATTATATCTACACTATCGACTTCATGATCCGCTAAGATTTTTTTAAGATTTTCGTGACCCTCTAAAAATAACTGACAATTATTAATCTTCTGAGAGCTAAGTAATAAAGTTGTCTTTTGGAAAGCCTGCGCTTGAATATCAAAGCCAAAAATCTTGGCAGTTAAAGGTAGCTGCTGAGCTAAGAATAAGATGTCATTGCCATTTCCAAATGTTGCATCAACAGCAACTAAAGCTTTTTGACAATAAGGAAGTAGCAGTTGATGGCAGTGTTCGGTTAATTT
Source organism: Bdellovibrionota bacterium (assembly GCA_041740355.1). Lineage (GTDB taxonomy): Bacteria > Bdellovibrionota_C > UBA2361 > UBA2361 > CALJRW01 > JANNBC01. The sequence goes on from JBGSMD010000030.1 coordinate 5,416, forward strand.
CATGGGTTTAATTTCCAGCTTTGTTAAATCTTGCTGTGGAAATTGCAGGATTAATTTCTTTATTATCTAATAAATGTTCCACCAGTTTTTTAGCACAATACGGAGCCATTAATGCCCCCTTACTTCCTAAGCCATTTAAAAAATAAACTGTAGGATGTTTTGGGTGTTGGCCTACTACTGGTTTTTGACCAGAAGCGATTGGGCGAACACCTAGTTTTTGTTGAATGATCTTATAAGGAAGATTAGTTATACCTTCTAAGGCGAGGAGCAGTGGATGATTTTTATCTAAGGGTATTTTCTCTTCCCATTCACTCCAACCATAAGTTGCTCCTAAACGATAGCGGTCCTCGCCAAGTGGTAGAAGAAAATGTCCAAAGTTTAAAATGTGTTCCAGCTTTAAATTTGGAATCTCAACATCTAGAATCTCACCCTTAGCTGGACGAAATTCTAAAAAATCAGCAAAGGGATTAAAAATTGCTCGATAACCTTCGGCGAAGATAATTTTTTTAAAGCTAAAATCTTGATAGCGTATTATCTCTGGGCTAATTTGTAGATCTTGATAGTCAAATTTATGGGCTAAAAAACGATTTTGCTTAATAAAAAAATTCTGAAGTGTTTTAGTGATTGCTGCGAGATCAACCCAGTAGCAATTGTTGGTCCAAAATGCTTGATCCGCAAATTGCAGTGATTTGTAGCTATTAACTATTTCTCCGATATAATTTTGATAAATAGGGTCAGTTAGTTTTTCTTTAAGAATGTTAGCTTGTTTTTTGGTGTTTAATACGCGCAGTATTTTTTGTTCCTGAAGAAACTCAAGTCCCTGTTCTAAATTAAGTTTTGTGTAGCAGTCTCTTGCTGTTGTATCTAGTTCTTGGAAATTCCAAGGTAAGTTAAAGCTACGGCCGATTAGGGGATTCACAATTCCAGCACTAACCTCAGACGCAGAATTTTGATCAGGAAAATCCATAATGAGATAATTTTGCTGACGATGATGCAAGTTCCATCCAAGCAAGCTACCGGCCAGCCCTTGCCCCAGTATTAAATAGTCATAGTGCTGATAGGACATAGTTAACTTGATAAATGGAAGTGTAATAAAATACTTTAAGAAAATAATTAAACAGGCTATAAAGGTCGAGCTAAATTGCTAAGGCTGGTATTCAAGGTAACTATTATGTCGCTTAGAATACCGAGGTAGCTTTTGGGCTTTAGATTAAAGTACGGTTCAATTTATCCCAACATTGATTAACATAAAGATTCGCTTCTGAGCAATGTTCCTGGCTTTATCTTTAAAAGTGCTTATTTATAATTAAATATGAAAACGATTTTTATCCTTTTTCTCTTTATAGCATTTTCTAGTAATTTTGTCGCAGCACAAGAATTGCTACAAGATTTAAATGGGGATGGAGTTATTACAGTTGTAGCCTTTGGCGATAGTATTTCTTATGGGCAAGGGGACTATGAATCCCCCGGCGAAGAAGTAGAGTTGCCTGATGTTACCAATGGAAGTGCGGGTTATTTAAAACGAGTTCGGGAGTTAGCTGGTTTAGAAACGGTTAACGAGTCTGTGCCTGGAGAAATTTTTACAACTAGTGGCATCTATCGCTTCTCTAGTGCCATTGCCACTAGTAATGCTGATATTGTTGGAATATTAGAAGGTGCTAATGATGTCGGATTGCAAGTCAGTACTTCCGAATATTTAATCCAAATGCAAAAAGCAATTAATATTGCCAAGTCACAGGACAAGGAAGTCGTTCTTTTTACGGTACTACCTACTTGTTGTAATCGTGCTGGACGCACTCTTTTTACAACGGAGTTTAGTGGAATTATTAGAGAGCTTGGTCGTCGTAATCAAGTTACGGTTGCTGATATTGAAAAGTCCTGGCAAACAACTTGTGCTGGGGATAGGGATTGCTACTTATTTAATATTCCCGATGGACTTCATCCCAATAATGTTGGTTATGATGTTTTAGGTCAGACTTTCTTAGCCAGTCTTTATGATATTAATATTTTTGCAACAGATGGTGCTGGACTTTTAGAGTCAGCCCTAGGACTTGAGACGGGAACTGTAATTGTAAAACCAGAGTTAACAGGAGATATGCAATGATCAAGCGATTACTTTTAATTATCCTTACTATTAATTTATTTGCCTGTGGTGGCGGTGGTGGAAGTAGCGATGGTGACTCGGATAATAATACTAATTTAGGTGCAGATCGTGGCCTTAGAATTATGCATGGAGAAATCGATTTGGAGCCACTTAGTATTAAGTTGGCTGACGGAACATTAATAACTCAAGCAGAGTTTGCTAAGTCATTGCGATATTTCAAAATAGCCGAAGGCACTCAAACAATTAATTTATATCGTAATTCTGATTCACTCAGTCCCTTAGCTTCTAGTTCCTTAGAAGTAGCAGCTAAAGGTAAATATTCCTTAGTAGTCTTTGGTAGTCGCAGTGGGCTGGGTACTGGAACAAAGATTTTAACCGATGGTTATGCTGAAGAAATACCCGATGGGCAGGTTGCCGTTCGAATTGTACATACAACAGTTGGTGCAGCTGATTTAGATTTTCGATTTAACTCACAACAAGCAGAGCAGGTATCCTTTGGTGGGAATTCCGAATATTTTTTACAGCCCTTAAGTGCTTCCGGCACCCTTGGATTTTCAGCGGTTCGTAGTGTCGATTCAAGATTAATTGCTAGTCAAAACTTAAGTTTAGAGCCTGGAAAATCATACTCTTTGCTAATTACTGGTGAAATTGGACTGTTTACTCTGGTTAGAGTGTTTCAGGACTAATTCCCATCATTTTACCTCTAATTACTTTAAAAAGGGATGTCTTTTGTTAGTATCTTTAAATGATACTAAAGTTTTAGCTGTAATTGGTCGATTAAATCTGCATGGAAAGTTGTAGTAGTAAAACAGGTGAAAACCGCAAAAGAAGTGCCACGTATTTGTCATTAGATTGGCTAGCACGAAAAATAAGGCGTAAGAATTCAATCAAGGATAAATTGCAATCTGCTGGTTATCAGATTGATTCTGAATTTGTCGCACGCTCCATGCTTAATGAAGATGAAGACAAAGGACTGCTAAAGTAATCTAAATATTTTGGATTACATGTAATAATTCACAAATGCTAGTTTGTTTGAATAATTAAATTATAAACGAAAAATTATAATTACAAAATACTAATATTGTAAATCACTCAAAATCCTATCCACACCCTTATCATCAATCCATTGATCAACGTTTATTGTAAAGATTAATTTTAAAAATTACCAATAGGCTGAATCTGTAATTTAAAGGCTCTCTTTTGAATTTAAACTTAAATCAAAGTCAAGAATTATTTTTGATTTAAAAAAATAAAAAATTTTATAATTATAGTCGATTGTGTATTTTGCTTTTACTTAAACTGATTTAAAGTAAAATTGTAGTCGAAATTAAGTAGCGAGCCAGGCAGTTTCAAGCGATCCTGATTTTAGCTGAAATCAGATATCTCTTGGTTTTAAACCTCGCTATGTTTGTATCTTACTAAATGTTGCAAGTACCAACCCAGAAGATTTTCGTATTAGACACCTCTGTTATCCTTTATGACCATCAAGCGATAATAAATTTCCAAGAACATGATATCGCCATACCCATCACCGTCCTCGAAGAATTAGATCGTTTTAAAAAGGGCAATGAAGTTAAGAACTTCTCAGCTCGTGAGTTTATCAGATTTATTGATAAGCTTTCCGAGGAAAATTTACTACAAGATTGGTTGCCGATGAATTCTCCCAGCAGTGGAAGATTTCGGGTATTAATCAAAGATGATATCACTAATGTTGATCTGAAGGGGCTGAATTTAGATCTTAATGATCATAAAATTCTAAAGTCGGCACTCGCCTTGCAAGAAGAAGAACCTAATAAATCGGTTATACTTGTTACTAAAGATATTGCCCTCAGATTGAAAGCTAAGGCCTTAGGTCTTGTTGCCGAAGATTATGAAACAGGTCGAGTTGATGATGTAGAATTAGAATACTCTGGTAAGTCTAGGGTTGAAAATTTAGATTCTGAGATCATTAATCACATCTACGAAGATCGCTCTATTCCAGGTGAATTAATTCCTTTTGATTTTGCCAAGCATAATCAGTACTTCATTTTAAAAAATGGAAAAAAGTCAGCACTGGCTCGTTATAATTCAATTCAAGAAGAATATAATTTAATTGATAAGGTGACGGTTGCTGGCGTAGCTCCCAGAAATGCTGAGCAGATTTTTGCAATTAATGCTTTGATGGATCCAACTATCCCTCTGGTTACAATGCAAGGGACGGCTGGTACTGGGAAGACATTGTTAGCCTTAGCTTCAGCAATTGAACAGCGCCGTAACTTTAGACAGATCTATATTACTCGTCCAACTGTTCCATTAAGTAATTCTGACATTGGTTATTTACCAGGAGATATTAATTCTAAATTAAATCCTTATATAGAACCACTTTGGGATAATCTTAAATTTATTAAGAGTCAGTATAAGGAGACTGATAAAGAATTAAAGTTATTAGATGATCTGGTTACAGGTAAAAAGATTGAAATTTTACCATTAACTTATATTCGTGGACGAAGCTTATCAAATGTTTTTATTATTGTGGATGAGGCGCAAAACTTAACTCCGCATGAAATTAAAACAATTATTACTCGAGCAGGGGAGAATACTAAGATAGTTTTTACTGGAGATGTAAATCAAATCGATACTCCTTATCTTGATGCTCATAGTAACGGATTGTCGTATTTGATTGATCGCTTCAAAGGTAATCAGTTATTTGCCCATATTAAATTAGAGAAAGGGGAGAGGTCGGAGCTTGCTAACCTAGCTAGTTCTTTACTATAGAAAGTCTAAAAAATAATTTACCTAAGGAAATTACTTTTTGGAGCTTTATATCCCCCGGAGGGATAATAAAATCATATAGTTATTACAAAAAAATGAGATATCTAATCTTATTTATACGTAATTTATTTTTTGGAATAACTATTTAATAGCTTAGCTTTTGGGTTACTTTTTTGCGGGCACCTTTATTTACTCTTTATGATACTTAGATTGCTACAAGGCAACTCACGGCCGCTATCAGTTTCTTTTAGGTTTAATAAGATTTGTTCGTAAGAAGCTGTTTCTTTGAAATGATCCCAGAAAATATTACTTATGGAATTTGCAAATCCCTGTTGTAAATGACTGGTAAAATAAATGGCAAAGTTTTTTGGATCGATCACCTTAACTAGTAAACTTACTAAGTCAGGGAGAATGTCTTCTAAGTCCCAACTCTTACTGCGAGTTACCCGACTAAAACTTGGTGGATCGATGATCACAACTTGATATTTTTTCTCGCGCCGAATTTCCTTGTTGATAAAATCTTCCGCATCTTCATTGATTAAGCGAATTGTTCCTAAGCCAGAGTTGGAATTAATATTCTCTTTAGTCCAGTCCAAGCATTTTTTATTAATATCGATGTGAGTAATTTCCACGGTAGGGGTACTAAGGTAGATACTTGCCATTCCGGTGTAAGCAAAAAGATTTAAAATTTTAATCTTTTCTTTTCCCGCAATTTGCTGATTTATATTTTCAAGGTACTCATAATGCTCTGGGAAAATTCCAATTTGACCATTGTCTTGAAGGCGAAGGTTTAATTTTTTTTCTTTGCTAATTTGGATTGACCAAGTTTCAAGCTTCTTGGGATTTCTCCAGCCATTGTCGTGATGGAATTCAGCGCTAGCCTCAGCCCAAATATTTTTAGCTTTGCTCGGGTTCCAAATGGCGTGGCTACAGGGACGAACTAGTAAATGACCTCCGAAACGCTCTAGTTTTTTTAGGTTACCTGAATCTACAAGTTGGTAGTCTAGGCTAATGTTTTGACAATTATCGGGAATATTCATAGTTTCTGTGTACACCAAAATTCTGAAAATGTAACCGTGTCGGTCGCATATCGATGTGAAGGTTTATCTTATGAAAAAAATAGTAATTATTTTAGGCTCTTTTCATAAAAGAGAAGTAGGGCTCATGTTAGATGAAGCTAGAAAGACAGCGAAAGAAAACCAGATGGAAATTATTGCTGAGATTTGGGTGCCTGGCTCTTTTGAAAAACCCTTAGCACTTAAAAAAGCTTTTATCCATTACAATCCAGACGCTGCCGTTGTTTTAGGTATTATTGAAAGAGGACAGACTAAACATGGATTAGTAATGGGGCATGCTGTTGCCAATGCGATCATTAATTTACAACTTGAATTTATGAAACCAGTTGGAATGGGTATCTTGGGGCCTGAAATTCTACCAGAACAGATCGAACCAAGATTATTACCTTACGCTCGTGCCGCAGTTGAAGCTTTAAAGTATCAGATTGTCGACGCTTAAGTTTTCTAATTATTTAATTCCGGAGCAAAGCTAACGCCACTACCACTAAATACTAATGTTCTTTGAACGGAATCTCCTGAAGCTTGATAAGCTATTCTATTTGCTACTGCTTGGCTTTCTGAGTCTAAATGTCTGCCGGATAATGTAGAACTTGACTCTCTACCTAAAGTTAAAACAGGCCCATTTATCTCTTCACCAAGGAATTTAACCGCAGTTTCTCTACTTGGTAAGTTTCCACGACTGAAACTACCACTTAATAGCTCTCTTGCTGTATCTTGCTTTTTTGGGTCTATTTTAAAATCAACCATAATTTTAGTTCCGTATGTAAATACATCTTATATTGTTATGATTCTGCTTCAGTTTTAAAGGTTGCAAAGTAATCAAATTTGTTTGTAACTGTTTTGTAATAAAAGCTATTGCTCTAAGTGCTTAATATTATTAGTAAGTTATTTGTAGGTAGTCCAAAAAATAAATTACATTAAAAGACTAAGGATTTAGCTAGGACTCGCTATTTATCTTCTTTTTAGCAATGCAAACTTGGATATCCGCCGTGACTTTTGCTTTGGAACCATAGGAATCAAAGATTTGCATTAGCCGTAATGACTCTGTCCAATTTACTAAGGTAAAGCATTTTATATCCTAGATAGTAGCTGTGGGGTTAGATCTAGCCTTGCTTTGGTATTTGTTAAAAGTTTTGGCTTTAAGGAAAGAAATTAAAAAAAAGGCTGCTAACTATTTCTAGTTAGCAGCCTTTAAGCATTAATGATTAATTCAGTTATTGTTTTAACTGACGATCAATAATTGTTTGGAAGTGACTAAGTGGGTAAGCACCTTTCACTAACACACCGTTGACTACGAATCCTGGAGTTCCAGAAATTCCAATTTTGCCAGCTTCTTTAGCATCATCATCAACTTGTTTGGAAAGAGCTGGATCGGCCATATCTTTCTTGAATTTATCAACATTAAGACCTAACTCTTTAGCAGTACTTACATATAGTTCTTCTCCTAAACCTTTTTGATTAGCAAATAACTTATCATGCATTTCCCAGAATTTTCCTTGCTTGCCAGCAGCCAAAGCAGCTAGAGCGGCAGGTTTAGCATTCTTATGGAATGGCAACGGTAAGTTTTTGAAAGCAACTTTTACATCTTTAGGGTATGCTTTTAAGATTTCTTCAACAGTTGCAGCACCACGGCTACAGAATGGGCACTCAAAATCAGAGAATTCTACAACAGTAATCTTAGCATCTTGTGGTCCTTTTGTTGGAGCACTACCAACATCAACCTTAATCGGGTTTTTGAATTGGTCTTCTAAGCTTTGCTCTTCTTGTTTAGCACGATCTGCTTGAGCTTTTTGTTGTTGTTTTTGGAAGTAGGCTTGCATCGAATCACCGATTTTTTCCATTCCACTTTCAGTCTCTAAGTATGCTGCCATTGCTTTTGCAAAAGCTTCATTAGAGATTTCTCCACTTGGAGCAGCATCTATTTGCTGAGCTTGTTGACAAGCCAAAGCAATTAATAGAAAGCTACCGGCAATAATCTGTTTAAATTTTGACATATTAGTTCCGTAAATTAATAATTAGTTTAAAAAAAATAGGACATTATAACCAAGACGTAAATAATGATACCCTCCGCAAATTAAATTTGTTTAGGGCGAGCGTAATCTTGGCTATGCCAAGTTACGCCGTAAAAGACAAAACCAATACTCACCGCTGATTAGCGTAGGGTTTGGTAGTGTTTTCTAAGGCAAAACCTGTCTTTAACATGATTTTGCTCGCTCACCTTCTTTTCATTTTTTATCAAAATGAAAAGAAGGTGAGTATTTAAGCTTGGCTATATTTGCAATCCCCAATAAAGTAATCTTGATTGCTCCTGACTACTTTAAAATTTGTCCTAAAGGGGAGGCTAGCAACCTTACCATATTACCTTCTATTTGTTAGAAAATAATCAAGTGTATTTGCCAATAAGAATCAACAACTATATACTTTATGCTCAATGAATTTATAGTCATTTGATTACTTTTGTTGTAAACAATAAAAGTATAATCACGACTATAAAGTGTTAATTTTCGATTCCGAGCTGGTTAGCCAAGCTTGAAACTCGATAATTTCTACATCAATGAACTTTTAAGTATATATTGACGTAACTCTTATACTTCAAGTTGGCAGATAACGCCAATTGGTTTTTTGGACTAATGACTAATATTCTATATTCAATATGAAAAAAATTATTTTACTTTTTACTTTAATTTTGGGTACTTACATGAATGCAAATGCAGAAAACATTAAAGCAACCTTAGAAACAACTAAGGGGAACATTGAGATCGAACTATTTTCAGATGCTGTTCCGATGACTACCGCCAATTTTGTTAACTTATCTAAAAGAGGATATTACAATGGCTTGTCTTTTCACCGTGTTATTCCTGATTTCATGGTTCAAGGTGGAGATCCAACAGGAACTGGCGCTGGCGGACCTGGTTATAAATTTGGTGATGAAACAAAGCCAAATTTAAAACATGATGTTCCAGGAATACTCTCAATGGCTAATGCTGGACCAGGAACAAATGGCAGTCAATTTTTTATCACTCATGTTGCAACTCCTTGGCTTGATGGCAAACACACTGTCTTTGGAAAAGTGTTAAAGGGTCAGGATATTGTAGACAGTATTGCCCAAGGGGACAAAATTACTAAAGTAGCATTAACAGGAAATGTCGATGCCTTGTTAGCTTCAGTTCCTCAGGTAAAAGAGTGGAATGTTGTCTTAGATAAAACATTTCCAGTGAAATAGTTGATCACTAGAATGAAAATCCGAAAAGTATTTTTCGGATTTTTAATTTGGCCCACAACGTTTTTTTGCCTCCAGCAAATACAATCTTCACTTAATCAAAGCTTGGAACAACTAGGTATTATGTTTGATAAGCCTAAGTTAAAGAGTAAAAAATGAGCTTGGAAAATATAATTGATATCAAAAAACAATTTCATTTAGAACAAGCAGCTGTTCTAGATGACGTACAACTCAACACTTTTCGTCTAGCATGGTTAGGCAAAGAGGGGATTTTAAAGAAATTATTTTCCAAGCTTAAAGATGTACCGCTTGCCGATAAACCCACTTTCGCACAAGAGATTAATAGTCTGCGCGATCAAGCAGAAGAGTTTGTGCGCCTTAAACAAGAAGAGTTTGCCGCGGGACAGCGAAATAAAAAACTAGCTGAAGAGTATTTAGATTTATCCCTACCAGCTAATTATTTAGGACTCGGAAAGGTTCACCCAATTCGTTTGGTAGAAAGAAAAATAACTAAAATTCTTAAGAAATTTGGATTTAGCTTTGTTGAAGGGCCTGAAGTAGAAACCGAATATTATTGTTTTGATGCCCTAAATATTCCTAAACATCATCCAGCAAGGGACATGCAGGACACTTTTTTTACAGAATCAGGACATGTGCTTCGAACGCACACGACAGCAATTTTATCGCGAGAGTTAGAGAAAAAAAATTTACCACTGAAAAGTATTTATGCCGGACGAGTTTATCGTAATGAAACGGAGGATGCTTCGCATCAAGCAATGTTTCATCAGTACGATTTAGTATGGATTGAAGAGGGAATTGGTCTCAGTCATTTAATGGGTTTGATGGAAGCTATCTTAAAAGGTGTATACGGCCAAGAGCGAAAAGTTCGTTTTGTTCCAAAATTTTACCCTTACACTGAACCAAGTCTTGGGGCACAAATTGATTGTGCTTTATGTGAAGGAAAAGGTTGTCCCGCTTGTGATGGTGCTGGATGGGTAACAGTTGCTGGTTCCGGAGTCGTGCACCAGAACGTAATTAAAGAGTTTGGATTTAATCCCGATATTGTTGGTGGCATAGCTTTTGGATTTGGAACCTCTCGTCTCGCGGGTCAATTCTTTAATGCTCCAAATTTAAAAACTCTTTACGATGCAGACCTGCGTTACTTAGGAGCTTTGTAGTGAAACTAGATTTAGCACTTTTAAAATCATTTATTACCCTACCAGAGATTGCACCAACTGAACTACGTCATGTTTTTGATGATCTTGGATTGGAAGTCGAGGGTATTGAGGATGCTTTTGGAAAGGTAATTTTTAATATTGAGACTCTTGCTCATCGCGGTGATCACTTATCAGCACTAGGAATTGCGCGAGAGTTTGCAGCGCGTTATTTAAAACCACTAACATTTCCTGATTTACTTAATGAATTACCAAACACACCTTCAACAATTGCTATAAAAATTGATACTGAATTTTGTTTGGGATACTCACTATTAGCAATTGATTTACCTGATGCTTTGCAATTGGCTACTACAATTCATAAATATTTGGATCCAGAATCGGGACAACATCCGATTGTACAGTTATCTAATTTTGTTTTAACTGAGTTAGGACAACCGACACATGCTTTCGATGCCGCTAAGCTTGAAGGAGGTTTACAGGTTATTGTTAGTACGCAAGAAGAAGAAATTATTGGACTAGATCTCAAAAAATATTTAGTGCCAGCCAGCTCACTTTTAATTAAAGATTCTAAAAAAACAGTCGCTGTTGCTGGAGTAATTGGTTGTGCCAATTCTATGGTTACCTCAGAAACTAAGCAAGTTGTTATTGAGTCGGCGATTTTTTGTCCAACACATGTTCGTAAAACTGCTCGTGCTATGGGCTTATCAACTGATGCTTCCTACTTATTTGAACGGGGAGCGGATATTTATTTGCCGGATTTAGCTTTGCGACGAATTGCTAAATTGGTTTTAAATGCTAGGCCCTCAGCATTTAGTTCAGTTAAGAATCTTCCGCCACTTTTAAATTTAGAAATCGAGATTGGTCGTTTTAGATGGCATCTTAATCAACCGGAGTTATTACCGGCTAAAGTCCAAGAAAGGCTTTTAGCTCTTGGATATCATGTAGAGATTATCGGAGAAAAATTGAAATGTTTGGTTCCAAGTCATCGCTATTGGAATGTTAAAACGGAAGCTTGTGTAATTGAAGATTATTGTCGAACAGTAGGATATAACTCTATTCCGGCAACGATTCCCCAAACCGTAATGCCTGATGTGCTAGATCATCCTAGTGAATTTTTAATTGATGCCTTTGAGCCTATTTTGACAGCACAGGGTTTCAATGAGGTAATTACACGTTCTTATTATTCCAATGATGAAGTAGATTTAATTGCTGAGCTTGATCAAGAACTTGCCAGTCAGCACTTAAAAATCATCAATTCACTAGAAGGCGCTTATTCTAATCTAAAATTAACTAATATTCTCCACTTAGCAAAAGTAATTAATCGTAATTTAAGATTTAATATTCCTACTGTGAAAATCTATGAGTTTGGGAGAATATTTAATAATCAAGGATTTCCTCAAACTCCCTATCAGTTAGAAAAAGATTTTTTAACTTTGGCTTTTGCTGGTCGTTGGTATGATAATAGTTGGAAAAAACCAGTTGGGCTTGTGGAGAACTTAGCAAATTTTAGTGGTGTACTAACAAGTTTATTGTCAAACTTAAAGATTGATTTTCAGATCCTTCCGAGTAAAAACCCTTTATTACATCCAGGACGACAATCACAAATTGTTTCTAATTCAAAAACACTAGCTGTCTTTGGTAGTATTCATCCGCTACTTAAAGATCGCCTCGGATTTAAAGAGGAAATGATTTTTGCTGAAGTATTTCTTGATGAATGTTATCAACTTAAAAAAATAAAATCAGAATTTCAAATAATTGACTATCCACCAATCAAGTGGGATTTAACATTTAAAGTACCTCGCCGAGTAGCAGCTTCTCGTGTTTTGCAGGTAATCGAAGAAGCGAATCCGCAATTTTTAAAATCGGCAGTGATCGTAGATTCCTTTGATAAACCAGATGAGAATTTCACACGTATTTCATATCGCTTTCACTTTCAAGAAGTATCGCGAACATTAAGTAATGAGGAAGTTGATCAAGTAATTGCTAAATTATTGGTAGACTTGAAGGAACAACATCAATTAGAAATTGTCAGCTAATGAAGAAGACTTTAAAAAAACGCTTAACTACTCCCGAGACCTCAATTGAGATTCCTATGAAATGGGTTGGACCATTGCAATTTAAAGGTAATGTTTTGAGCGAAGCAGTTGAAATTCCACTTGCTACTTTTGAAACACCTTTATGGCCCTCCGTTGATCGCGGAATCCGCGTAGCTAATCAGTCGGGCGGAGTTTTCGTTGCTGTCGATCAAGAATCAATGACTCGTTCATTTGCAGTGGAAGCAAGCAGTTTGGAGCAAGCGGTCACTGCTCAACAAATAATCAAAGACAGTTTTAGTAAGTTTGAAGGAATAGTTGCCGAGAATAGTAGCTATGCCAAGCTTTTACGAATTGATACCGAAATTATTGGTCGGATTATCTTTATTCGTCTAGCAATTAATTCAGCCGATGCTTCGGGTCATAATATGGCGACTAAGTCAGCTGAAGCAATTTTAAATCAGCTACTAACAGAAAACCAACAGCTAAAATACGTAACACTGTCTGCAAATTATTGTTCAGATAAGAAAGTTTCTGCAGTTAACGGAATTTTGGGAAGAGGGCGAAGTTGTTTAGCGGAAATAGCTATCAGTCGCCAAGTATGTCACAAACTTTTACGCACTACTCCAGAGACTCTTTGTGAACTTAATACTAAGAAAAATTTGTTAGGTAGTATTTTAGCAGGAAGTATTCGTAGTGCTAATGCCCATTTTGCCAATATGCTTTTGGCTACTTATCTAACAACGGGGCAGGATGCTGCCAATATCGTAGAAGGCTCACAGGGGATAACGTTTGCGGAAGTTAATAATGATCAGCTTTTATTTTCTGTTAAAATTCCTAATATTATCGTCGGAACAGTGGGCAATGGAAAAGGTTTAAGTTTTGTTCAAGAAAATCTATTAAAAATGGGATGCTTGACCGAGAACGCTAATGGTGAAAACTCTAAACGTTTAGCTGCAATAATTGCGGGAGCAGTATTATGTGGGGAGCTTTCGCTTCTAGGGGCGCTTGCAAATCCTGGCGAATTAATGAAATCACATCTAACATTAGAACGATGAGCGAAATTAACAACCGCAAATTAGATCATATTAAGATTGTAAAGGAAGATTCGTCAGTGGATCGCAGTTTAAATTATTTCGATCAAATTAATTTAACACATCGAGCACTTCCTGAAATTAATCTTCAAGAAGTAGATACTAGCTGTAATTTTTTAGGGAAAAAATTATCATTTCCTTTGATCATTAGTTCTATGACTGGAGGGACAGGAGAGGAATTAAAAAAAATCAACCAAAATTTAGCGATTGCTGCTGAGCATTGTCAGGTTGCCCTAGGAGTGGGATCGCAACGTATAATTTTTTCCAACGATTCTGCTAAAGAAAGTTTTAAATTAAGAGCTTTTGCTCCAACAACTTTACTTTTTGCAAACATTGGAGCGGTACAACTCAATTATGGATTTACGGAAAAGCATTGTTTAGAAGCAATTAATCTATTAGAAGCAGACGCGCTATATCTTCATTTAAATCCACTACAAGAAGCAATTCAAAGTGAAGGTGATACCAACTTCTCAAATTTGTCAAAAAAAATTGAGCAGCTTATTTCCAAACTTAAAGTTCCAATTATTATTAAAGAAGTTGGTTCGGGAATTTCAGTTGCTGATGCAAGGCTTTTAAAGTCAATTGGGATCAGATACCTTGATCTTGCTGGGAGTGGAGGAACTTCTTGGAGCCGTATTGAGCAGTTAAGAAAAATTAATCCTGAAAATAATTTAGGATTAACTTTTCAAGATTGGGGAATTCCTACACCGGTAGCCATTAAAGAGATTATTAAAGCAAATTTACAATTGAAATTAATTGCTTCTGGTGGAGTAAGAAATGGTATCGACTTATTGAAAGCACTTGTCCTAGGCGCAGAGATTGGTGCAATTGCTAATCCATTTTTAAAACTAGCTATGGATTCGCCGGAAGCTGTAATAGCAAAAATTAACGAACTTCAATCAGAGTTCCGATTAGGAATGTTTCTTTTGGGACAAAAGGATACAACTGGTTTAATAGATAATAAGGATCTAATGCTAAGCAAATAAATTCCCAGCAATCCGCCGTCGCCTATGAGGCTATGGCGTGATAATTTAGTTTTTGTTTTTTTTAGAAAAAACAAAAACTAAATTAATATCCAAACAAATCCATCTTCCACCTTAGTTTGATAAGTTTTTAAGTCATCAAAGGCTGGAGGTTCAGTCACAACACCAGTCTTTACGCAAAATCTGGCAAAGTGTAAGGGACATTCAACTTCTCCGTTCACAACACAGCCATCAGAAAGATTAGCATCGGCATGGGTACAAAGATCGTCAAAAGCGAAGTACTGACCTTCAAAAAGAGTTACACCAATTTCACGTTTGTTAATGATAACTTTGGAAGCTTTATCTTCGGTAACTTGATCGCAAGCAATTAGTTTTTGGTACTCCATAATTCCACAAAATTCAAAATTCGTAGCAAATTATAGCAAAAGATATCAGGAAGATAAAGCAATCAAATTGATGATCTTAAATTTGTATTAAATTACTATTCAAATTTTAACTAGTATTACAAGTTATGCTTGATTTAATAGTCTATCCATAGGCAGGTCAATAATAATGGAGAGATTTCACTATTTATCTTGAACTTACGTCTAAAATAGTAAATTATATCCTAGTTATTTTCTTTAATCATTCAACTAATGTCAAAATATATTGCGATACCTTTCTTACTTATCTGCCTCTTTGCTAAAAATTCCTTTGCGATTGATCAAGCAGAGTTATTAGCTAATTTTAATTTTGCCCCCAAAGATGTTTTTTCAGCTGTTAGTTGGAAACCAGCTTCCAAGACCGCGGAACAGAAGCCAGATTTCTTCTTAAGTGCCGAGTTTGAAGATCGTGGTCGTGAACTAGTTAAGGTTGACGGGGATACAGGGGAAGTCACTTTATTAAGAGATATTGAAGTTGGTATTAATGGTTCCGTTCCTCTAAGCTTTACAGTGGTAGGTGATACTTTGTTTTTCACTGCTGAAAATACTGAATTTGGACGTGAACTTTGGAAAACTGATGGAACATCAACCGGTACAGTTTTGGTGCAGGACATTAATCCTGGTGCCACAAGTACTGCCTTTGGTCAGTTTATCGCTTTTCAAAATGGCACTAAGATTGCTTTTGCAGCGACTAGTCCTGGTTTAGGATCTGAATTATTCGTTAGTAATGGACTGAGTTCTGGAACTATAGTTTACGATATTTATGATACTCCAACTTTTGGATCTACACCGAGTCAGTTCTTTTTACATAAACAAAATCAATTAGTTTTTCAGTGTACTACGGCAAGTGCGAGTAATGCGCTTTGTGAATTTACAGATGGAGCTAATCCGACAATTTTAAAGCCAGGAGTAAGCCTTGCCTACGGATTTGAAAAATTAAATGCCACGCAGTTTGTTTTTGGAGCTTTAGATCTTACTGCGGGTTATGAAGTTTTTGTTTCTGATGGGACAGAGATTGGAACAAGCATGGTTACAGATCTTAATGTAGGGGCGTTTTCCTCAAATCCAAATAACTTTACGTTATTTAATGGTGAAGTTTATTTTTCTGCCCGTGCCTCTGGAGTTAATGTTGGAGAGAGCCTTTGGAGAACTAATGGAACAGAAGTTGGTACAATGATGGTCCAAGACTTAAATCTTGATAACGACAACGGTGAATTTAGTAATTTTCAAGTAATTAATAACAGCATGCTATTTTTTGCAATACAGGATGCTACGGGCTTGGAACTATGGAAATCAACAGGAGGGACAGCTTCTTTATTAAGGGATTTAACCGCTGGTATTGAGGGCTCTGATTTAACTAGTCTTACACCAGTGTATGAAGATCAAAATCAGGGGATCTTTATCTTTAATCATACAAGTGGTTTAGGGCAGGAGATTTGGGTTACTGATGGGACAAGTCTGGGAACAAAAATCTTAAAAGATATTTGGACAGGAAGTGAGGGATCAGAACCAGTAATTTTTCATGATGAAGTTAATTCAAATTCATTTTTTATTGCCAAGAGTCCTTCAACTTTAGATTTGTATACAACGGATGGGACAGAGGCTGGCACCACAGCTAGTGTAAGTTTAGCTTTTGGTGCTGATCGTGAATCTAATCCTGTTGGTCTTGCTCTAATTACAGATGATCTATTATTTGTGAATGCTAGAACTCAGCGATTTGGTTATGAGCCATTTGCTGTAAATTTACTTACAAATGAATCGATCTTACTAAAGGATATTTATCAAGGAAAAGAAAATAGTAATCCTTCCGTTGTCGGAAGAGTTGGAAGTCGTTTGTTATTTACTGCCGATGATAATCTAAATGGCCAGGAACTATGGGTAACAGATGGAACAGTCGATGGGACAACTTTATTAAAGGATATTAACGTTGGTCCAGATTCAGCAACAATTTCTAAAGGTGTCGCTCTGGGCAATTCTGTAATTTTCCCTGCGGGCGATGCCGTAAACGGAATTGAATTATGGATTAGCGATGGAACAACTGAAGGGACAGTCCTGCTAAAAGATATTAACACAGGGGTTGGAAGCAGCCAACCATTCTTTTCGTTTGCTGTATTAGGAAATAAAGTCGTTTTTGATGCTGCTGAAAGCACTAATGACCGTGAATTGTGGATCACAGATGGCACAACAGTCGGAACAACTCTATTAAAAGATATTAATGTTGGAAGTAACGGTAGTTATCCATCCTATCTTTATGCAGCAAGTAGCGGGGTTTATTTCTATGCTGATAATGGTGCTGATGGAGTAGAGTTGTGGAAGACTGATGGAACATCCGTAGGGACTATTTTAGTCAAAAATATTGAGCCAGGATCTGATAGTTCTGAGCCGATTGGTTTCATTGAGTATCAAGGTAATGTTTATTTTGCAGCAACTACATCTTCGGATGGTCGTGAATTATGGAGAACAGATGGAAGTAACTCTGGTACTTTACAAGTTTTAGATTTGGCTTCTGGAAGTAACGATGGGTTAGGATATGAACCTTCCTTAGCCATTTTAGATGATGCGCTTTATTTTGTTGGTAATTCAGATATTACTGGGGATGAATTGTATAAAACACTTGGAACCGCAGGAACTACAACACTAGTGAAAGACATTGTGCCGGGAATTTCAGATAGTCAAGCTGAGTATTTAACTGTTGGTGGCGATAAGATTTATTTCTCAGCAACTACCGAAGCAACAGGTAAAGAGCTATGGCAGACAGATGGTACTGAAGCTGGAACTTCTCAGGTTGCTGATATCTATCAAGGGCCTACCTCCAGTAATCCTTTTATCTTTTTGGCAGATAATAGAGCTGTTTATTTTAGTGCCAATAATAATCGCATTGGTGAAGAGTTGTGGAAGGTTGTCTTTGATGAATGTCCATCAGATCTAAACAAAAAAGAACCTGCGGCTTGTGGATGTGGCGTAATTGAACAGGACTTAAATTCTAATGGAGTACTTGATTGCTTTATTGAAGCTGATTTTGAAGCATACATCACTGATGCCCAAGCTAATTCTAAGAAGATCAAATTTAATCAGCAGAAGAATAAGAAGCAGATTAAAAAACTTAATAGTGCGATTAAGAAATTCCGAACTAGTGTAAAATTAGTACTTTCTGAGGCAACAGTTACTGCTCCATCACTTCCAAGTTTAGATACTAAAAAAGGAAAGCGGATCCGTAAGCAATTAAAAGTAAATTTGAGAACTTTTAGTCAGGACCCAACTAAGGAAACACGCAAGCCAGTGAATAAGTCTTTGGCTAACTTAAAGGCTTTATAAATAAGTCTTTAGAGTAGATATAGTAATGACAAAAAATAATTTACGTTAGTAAATTAAACAGAGTCATTACGGCTAATGCAAATCTTGGATTCTTGTCGCGCCAAAGCAAAACCTACGGCGGATCTCCAAGTTTGCATAGCTAAAAACAACATAAATAGTGAGTCCAAGCAAAATCGTTAGTTTCTTAAAGTAATTTATTTTTTGGACTAACTATAGTTATGACAAAAAGTAATTTCCTATCTTTTTGATTGTCCAATTCATTTTTGTATGTTTTAAGTTCTACCAACCTTACGAATCTGATCCTCGATCGCATTTTTCAAAGCAAAATGTACATTGCCAGCCACTTCACCAAAGCATTGTTGAATTAAACATTCGCTTTTACTTTCGCCACTCCGTATACCAGGAAGGTAAAGCCGAGGTGTCCTCATATATACCTTGACCGAGTTTTCGCGCTTAAAGAATCCATCTTCTTTCCCCTGAGAAACAACAAAGAAGGTACCATCGGTGACAACCGCTCTATCTGTCTTTGAGTTATAAAACCCCTGTAGACCTTCTAGTCCCAATCTTTGAGAGCTAAGAACATCTAAATTAAGGAAAATCGGACAATTGATCGACTTAATGGGCTCAGAATGGTGATTTGATAAAAAAATATTTGAGCCTTCCTGAAGTAATTTTTTAAGAGATGGCTTTTGCTCTGTATCGCAACTTTCAGCTGCCATTGCCAACTTAGCCCTTATTGGAAGTTCGCTAAGAAGTAAGGTCGCTTTTTCATTTCTAATTTCTTTAATTCTTTTAACTAAAGCGCTTAAAACTGCTTTGTTGCTATCGCGATCGAGGTAACAATCATCAATTATGCAAGTGCCACTCCAAATCTTAACCCATGAAGGTACATTTGAAAGCACACCAAACGCAACGTCTTGCACATCACTCCCTTGACCGTATACCAAAATTTCCCTCTCCGAATCGTCTAAGTGCATGTTACGATCAGACATAATTACTTCAATTCGATCCGTGCTAATCATTTTAATAAGATCTTTGACCGCTGGACATGTTAGTCCTATTAAGTCTTGTCTTTTATTATGTAAAGTAGAATTCATTGCTATTCCATATAGTTATGCTGAATTCTTTTTTGATGTGACTTTAATTAAATAAGGGTTGAATTATAGGAAAGATAGGTATTAAAAAAGTTAAAGAGAGTAGACGTCCAGAAGCTTGATACGTGGGAAGATTTAAAGAAAATAAAATTCAGTAACCAAAGTAATAAAAACTGGTTGATAAATTAAAGAAGAAATTCTCTTTGCTACAATGGATCTAGGGAAACAGGTAGCGAGTCAGCGACAGTGTGTTCACTATTGGTTAAATAGAGCTCGGTAATTTGTGCTGCCCACTCATCGATAATCATTCTTAAATGAGCGTAACGTTGATAGTCTTTCAATGTAAATGGAGCAGCTTTCTGGCTTTCTCGATCTTTAAATTCTTCATAAAGTGAATTTTCCAATTCCCCTTGATCTAGATAACCTTCAAAGGCAATACTACCTTCTCCAAATTGCTTAACAAGTCCACCCCCGGGCAGTAAAAAGCCAGCAATTGTTCCCGCAAAGTTAATTCCTGGGTTAGTAGGGATTAAATTGACTAATGCTAATTTAATACTAAGGGTTTCGGTCTCAGGCTGATCAAGGATTACGATTTGACCTTTAGCTTGCTCTCTAAAATTAATCTTTAATATTTCTCGAAAGTAGTTGGCTAGTTCCTGAGTTTCTTCAATCCTTTCCAGTTTTACTTCTTTATTGCCGGAAGCAGAGTTAATCTTTTTTTCTACAAAGCTAATATTAATAGGAGCGATATATATTTTTTGATGTTGGCTTTTGATTTTGTCAAAGCTTTTAGCATCAAATACCCAATAGGCATGAAATGGAGCGCGGGCTCTATTTTCTTTTAAGAGTTCGGGTTTTGGAACGAAAACAGAGGTTTTTTCGGGGCTTGCTTTTAGAACAGAGCATCCGGCAGTTGTTAGTAATATTGGTAAAAGCAATAGACTTTTAAACATAAATTTAGATTATTTAGAAGATAATAATTTATTTATATCTTTTAGAATCCTGTGACTAGTTGGACTGGTAAAAGATCCATAGCGCTCCGCAACTGCGCCTTTAGGTGAAATAAGAAACTTTTCAAAGTTAAACATAACAGGCCCCGAAAATTTTTCATGCTTTACATTAGTTAGATATCTAAAAACAGGGTGTTGATTAACGCCACTTAGTTCCACAATCTCCATCACTGGAAAAGTTACCCCATATTTTGCATAACAGACTTGTTCAATTTTCTGAGAATCCTGATCCTCTAAGGGATTAAAATCGTTAGAAGGAAATCCAAGAATTACAAGTTTATTATCACTAAATTTTTGATATAGGTTTTCTAACTCTTTCAATTGGGGAGTTGTGCCACAATCAATAGCGATGTTGGTAATCAGGACAATTTGATTGCGAAAACTTTCGAAATT
Source organism: Bdellovibrionota bacterium (assembly GCA_041740355.1). Classification (GTDB taxonomy): domain Bacteria; phylum Bdellovibrionota_C; class UBA2361; order UBA2361; family CALJRW01; genus JANNBC01. The sequence goes on from JBGSMD010000030.1 coordinate 26,089, forward strand.
AATTACTTCGCCTGCAATATTTTTAGCTGTTAAATCATAAAAACTCTCAGCATTATGCTCAGCTCCGACAGAAGTCATAATTAAAATTCCTAGGAGTAAGTTAATAACCAATGATCTAAAAAGATTTATTTGGAACATAGGAGGATTTATTAAAAATGATTAATTTTGAGGGTAAGCAGTTACAGAATAATTTAGCATTTGCTGCATGGAAATTAAAGCCAGAAAAGTCCCCCGATATTGAGTCCAAAAAAATAAATTACTTTAAAAGACTAAGGATTTTGCTTGGATTCACTATTTATGTTGTTTTTAGCTATGCAAACTTGGATATCCGCCGTAGCTTTTGCTGTGGCGGGACAGGAAAGCAAGATTTGCATTAGCCGTAATGACTCTGTTAAATTTACTAACGTAAAATATTTTTTGTCATTACTATAACTAAATAGAATTACCGTCACTTAATTGGGAGGTTTCTTACTTATTGCTTGTTCAAAATTGAAGCAAAATCGGCAGATTTACTTTTCAGATCGCTTATTTCATAATGTCGCATATCCTTGGCCTTTGAATTTTCCATTCAAAAGAAGATTCGCCCAGATTTTAACTTTATTACTGCTCATGTTTGGTATTAGTTTTACGGAACTTGCCTTAGTTGGCTTTGTCGCCCTCATTGTTTTTGGACCAGATAAGATGCCAGAAGTTGCTTCAAAAATCGGAAAGTTTCTGGGTACATTTCGCAAGACTTCGGATAAATTTCGCCAAGAATTTTATAATAGTGTTTATATCCCCGCAAAAGAAATCGAAAAAAAAGTGGATTCCAAACTTGTGGCAGCTAAAGATGATTTAACTAAAAATTTAAAGATTAGTCCTCCGGATGAAACTAAAGAGATTACTAAAATCGAAGAGGGAAAACCTACGAATGAATGATTTTACCAACATGGGTATCCTGCAACATTTAGCAGAACTAAGGAAACGATTACTTTGGTCTGTTGTGGCAATAATTATCGGAGCCTCTATTTGTTATAACTTCAGTACTTTTATCTTTGATTTTTTTACAGTACCTTTTGAAAAACAATTTCCGATTGGAGTTTTAATAGGAACAGGACCGGCAGAAGCATTTGTCCTTAAAATTAAGTTAGCTTGTTTTGCTGGATTTATTCTGGTGTCCCCATTTCTATTTTATCAGGTATGGTTGTTTGTTGCTCCGGGACTATACCAAGAAGAGAAGAAGCTAATTCTGCCGTTCATTTTGTTTAGTACAATCTTATTTTTGATTGGGATCTGCTTTTCATACTATTTAGTTCTACCTTTAGCCTATGATTTTTTCTTCACACAGTATGAGTCGATTAAGATTGTTCCTAATATTCGGATCACCGAGCATTTAGCAATGGTTACTAAAATGTTGCTGGCTTTCGGTGCGATCTTCGAATTTCCTGTTATCGCTTTGATGCTAGCCAAGTTAGGTTTGATTACTAGTCAGTTGATGATTGCTAGTTGGCGTTATGTAATTGTTTTTTGTTTTGTGACCGGAGCAGTGCTGACACCCCCGGATGTCGTTTCACAACTTTTAATGGCGATTCCAATGTTAATTTTATATCTAATTAGTATTGGACTAGTTAAGATTTTAGAAAAGAAGGTCGGAGAACGAGAATTGGAGGATACTTCCTTAACTACTCGTTAAGAAAGTGCCGATACATTCATGTATTTATTTGATCATAAAATTACAAGCTACTTTGTAATAGTCTGAGTTTAAGTCTACGCGACGAGATTTTATTCTACCATTGGCATCAGCCATCGAACTTAAATCGACATAGGTTAATTTATCGTAGTCTCTTACCACCATAATTCCAGTTTTGCCTTCTAGTAGGAATTTTACAGCACCAAAGCCTAAGAACTTTGTATACTCAATATCAAAAGACACTGGATCGGCACATCGTAAAACGTAACCAATATTTTCTGGTTTGAATTTAATATTTAAACCTAGATCTAAGATGCGTTTTTCTAATCTTTTTGCTACTAAATCTTCTAGATCAACTTCAGAGAAGCTTAATCGTCCAATGGCATCGCGGGGGGCATCCTTTAATTCATAAACCTTTTCGGGATCTAGTTGATCGATAATTCCTTCAGCTAAAATGACAGTTCCATGCGTATTTCCCGCTTGATGTCTCTTGAGAACGCAAGGCATTATGGCTTCGATGATGTCATCTAATCCAATGTTCTGTTCAAATTGTTCGGGAATTAATGTAACTGAAGCACCACATGAAATTCCTAAACCGAGAGCTAAAAAACCGGCATTTCTTCCCATCGTTTTAACAACAAACCAACGATTAGTAGTCTTTGCTTCAGTTATGATTGTGTTCATCAATTGAGTACCAACATATCTAGCAGTCTCAAATCCAAAACAAGGATATTGATTCGGTAAAATCAAATCGTTGTCAATTGTTTTTGGAATGTGCACAACGCTAATACCGCAATTGCGTTGGGATAATTGGTAAGAAAGGAATGCTGTCCCTTCACCACCAATTAAAACCAATTTATCAATTTCTAATTCTTTTAAGGTATTAATCAGTTTTTGAGCAGACACTTCGTTTTCAAAAGGATTATGGCGCGAAGTACGTAAGATCGATCCACCAGTATTTTGAATACTCACTACTCCCTTGGGCTTAAGTTCGATGGCTGTGCTAGATCCTTCTTTGATGATTCCCGACATCCCCTTTTCAAATCCAAGCACTTGATAGCCACAATCATGGGCAGTAAAGACAACGGATGCTATTACTGCGTTAATTCCTGGAGCTGGTCCTCCAGATACAATTATTCCAAATTTTCCATTTTTTTGTGTCATAGCAATCTATAATGTATAATGATATTTATTTGCTGAATATTACTAAAAATAAATAATTAATTCTAGCCTACATAAAGTAAGCAAATGATTAGCTTAGTTCTCTTAATCTATCTCGGATTGTCTTAACTCGCCATGATTAGATCCACTAATTGCTTAAATCTTATATTAATAATAAAACAGAGTAAGGCTGATAGGAAAATCAATTATTGGCTGCCTAGCTCTCTGTAATTTTTCAAATCTATGTTTTTTTCTAAAAAGCCAAAAAATGCTGAAGGAAAGCTGATTATCGGTGCAGTCGAATATATTTCTTTACCAGATTTAGGTATTAAGAAATTAAAAGCTAGGATTGATACGGGGGCGAAGATATCTGCCTTACATGCCGATAATATTAAATTGAAAAAAATAGATGGCAAAAGATTTGTCCATTTTGACATCATTGTAGGTGAGTGGGGAGCATTTACTTCGATTCCAGCCAAAGCACCATTAAAGGATGTTAAAACTGTAGTCAGTTCCAATGGGCATTATACTAAGCGACCTGTGATTGTTACTCGAATTAAAGTTGGTAATTTAGTTTGGAAAATTCATTTATCTTTAATTGACCGATCCGCAATGAGATACCGAATGCTACTTGGTAGATTATCAATCAAGAATCGTTTCGTTGTCGATGTCAGTGGCAGCCATTTTCAATCCTAAACTACAAGGAAATTTATTATGAAATTAGCAATTCTATCCAGAAGTTCTGGAATCTATTCCACGAAAAGACTTTACGAAGCAGCAATTGCTCGTGGTCATCAAGCTCACGTTGTTGATCACTTAGGATGCTATATTGGACTTTCTGGTGGCAATGCCGAAATTCATTATCAAGAGCAAATCTTACAAGATTTTGATGCAGTTATTCCTAGAATTGGAGCATCCAATACATTTTATGGAACAGCTGTACTTCGTCAATTTGAAGCTCAGGGTGTACATGCCTTAAATTCCTCTGCAGCAATTCTTGAAGCTCGGGATAAGCTGCATGCCCATCAAGTATTTGCTCGTCATGGAATTCCTATGCCGATTACTGGTTTTGCTCACTCCACAAAAAGAACTCATGATTTGATTTCCATGGTTGGTGGAGCTCCATTAATTGTTAAGTTACTTTATGGAACTCAAGGTAATGGTGTAATTTTAGCTGAGACCAATAAAGCAGCCGAGAGTTTGATAAATGCTTTCCGTGGACTCGATGCCTACTTTCTAGTTCAACAATTTGTGGCCGAAGCTGGAAACGCTGATATTAGGTGTATTGTACTTGGTAATAATGTAATTGCCTCGATGCAAAGAAGGGCCAAAGAGGGGGAGTACCGAGCGAACTTACATCTTGGTGGTCATGCTGAATTAATTAATATTACTGAAGAAGAGCGAGAAGTAGCGATCAAAGCGGCGCAAGCCTTAGGGATTCGTTGCGGAGGTGTTGATCTAATTCGTTCCAATCAGGGTCCATTAGTTTTAGAAGTCAATTCTTCTCCAGGTCTTGGTGGGATTGAGAAGGTAACTAAGATGGATATCGCATCCAAGATTATTGAGTTTATGGAAAATGACATGTAAGCTTCTAGTCGTAAGGAAGTTAGATTAAAATAGCTAGGGGAAATGATAATGCGAGCTCTTCGCAGACATTTACTTTCTAAAATTTCCCAAATAACTCTCCCATTCGTGAGCTTTGATTGGATTTTTAAGACTATTATTAATAATTGTAGTGTCTAAAAATTCTAATTTTTGAAATTCTTTTTGGTCAGTCCAAACTGATTTAATAGTAAGCCAAGGCCTTAGTAAATAATTATTATAAGCTTCTGTTAAGTTGTTTAGGCTTCGCGCCAGGTAATCGGATTGATTGGTAAATGAAAAAACCTGAAGATCTTTGGGCCAAAAATAATTTGCAGCCCCAAAAGTAAAGACTTTAATTTGATTAAGTGAAATATTTTCATTTTGTAATTTTGCTAAAACATTGCGAAGAATGATGCTTCCTTGACTATGTGCAAAAATCTTAATCACCTGTTTCGCTTTTAAATCTTTTCGAAGTTCTAACTCTAGCAAACTACTAGCTTGATATTCCAAATCTCGCCCTATTTGATTACTAAACAATCCGTTAATCGAGTAATACAGATCCTGGAAAATGCCATTACTAGGATTAAAACTAGATTTTATGGGCGCTTTGATAATCTGATTTAACCCTGTTTGGGCAAATTGATATTCGTGGGGTGAGACATTAATGCCATTAATTAGATAGACTTTAGAGGAGTTACTTAGATTGCTAATCGTATTCATCTTTTTATATCGAGCAATTAGTTGCTAAGTTGCTTTTTATGATTCAGGTTACAAAAAAAATTGACCGTTTGTTATCACACTGTAAAATCTCTTTGTGCAAATCTTCTTAATTACTCAACTTGATGTCGTTGTAGGAGTGAGTAAATTACAGGTTGGTAATTAACTTTGAGGGAAGTAATGGTAAAATTGAAATTATTCAGGATGCTATTATGAATTCTATTTACTTTATTTTGTTCAGAGTAAATTATTAAATATAGAAAGTCCAAAAAGTAATTTACGTAAGGAAACTACTTTTTGGGGCTTTCTATCCCCCGGAGGGACAGTAAAATCATATAGCTATTACAAAAAACAAGCTGCGCTATTTTATTTATACGTAATTTATTTTTTGGAATAACTATATAACCATTTTCCGATAATAATAATTTGTAGTAATCTAACTCGGTATGAATAGCCTCTTTCAAAAAATTATTAACCGTGAAATTCCCGCAAGTATTGTTTTTGAAAATGATCGAATAATTGCGATTAGGGATATCAATCCGCAAGCTCCAACACATCTATTAATTATTCCTAAAAAATTAATAGTTAATTTACTAGATGCTCAGCAAGAAGATCAACAGATTCTTGGAGAACTTCTTTTAGCATCTAAGGAAATTGCTACGACCTTAGGTATTCAAGCCGATGGTTATCGGATAGTAATTAATAATGGAAAAGATGCCGGTCAAGAAGTTCCTCATATGCACCTACACTTATTGGCAGGCAGAAAGTTAGCTTGGCCACCGGGATAGGTTTAGCAGTCTAGAATTACGAATTAAAGTTAGGAGAATAAATCATGTCAATGAAATGGGAAGATGGCTTTGCCTTAGAGTTAACAGAAGATGAACGCATGGTACAGCAAATTGCGCGTGACTTTGCGACCAAAGAACTAAAGCCAATCGCAGCAAAGATGGACCTAGAGCATCAATTTGAGATGAGTTTAATTTCGAAGTTAGCCGATCTTGGTTTCTTAGGAATTTGCACACCGGAAGAATTTGGAGGAGCAGGTCTTTCTCAAGTTTCCTATGCCTTAATTGGAGAAGAAATCGCTACGGGCTGTGCTTCAACTTGCGTAATTATTAGTGCTCATAATTCTCTGTGCATTTGGCCGATTTTAGAATATGCCACAGAAGAACAAAAATTAAAGTTTCTACCCGACTTAGCTACTGGTAAAAAGATTGGTTGTTTTGCGCTTTCTGAACCAGGGACTGGTAGTGACGCTTCTAATTTGCAATGTACGGCCACAAAAAATGGCACTGAGTATCTTATTAATGGAACTAAGAACTGGATAACTAATTCACCAATTGCCGGAACATGTGTTTTACTAGCAATGCAAGATGCTTCTCAAAAGCATCGTGGCGTCAGCGCCTTTGTTCATCCGATGGATCTACCAGGAATAACAATTGGAAAAAAAGAAGAGAAGCTAGGGATCGCCGCTTCACCAACAGCTAGCATTCATTATGATAATGTACTTTTAACAAAAGAACATCTACTTGGAAATGAAGGCGATGGATTCAAAATTGCTATGGCAACATTAAATGGTGGAAGAATTGGGATAGGAGCACAGGCTGTTGGTATCGCACGAAGTGCCTTGAGAGCAGCAATTGAATATGGAACACAAAGAAAAACTTTTGGTAAGGCAATTGTAGAGCACCAAAGTATTCAAAATTACTTAGCAGAAATGATTTGTCAGTTAGATGCTGCTAGATACTTAACGCTTGCTGCTGCTAGATTAAAAGAACAAGGTAAAAATTACTCTCGGGAAGCAGCAATGGCTAAACTCTTTGCTTCTGAAATGGCATCTTATGTTTGCAACAAAGCCTTACAAATTCATGGTGGTTATGGATATGTAAAAGAGTATCCAGCTGAACGGCATTTGCGCGATGCAAAGATTACAGAAATTTATGAAGGTACTAGTGAAATTCAGAAATTAGTTATTGCTAGCCAGTTACTTAAAGATTCTAATTAGACTATGAAGATTTTTATTAATAATTTTAGACAAGAAGTTAGAATCGGTGTGACAAAAGAAGAGCGCGCATTTCCTCAGATAATTGCCTTAGATATACAAATTACGGGAAGTTTCAAGGAAGCAATATTGAGTGATGATTTAAGTCAAACCATGGACTACACAGAAGTCTGTCGAGAGATCACTAAGTATTTAGAGTCGCGGGAATGGCAGTTGATGGAAAAATTTGTTTATGAATTGGCGGCCTTCATCGCAAGTTTAAATCAATTAATTCTAACTGTGGAACTAAAAGCTTGTAAAAATGTGATGACCCAAGTAGATTCTATTTCGGTTTCTTATTGTTTTGATAAAAATGAAGCTTACCAAGTTTAATGTATTTTTAATATCTGTGATTATTGGTGGGGCACTGGCTTTTGTTGGGTATGCTCAATACCAAAATCAGAAAAATCACTTACAACTCCCGAAACTTGCTGAGCGTATTAAGAAAGAGCATAATACACCAACTGGGCAGCTAATTTTTGCATTGCATAGCAGTTATAATATAGAAACTGTCGCTAAGGATCCTGAAAAAGTTAAAGAATTACTTCGGGTAAAAGAAGAGCTAAGTGTGAATGATGAATCAGCACTGAGTCAACTAATTGAAAAGGTAACTACTAAATGAGATATGTTTCGCTAATCTTGATCTTTTGTTTATCAGGTTGTTTTTTGACTCCGCTAATTGATTCTTTTCAAAAATCTGGGCTAAATGAAGCAGCTAGAAAAGATTTGTTTCCCAAGAAATTTAAAGCTTTTTACAATGAAGTGGTTGCAGAGCGATTTCTAAATTTTGAAGAATATTTAGTAGAAGAGCAGCAATTTGAATTAGTCCAACAATTAAGAGCAAGCCGTAAAATTGAAAAGATTGTTAGTGGTAAATTAGATTATGTCGATTTCAGTCCTGATGCCAAGGTGGCTCAGGCGGAAGTCCTGGTCGAATATTACAAGATTCCAGCATACATTGTATCGGAACGAATTGAACGTCAAGTTTGGGTTTTTACAGGACCTAATTCAGGTTGGCAATTGAAATCTATTGAGACTGGGGAGTGATTGCTAAATCAATTCTCAAGATTTTTTGGTTAGTTGTTTTTACTTCCTTCTTAGGATGTTCTGTGAAGCACACCAAAATTCTGACTCCTAAACAAGTATTAGCAAATCCTTATACGCTAGAGGTCGTGGAAGAGTTGTATGATGGAGAAACATTATTTTTACAAGTAGAACTTAAGGAATTAACTACTTTGCCTGATAAGTTAACCTTAATTTCACTTGCTGGATTTAATGATCAACAAGATAAAAAAGAAAAGTTTTTCAATTTACAAGATCTCCAAACTGATTCCAAAAACCAAATTACCCTAGCTATACCAGTTAAAAATTTAGTGGAATATCAGATTCAATTATTTTGGGGGAAACAAGCTTGGAGTTTTTACACTCAAATCTATCCACTGTTAGCTTCAAATTTAGATATTATTAATGGGGAAGTCGAAAAGCTTCGTGAATGCCAGCTGGAGGACTGTCAAATCAAATTTAAAATTAAATTTGATTTATTAAATAAAAATGAAATTACTGTACCAAAAATTAATCTCACTCTTTCTTTATTAGAAAACACGGAAGTAGATGGCTTAATTATTCCCAATGAATTGTTTTCTAAAAATATTCCAATTAACGATTTAAATTTAGCCGCTGACGAAGTACGACAGCTTGAATACATCATTGCTCAACCCAAAGAATTAAATGAATTAAATACTCTGGCCGAAGTTAGTATTTCAGAAAAGCTCTAAGAATTGCAATCTGAACTGCTAATTGCCCTTTTGAGCTAGTTCGACTTGATTAATTAACGAATTTTAGCGAATATCCTTTGGTGGAAAACTTAGTTCAAATCAAATCAAAAGCGATCAAAGATCTTGGCAAAAAGTCTTTATTTATTAAGACTTTTGGATGTCAGATGAATATGTATGATTCCGATAAATTGGAAAAAATTTTAGAAGATGGCTATCAAGCTGTGGCACAGGCCTCTGAAGCTGATTTAATTTTAGTAAATACATGCAGTGTCCGAGAGAAACCAGAACAAAAACTTTACAGTTTACTTGGTGAGTATCGTGCCTTAAAAAAACTCAATCCTAATTTATTAATTGGTGTTGGTGGGTGTGTTGCTCAACAAGAGGGACAGAAAATTGTAAAACGCAACAAGGATGTTGATTTTGTTTTTGGCACGCATAATCTTTCAATGGTTCCCGCACTAATTGAGCTCCGTCAAAATGGTTCTAAGCCACAAGTTGCTGTTGATTATCGTGATGAGTGGGAAGATTTACCACTAGGACTAAGTGATAAAAGCCGAGTATCGGTCTTTGTTTCAATTTCTAGAGGTTGTAATAAAAATTGTACTTACTGCATTGTTCCTACTACTCGTGGAAAAGAAGTTTCTCGTGATGCTAATGAAATTATTCGTGAAATCAAAATTGCAGTACACCGGGGGGCCAAAGAAGTCGTTCTACTTGGGCAGACGGTTAATTCTTATGGATTAGATTTAAATCCTAGGATGAAGTTTGTGCAACTACTAGAAAAAGTTTCTGAGATCGAAGGCCTAGAGAGAATTCGTTTTACTAGTCCACACCCGCAAGAAATTCGCCCAGATTTTTATGATTTAGTAGCTGATAATCCTAAAGTTTGTCGTCATATTCATATGCCACTCCAGTCAGGAAATGATCGAATTCTACGTTTAATGAATCGCAACTATCGTCGCCAAAGATATTTAGATATTATTAATGGTTTGAAGGCGAGGGTTCCAGATATCGCCATTACAACTGATATTATTGTTGGTTTCCCTGGTGAAACAGAAGAGGAATTCCAAGACACTTTAGATCTGATGAAGACCTTAGAATTCGATGGTAGTTATTCCTATATGTTTTCTCCCAGACCCGGCACTAAAGCTGAGTTAATGCCGGAGTCCTTAGATGCTGCTGGTAAACTTGATCGACTACAAAGACTACAAGCGATTCAAGCTGAAATTACTGAACGTCGATTGCAATCTTGGATTGGAAAGCAAGTCGAAGTTCTAATCGATGGTCCTAGTAGTTTTGATGGGACAAAAATGCAAGGAAGAACATCACAAAATATGATAGTAAACTTGGAATTAAATTATCCGGAATTAGAGCCTGGGCATACAGTCAATGTGATTGTTAATGCTGCAAGTAAATATACACTCAAGGGTTCAATTATTTAAACCCTCTGCAAATTAAATTTTGGTAGGGTTTTATATTGTTCTCTACGGCAAAACCTGTCTTCCTCTAAGCGGACTCTTTTTGTATTACCATTATTTAGTTAAGGTTTTAAAAAATTCCTTAAATTAAATATTTGGAGGTAAGCAATTTTATCTTGTTATGGCTCTGATTTTACTTGGGATATAGTCATAATAGTCAGTTGAAACACTAGACACTATTAGTTAAGCTATGATAAATTAAAATTATGTCTAATACTAAAACTAAAAGTTCTGTTACTGAAATGATGGTTGCGGGGATCCTGTTAGATCCTGCCACTCAAGCTCCAGTTGTTGTTTTGCAGACCATGGATGGTACTTTTCAATTACCAATTTGGATCGGCATGGCGGAAGCCACAGCGATTGCTGCTAGTTTAAAAAAATTAGAGCTTAATCGGCCATTAACTCAAGACTTATTGATTAGTATTTTAGACCATTTAGATGTCGCTGTGGAACAAGTTTTAATCACAGCGCTCAAAGATTCCACTTATTATTCTGAGTTAGTGCTTTCTGCTGGAGAAAAAGCAATTGTTTTAGATTGTCGTCCAAGTGATGCCTTAGCAATTGCTCTAAGAACTAATGCTTTAATTTATGTGAATAATCAGGTCTTAGAAGAAGCGAAGAAAGATTCTGCAATTGAAAAGCTAAAAACCGGAAGTATGAAGCAAATGGTAGAAGGTGAGGAGTCTGAGGAAGATAATAAGATTCAAGATCTACAATATGTGGATAAATCTAAATGGGCGGATATTCTCAAACAATTAAATATAGAAGATTTTAAATATAAAGCATGAATACAACAAAAGCACCTACTGCACCAACTAAAGCTGATCAAGTTAACATTGATAAGTTAGTTAAAGAATTTGGCGCAGCGGAAGATCCAATCGCTAGTTTTTTTAAAGCTAACCAGAAGTCTTTAACCTATATCCTATTAGCGGTAGTGGTTTCTGCTTTAAGTTTTAACTTTTATCAAAGTGCACATCAACGTGGCCAGTTGGAGTCAGCAGGACAATTTTCAGTTGTGCGCAGTAACTATGAAGTGTTAGCAGGTCAAGCTGAGGGAAAATCCCTGGAGCTCGCTCAGTTGGAAAAAGCAAAATTAAGTTTTGAAGGCTCACTTAAAACTTTGGAAGCTCAAAAATACCCTTACGATTTACTAGGTAAGAATTATCAAGTCTTAGCTGAAGTTGCCTCTGGGAATTTGCCAGTAACTGATCTTAGAAAAAAACTAGAAGAGCTGGAGTGGACTAAAAGTAAGAATAGCCCAACTGCCCTTTGGAAAGAACTTTTAGCTGTAAACTTAGCTAAGGCTTTATTAACTGATGAAACTCAACAAGATTATGCCTTAACTCAGTTGAAAAGTTTAGCTCAAGAATCCGAGTTTGTTAGGGTATTATCTTTACTTGCTTGGAGGAGTTATGCTGAAACTAAACAGGATTCAATTGAATTAGCAGCAGTTGCTAGCGCAATCTCTAGCTTTACCAGTGCCAATCCAGAGCAGACTGATTTACTAAAATAAGAGTTAGTTTATCAAGTATGTAGTGCTTAAGCGACCTAGGGGTGCCTTATGTATTTCCTTTATTTTATAAGGGCAATACTGGGGATGACAAATATACTAAAAACCGCATCAAACTCAAAATGCATGTTTCCAAGCAATCAGTTCAATTCTTAATAGGTTTTAGTATATTACATAGAAAGTCCAAAAAGTAATTTACGTAAGGAAATTACTTTTTGGTGCTTTCTATCCCCCGGAGGGATAATAAAATTATATAGTTATGACAAAAAACAACTCAATCTATTTGATTTTTACGTAATTTATTTTTTGTCATCACTATAATAGGATTCTCGCTATCAATTATAACTTATTGGGAAGATAACTTTTAAGTTTATTGTAGTAGATCTTCTTCTTTATCCCAAATTGAATTTTTCTTTTTCTTACGGGTGGGAACTTTTAATTTAATAGTCGGTGGAAGTTTCTGTTCCAACTTGTTAAAGAAGATTTTTTCCAATCGTTTTAACAAATTAGCAAGCATGTTCATAAACTTATCAAAAGGACTATCTGTTGATTTAGAAATGATCAGACCTTTTATTGGCGTTTCTCGTTTGGGAACATAACTACTTGCCAGCGGGTTTGGGGCTGCGGCGTGGCTAGGTTGAGATTTGTTGGTGACTGAAGTTAAGTTAATAGTATCCTGCTGTTGCTCAAATTGGCAATTCTCAAGGCTCACAATTTGTGTTTCGATTCGTGATTTATTTAACATTTCGATAAACAAACTACCAAAATTTCATTTTTTAAGCTACCCAAGTGTTATGATCTAGAATTGCTTATTCGTTACCTAGATTTTCAATTTGAGGAGTTTTTGTAACTCCAACTCCATGTTTAAAGACTAAATTGCCACCCAAATTGCTAGTGTAAGCTATTAAGATAAATTGAAAGAGACAAAAAAAGTAATATAAATATTGAAAAACTCGCTGTTCGAATCTTAAATACCTAAATAATATCAAAGGGATATAGGTAAAGAGGATCAGCTTGGCGAATGAGTAGTGATTGGCAATTAAATCTTCTGGGAGAGCTCCACCCAACGCAGCCAGATTGCTACTGGCAATAAGTCCTGAGAGAAATGCTAAAAGGCTGAAAATAAAACCAAAAATAAGTACAATATAATTAAATTGCAACCAGATTTGCTTTTTTGCATATAAATAAAGCAAATCAGAGAAAACAGCTAGAGAGATCAGGACGATTGGAAAAGAAGTTAATAGCGGATGAAAGTCGTACATAGTTAATTAAGTTTATGTCCAGTTTGCCATACAGGTTCAGGTAAGTTTAATACTTTAGTAACATATCTGGATGTAACGAAGAAGTAGTCAGATAATCTGTTAAAAAATTTCAGTAAGTTTAAGTCAAGTGGTTCAGTTTGATTTAAATTCCAAAGTTTTTGCTCAAGAATTCGACATTGAACTCTGGTGCGATGCACTTGAGTTAGGAGTAAATTCCCTTGGGGCAGAACGAAATTTATGAGCGGGGCTAAGCCTTGATTCAAATCATCAATCCAAGTTTCAAGCAATACAATCTCCGATTCCGAGGGGACTAACTCAGTTGATTTAGGGGTTAAGGCAATTACTGCACCTTGATCAAATAATCGGTTTAATAAACTTAGCATGTGTTGGCCAATCTTTTGACCGAGCTGCTTCTCCGCGGTGATCATAAAACTAGTTGACCCAAGTTCAAGCATTAAACTATCTAAACAGGCCAAAACCTCTATTCGCTCATTGGATTTTTCAGTGATTTGTCCGTTTGCTAAATAAGTTTGTCCAAGATCTCCATTCTTTGTGTAGACCTTATGAATTTTTACCATAAAAAACTCCATAGATTGAGGTAACTAATTAATGTCTTATTTATAGACATTGTTTTTATCTGAGTATTGAAAAATTAAACATTGTTTTAAATAAAAATCAAAAAGTTAAAAATTTAACTAATAATTTCAAATAGTTGTATACTGTTAAAGATTGGCACACTTTTTGGTAACTTATTACACCTAAACTGAATCATATCTAATGAAATAAATAGTTTAGTTTATTTATTAAGCAGACGATGGGATTAGTTGTTAATAGTTAAATTAACGTAATGAATATTAGTATGTTAGATAGCGAAAGTCTAAATAAATTTGAAAATAAGTTTGAGCAACCTCAAATACTTAGCGATGAATTCTTTCAGCCTGCGGCCATAACTGACCCAGGTTGCGAACGAGAACTCAATGAGGACCGTTATGCAGTGATTGAATCAGCTTCAGGCTTAGTTTGGGTAGTTTGTGATGGCATGGGTGGAGTTAAGGGTGGTGAGCTTGCCGCACAACTGGTAATCGATTCTGTTAAAAGAACATTAGATTCTGACGTACAGTTAAAACCGGAAGACGCTTTAAGGGAAGCATTTGCTGAAGCTAATCGTATTGTAGTGTTGCGCAGGCAAAACCAAGCCTTTTCACAAATGGGAACTACCGCGGTAGGAGCAATTTTTCAAGATCGTCAAGTAACAATTGTTAACATTGGTGATTCACGAGCATATCTAATTAGCGATGGTCGAATTAAACAGCTTACCGAAGATCATACTTATGTTCAGCAATTAGTTAAGTCTGGACAGTTGCGAGAAGAAGAAGCTTTGGAACATCCCCAAGCTCACGTCTTAACTAGAGCAGTAGGATCAGATCCAACTTTAAATGTTGAATTACATAATTACTGGATTTGGGATGTAGAATCACCGAGTGATCAAGATTACTTACTTTTTTGTACTGATGGTTTGTACAGTATGATTACAGATCAAGAGATTCTTGATCTAGCTTTAAAATTTCCTCCTCAAATTAGCTGTAGTCAAATGGTTGAATTAGCTAAAGAGCGCGGAGGATATGATAATATCACTGTAGCAGTAGTGCCACTCGTGGGTAAGCTAAGAAAAGCGCCACCTGCAGGATATGTCTTACCTCAGGTAAAGAAAGAAGTGGATAAGAAGAGTATGAGTATAGAAGCTTTGAAACCTTTTATTCTTAAGAATTTTTTAATGATAGTTGGACTAAGCTTAATCGCTTTGATTATCGCAGTAGTCTTGATTTTATTAGCATTAACTAGGTAAAAATAATGAGTAAAGAAAATAATGATAAAGCTGCTCGCGCACGAAATAAGACGGTAATGCTGACTCCAGATATTGCCAATCAGATGCGTTCTAGGTTAATGACAGGAACTCATCGCTCTGGAAGTACAGAAAAATTAGACACTGGTTTAATTAACCAAGTTCGCGAAAATTTTGGTGCTCCCCAAACTCGGGAAAGAGATACTGAAGATAAGCAAACACAAATTATCGATTCAAGTAGGTTTATGAATCAATTGCCAGCAATTGAGGAGGAAACAGAATTAGAGGTGAATTTTTTGGATGCATTAAAGTCACGTGAGACACCGCGTTCGCCCGAAACTAGAAATGCACCTGTGGTTCAGATCGATAAGTTAGATTTTGATGTTGATGAGCCAGAAGTAATCTTAGCACCAGTTGAACAGCGCTCCATAATTGAAGAAGATTTTGTGGCACTAGAAAATTTGGATGATGATTTCACCGAAGATTTAATGTCAGTAAAACAAACAAGAATTAGCCCAGAGCCGGAGTCTTATAGAATTGAGATTCCAGAAAATAATTTTGAAGAGGAGATAAAAATGAATCAGACAGTTGGAAGTTTAAATACAGATTTAAAACGCGGAATTCCTAGTAGCCCAGTGAAGCAAGCGGGAGTATCAGAATCGCAGTGTCTTAACGGCGATATTATTAAGTGGGAAAAAGAAACACCGCTAGTCGGATTCCTGGTCTCATTTGATGGAAATCCTAAAGGGGACTTTGTGATTTTGCGTAATGGACGTCTGATCGTTTCCGCGGATCAGTCAGACAAGGGTAATTTACTGGTGATTAATGATGAGTCTGTCTCTCCGATGCATGCTATAATCAGAGTATCAGAATCAAGCATCGTTGTTCTGGATCAATTATCAGAGAATGGGACAAAGATTCAAAAAGCAGATGGCGCGACAATCGAATTATCAGGTGATAAAGCTAATTTAGAACACGGGGATACACTTTCATTTGGGGATCGAAATTATAAGGTCTGTGTTCTATTCTAGTCTGCAGAATTAGTTTGAGCTGTTTTTGGTAGAAGATGTCGATCTGTAAACAGTCACATGATATTTAAAGGTTTCCTGAATGCAATTTGTTATTCACAAGTTATCGTCAAAAAACAGCGATATTGATCTTGGTGAAATTGCTAACTTCAAGTACTTTTAGATATCATGGCAACAAGTAAATTCTTTTTAGAGTGGTACTTGTTTTACCATCAGATTATACTCACAGCTTTTCATTTTTTGATAAAAAATGAAAAGAAAGGAGAGCGAGCAAAATCCTGTCGCCTTGTCCGCCATAGCTTAGCGGAGGAGGAAGCGAAAGTGGAAGACAGGTGTTGCCGTAGAAAAAGCACCAAACTCTACGCAAATCTGCGGGGAGTATTGGTTTTGTCTTTTACTGCGTAATCTTGGCTTATGCCAAGATTACGCTCGCCCTCCGCAAATTTCATCTGCGGAGGGTTTATATAAGTAATGAACTTGACAGGAGAGCATACATTTAATTTACAACCAGGAGCGGTAATTGCTGGTCGCTTTGAAATACTAAAGGCTTTAGGGTCAGGTAGTATGGGATTGGTTTATGCCTGTCGTGATCGAGAATTCTCAGGGAGAATTTTAGCGGTTAAAGTTCTGTTTCCTGAAGTAGCCAACGATCAAGTTTCCATGGCCCGTTTTCGCAATGAAATTGTTGCCTCTTATAAAGTTTCCCACCCCAATGTAATTCGTTCGTTTGAGTTAGTTCGCGATGACGATTTGATCGCCTACACAATGGAACATATTGATGGTGGCACGCTGCTAGAATTCATTAGCGCAGATAAACTAATTGATCTTAATTTTGCTATTAAGCTGATGATTCAAATGTGTGCAGGGGTTCAAGCAATTCATGATGCGGGTATTGTGCACCGTGATTTAAAACCAGAAAATATTCTCTTGACCAATGAAAACTCCGTTAAAATTGCCGACTTTGGTATAGCTCGAACGGCTCATGGGCCAAAGCTTACGGAACATGGTGGTGTTGTTGGTACTATTGATTATGTTAGTCCCGAATACATCTTAGAATCCAAAGTAGATTGGAGGTCAGATATTTATGCCCTTGGAGTTCTAAGTTATGAGTTAGTTACTGGGCATGCTCCGTTTCGTGGCGATAGTGTATACAGTACGATGACTAAACGCTTAAATGAAGATCCAGCGCCTCCAAGTTCGATCCGAGCGGAATGTTCCCCTGAATTAGATCATATTATCTTAAAGGCATTAGCTCGAAAAATTGATGATCGCTATCAATCGGCAGCGATCATGGCTAGCGATCTGGTTAAAATTTACCGCGAAGATCATAATAGTCCGCTATCAATTAATAGTACTGCTTTGGTTAATGCCGATCCCACTAAGTTTAAGGGGCCCATTTTGGATCAAGAAGCAGTCGAGGCATTAGCTCCTCCGCTCCCGGAGTTAAGTAGCGTGCCAGGGGATTCTGCAACTACTCCGAAAAGAACGCGTTCCCGAACTGATTCACATGTAAAAATTAATTTCCAACCCGTTAATAGTACTAATGACTCTGATCGTAATACGTTGAATCAGCTTAATTTGGCTAAGACCGCAACAATTGAACCAGGAGTTATTGATATTGCAGCTTATTATCATAATCGAGTTAATGATAATTCCAAGATGGAAAGTGTGATTGATCGCTCTATGAATCGTAGTATGACAAGTCCCAATAATCTTTCGGAGTCAATTCAGATTAATACTGGAAGTATCAGTCAAGAAAGGCTTAGACAACTGAATAGAACGTCGTTTTCATCAAAGGTTAAAAATCAATTCCAGAGACTTATATTATTGTTCATTGCTTCTTTAGCAATTGTCTTAGGACTAGCTAGTGGTTATTATTTAATTAATTTTTTGTTTGGACCTGAAGATATTTTTCAAGTTTTGGAATCTTTAATACTTAGAATTACTAAAATAGTTGGATTATGAAATTATTAATTATCGATATTTCTGCTGAAGCACAGGCTAAGTGTGCCAAAAGAATTGAGACCTTTCACCGCAGTGATATGGAAAGCCTTGATTTGCAAGTTCAACTAGTTGGCCCTGCTGATTATATTTCTCGTGTAAATGAAGTAGATGTTTTAGTTTTAGGCGCAGGGCTTGGAGAAAAAGCAATTAATATTGCCCGTCAAGCTACTTCGATGGTGCCATGGCTGCATGTAATCATGTTCGTCAATGAAACAGCGTATGGGGGAGGAGCTTTTCGGGCAGCCCATTCTGCTGGAGTTCGAAAAGTGTTTCCAGATAATGCTACCCCCCTAGATTTCTTGCAAGAACTGGTGGCAATACATGCCGAATTTAGACGTTCAGGTAGAACTCGAGATGGAATCGTTATTGCGGTAACGCATGCCAAGGGTGGCGTGGGAGCGACTACTATGGCAGCAGGTTTAGCCGAAGTTTGTTCTGCCTTTCGTCGTCGAACAATGATCTGGGATTTAGATGTTGAAACTAGAGATTTAAGTCGGGGCTTAACTGTGAATGGAGCAGAAGCAAAAGTGGTTAGTGCTTGGGTTAATGGTAGTCGTGAGGTTACTAGAGAATCATTAAATGATGCCTTAATTCCAATAAGCAGTGACGTTTCAGTTTTGATGCCACCGGATCGCATGGCGGAATCAATGGATTTAGTATGCCATACAGATAGTATTAACTTAGTACAGCGAGTCATGGAATTAGCTCGAGTATTATTTGAAGTTGTGATTGTAGATACTGCCGGTCGAATGGGTCCGGCAACTGGAGCTGTCCTTAGAAATGCAGATATAGTTTTAACAGTAATTGATGACACAGTGTTAGGTTTAACAGCAGTAGATTTGTATCTGAGCTATATTAAAACCTTGGTTGCAGATATCAATCGAGTGAGATTTTTACTTAATCCATATTCCGGTGCCTTGTTGGATATGAATCAAATAGTTTTAGCTTTGAATGAGCACAACTTACCAGATAAAGCCTGGAGCTTGCCGCCAGTTCCGAATGATCCGAAAGGCTCAGTGTGGCCAGGAACAGGTCGGACAATTTATAGTATGGGACAAAAAGATACTCGCAACACTTTAGAGGCTATCGCCACTGAGTTAGGGTTGATTAATTAACAGTATTTAAGGAATGATTTATGTCTAGACATTTTGGTGGAGTTCCAAGTAAACGTGGACCTGATCAGCGAACATTAATAATTGTTGTAGCTAGTTTCTTTATGATCATTCTGATGGTTTTAGCTGTAATGCTAATAAAGAAAGGTGGAAATGATAATTCGGTTCAAGTTACAACAGATAATACTGATATTAACTTAGCAAATGTTTTGGTACCAATTCGACGAATTGAAGTAGGTGAAAAACTATCGCCAGATATGTTTAGAATTGAGCTACGATCACGTTTCGGGTTATCGGAGGGAGTTATCGGTGATATGGCCTCAATTGAAGGATTCTATTCACGATCACTAATCTTACCTGAACAGCCATTGTATCGAGATTACTTAACTCAATATGGAAGTAATAATCCAATCGTTCAAGAAATTCCTGCAGGTTTCCGAGCTGTTTCTATCCGTGTGGATGATACTTCCAGCGTTGAGGGTTGGATTAGAAAAGGTTCGATTGTTGATGTGCAATTAGTTACTAAAGTTAATGCCCAAGATATCTTAAAAGTAATCGTGGAAAAAGCAAAAGTACTATCTGCTGAAAGAACGGTAGTAGCTAATACTCAACAAACTGTGGATAAGGTTCCAACCACAGTAACTTTATTAGTTAATTCAGATGACGCCAATAAAATAACTTTGGCCTCAATGAATGGACGCTTAAACTTAGTTTTGCGTAATCCTGATGATGATATTCAAAACCCTGCATCTTCAATCGACATGCCAAATGTTATGAATTTGCAACGTAATCTTCCACAAATTGAAGCTAAGCGAAGTTGCCCGGGTCGTTTAGTTGTTGGTGGAGAAACTAGATGCATCTGTGCTAACGGCGACATGATTGAAGCAGATGAAAATGGCAAGTGTAGCTAGAGTTTCAAGTATCTTGGAGACTTTAATTAATTAAAGTCTCCAAGAATAATTTTATGAGTTAATTATAAGATGTCAGATAAAGACAACGACTTAAGCGGATTATTCTCAACTAGAAGTAGCCGTGCTAGGTTAACAACTGATGGAAAAGGAGCTGAGCATACTAGTGGAGGTTCCTCTTCTTCGTCGGAAGTGGCAACACCTTCTACTAATCCAACTGGCAACAATAACAATCGCCGTGATACACAAAAACTGAGTGGTCAACTTGGTGCCCGAGTGGGTTCAAGTGGAGCGATGAGATCGTCTAGCTTATCTACGCTAGGAAATACAATCCTGAAGGAAGTCCGTCGAGAATTAGGAAATGAATTCAACATTTCCGATGAGCAAGGTTCTGATGTTAGTGAAGCTAATATCACTCGAGCTGTTGATCGTGTTTTGAAAAAACGTTCTGAGTCATTAGATGATTTAGAAAAAGCAAATATTATTATCCATCTTCAAAAAGATTTATTAGGATGGGGGGTTTTACAACCATTAATTGATAATGTGGAAGTTACAGATATTCACGTCTATGATTATCGTACAGTAGTTTTACAAAGAGGTAAAAACAGTGAAATTACCGGAATTAACTGGCCAAATCATCAGGCTTATGTTTCTTTTATTGATCGAGTTTTATTAAGACTTGGTAAGTCCTTATCTACTGCGCAACATACTATTGATGCCTCATTTGTAAATGGAATACGTATTTGTGCAGTTCATGAAAGTGTTTGTGGTGCAAAAGGACCTTACCTGTGTATTCGTGTTCCAAGGATTGTCGATGCTACTCTTGATAGTATTGTTACTTATCAAGTTGCCCCTCCAATAATCGTGGATTATTTAGCTTCCTTAACTCGTTCGGGACTTTGCACGATCATGCTAGCAGGTGAGACTGGTACTGGTAAGACAACACTAATGCGTTGCTTGGCATCTCAGTTTGGACCAGATGAAGCAATTGTCAGTGTAGAAGATACTCCGGAATTAAACTTAGTTCACCCATTTTATCGTTGTTTAGTTTCTCGTGCTCCAAACTCGGAAGGTATTGGGGAGGTTACTTTGCAAGAACACATTAAAACAACTCTAAGGATGACACCGACTAGAGTTCTCTTAGGGGAGATGCGTACTCCCTTAGCCGCCGAAGCCTTCTTAGAATCTGCTCAGACTGGTCACGTAGGAATGTCCACAATCCACGCACGTAATGCCAAGGAAACATTAGTTCGATTAGAAAGCTTATTGGGACGGGCCCAGAAATCAGTTTCTGTAGATATTATTAGGCAGCAAATTGCCTTAGCTGTAGATTTAGTTATTTGGTTAGTTCGCGAAAAAGGTAGTGGTAAACCTAGGATCGCCGAAGTTGTTGAAATCGGTCATTATGTGGAAGGACAGATTCAAGTTAGGCCAATGTTTACTTTAATCAAACCTGGTCAACAGCCTGTTTGGAGAGTTGAATCTTGGGCCAGTAACTTTGAGGAAGTATTAGCGGATGATAATATTTTCTTAGGTAATTTACCAACTGAAGTTACTCTAAATACCGCCGGCTCTGGTGGACTTCGTTAGCTATAACTTTAAATTTCAGTTCATTTGGTGACTAACTTTACAAGCTAAGTTTCCTTGGGAGATCAATTTTTCTATAAAGAAAAATTCTTCTATTCGATTGTAGCTCCTAAAGAATTGAAACTAAAGGTTATTCCCATTCATCTTATTTAATTTTATACTGTATAAATAGTAATTGCCTGAAGTCTTTTTCAAAAAAGTTTTTTGAGAATCTTTGTGGAGTTACTATTTTAGATTGTATTTAAAATCATTGACTTGATTCTCAAGCGCGAATTGCTTGAGGGTGAGCAAAGGGTCTTTCAAACTTGGATTTTTCTCTTTTGTAGTAAAGCTAAGGTAGAAATAAAGATTGATCAGCCCAAGTCCTAAAAGGTAATTTTAAAAACTTAGCATCTTATTGCTAGGTGTAATGATTAGCTTTATCAAAGCTCAAATTAAAGTTTTGTGTCTTAATTAATATTTTCCGAAATGAATATCCTGATCCTTGGAATAATGTTTTTAGTTTGTTTGATTGCGGGGGTAATTGTCTACCTTTTATTTGGCATGACCAAGTCTAAAAAGACATCTAGCAAAAGCCAAATCCAAAATATTATGCAGGCTCAACGTAGTAATGGTAATTTGAGTCGGGCAGAACAAAGAAATAATAAACTTGATAAGGTTTTATTATCAACAGAAAAAAAAGTTACAACTTCCGGTGATATGACTTTGCCGAAGAAGCTGCGTTATGCCAGATGGAAGATGCCTCCGATTGTGTTTATTGTTTTACAAGTAGTTATAAGTCTAGTTGCAGTTTTTATGGCTAATATTTTTTTTGATTGGCCAATTATCTGCGTTTCTATTTTCTTAGGTCCGATTATCATGAATTCGCTAGTCGGTATGGCGATGAACCGAAGATTTAAATCCTTTGACAAAGATTATCCTTCCTTTCTACTTAACGTTGTAAGTATGTTACGAATAGGGATGAACGTAGTAACCGCAATCCAATCTGCTGCCGAAGGATTAAATCCCGAGTCCTTAGTCCGAGAAGAAGTTACTTTGATGCTTGATCGTTTAAAACTTGGGGTGTCGGAAGATAAGTCAATTGGTGCCTTTGGTGAGGATATCAATCATCCGGAAATTGAGCTTTTTGTTCAGGCTGTAATTTTAAGTCGCCGCTTAGGGGGTAACTTATCAGATACGCTGGATCGCTTGTCTCAACAAGTACGTAAACGTCAATTTTTCCGTTCTTCCGCGGAGGCTGCAGTATCCTTACAGAGAGGTTCGATTTGGGTAATCCTAGGGATCATGGTTTCTTTAGAAGGGTATATTTTAGTAACCAGTCCGGATTTAATTATGACCGCGATCAATGATGATTTTGGTTGGCTAGTTTGGCAAGGGGCTGTTGTGACAATCTTTATTGGAATTTTATGGGTGAGACAAGTTACAAAAATTAAAGTTTAATCAATGGATGTTAATACACTACTAATAATCTTAATTGCTTTTTTTATCCTGATATTCTTTGGAGTATTTGCTTATTTATTTTTAGGTCGGAAGAAAGAAAGTAATTTAGCGAACTTGATTAAAGTTACTAGGCCTAATGCTGGCAAGATTAATCGAAATTCAGTTAAAGAGAAAATGGCTTCGGCAAATGAGGACATTCGTGAGATCACTGAAACTCAGCGCAGAAATTATTCGAAGAAAAAAGTTAAAGTTACGGAAGAGGAGCGTTATTATCATGCCGGCCTGTTAAGTAATAAGCAACGTGATAATTTCAAAAAATTCCGATTTTATGCACCTATTGTTGCGGCTGTTATTTTGACGATCTTCACTTATTTTGTGTTAGGGAAAAATCTAGCCTTATTTGGCTTAGCGATTGGAGCTTTAGCCGGAGTAGCGCTTCCAGGTTTTTATTTAGATCGCTTGATCAGTAAGCGTTACGAAGAGATAATGTATTATTTGCCACTTGTAATTGAGCAAATTGCCATTGGTGTAAGCAGCTCGCTAGATATTGGCCCCTGTCTTCAACGCGTAATCCAAATGGCAGATGAACGAGATTCCCATAATGTGGTGACAGAATTAATTTTTCATGCCGAGCGCTATATCCGAACAGGGGTAAGTTTAGAAGAAGCAATGAATGAGATTGGTACTAAGTCAGGTCACCCAGAATTAAAACATGCGTTTATGGCTCTTGCTCAAGTTTCTAAGCATGGGGGAGAGATCTCTCACCAATTACAAGAATTAGCAAGTGCGGTTTCAAGTCAACGAGAGACTCAGATTGATTCCAAGATTAAGCGCTTGGAGTTAAAAGCAACTGGGCCAGTTGCATTGGTTTTTGTAGCTTTTATGGGAACTTTAATGATCGGTATTATGATCAAAATTAAAAAGAATTTATAAATGTTTAGCCTTGGTAGTCAACGAATGAAAAAACTTGAAGTGTCTTTGCTGTAGTAAAAGTACAGTTGTGACTTGAGCATTTTTTTTGAATTCGACCTACACTCTAACTTAAAAATTAACATAAAGGCATAACCTTAGTGTTACTATGATGAATTTGAATGCTTAAATTTTTAAGAAACATTAATAGCGATTTTTTCGTAGCTCTATTCGTATTGTGCGTCGCTGCGCTGCTATTTGTTCCCCTTCCTACAGCACTATTAGATGTTTTAATTGCTGGGAATATCGCCTTTTCTTTACTTCTTTTATTGATTGGTCTTTCTCTTAACAATGTACTCTCCCTCCTTACATTTCCCACCTTATTACTGCTATCAACATTATTTCGACTGAGCTTAAATGTCGCATCTTCCCGTCTAATTCTTAGTCAAGGAGATGCTGGTCAAGTTATCCATTCATTTGGTACATTTTTAATTCAGGGTGAATTAGTAGTTGGGATAATTATTTTCTTAATGTTAACCGTAATTAATTTGATAGTCATTACTCGTGGAGCGTCACGAGTATCGGAAGTAGCTGCCCGCTTCACCTTGGATGCTTTGCCAGGAAAGCAATTAACGATCGATTCCGATTTACGGACAGGTTTAATCTCCGCGGAGGATGCTAAAAAAAGACGTGAGGATTTGCGTAAAGAGAGCCAAGTATACGGTTCCATGGACGGAGCGATGAAATTTGTTCAAGGTGATGCCATTGCTGGAATCTTTATAATTTGCGCTAATATGTTTGGGGGGATGTATCTTGGACTACGATCGGGCTTAAGTTTCTCTGAGGCACTTGAAACCTACACTGTCTTAACAATTGGAGATGGATTAGTTACGCAAATTCCGGCATTGTTAGTTTCTAGTTGTGCGGGATTTGTGGTTACACGAGTCTCTACGGAAAATACTTCAACGCTAAGTTCAGATTTAGTAAGTCAGTTGCTTCGCAATCGTAAAATCCTTTTCACTGCTGCTATTGTAACCGCTTTTATTGCCTTCTTGCCAGGATTGCCAGCATGGCCGTTCTTATTTGCAGCATTGGTATTTGTATTCTTAGGGTTTATTATTCGATTTGACTCTCAGGGTAAACAGATTCTTTTTTCCAATAGTCCCCAGCTTAGACAAATAAGTGGCGGCAGTTCAAATTCTAAGATGTTGACGAATTCTACAACTGGCGCCTCAAATTTAAAAATTTATTTATCTGCCGATTTAATTAAAATCTTTGGAAATAATCAGACTTATTATTTTGATTGGTGGAAACAAGAACAGCAGCAGTTTCATGAAAACTATGGAGTTGATTTACCAGATTTTCAGTTAATCCTTCGTCCCGAATACTCGGGCGGAGAATTTAATTTAATTAATAAAGATTATTCCTTTTATCATGGAAACATCTCCGCGCAAACTTGCTACATAGAAATTGCCAGTGAGCAATTAGCTTGTTATGGAATTAAAGTAATTAAGTCTGTCAGGGCACCAATTTCCCAACGGCGAGTATCTTTGGTCTTGGATTCTAATTTAATTCGTAGTTTGAAAGCTAATTCTCAATTAGTAGTTTTTGATGCATTGCAGTTTATCGCGCTACAAGCAAAAGATTTCTATTTTAGAAATCCCGAGCAACTTTTTACTTTAACTAATATTCATTTATCAATCAAAGAGATCGAAAATCATTTTCCAGGATTATTTACGGAATTATTTGCTAATAATTTCTTTAATTCAGCCAGATTGTTGGAGCTTTCCAATGCCTTATTTCGATCCGGTCTTTACTACAAAAATGTTCGGACTCTTTTAGAGGATCTTGCGATTTATAGTTCCTCTTATGGTAAAGATCTAATTCAAGCTAATGAATTTAATATTTCGGACATTGTCGACTTCTTACGAATGCAAAATAAGCGCCAGATTGTCGCTAGTCACTTAACACATAAAAAAAGTTTAAAAGTCATTTATGCCGGAGCAGAACTAAAACATTCTTTACTGCAAGCATCCAAACAAGATCGAAGTGTAAAAAAACAACTACTGAAATCTTTAGAAACCGTATATGATAGTTTAGCTGCTAAATCGAATTACACGGTTATGTTACTTGTGCCGAACGAATTGCGTCTAAAGTTAAACTCATTATTAATTGAGAATGGCTTAACCTATTCAGTGATTAGTTACAATGAAATTGACCCGGCTGTTAGTATTGAACCATTAGGAACTTGGAATTATAGTTAGATGAGTGATAATTTAATCCCCCATACCCCCGGACCATATACGGATTATTTTCAGATCTCTTATAAAATTGCGGAGACTTTTGGTGCAAATTTATATAGTGGCATAAATGTTGATAGTTCCAAGCCCACTGTACTCTGGGTTTCCAAATTTCCTGTTAATTTAACTTCTGCGGAAGCTCAAAATCTATTGTTGCAAATGCACAGTATCGATGTAATTGATCCTCCAGTTGGACCATTTGATACCTATGGAATTGATTTTCATGGTTTAGCATTTCTAAGTTTTACTGAAAAAATATCAAATAATTTAAATCAATCACGCGCTAATACAGAAGAGATGGAGCGAAGGCTGTTTAAGGCCATTCGATTGGTTCATAAAGCGCATCAAGCAAATTGTTGCTTTGGAGATCTTAACCCCAACTCTTTTTGGTTAAATAATTCTGGAGGTGTTGAATTAACCTCTGTCCTAAAATTACCGATGACATTTCAAAAAAGTGATCTGGCGAGCTTTGATTCACAGTTGATTGCTTATCTGGCACCGGAGGTTTTTGAAAAGGTAGTTAGCACCCAAAGTGATGTCTACTCCTTGGGGATGATTGCTTTCTATCTAATCCTCAATCGTCTTCCCGTGGAAGTTGAATTAACGCCAGAAGGATTACCAAAAATTGATTATACTTTAGAAAATACTTTCAAAAAACAATTGCCTCCCTACTTATTGGAAGTATTAGAGAAAGCAATTTCCTTGGACCCGGCGTTGCGATATCAGACAGCCGGCGAGCTAAT
Source organism: Bdellovibrionota bacterium (assembly GCA_041740355.1). Classification (GTDB taxonomy): domain Bacteria; phylum Bdellovibrionota_C; class UBA2361; order UBA2361; family CALJRW01; genus JANNBC01. The sequence goes on from JBGSMD010000030.1 coordinate 53,160, forward strand.
TGAGGCTTTGGTTGCTATTAATGAACGGATTAAAGTGGGAGATAAACGGGAGACTCCCGCAACTGAGCCAATAGTAAATATTCTTCCAGCGATTCGTTCAAAAGATCAAATGCAGATTGAAAAATTTCAAGAATCTTTAGCTAAACGTTTAGCTAATAATGCTTATAAAATTATCTTTTCTGTCATTGCATTTGTAATTTTAGCATCCTTAGTAACTGGGTTAATGTTTTATCGCCATTATCGCCAAACGTTAGCTCGTGAGATTAATGAAGCAACAGCGCCATTTTCAGGAGGTAATCCTGAACTGACTAAGTCCATTGCGCAAATTTCCAATATTAGTGCTGAACTCAAAGATAAGATTGCCGAGATTCAGTCTTTGGCAGAATCTCCCGATCCCTTAAGTTATGGTTTATTAGTTGCCAGTGCGGACAATAGCAAAGATGATTTGCTAGTTAAAAACTCTCAGTCAGCCATTATCCAAAAATTGCAAAGTTCTGGGCAAGTACTGACAGCGATTCAACTTGAACAATGGTTTCGCTATGGAAATAAGGATATTAAAAGTCCAGTCTTCGGGAAGGTCTTAAAACTTCTTGACCCAGCAATGCCTTTAAAAAATAAACTTTCAGCAATTAATAAATTAAACAGTCAAGATTTAAATATTTCTACTCGTCTTGCTGCGGCACTATATTTTGATTTAAAACAACCGGATAGTTTTAAAGAATTATTAGTTCAGCAAATTGGGAAAGGTTTAGGTATTCCCGCAGCTGAAAAACTTTCTGCTTTGGCTTTAATCATGCAACATGAAGCTTTACATCAGATTTTTTCAGAACAAATTAAATCTAATTATTCAAAACTTTCGGAATATGATTTAAAGGTTTTGTTAGAATATTTTGCTAAACGTGATCAGCAAGTATTTAAAGATTTAGTTAAGATAATAATTGAACAAAATATATATCCTAAACTTAAAGCCCGTTTTTTAGTGGCAATTATTAGTAATAAAGATCTTAGTATCGATCTAACAGAAGCTCTGACTATGGTGGCAGTTGATAAAGTTGATGCATCTTATCTAAATCGAATTGTTACATGGCAGTCACCACAGGCAGAAGAATTACTATTTTCTTTAATTTCAATCTTAGAAGATAACGAAGGTAAAGTAATGGTTCTTGACAGTCTAGCTATCCGAAACTTGCAATCAAATCCAGGGCAAGGGTTTGTTAAATGGTTAAAGGAAAATAAGTGGGAGCAAAGGCAAAAATACCTAGATTCCTTAGCTACTTTAGCTACTTCAGTAAACTTTACTGAACAAGAGATTTTATCAGCATTAAAAATATTTCAAAAAGACTTACAAGATACTGGGTTGCAAAATGCATTATTAGCTAGTGCCGATGATCGCTTACCATTATTATTTATTGAAAACTTCTCGGAGAGTATTGGCTTAGCACAAAAACTGAATTTACTTAAACATCCAAATACTGAAATTCGCAAAGCAATTATTAAACGACTGGAAACAAATGACGTTGGTGCAATGAAGTTGATCGTTGATGCCTATTCTCTGGAGCAAAATGAAGAGTTAAAGAATATCTATAAAGAGAAGTATTGGTTTGTGAAGAACCGTTAAGCCCTGAACTCAAAGCTTACTACTAGTTATTTTGAAATTTAAAGAGTACAGAGATTGAGAACCCGTCTTCGCACTACGTGCTATGACGTGGTAAACCCGTCTTTCGCATATGTGCTACAACACGGTAAGCCCGTATTCGTACTATGTGCTATGACGTGGTTACTTTCTTAATAATTTTTCAAATTATTAAGAAAGTAATGCGGAAGGAGGGACTTGAACCCTCACGCCGAAGCACTAGATCCTAAGTCTAGCGTGTCTGCCAATTCCACCACCCCCGCAAAGAAATGATTAGGAACCACATAATAATCAATTTTTAATTTTTTACAAGTGTTGTGTATGGCCAGTGTGCATTGCGCACTGGCCTTACACAAAATCACGCCGAAGCATGCTAAGCATAATTGTTCTAATCTTCAGACAATGCGTAGGCGGATTACTGGGATAAATATCAAGCTAAATGTCCAAATCCTATTTTTTGTTGATTTCTGTAACTGTTTACTATGCCAATAACTATTGGTATACCAGTAAGGAAATTTACAAAAATTAAACTAAAAATATGGACTTTAATAAACAAATTACTAACGTTAACTCAGTTACAACTGAAGCTTTAATTACAATTCCAGTAGAAGCAACTAATTCCGCATATGAGGCAGAAATCAAGAAAGCTTCAATGAAGGCTAACCTTAAAGGTTTTCGTCCAGGAAAAGCACCTCGTAAGATGATTGAAGGGATTTATGGTGGCCGTGCGCGGATGGACGCAATTGATAATGTTGCAAGAGAAGCTCTAAATAAGACAATTCAAGAGCTAGATCGCGCAGCTGACTTAATCGGTCAACCGGAAGTTGATTTCATCAGTCTGGACCCAGCTAAACCATTAGAATTTAAAGCCACTGTTTATTTTTTCCCACGTCCAACAATCGAAGGATATGATCAACTTTCTGTGGCATTACCAGAAATGCCAGCAGTCGGAACTAAAGAAGTAGATGAAGCACTTAAAAGAATTGCCCATAGTAAAGCAAAACTAACTAAAATTGAAAAACGTAAGAAAGTTCAAAAAGGGGACGTTCTTGTCGGTGTTTATCAAGAGCGGGAAGGGGATCAAGAATTTTCTGCTGAAGAAAAAATTAATATTCCTTTAGGTGATAAGTTTTTGCCAACAGAGTTAGAAGATCAACTGATTGGTTTAGAGATTGCTAAAGACTTCGAAACTACTATTTCATACCCTGATGATAGTGATCATAAATTCCTTGCAGGCAAAGCTATCACTTACAAAATTCGCGTAGAGGAAATTATGGAGAGAGAACTACCAGAATTAAATGAAGAATTTGTAAAGGAGTTAAAGTTTCAAGATGCTGCTACTGTTGAAGATTTAAAAGCTAAGTTAGCCTCTACTATTGAGAAGGAAAATCAAAGATATTGGGAACAGAACAGACAAACAGCTATCATCCAAGCAATTTTAGATGCTAATCATTTTGATGTACCAAAGTTAATGGTGGATCAAGAGCTTAAGGCTATGTTCCAAGAAGCTTCTGGGAAAGAGCCTACCGCTGATGATTTGAATAAGGTTCCAGTTGAAGTGCAGGTTCGTGCTGAAAAGCAATTGCGTTCAGGTTTAGCTTTAATGCAAATTGCCCGACAAGAAAAATTAATGGCTACAAGAGAAGATCTTCAAAGTCATGTTGAGCAAGTAGCTGCTGATTCAGGAATGGATATCAAAATGTTACAAGACTTGTATCTTAACAACCAACAGTTGGCACAGTCCTTACAATCTGAAATTACTACTAAAAAAGTTTTTGACTTTTTAGAGTCAAAAATTAGTGGTACAACTGTAGTCTCCAAGAAAGCTTCTCCAAAAAAAGAAGCTAAACCAGCGAAAGAGAGTAAAAAGACTGCTGCCGAGGAAGCTCCAGCTAAGCCTAAGAAATCTTCCAAAACAAAATCTAAGGAGTAAACTTAATGAAAAAAGAAACTGTCATGTCGTATATACCCTATGTAGTTGAACAGACTGGTCGAGGAGAAAGATCCTATGATATTTATTCACGCTTATTGAAAGAGCGAATTGTTTTTCTTGGTACGGAAGTAAACAGTATGGTGGCCAATTTAATTGTCGCTCAGTTGTTACACTTAGAAAGTGAAGATCCAGAAAAAGATATTTTCTTATACATCAATAGCCCAGGGGGTGAAGTTTATGCAGGCTTAGCAATTTACGATACGATGCAATACATCAAACCTGATGTTGTAACGGTTTGTATCGGTCAAGCTGCCAGTATGGGAGCAGTATTATTAGCAGGTGGAGCTGCTGGCAAACGAAATGCCTTGCCGCATTCTCGAATTATGATTCATCAACCGCTTGGTGGTTTTCAAGGGCAGGCATCGGATATTGAAATTCATGCTAAGGAAATTAAGAGAGTAAAATCAGAGTTAAATGGAATTTTAGCTAAGCATACAGGTAAGACTACTGCCGCTGTGGAAAAAGATTCTGATCGAGATAATTTTATGACTACGCTAGAAGCCAAAGAGTATGGTTTGATCGATGCGATTTATCAGCATCATAAGTAATAATCTTTACAGTTATTATAATTCTCCCCTTTTTGTTCACAAAAGTTTAATGCTATCATAGTGTTAATGCCGTGTGAGCAAAAAGGGGAGAAACAATTGCGTAAGCACATCAATTACTTTAGACTAGTAGTTATTGTATAAGTTTTTTATAATACATCGCCTGTGACTAAATCAACTTCAAACCCAACCGATAAATCAAAAAAAACTCCAGAATGTTCTTTTTGTGGTCGAACAATCGACCAAGTAAGAAAAATGATTTCCGGATCAGCTAATGTACACATCTGTGATGAGTGTATCGATCTATGTAATGAAATTATTGCCGAAGAAGTCGGACAGGAAACAGAAGTAGCCAAGATAGATGGACTTCCTCGTCCCCGTGAAATTATGAACTTTTTAGATCAATATGTTGTTGGTCAAAATTTTGCCAAGAAAGTTCTATCTGTCGCTGTGCATAACCATTATAAACGCATCGAAGCGCAGAAAAATTCTAAGTCAGAAGTAGAGATTGCTAAATCTAACATCCTTTTAATCGGTTCAACTGGAACAGGCAAAACATTATTAGCTCAAACTTTAGCTAAGGTTTTAAATGTTCCTTTTGCTATCGCTGATGCAACGACATTAACTGAAGCTGGTTATGTGGGAGAAGATGTTGAAAATATAATTCAGAGTTTATTACAGTCGGCTGACTATGATGTGGAATTAGCTCAAAGAGGAATTATTTATATCGATGAAATAGATAAGATTACTCGTAAATCTGAGAACCCTTCCATAACCCGAGATGTTTCTGGGGAAGGAGTACAGCAAGCATTGTTAAAAATGCTAGAGGGAACTGTGGCTAGCATTCCACCTAAAGGTGGGCGCAAGCACCCCCAACAAGAATTTGTTCAAGTTGACACTAAGAATATTCTGTTTATTTGTGGTGGAGCTTTCGTTGGTCTGGAAGACACTATTCGCCGTCGCTTAGGTGATAAAAAAATGGGATTTGGAATTCGGAAATCTGATGACATCTTAAATATTAAAGATGAGAAAGCTCGACTTCTAGTCCACGTTGAACCAGAAGATCTTTTGCAATTTGGATTAATCCCAGAATTTATCGGACGCCTTCCCCTTGTTGCCCCCTTAGAAGAGCTTGATGAAGCTACGCTGATTAAGATTTTATTAGAGCCAAAAAATGCGCTCACTAAGCAGTACAAGAAATTGTTTGAGATGGAAGATGTGGAATTAAAGTTCACTGAAGGATCAATCTCAGCAATTGCTAAGAAGGCAATCGATCGTAAAACAGGTGCTCGTGGATTACGCGCTATCCTAGAAAAATTAATGCTCGATACGATGTTTGAGATTCCATCTGATGACACAATTAAAGAAGTCATTGTGTCGGAAGATTCAATCATGAAGAGTGAAAAACCAATGATTGTCCACCATTCTAAAAAGGAATCAGCTTAATTCTTTGAGCTGTTTTTCTTGCATTACTACAGATACCCCGTGGATTAGCCTTGAATTTGAGAGACAACAGTATTATCAAGTATAATAAGTTAGGAAAATGCAAACTTTATGCAGATTGGTCGCTTAGTATCTTTCCTATATTTTTTGAATAAATTATTCTATATTCAGAGTCTTACTACAGAGTAAGCTCATTTAAGCCATTATTAGCTAATAGTTAGATTTTTCGTGGCGCTTAAGAGACATTATCGCCGTAAATAAGGTTTTCGGCATTTATTTTTTCAATTTACTTAATATATTCCTATGAGTTCTAAAGTAACTAATCCAGTTCCATTATTAGCCTTAAAAGAATTAGTGGTTTTCCCAGGTCAGGTAGTTCCATTATTTGTTGGACGTGAAAAAAGCGTTCGTGCCATTGAAGAAGCACAGAAAGAAAAAAAATTGATTATGATGGCAACTCAAAAAGATGCCATGGTTAGCAATCCAGGACCAAAAGATATTTATTCTATTGGTACACTGGGCGAAGTAGTTCAGTTGATTAGATTAGCTGATGGACCAATTCGTGTCCTAGTTGAAGGTAAAACAAGAGCTAAAATTGACCAGTATCTGCAACAAGATTCATTCATGTTAGTTAATGTTACGGAAGTAGAAGCAGAAGTTGTTGATAATCCCGATGTGAAAGCTTTGATGCGCACAGTTGTTTCTTCTTTTGAAACATATGTGAAGCTTGGTCGCAAAGTTAATCCAGAAATGATAATGCAAGTCGGTGCGATTGACGATCCTTGTCGCTTAGCCGATTCCATCGTTGTTCAATTAAATATTAAATTAGAAGATCGGCAGTTAGTTTTAGAAACAATTAATCCAGCTGAGCGTCTAGAGAAAGTTCTAAACTTCATGAAATCTGAAATTGAGATTATGCAAGTTGAGCGTCGTATTCGTGGACGAGTTAAAAAACAGATGGAAAAGAGCCAGAAAGAATACTATCTGAATGAACAGATGCGCGCGATTCAGAAGGAACTTGGCGATAAAGATGATTTCAAAAACGAAATTCAAGAAATTGAAGAAAAGTTAGAAGCTAAAGACATGCCAGAAGAGGCTAAGACTAAAACAGCAAAAGAGCTGCGCAAACTTAAGATGATGTCACCAATGTCAGCCGAAGCATCTGTCGTTCGTAACTATATCGATTGGATGGTCGGACTTCCTTGGAACGAAATGTCCGAAGACCGAATTGATTTAGACATTGCGGCTGATGTCCTTGATGAAGATCATTATGGCTTAGAGAAAGTTAAAGAAAGAATTATTGAGTATCTAGCAGTTCAAAAACTTGTTGGTGCACTTAAAGGTCCAATCCTTTGTTTAGTTGGACCTCCGGGGGTTGGAAAGACTTCTCTTGGTAAATCAATTGCTAAAGCTACAAATCGTGAATTTGTAAGAATGGCACTTGGTGGTGTGCGTGATGAAGCTGAAATTCGTGGTCACCGTAGAACTTACATTGGGGCACTTCCCGGTAGAATTATTCAGTCACTTAAAAAAGCTGAAAAAAGTAATCCTGTATTTTTACTTGATGAAATTGATAAGATGACTGCTGATTTCCGTGGGGACCCAGCGTCAGCATTATTAGAAGTTTTAGATCCAGAGCAGAACAATGCCTTTAATGATCACTACTTAGATGCTGATTATGATTTGTCAAAGGTAATGTTCATTACAACAGCTAACAGTTTACACACGATTCCACAGCCCTTAATGGACCGTATGGAAATCATCAGAATCTCTGGTTACACTGAGCTTGAAAAATTAAAAATTTGTCAGAAATATTTAGTTTCAAAGCAGTTAAAAGAAAACGGGATTGAAGCTAAGAATTTAGTCTTAGAAGAATCTGGACTTTATGAGTGTATTCGTCGCTATACTAAAGAGTCTGGGGTTCGTAACCTTGAGCGTGTGATTGCTACACTTTGCCGTAAAGCAGCAATGCAAGTAGTACAAAATGGACCAGATCATAAATTAACAATTACAGCGGAAAATATTGTTAATTTTCTTGGTCAACCAATGTACCGTTTTGGTCATAGTGAAGACAAACACCAGATTGGTATTGCTACTGGACTTGCTTGGACACAAATGGGTGGAGAGATGTTAGTTATTGAAACTACAATCTTACCTGGTCGTGGACGATTACAAATCACTGGGAAACTTGGGGATGTGATGCAGGAGTCTGCAAAAGCAGCTCTTAGTTATGTTAGATCTCGGTCGGAAATGTTAGGCTTGCCGAAGTATTTCTACGATAAGATTGATATACACGTCCACGTTCCAGAAGGTGGGATTCCAAAAGATGGACCATCTGCTGGTATTACAATGGCACTATCAATTGTTTCGGCCTTAACAGGAATTCCAATTGATAAGAACATTGCCATGACTGGTGAGATTACCTTACGTGGAAACGTTCTTCCAATCGGTGGTTTGAAAGAGAAAACTCTTGCTGCTCACCGTGCTGGAATTAAGCGGGTAATGTTCCCATCAGAAAATGAAAATGATATTGAAGAAGTTCCGGAAACTGTTCGAAGAGATTTGGAATTAATACCAGTAAGTCATGTTGATCAAGTAATTTACGAAGGACTTATTTGTGACGGACCAGCTGATTTCCAAAGAATTATTGAAGAGCGTAAATTGCGTTTTGAGATTCTTTTTGGAGAGGACAAAGAAGGGAAAGAAGAAAATGCCGCAGCTGCTAAACAGACTAATGGTGCTATGATGACGCATTAATCAAGATAGCATTGCTTCAAAAAGTGAACCTTAAACTTCTTGCTACCTGCTAGAAATTTAAGTGTTCACTTTTTTTATCTAAATTGATGGCCATAAAAATACAGTTATTTTTTTTGCTTTGCTTGCTCTCAAGTTGTGCTGGGTATGTTAAGGGTGATTTGCAAGAAGATCAGATTGACCAGGAATTAACATTTAAAGTTAAAAAAGAAGGTTCCCAAAAGGAAGCTGATTTTACGATCGACTGCAATGGTAAGATCTATCCTTTAAAAATGGAATATGATTTGCAAGAGTCTAGCTGGAGCACAGAAGTAATGTCGACCTTGTCTGTTTTAACCTTAGGAATTATACCCTTATATTCCTCCAATGATCTGAATTTAAAAATTAGTCTTTATAAAGATCAAGAGATTTTTGCTTTAGAAGCAATTGATTCTAGGGCACATTTTTATTATGGCATTATCCCACTTTTGTTAACAAAAACAAAAGATAATATGAATTGCAATGAAGGCGAGGGAACAAAGGGGTGTTTGTATCGCGTGGCTCAGACACGATCCGTTCAGCGTTTACACCGAATCTTACGTGAGAATGGCAAGCTAAATGAATTGTGTAATTAATGAAGAAATTTTTTTATTATTAATTATGAATTTCTTCGTAATTTAACTATAAATCCTAATTTTTGGTTTTCTTAACCTAACTTGACTTTCTTTTATCTGAATAGTAAATAAATTGTCCCTTTAATGGGCGCTTAGCTCAGTTGGTAGAGCAATAGCCTTACAAGCTATGGGTCACAGGTTCGAGCCCTGTAGCGCCCACCATATCGCGGGAGTTTTTAGTTCTTTTCAAAATTTTAGCCGAATGTAATGAGGGTAAATTTTAGAAAAGACTAACCGCGCCAAAGCAATTTTTAATTGCGACGGCGGGTTGTTTGCATATGAGGATCTCTATGCAATTTCAACACAACCCATACTTGCCACGCCAAAGCAAATTCCAAATTGCGGCGGCGGGTTGTGTCTCAAACAAAATCCGTAATACAAAGTTCCTGATGTCGCTACAGGGCGAGAACCTGTTGCGTAGCATACAGGACATAGTTTCGGGGAAAAATGCGAAGCATTTTTGGACCCCTGTAGCGCCCAAAATAACTTAAGTACCTAATTTGAATCGATTATAATTCAATTTGCATCAAAATAATCACTTACATTCATAACTTATAATAAGCTCTATAGGTTTAAATTGTTGTTAAATTTTCAGGTTCGTTGAGGTCATGGACAATTTTAGAAAAAATAGTGGTCCTAAGAATTCCCAGATGCATTTCGGCTTACTAAGCATATTAGCGTTTATCTGCTTATTAGTATTTTTGGGCTCACCCAATTTCTCCTTATTCCAAAATACAGAAGATCTAGCCAAGGAATCTTCTGATCTAGAAGAATTTACATTACCAAGCAAAGAGATTGCCAGCGCTCTTAATATCAGTGTCTGTAGTAATGAATTGATGGAAGAAGCATCAGAAAAATCTGGAGAATCCAAGAAGCTCTTTGGTGGGCTAAGCAATTTTCAGACACGTCTCTTAAAGAGTTTTAACAAAGATAGTTTTGAAAAGTTAGTTGGAGATATTAAAAACTTTCAATCCCAAATTACTACTAAAAATTGTTTACCACCATTAGTCGTTGGTGGAACACCTGTTCCCTTAGAAGTTGGTGTTAAACTTTTACTTGATGAACAAATAATTACTTGTGGATTTACTCCCCAACTAAATCCTGGTCATGGTAATACCGGATATTTAATTAGTGACTCCATAAATAATTATATTTCATTTTTAGCTAGTAATAAAGTTGTTAAGAAGTCAGAGAAGAAGTTACGTAATTTAGAAGCTAAACGTGATAAGTTAAGAAGTAGTAATAATAAAGTTAATTTAAAAGAAATTAATAATGAGATCCTCAAGACTCAATTAGCTAAATCTTATGCCGACTTTTATAATAAATATGGACAACTTTTGGCAACTGTTTACGAATCTGTATGTGTTGATGTGCAAGATTTAACTAGTCCAAGTATTCCGACAGGACTCAGTTTTGCAGCTTCTACTAAGGAATTATCATGGGGTGGAAGTGCTGATAGTTACATAGTTTATTTAAGTAGTGACCAAGGGGTAAGTTATCAGAAATTAGTCAGGACAAATAATAAGAAAGTAGTATTATCAAATTTATCTAAAAATTATGACTATTTGATCAAAGTTGTAGCCATACAAGCTTTACAGAAGATCAGTTTAGTTTCAGATTACTCCCAAGTACTTAAGGTTAGAATTAAACCTCTTCCCGAAGTAGGAACAAAACCGACACCAAATGTTAGTCCATCTCCTAAGATGACTCCAAGTCCTACCCCATTAGCGTCAAGTAGTCCACGACCAACAGCTACCGCAAGTCCAAATCCTACTGTCATGCCATCACCAAGTATTATTTTAGCTCCCAAAATTCTTTCTCCCACAAGCAATTATGTTGATGCGGTTAATGGAGAAGTAACTCTTAGTTGGTCAGTGGTGGATGATGCCATTGGTTATTTAGTAAGAGTTGATGAAATTAGTAATGATACTCGAACTAGAGTTTTTAATTCAGATAATTATTTGGAGACATCTTACAACTTAGATGTTGATTATAATAAGACATATGAATTTTGGGTTCATTCTAAGGCTAGTAATTTTGATATTAATAACGAGGATACATATAGTGAAAAAGCAGTAAGAGTATTTACTGTTAATAAGCAAGTAGCTACGCCTAAACCTTCTCCAACTGCGACACCTAGTCCTACCCCAAAAGTGACGCCATCACCGACTAGTACTCCAAGACCAACTGCGACACCTAGTTCTACTCCAAAAGTGACGCCATCGCCGACTACTACTCCAAGACCAACTGCGACACCTAGTCCTACTCCAAAAGTGACGCCATCACCAACTAGTACTCCTAGACCAACTGCAACTCCCGCACGATTTACAGATCCAATTATTTCACCACCTATTAGTAGAAATGTTGTTGCAATAAACAATCAGGTCGAGGTTCGTTGGAATCCAGTGACAGATTCAGACGGCTATTTACTAAGGGTAGATAAGATCGTTAATAATACGCGAACTCGAATATTTACTTCTGAAAATTATGCTTTTACCTCATATCCAGTATCGGTTCAAAATAATACAACATATGATTTATGGGTACATTCCAAAACAGCAAATTTTGATTACAATAACCTGGCTTCTTATAGCGAAGCAGTGCATGTAATTTTTACGGTAACAGGTTCAACCTCTACACCATCTCCATCACCGACGAGTACTCTAGCGCCACCAGCGACTCCAGTTAACAATTGCATTGGTGAATCAACTCAAAGTTGCACGATTACAAATGGCACTGGATTAAAAACTAGAAGTTGTGCAGCAAATAATAATTGGTCAGATTGGTCTACTTGTTCAGTTGTTAGCTGTAATAGTGGCTATGCTTCGAATGGAACAGCTTGTAATGCGACTGGCAGTGTTACAATGAATGTTGGTGCCCCACAGCTATTATTAAGTAATTTTAATACAAGTCACTTCTCTGACATGTCTTCACCAACTCTAAGAAAGTCAGCTACTGAGTTTTATACTTGGACTGGAAACGGAGATTATTCATTTAAAAAATTTAGTGGAACTTTAGCTAATCCATTTCAGACACAAATTTGGTCTGACACTAATAAACGTTGGGATTATACAGGAATTAAATTTGATTTAGGCGGTGTCACTCCAACTGGCCAGACTTATTATCGGCCGTGGATGGCAAATGTTTATAAGCATCCAGATGGAACTTTAATTGGGTTTGTACATATCGAAACTGCAGTTTACGATGATAAAGCTAGATGTCGCTATAGACAAGGAATCGCAATTTCAACAAATGGCGGTGATAACTGGAAATATGTTGGAGATGTTCTTAAGCCACAGTTCGATGGATTCTCAAATTTAGGTGGTACGCCGTTGTTAATAGTTGGGGATTACTTTTATCAATACTTTAATGAAGTACCAAATGGTAGTCCAAGGATTCCAGCTGTTGCTCGTGCTAAAATTACTGAAGTAGTAAATGCAGCTAAGTTAGGTACTGTTAGTCCTTGGAAAAAATATAATAATGGCAATTGGAATCAAGATGGTTTGACAGGAGTCGCATCTAATATTACTCCTTACCCAGATAGGTATGATATGCATACGGATGCTGTATATAGTGCGGCACTTGGAAAATATTTGCTTGTTGCCTGGGAACAGGTTGGGTATGAATATGCTGATAATCCAGCCAAAGGAAGAAAATTTGGGGAAATTTATCCTGATAATAGAGGACTTTATATTTATACATCGACTGATGGTGTCAATTGGGGAAACCGAGTTAAAGCCTATACTCCAGTTAATGCCAAAGAAGAAAATCCTTATCCATTTTTTGGTGGACTAGAAGCTGGATCTTCAGATGATTTTAATGTGTTGGGTGGTAATTTCTTTTTATATTTTCCGGATCGAATTAATCATAAATTTTTCCGAATTCCGATCACTTTTTCAGGAGTAAGTTCAAGTAAAGCACCAAGTACCGTCAAAAAAATTATGCCCTTAGGTGATTCTATTACCTATGGGACTTTTCCTGGAGGTTACCGTAAGGATCTTGCAAATTACTTATCAACTAATGGAATAAATTTTGACTATGTTGGAGCGTCACAATTAAATCCTGCTAACGGAGTTGACCCAGATCATAATGGTTACCCAGGGTATCGTACGGATCAAATACTGTCTAAATTGCCAAGTTGGTTAGCTCTAAATCCCGAAATGGTTCTCCTACATTTAGGAACAAATGACTTAATGCAGGGAAAAACGACTAGCTTTGCAATCAATAATCTAAAATCGATTATTAATTTAATAACGACCAATGCTCCACATCGAAGAGTATATGTGGCAACGATAGTTCCAATAATTAATGCTGGGGATCGAACACCCGCACCTGGGGTTGTCGAAAGTTACAATGCGCAGATACGTAATTTAGTTCAAACTTCTGTGAATGAGGGTCGTAAGGTAACACTTGTCGATATGAATAATTCTGCAATCTTTCCAGTTAATCCCATTATGAATGCCGCTCAGCCCGGAGATGGAATTCATCCGGGTCAACAAGGATATACGGAAATGGCTAAGTTATGGATGGCTGCAATTCGAAGTTATCTATAATTTTATAAGAAGAAACTATTCTTGGAGATTTTCAGTATTCCCAGAAAAATCTTTCAAAAGTCTAAATCCTGTGCCAAAAATTCTTTTAATATATTCAGTTAGCTGCCCACGATTTCTTAATTTATCACCTTCATTTAGGCGGAGTGCAATAGCCTGTCTCAAATCATTATTTTCTAGTTGGTCGGCTAGTCTATTTACCAAGGGGATCCCACTAGCCGAAATATAGTGAGGAAGATAATCTTTACAAAAGGCAAAGTTTCGCAGGCGTATTCCCTTTGCAACTTCTCTTAAATATTCTTGATTATTTAATAAAATTCTAACATCATAATCTGGGATTCTTTCTAACTGCTCGGCTAATGTTCTGAAGTTTCCAGAACCAAAAGTTTCTTCTGTTAATTTAATTAATTTTTGATCCTTTGAAAATATTCCATCCGTTGCTATCTCCCTAGTAAAGGGGAATAAGTTTGCCTCTCTAAGATTGCTCGCGATATTTAACAAAAGTTGTTCAGTTTTGGAACCTAATAATCTTATGGGAGTACTCTCACGGTGGAAGTCAATTTTTAGCGAGAGCTCCACAAGTTCGTGCGGACCTATCTCCAGATTGTTTAATTTAATTGGTGCAAAAACTTCCGAAGTTAAATCAAGTCTAATAAATTGCGGATACGATTGATCCAACTGTTCTTCTAAATCGGGAAACATTATTGAGTGTATAAATTTTAACCGTGAAACTCTACCTAATAAATGTTCTTAGTCAATTTTGCTCGCTTTGTTGGATAATTATAAGAAATTATTGTTTTAAAAGAGAAGTTTTCTTATGACAGCAATGAATAAAACAAATAATTAAATTGAAAGGATTAAAAGATAGAATCAAGATAGAAATGTTTTAAAGGTGAGAAATTTAACCTGCTTTTTTTTGTCTAGTTGCTTAGATAGTGCTGTTAGTTGGCATAATTCACTGAACAACAGTATCTAAGCTTCTTAGCGTTTTATATAGTTATGACAAAAACTAATTTCCGAATATTTAAAAGTTAGTTTTGTGATTTTTGTCATAACCGTATGATTTTATAACGCTTGCGGGGGATAGTAAGCCCCAAAAAATAATTCCGAACGGAAATTACTTTTTGGACTTACTATATAATTTTAATTTAGGGATTAGAAGCTAACTTTAGGAGCAACTTTTGCAGCAGCTGCTTCTCCTGCATCAAGCTCAAAGAATTCTTTAATAGTGAATCCACCAATTCCAGCAACAATATTATTAGGTACTTGCTGAACGCTAGTATTGTATTCACCGACTGAGTCATTATAATGCTGTCGGGCAAAACTTATTCTATTTTCTGTGGAAGTAATTTCTTCCTGAAGTTGAGCAAAATTTTGATTTGCTTTTAAATCTGGATAGCTTTCAGATACAGCAAAAAGTTGTCTCAAGGCTCCTGTTAATTGGTTTTCTGCAGCAGCTTTCTCGGCCATATTGGAAGAGCCTAGAGTTGAAGCAGCATTTCTCGCAGCAATAACTTTTTGTAATGTTTCTTGTTCGTGACTGGCATAACCCTTAACAGTTTCTACTAAGTTTGGAATTAAGTCATATCGGCGTTTCAATTGCACATCAATTTGTGACCAAGCATTTTCACAAGCAATTCTTTTTCTTACAAGCGTGTTGTAAATAGCCATGAAACTGAGGACTAGCACAACTACTGCGGCAATAACTATTAAGACAATAGACATTAGTTTTCTCCTAAAACTTTGATTGTTACAGAATCTTCGGCTGTAAACTCTGGTTGATTAATATCAAATTCCCGACTGTTACTAATTAGCGGATCATCGACATCAGCATCAACTTCCAGTTGTCCACCTTTTAAATCATTTAATGCTCTCAATTGAACTTCTAGCGTTGCTTCATCGAAGTCTTCGAAGTTCTCAGAGGAAATAAAGAACACTAAATAGTTTTCTCCATCTGCTGTTTGATTGAAGTTGGGAGTGGCATCTTCAGGATCATCTTGAAAGTCAATTGTTGCGGAAGAAGGGACATACGATAGGCTATCTGGGTAGCGGATCTTAATTATTAAATCATTAAGATTTGTGTCCGAGATCTTAATTTGTACCCGAAGCCGATCACCAGTATCAATAGTAGTTGGTGTCACCTCAAGTTGAACGTTTGCTGCACCGATAAAATCAGTGTCGTCGCTTCCACTACTACCGCAGGAAGATAGTAAGGCTATAAAAATTAGTAATAAATATTTCATTAATCTCAGATCTTAGAATTAAGCAATACATTACCTTTGAGAGTTTATTTTGACAACTATAATAGCACAAGAATTAGCTTATTTCGACTAAAATAACTTACAAAATATCAGACTTCGAGATTGAGTTTTAAGAAAAGCTGAGTGTTGGAGCGTAGATCCATCTTAGGTTGATCTCTTTAAGTCTTTTCGGTAACTTTCACCAGATGAGTGAACCCAAAAAAATCCTATTAGGCTTAAATATAGTCTGTGTCTTAGCAATGATCGCCTATTTGGTATTATTTGGTTACAGCCTTTCTCCATATTGGTTTCATCAAGACTGGGTTACCGACGATAGCTTTCAGCAGATTTATCCCTTCCTAAAAGTTCATCAACCAGAATTATTTGCAGGAGATTTAATCACTGATGTGATGGAAGGATATTTAGCCCCGGCGCATTATTGGCTAGCCTACGGAATCACTTATTTAACAGGCAGTCCAATTATGATGAGTCATTGGATGATGCTGCTTCAAGTAGGATTAAGCGTTACCTTTTTATTTTGCTTTGTAAAAAAAATTGCTGATTTGCCTTCAGCCTGCCTAGCTACTATTTGGTTTGTAAATACTAGAACTTTAATACAGCGAATGACGGGAGGGTTGCCCCGTGGTTGGGCTCCAGTAATAATTTGTGGATTTTTATATTTTTTAAGTCGCCGCAATCATTACGCCGTACTTGTACTCTTACTAATTGGTTGCTTACTTAATCCTCCCGCAACCATTGTCGTAGCACTGACCTATGGGATTTTCCTTTTTGTAAACTTATTCACTAAAGAGCGAGAGATTTTCATCAAGCCGTTTATAGTTTTATTATTACTTAGTCCTTTATATGTATTTGTGACTGCTCAAGTTGTAAAACGTCCAGAAAGTGTTGGGCAAATGGTGACTTACGAACAAGCATTGAAATTGCCTGAGATGCAAAGACCAGATGGTCGTTTTCCATTTGCACCACTTTTAGATTTACCAACTGAATTAAAACTTTATGCCTTTGATGCTTTTAAGCATCGATTATCAAACGGATTTGCTTGGCAGCGAGAGTATTGGATCGGAAGCGTAAAGTTTTTTAAAGATAATGGAGCATTTTTCTTTCTGCAAATTTTCAATTTAATATTAATAATTGCACTTATTAAAAGAAAATCAGCAGTAGGCTTAGAATTATTATGTTATTTTTCTGGGATAGTTATAGTTTATCTATTGTCACGATTACTAGCTTTTAATCTTTATGTACCAGATCGGCATTTATTAATTCCACTGGGTATATTTTGGATTACTGCCTTTAGCAGTCTCATTACGAGAACATTTGCAAAGCAAATAGGGGATACCTTTCAACAAACTAAAACTTCACTTTGTTTGTTGATACTATTAGGATTTCTAATTGCGCTTAGCAATGGTCATGGAATGTATGGAACTGCAAACTTTAATTATTCTTTGTATAAAAAGGGCAAAGTCTTCTCCTGGATTCGAAAGAACACTCGCCCAGAAGTTTTAATCGCAGGGCATCCACAGCATCTTGATGCTTTAATGTTATTTGGAGAAAGAAAAGGGTACATTACCTATGAAACCTCGCACCCTTTTTACTCAAAGTATTTTACTGAATGTTTAAGGAGAAATGAAATTAGTCTTAATGCTCATTATGCTAAGACGCTTCAAGAAGTTTATGATCTGCTAGCTCCTGAAAAAATTGATTATTTTGTTTTTGATCGCAAACGTTTTTATCCTGAGAAGTTGGCAAATGAGAAATATTTTGCACCATTAAATCTTATGGTTAAGGAATTAACTTCTCGGGACTATCAAGACTATGCCTTTAAAAAGATCCCTCGTGAAGTTAATGCTGCTCAGTTTCCTTATTTAGTGTTTAGAGATGATTTTTCAGTGATGATTGATGTTGCTAAGCTTGGTCAGTATTTAAAAACTATTCAATTAGAGCAGAATGCTAAGATTTAATTTGCTACAATTTATTGTGATCTTTTTGATTGCTAGCCTTGTGGCATTTATGGCTTTGGGTACGGCCTACCCCAAGATATATTCACCTTTAGATCCGCAAGGTGCCTTTTCTAAGATTGATTACGATCGCTGGATTATTGATGGGGCTGAAATTCGCTTTAATAATCTTTTAGCTAGGGGAAATCGTATTACTTTTCATTTCAGTGAATGGCACCCGGAGAATTTACCCAAGCCTCAAGTTCAGGTTTTTGTTTGTGATCAGCTAGCTAGTCAATTTGAAGTGACCCCGGGACTTAAGCAAGATGTTTTCTTAAAGGGTTCCTGTGAGCCAAGAGTGATTAGACTTCAAAGTAGTAATGCTTTTGTAGCAAGTGCGAGCGACCTTCGACCATTAATTGCTAAATTAGATTATCTTGAACTTAAGGGGAAAGGCGGATTGGTATATTCCAGTTTAGTAAAAACTATTCAATTAGCTAGTTTTGTTTTTTTAATTGCGATCTTGGCGATTGCTATTGTTCCTGGATTCCTTGGCTGGCTCTTGGCGTTAGTAGTAATCCTTGGGTCATATCTACTAATCTGTAAATATTATTTTCTAAACTTACAAGTCTTAGGGAACTTCTATTTTTGCTTAGGATTATTTTTTATTGGACTACTAGTTGCTAAGTTAAACTTGCGGACAAGTTTGCAGTTCCCATATTTCCCAAGATTAACAACTAATAGTTTTTTATTAATTACTGCTGCTTTTATTTTGGGGGCAGTTCTTCGTTTCTATGACATCGATTTTGGTTTGCCTGCTAACTTTCACCCAGATGAAGTCCCTAAGTATAATGCGATTGAGCGGATGCGCTACCATGATGATTTTAATCCCAGGTATTTTTTACACCCAACACTCTTATTATATAGCGCCTATTTCTTTAATGTAATCTTACGTTTTTTTACTAATCCGGAAATTCCTTGGATGGAGACGCTGATCTTAGCGGGTAGAATGATGAGTGCGACTGCAGGCAGTTTAAGCATTATTTTAACTGCTTTAATTGCTTGTAAATTATTTAACAAATCAGCGGGAGTAATTAGTGCTTTTTTAATTGCTGTTTTCCCTTTGCATGTAACTTGTTCACGCTATCTAAAAGAAGATGCACTATTAGTTTTTTTTATTCTTTTAGCTGTTTATTTTGTAGTTCGAAGTATTCAGGAAGATAGAGCAGGCGGATTATTACTTGCCGGATTAGCTGCTGGTTTTAGCGCCTCAGTAAAATACACCGGCATAGTCTCCGTAATGATCTTAGTCGGAGCTCCATTTTTACGATCTGAAACATTAATACCTAATAAACATTTTTTGAAATGGACTGTTCGAGCAATCTTTATTTTACCATTAGGCTTTTTGTTGGCCTCGCCTTATACCTTGCTAGATTTAGGAAAATTCCTTCAAGACTTTAATTATGAACGTAGCCATATGGCTACTGGGCATGATGGATTAATTACAGCCGGATCTCAAATATGGACTTATCATTTAATGAGAAGCCTTTGGAATGGGATGGAGCCTTTAACATTAGCATTCGGAGTTATTTCACTAGGATATTTACTTTACCAAAAGAAAATCAAGTATTGGTATCTGATTGCGCTGTTTTTGCTTTATTATATTCCAGCGGAGTATGTTAAGGCGAAGCCAGCACCACAGCCAGAGCGTTATGTTATGCCTTGTTTGCCATTTATCGCGATTGCTATAGGAGTAATGTTTAGTGAGTTAATTAAGACTTCGAGTTCACAATTTCGAAAGATTTTCTTGATTCTTTTACTAGCAGTGGCGCTACTTTTCCCTAGCATTCGGTCGATGCGCTTAGCGCAAGATTTAAAACCAGATACGCGCGATCTAATGGCGGTCTGGATTGAACAAAATGTATCCAAAGGAAGTAAACTCTTAATCGATTTGCCTGCCTATCAAGCGCAATTAGCTAAGGATCATTTCCAGGTTACTGAATTAACTAGAAATTCCATTTTAGAAGAATTAAGTCCTGAATCACTTCGTGCCACTAATGCTGATTATTTATTATTATCTAGTTTGTTCTACGATCGTTACTTTTCTCAGCCTGGTATCTCGCCTCATCTCAGAAGTATTATTCGCAACGTCTTTAATACTTTTCCTGTTGTGAAGGAATTTGAAGCTAAGTCTGGTACCTATGGATTTAATAATCCTAAGTTAACTTTATTAAAGCTTTCTCCAAAGGAACCAACTAATTTAAAAAATTAGGTTACGTGAAAAGTTATTTTTAAAGATTCTTAAAATTTGGATTATCAATTCTGACTGCTAAGGTAGTGTTGCGGCGTTTGGCTAATGTCCTTTGGCAAGCAATTTGTAAGGCCCGCTTACTACCAACAATAATTAATAATTTTTTTGCACGAGTCATTGCTGTGTAGAGTAGTTGTCGATCTAGTAGAATAAATTGTGATTCATGTAAGACAATAATTACACATGGTATTTCAGAACCTTGTGAGCGATGGATCGTCATCGCGTAAGAAAGAGAGATTTGAGAAAGATCGCTTTTTTGATAACGTACATGACGTCCATCCCAAAGTTCGATAATTGCTTCACCTGTTTGAGAATTGAGATCTTTAATTACACCTTGGTCACCATTAAAAACACCTTCTGGGTCAATTTGATAATTATTAACTCTTTGGCAAATACGATCACCAATCGCATAATATTGTTCACCAAGTTGAAGTCTAGCTTTATTTTCTGGAGGATTAATTCGCGCTTGAAGTTTCTGATTTAAGATTTCTGAACCAACCGGTCCTCTATTTGTGGCAGTAAGTAGCATGATTTGATCATTATTTATTCCAAATTTTTGAGGAATTTGTTCAGCATAAAGGCTTTCCACTAAATTGGTGATTTCATGAGTTTCACGACGAGGAATTAAATAAACATCACTAGTTGTGTTGCCATCCGGAACTGGGATTTCTGGAAGTATTCCTGAATTTACTTGATGAGCAAATTCGACTATTGCTGATTTATTAGACTGACGAAAAATCTGATTCAAAACTATTCGAGGGGTAAGATCACTAGCGAGAATATCAGCCAGAACTTTTCCAGCACCAACCGAAGGTAATTGATCCTGATCCCCTACGATAATTAATTTTGTATCCTGATTTATGGCACTAAATAGATCTCGGGCTAGCAAGAGATCAATCATTGAAGCCTCGTCAATGATTAACAAATCTAACTGTTGCTCGTTCTCTAAATCTTCTTCCGTAAACCTAATTGGATTGGCCAGATTATGTACAAAGGATTTTTTGATTGGATCAAAGCCGAGTAAGCGATGAATTGTGCTAGCAGGAATTTGGCACACTTCGCTGAGTCTTTGAGCAGCTTTACCCGTTGGGGCAGCAAGTTTGATTGTTTTATTAGCATTTTGAAAAATTTCTACGATCGAACGAACTAATGTTGTTTTACCACAGCCTGGACCACCAGTAATAACTAAAAGATTTTGTTTGGCAGCTATATGTAATGCGTTAACCTGTTGTTCGCTTAAAGTAATTTGCTTCTTTTGAAGATTTTTTTCCAAAACGGCCGGTAGGAGTTCTGAAATATCTAATTTTAAATTCGATAAAACTGCTTTTTGCTGAATAAACTTGGCTAGATAAACTTCCGCATCATAAATATTTTTTAAGTAGATTTTTTGATCTTCAACAATCACTTTATGATCAAAGACTAATTGTTCAATACTGGTAGTTAAGTCTTCAATCTCTTCAATTTTCAAAAGATATTTAGTGCGTTCATAGAGTTGATCTAATTCTAGAAAACAATGTCCATCATCTTGTAATTTAACCAGAGTAAAATAAATTCCTGCTTGGATGCGAAGTGGACTGTGTAGATCCATGCCAGTATTTAGGGCAATTTGATCGGCACGATTAAATCCAAAGCCAGGTAAGTCTAAAGCAAGTTTATAAGGATTTGTTTTAATTACATCTAAGGCTTGTTCTTGATAGGTTTCAATAATTTTTTGAATTTGAAAATTACTTAGGCCTAATTCCATTAAGTAGCGACGCAACTCGAGGTGTTGGTTATGTTTGCCAAAAGTTTCTTGGATATCTTGAATGGTCTTTGGACCGATTCCCACCACTTCATTTAATCGAGATGGTTGTTGTTGGATAATCTTGTAACTATCATCTCCAAAACGTTGATAAATATCTCCCGCTTTTTTTTCTCCAATTCCCGGAAATAAGCCGCTACTTAGAAAGTTAATCATACTTTCTTTACCTGACGGTGCTACTTGCTCCCAGAAAGCAACTTTAAACTGGCGGCCAAATTTAGGATGTTTAGCATATTGTCCACGAAGTAAAAGTTCTAATCCTGGGACTGTTGGGAGAGAATTTCCCACGACCGTTAAGGTCATTGGTGAATCAGCCGTTTCAAATTCCAAGATTGTAAAACCAGAAGTTGAATTACTAAAAGATACTTTATTGATTTTGCCACGAATCAAAGTATTATTATTGGAGTTAAAAGAATTGTCGTTCATAAAGAAAGTTGACTGCCTTATGCCAAAAAAAATAATTCTGACCAGAAGTACTGAAGATAATCAAGTTTTGGCTAAGCAGTTATTAGCATTAAATTATAGTGTTATCGAGTTTCCGGCAATTAAAATTGTAGATAACTTCAATTTAAATCAAGCAATCCAAGTTGAACAATATGATTGTTTAGTTTTTACCTCTGGGAAAGCAATTCAAGCCACAAGACGTTATTTTGAAAACCAGCATGTAATTGTACCACAGACTACTTTGATTGCTGTTGTGGGACAAGCGTCGGCGAAAGTTTTTGAGGAATGTTTCCGAAGAAGACCAGAGATAGTAGCAAGAAATTCTAATAGCGAATCTTTAGTCGAAGATTTAATTCTTAAATTAGCTACTAAACAAAAAATTTTATTTTTAAGTGGCAATTTAAGCTTAGATATATTGCCTCGAAGATTGCGAGAACAAGGCTTTGCCGTAGATTTATTAGAAGTTTATCGTAATTTGATTCCAAAAGTTGAATTGCCTAGCCTAAGGGAAATATTGGCCGAGAATCCTGCAAATTTAATTTTTCCATTCTACAGCCCTTCAGCAGTGAATAATTGTATTATATTACTAGGTAATGACTCAGCTCTTTTGAATAAAGTTCAGATTATTAGTGTTGGTGCAAGAACAACTGCGCAGCTTTCAGTGCACCAACTTGTTCCAAAAGTTGAATTAACAAATCCTAATTCTCAAGATTTAATTTCTGCACTATTAACTCTTATTTAGGAAAGAGGATTGCTTGTGATTTAATAGATATCTTATCTTTCCAATAATCAATATAACGAGCAGTATTTTCTAGGTATATTTGGAATTCCTGATTTGTGATCCTTAAGCGTTTTTTGCCTTTATTTTGGATTGCAAAATCAGCATCTAGTAATACTGTTAGATGTTTTAAATTAGCATTACGACTTTTCCAATTAATGTCACAAGTGTTAAGCTCGTATAAAATAAATGGGATAATGGACATTTCAGCGGAGTCTGACACTGAAGATGGAAAGCCACGAGATCCTAAATATTTTATAATTAGTTGGATTCGCTCGGCGCGCTTTTCCATTAATGGATCCAAAAAGATGATATATTTTGTATTTAGCTCTTGTTGGAGTAATTCAATAATCTCCTCAGCCGTAAACAAATCTCCCCAGATCCGAAATTTAATTTGATCAATAAGTTGAGAAAAAATATTAGAATTATTAGAAGCCATAGGGGAGAAAAAACCTTAACTATGATTATTTTATGGCTAAATTGAGAAATAGTACAGACATTGAATTAAGCTTGATAAAGATCACACAAAAATTCGCAACTCCCAGTATATAAATAAGAGTGAGTCTTATGCCGATGCTGTGAGTATTTACAGTAATAAATCTTCCCTATATATTAGCAAAATGATTGATTTAAACCACTTACGAACAAACCCCGAATTATATGAAGCTGCCTGTAAAAGCAAAGGTGTCAATTTTAATATAACTGAGTTTTTAGAACTCGATCGGGAGTACCGTGTTTCCAAACAAAAAGCAGAAGAGATGCGTTCTCGTCAAAATGCCGTTAGTAAAGAAATGCCCAAACTTACAGGCCTTGCCAAGGAATCTAAGTTAATGGAAATGAAACAACTGGCTAATGAGTTAAAAGATTTTTCAACAAATCTGGGAGAGTTAGAAACTAAATGGGGGCGCATGCAACTGCTAATCCCAGCGGTGCCTTTAGCCACAGTTCCCCATGGTGTGACGGACGCAGATAATGTGGAAAGAAGAACTTGGGGGACAATTCCAGAATTTGATTATGAAATTAGAGATCATGTTGCCTTAGGAGATCTTTTAGATATTATTGATATTCCACGTGGAGTTAAAGTTGCTGGCGCTCGTAATTACTTTTTGAAAGGTGCTGGGGCAATGATGCAACACGCGATTCTTTCACTAGCGATGGAGGTACTTGAGCAGGAAAATTATACAATCATGGATTGCCCACACTTAGTCTTAAAAGAAAGTATGGAAGGAACCGGGTATTTTCCTGGTGGTGAAGAAATGGCATTTCATTTGGATAGTCGTGACGACAATCATTATTTGATTGGTACTTCTGAAGTTTCTGTTTGTTCCTATCACAAAGATGAGATTTTAGATCTAGCAGAATTGCCCTTAAGATATGCTGGTTATTCACCTTGTTATCGCCGTGAAGCAGGTACTTATGGAAAGGATACTCATGGTTTGTATCGAGTGCACCAGTTCTATAAAGTAGAGCAAGTTGTGATCTGCAAAGCCTGTCCCGAGGAATCAGCCCGTTTACATCAAGAGTTGTTAAATAATGCGGAGAAAGTTTTACAGCTTTTAGAATTACCATATCGTGTAGTTGATGTTTGTACTGGTGATATGGGCCAAGGACAAGTTTATAAAAATGATATCGAAGTTTGGATGCCATCAAGAAAGGCTTATGGCGAAACTCATAGCTGTTCTACGTTCTATGACTTTCAAGCAAGACGTTTGAAGTTAAGATACAAAGATCAAGATGGTAATAATGTACTTTGCCATACACTTAATAATACTTGCGTAGCTTCCCCTCGAATTTTAATTCCACTTCTTGAACTGAATCAAAATGAAGATGGCAGTATTAATATCCCAAAAGCTTTGCAAAAGTTTATGGGTGGAAAAACAGTAATTAAACCAAAGAATTAAATTTGATTGCAACAAGCCAAGCTCTGATCAAATCATTTGCAGATTTACATGCCAAGAAGATAGGCTTGCTCGGAGGAACTTTCGATCCTCCGCATTATGGGCATCTGCAAATTGCTAAGGAGAATAAAAAACGTTACCAATTAGATTGTGTCGTCTTTATTCCAGCAAAGAAAAATCCACTTAAAGATTCCGGGCCGATTGCCAGTGATGCGGAGCGAATTAGAATGCTTGAATTGTTAGTTGCAGGAGAAGAAGGTTTGTTTGTTTCAAATTTAGAAGTTATTAGTTCAGAGCCATCATTCACTTTTAATACACTTCAAAAAATCAAATCGGAAATAGACCCCAAGGCAGAATTACACTTAATTTTAGGTACTGATAACCTTTTCGACCAAAATGGCAAACATACTTCTCTGCCTTACTGGAAAAATATGTCGGAGATTTTTAAATTAGCTAATTTAAGTTTTGTAGCCCGAGATAGTTTTAAACCAGAAGAGCTAAGTTTAGTTGATCGCGAAAAATATAGTTTAGAGGAATGGCAAGAAATTGAAAGAAATATAATCCCCTTAAACTTATCAATCTCAGCAACTCAGATTAGAACAGGCATCTATCAGCCAGATTTCCCAAAAGATATCCTCCCAGTAAAAGTGTCTGATTACATTACTGCTAATAAAATTTATCTGCCCAAGGCAAATAAATTATCTAAAGCTTTGCTTCAATTTCCTAAGTTTTCTGTCCATAATGACGACCTGTAGACTCTTTGAATTCTTTACGAAATTGTTTAATATTTTTCAGTCTTGGCATTACCGCACGATTCCATTTCGATTTAGTTTTTTTTAAGTCAGCAATTATCTCCGGTTCATATTTGCCAAATTGAGAATTCTCAAATTCACGGCTAAGTTTGCGAATAGTATTTAAGCGAATTTGAAGACCCGGTGGTAACTTCCCATTGTACCCAATAACTACACGCAGATCATCTTTGAAATGCTTTTTTAGATCTTTCAATGTTTTAGATACTACTAGAATATATTCAGTTCTTAGGGCACCAACGAAACGTAGTGTTTCACCCGAAGCTTTGTTAAGTAGATCAGGAGTAATGATTGGTTGTAATTGTGAAAGTAATTTGTGAACTGAGTGGTGGTCTTTCCAATTATGATGAAAATCAATTACATCTAACAAAAGCTTCTGAACTTGTGGATTGTTAATTAACTTTGGCTGCTTAATAATTATAGATGCAATTTTATCTGTTACTAATTCTGATTTACCAGTTAATTTATTCCTTATTGAATGATCGTAGTGAGGTAGCTGTTGGAGCTCGTGAATAGCCGCTACAAAACTTCTCTGACGTAAGTCTTGAGGACTAGCAGCTTCAATAATTCGGACACCAAGTCTAGGTTCTTCTTTGGTAGTTTTAGCTTCACTTAGACTCTGATGAGCTCTATGTAATACCTTTAAAATCATAACTTCATTTTTTAAAAAATTTAACCTTCTCAAATTAGAGAATGATTTTTAATAAGAATGTACATCGCGTTCTAAGTAACGCGGAGTAGTATATCTGTTATTAAATTATTAAGGAATAATGTGTGGTTTAAACTAGATTAAATTTAAATTTTCCTAAGAGAGACTTAACAGCTTGAAATAACTAGATAAATCAATATGCATTCCTGATAAGTTGAGTCTGTGAATGTCGTAATCCAAATTACTTATTTTCTATTCAATTTTTAGCCTGTATTGCAAGGGCTAGTTTTCTAGGCATTAAGATGATTATAGTTATTACAAAAAGTCATTCCCTATGGAACGAACTTTTTGGACTCTATATGAGACCTGCTTAAAATCTCATTTTTTTACGAGGCCAGCAATTTTGCAAATTTTAACTTACTGAATTTATTAAATCTTATTTTTGCAAAATTGCTATCCTGATTAACAATCAAGGGTTTTAAGCATGTCTTACTATATAACTTTAGTTTCTTGTGAAGCTTTAAGCTTTTAAAGATAAATGTTAAATTACTTTTTATGCTTTCAGAATCATTACTAATTAAATCATATCGAGGTCAACCTGTTCCCAGACCACCAATTTGGCTAATGCGTCAGGCGGGACGTTACTTGCCGGAATATTTAGCAGTTCGAGCTAAGTATTCAATTAACGAGGTAATAAATAATCCCGACCTTGCTTTTGAAGTTACAATGCAACCTATCCGTCGCTTTGGTTTTGATGCCTCAATTGTTTTTGCTGATTTACTAACACCACTTCAAGGTTTGGGTTTTAAATTTGATTTTTTAGAATCTATTGGACCAAAGCTGGAAGCACCAATTAAGGATGTTCGTGACCTAGAAAGGCTTACTACATTTATACCAGAAGAAGCTGTGGCTGGAACTTTGGATGCGATTAAATTACTATCTGCCGAGCTGCAAAAAACATCCACACCTTTAATTGGTTTTGCTGGAGCGCCATTTACGGTGTCTTCCTATTTAATTGAGGGGAAGAGTAATCCGAAGCTAAATCTTACCAAAAAATTCTTTTTTGAAAATCCTGAGGCTTGGGCAAAATTGCAGGAACATCTGGTCGTGGCCTTAACAGATTACCTTCTGGCTCAAGTCCAAGCTGGATGCCAAGCATTACAAATCTTTGATTCTTGGTTGGGTGGAATGAGTCTCCGGCAATATCAAATTTTTGTTAAACCTTATTTGGAAAAATTAATTACTAACTTAAAAGCTAAGACCGATTGCCCAATTGTTTTTTTTGGAACTGGACTTTATCATTTATCTTCAGAGCTAAAGAATCTAAATGTGGAATGTCAGGGGGTGGATTGGAGACAAAGTTTAACAGTTGCCACTCAAGCCCTTGGTGGTAAATTTTGTTTACAAGGTAACCTTGATCCACTAATGCTTTTTGCCGACTGGCAGCAAATCGAAATTGAAGTTGATCAGAT
The DNA here is from genome assembly GCA_041740355.1 of Bdellovibrionota bacterium. Lineage (GTDB taxonomy): Bacteria > Bdellovibrionota_C > UBA2361 > UBA2361 > CALJRW01 > JANNBC01. The sequence continues at coordinate 81,088 of JBGSMD010000030.1, forward strand.
CTTACGAGAAGCAGAAGGACTTTCTGGATTTGTTTTCAATTTAGGACATGGAATTCTTCCACAGACTCCGATTGCTAATGTGGAAAAGTTGGTCGAAAAACTTAAAAATTACGGCTCTAGATAATGATACAAATTGAAACTATAGAAGTAACTCCAATTCAACAAAATTGTCGGGTTGTCTATGACACTGAAAGTAAATCAGCCGTAGTTGTTGATCCTGGTGGAGACGTAGATTTAATCGTTAATTTCCTTAATTCCCAAAGCTTGAAATTAGAAGCAATTTGGTTAACTCACTCGCATTATGATCATTGTGGGGGTGTTGCCACGTTACTTAAGAAATTACCAGTTAAGTTATTTGGACATATCGAAGGTCGTTTGTTTCGTGAAGCTGTAGAGTATTCTGCTTCCCGCTTTGGTGGACGAGCAAAGGATATGAGTAATTGCCCTGAGCCTGATGTTTATCTAAATGAAGGGGACAATCTTCAAGTTGGTGGACATAAATTTCAAGTATTTTACACACCGGGACATGCACCTGACCATCTAGTTTTTTATTATCAACCACAAAACACCCTAATTGCAGGGGACACGGTCTTTCGTCAGTCAATAGGTCGAACAGATTTACCAGGTGGAAACTATCAGTTGTTAATTGAGAGTATCCGTAATAAAATCCTAACACTACCTGAGAAAACCGAGATCTTACCTGGCCATGGTCCAAACACAACTGTTGGCTTCGAAAAATCCTATAATCAATTTTTAAGGTAATCAGGTTAGACTTAAATTCAGTCTTTAGTGCCTAGATTGCACTATGCTTATGAGAGTCTCCAAAGGAGATCTGTTAAAGAAATTTTATTCAGTAAATTAAATAGTTATGGCTTATTCACATGTTGGTAGAAATAAAGTTTTACTAGGAGTTTCTGGCTCAATCGCAGCTTACAAAGCCCTAGAGTTAGTGCGTTTGCTTGTTAAGCGTGGATTAGAAGTCAAAGTAATTATGACGCAGTCAGCAGAAGAGTTTATTCGTCCGCTTAGCTTTGAAACGTTAACAAAAAATCCCGTAGTAACTTCTTTATGGGATCCCTTGGCGTCAGACTCAATTAATCATGTGGAGTTGGGCTCATGGGCCGATGTCTTTGCAATTGTTCCAGCTACGGCAGAAACAATTTCCGGCTTGGCTTATGGACAAGCGAATAATGAGATCTTGGCCACTGCTCTAATTACTAGGGTTCCGATGATGATTGCGCCAGCCATGAATACGAATATGTATACTCATCCAGCAACACAAGCGAACTTGCAGATTCTTAAATCACGAGGAGTTGAAGTAATTGAACCAATCGAAGGGGACTTAGCCTGTGGATGGAATGGAACTGGATGCTTAGCGGATGTCTATGAAATCCAGTATCGAATCTTAAGAGCTTTAACAGTTCATGATTATGCAGATAAGAAAATTGTTATTACTGCTGGGCCAACTAGAGAGATGATTGATCCAGTACGATTCATGACAAACCGCTCTTCCGGTAAGATGGGGATAGCATTAGCTAAAGAAGCATATTTAAGAGGAGCCGATGTTGAATTGATTCATGGACCAATTCACGTTCGGGTTCCTGCTGGCATAAAGTTAACTCCTGTGCTTTCCGCTGATGATATGAAGGAAGCAGTTCTTAATTCCTTTACTCCCGAAGTTGATATCGTAGTAATGGCAGCAGCAGTAGCTGATTACAAACCAAAACATGCCGAAGATTCTAAGATTAAGAAAACTGGGGACTGGAAGAGTCTGGAACTAGTGCCAAATGATGATATCTTGCAAGTGCTTGGAGAGAAACGTGGTAAAGATGGTAGTCCAAAGTTAGTTGGCTTTGCCGTGGAAACATGTGATGAAGAGCAATTAATCGAGTTTGTTCATCAAAAAATTGCCCGTAAAAAAGTTGATTTAATAGTTGGAAATTTGGCGCATGAATCTTTAGATCGCGAAACTAATCATGTTTGGATTGTTGATAAGATTGGAAGAAGTGAGGAGGTATCTACTACATACAAAAGTAGAATTGCCCGAAAGATATTAGACTTTGTTCATAAGTTATAGCCTTAATGGAAGATATCGAGACTCAATTAATTACAAGTTCTAAATATTACTTTGCGGATTATCCGGAAGGAATACCCTTAGAATTAATGCTCAAGGCGCAAACTACTGCCAAAGAAAAGGCTAGAAATTTAGTTGCTAGTCAAAAAACAGAATTAACGCCTTTCATTTTTTTAGTTGATTTTCAGAATACAAGTAATCCGGCGAGCCAAGAGTTAACTATTTTCTTAGATCAGATCATTAATCAGGGGTTAAATTTACAGACTCCTAATTATCAAATCATTACAATCGAAAAATTTGATCCAAAAATTTACAATGAATGCTCACGACTACTAGTAGTCTTTGGTGCGGAGTCATTGCTAAGACTCTCGATTAAACGTGAGTTTTCGAAAGTACGTAACCTAATTATTCCCAGAGAAAGATTTGATTTATTAATTACTGATAGTTTGTCTGAAATTAAAAATAACCCAAAAATCAAAAAACAATTTTGGGAGGTTTTAAAAAAATATGCTTAAATTTATTTTAAATTTATTTTTAATTTTTTTACTGCCGGGATTGGTAATGGCAGCTCCTCAACCACATGTCGCTTTAGTCGACATGGATATGATGATTTTGCCCGGCACCCAGGGTTATTTAGAGAATAGCATTCAGCAGGCTAAAACTAGTGGAGCTAAGTTAATTATCCTTAAATTAAATACTCCAGGTGGAATAATTCAAACTTCCCAAGAAATGATTCAAGGTATTTTTGAATCACCAGTCCCAATCGTAGTTTTTGTCTCACCAACCGGGGCGACTGCTACTTCCGCTGGAGTTTTTATTACGATGGCTGGACATGTCGCAGCAATGTCTCCGGGAACAAGTATCGGAGCTGCTCATCCAGTAAGTGGAGAAGGTAAAGATATCGAAGGTGATATGCGCCTGAAAACCGAGAACATGACAATCGCTATGGTCAAATCAATTAGTGAACGGCGTGGTCGAAACGTTGAATGGGCAGAAGATTCCGTGAAAAATAGTTCTTCAATTACTGCCAATGAAGCACTGTCCAAGAAAGTAATTGATTTTGTGGCTAAAGACTTATTGGACCTTCTAAAACAACTTAGTGGGAAAAAAATCATTTTAAAGGATCAAGAATTTAAAATTGAAGATTATTCAGAGCTACCAATCGTTGAGTATCAAATGTCTTTTAAAAATAAAGTGATTAATGTCATGTCCAATCCAAGTGTGGCTGCTCTCCTCTGGCTTGGAGCGACAACGGGACTTTCGATTGAGTTGTATAGTCCAGGAGCAATCTTACCAGGAGTTGTTGGAATTATCTGCTTAATTTTAGCCTTAGCTGTAATGCAAATTATACCAATTACGCAAACTGGAATGATCTTGTTCGGAGTAGGAGCTTTGATGTTAGCTTCGGAAATGTTTATTCCTAGTGGAATTCTTGCTATCGGAGGAATAATTGCGATGGTTCTTGGGTCGATTTATCTGATCGATCCAACAGCAGCACCCGGCCTTTCCGTTAATTTAAATTTAGTTATTCCGGTGGCGGTTTGTGCTGGTATAATTGTTCTTTGGATTATGAGAGAACTACTTAACGTTAAGAATAACTCAGCAGTGACCGGAATGCCAACCTTAGTTGGGGAAAGAACCGTTATTGACGAAAATTATTTGAAGAGAGAGACAATTTTTATAAATGGGGAAATTTGGAAAGTTGAGTTGCAAAATGACTCGCCACCAGTGATAGAAAATGATACGGTAGAGGTGCTCGAAGTTAAAGATGGGCTAATCTTAGTAGTCAAAAAAGTTGAGTAATGTCATTTTCTCAATCAAAAATGGATTTAAAAAATAAAAAAATATGGGAACCACATTAATTATATTAGCAGTTTTTCTAGTAATTGTTTTTATGAACACAGTTCATGTTCTTCCTGAATATGAAAGGGCTGTAGTATTTACACTGGGAAGATTAGGGGGTCTAAAAGGTCCAGGATTAATTATTGTTGTGCCGTTCTTTCAAAAAATTGTTCGTATTGATATTCGAACAATTACTATGGATGTTCCTTCGCAAGATATTATTACAAAAGATAACATTACTGTTAAAGTAAATGCTGTGCTTTATTACCGAGTAGTAGATCCTTCAAAAGCTTTAGTGCAAGTCGAAGACTATCACTACGCTACAAATCAATTAGCACAGACAACGCTTCGAAGTGTATGTGGTGAGGTGGAGTTAGACCAGTTGCTTTCCGAACGAGATGACATTAACCAAAGAATTCAAACAATCATTGATAAGCAAACAGATCCATGGGGAGTAAAAATTTCTTTAGTAGAAATTAAGAACATCGATTTGCCACAAGAGATGCAAAGAGCGATGGCTAAACAAGCTGAAGCTGAAAGAGAAAGAAGAGCAAAAGTTATTCAAGCGGAAGGGGAGTACCAAGCTGCTACTAAACTAACCGAAGCTGCTGCCATTATGGCAACTGAGCCAATTACAATTCAGCTGCGCTACTTAGAGACTCTTCGAGATATTTCTGCGGAGAATAGTTCAACGGTTCTTTTTCCGATTCCATTAGATTTCATGAGAGCCTTCATGGATAAGAAGTAGGTCAAAGTTGGATTTTTTTAATTATCAGTTACCTGCGGAAAGAATTGCGCAGCGACCAGTTTATCCTTATGATCAGGCAAAGCTATTAATAGTAGATCGCGAATTCGATCAAATGCGCGTTGATAGTTTTTCTAATATTGCTAACTATTTAAGAGCAAATGATTTATTAATCTTTAATAATACAGCGGTTAGACCTTCTCGGCTTTTTGGAAAGCTAAGTACTGGTGGTCATCTTGAATTATTACTTGTTAGGAGTTCCAAAGAATCTACATGGTGGTGTTTAGCTAGGCCCCTCAAAAAACTGCTTCAAGGTAAAATTTTATATTTTGAGGAAGGTTTAGAAGGTATTGTTTTAGAGCAGAATACGCAACAAGTACTTATCGAATTTAATTTGACTGATGATCGGATTAAAGAAATCGCGCTGATGCCAATTCCACCATACATCCGAAGGGGGCATGGTGACAAACAAGACCTCATTGATTATCAAACGTCCTTTGCTGAAATTGAAGGATCGATTGCGGCTCCAACAGCAAGCCTACATTTTACTCCGGAGTTGCTTACAAAGTTAAAAGCAAAAGAAATTTCTCTGGAGTATTTAACCTTACATGTGGGTACGGCAAGTTTCTTACCTTTGCAATTTAATGATCAAGATTCAATAACACCTCCTGGGTCAGAAGATTTTTGGGTTAACGAAGATTTGATTAAGAAGATTTTGCAAACAAAAGCAAATCGAGGTCGTGTCATTGCTGTGGGGACAACGGCGGTAAGGGCCTTAGAAAGTAGTAATTTAACAATCAATAATTATCATGGTTCAACTGAACTCTTTATTCAACCTGGCTATAAATTTAAAGTAATTGATGCTATGGTCACCAACTTCCATCAGCCTAGTACAACACATTTAATGTTAGTTCAGGCCTTTCTGGGATATAATTTAATTAATGAGAGCTATAAATTTGCCTTGGAAAATGAATTTAGGTTTCTGAGTTATGGAGATGGAATGCTATGTCTTTAAACACCCACCAATTAATTAAACAAGATGGCACTGCTCGTCTAGGTAATTACACAACTTTACATGGGATTTTTGAAACTCCCAATTTTATGCCCGTGGGAACTAAGGCCAGTGTTAAAGGTGTCGATGTTCAAAGGCTTAGTGAGATTGGTACTCAAATAACTTTAGTTAATACCTATCATTTATGGTTAAGGCCTGGTCCTGAATTAATTGAACAATTTGGTGGGATTCATAAGTTTTGTGGTTGGTCAGGACCAATCTTGAGTGATAGTGGTGGATTTCAAATCTATAGCCTAAAAGCAATTCGTAAATTAGAAGAAGAGGGAGTAACTTTTAAGTCTCACCTAGATGGTAAAGTGTTATTTCTGTCTCCCGAGAAGGCCATTCAAATTCAGGAAGCTTATGGTGTTGATGTGGCGATGGTTCTTGATGAATGTCCCGATGCCACGCTCAGTTGGCAAAAGATTTCGGACTCGCTTGATCGAACGTTGCGTTGGAGCGAAAGATGTTTAGCTGCTAGGCGCAAACAAACTGCAATTTTTGGAATCACCCAAGGAGCGCTTTATCCTGATTTACGTCAAAAATCAGCGGAAGTTTTAGCAGCTCAAAACTTTGATGGTTTGGCAATTGGTGGCCTAAGTGTAGGAGAAACTACGGATCAGATGTACGAAGTTTTGAGTTATCACGTTGATCATTTACCAAAAAATAAAATTCGTTACTTAATGGGAGTTGGGACTCCTCAGGATATCACTGAAGCAGTTTATCGTGGTATTGATTTGTTTGATTGCGTGATGCCGACGCGTTCGGGACGCTTTGGAAGGGCATTTGTTTCCGGCGATCAGCCATATATTAATGTAAAAAATTCTCAGTATGCCACCTTAGACCAGGCAATCGATCCAAATTGTGATTGTTTTGCTTGTCGCACTTATTCTTTAGCCTATGTACATCATTTATTTAAAGTTGATGAAATGTTGGGCCCTCAATTGCTTAGCATTCATAATCTTCGCTACTATTTGAAATTAATGGAAAATATTCGCGCGGCAATTAAAGCTGATACTTATGATAAGTTTCATCAAGAGGAACAAAGTCGCTGGAAAAATTTTCGCTTAACTAAGTCATGAGATTATTATTCCTGATAGTATTGATCTTAGCTAATAGCATCCAGGCGGAAAGTGCTGTTAAAGAATTGAATTTAACTAGTAGTGCCAGCAGTTATCATGAGGATTTACCAATCACTTTGACTGTAAAGTTTAAACTTAATGCTGGATGGCATATCTACGCGAAAGAGCCCGGTAAGTTTGGTTTGCCAACGGAATTCAGTTTAAAAAGTTCCAGTAAGATTAACTCAGACGAATGGCAATATCCTAAAGCAGAAAAATTTGAAGAGCTTACAGGGGATATCACTTTTGGATACAGAGATTCTGCCGAGTTTAATTTGCAAGTAACTCCTGAGTATAACTTTAAAAAAAATCTTGATTTTGAAGTAGACGCTAAGTGGTTGGCCTGTAATCAAGAACTCTGTGTGCCTGGTCAAAAGATTTTAAGTCTAAGTTTGCCTTACAAATAGCACTTAGGTATCTTCGTGATGTAAGTGATCATCTTCCGGATCGATCATTTTATTTTGATTTCTAAAAGATCTTTGCTTGATAAAAGTCCAAGTAATAATTCGTGATACCATAATCACAACTAGGCTGATAATCACAGCAATAATCGCCAGTGGAGTTTCTCCCAGTCCAGTTAAGATTCCAACTGCGGCTGTAAACCAAATGTAGGCTGCAGTGGTAAGCCCATTTACCGTTCCTCCGGAACGAAAGATTGTACCAGCACCAAGAAATCCAATACCTGTAACAATTTGAGCTGCAATTCTTCCGGGATCAGCACCAGGGACATCTTCCGCAATAATCTTAGAGGTAATTGTGAAAAGACAACTTCCTAAACAAATTAAACTAAATGTTTTAGGGCCAGAAGACTTTTTAGAAACTTTACGCTCTAAACCGACAATTCCACCTAGTAGCGAAGCAATTAACAACATGCTAATCTCATGAGAGAAATGACTGGTAATTTCAATTATATAATTCATTACCGAAGTTTAGCTTGTTCTGTTTGTTTTCAAAATAGGAATTTTTATAGTAATTCTCTATAGTATTGAATTATTTTCTTCAGCATAGTTGGCCAATCGTTTATCCAAATCCTTGAATGATATTAGTCATACTTTTTTTAGTTATTCTAATTGTCCTGACGGCACTATACGTGGCAGCAGAGTTTGCCGCCGTTGGTGTTAGGCATACCCAGATTAAGTCTTATGCTGATAATGGTAACGCCTTAGCAAAAAGATTACTTCCGATATTAGAAGATGCCCGAGGCCTAGATCGCTACATAGCTTGTTGCCAAGTTGGTATTACATTAACCAGTCTGATTTTAGGAGCAATTGGTCAACTAAGTTTAGGTAGGTTTTTGGGCGATATGATTATTTCAATTTTTGAAATAACAGCAGTCCAAGCTTACTCCATCTCCGCATTAATTACCTTGATCATCTTAACTGTCTCTCAAGTGATTTTTGGAGAACTGATCCCAAAATCACTTGCTCTGCAGTTTCCTATTAAAACTGCCCTTTGGACCGTCATTCCGATGGAATGGTCCTTGAGGTTGTTAGGGCCATTTATCACTTTTCTGAACGGTAGTGGAAATATTTTATTAAAATGCATTGGGATCCAACCAGCGACGCACAGTCATATCCATTCGCCCCAAGAAATAGCCATGTTGATTGCGGAAAGTAGGGATGGTGGTTTTTTGGAAGAAGAAGAATTTAAGAGATTAAATCAGGCTCTTACTTTATCATCAAAAACAGCGCACCAGATTATGGTGCCAAGACAGGAAATTAGAGCAATCGATATTGATTTGCCAATTGAGCAAATTGTTAAAAATTTAGTGGACAGCCCCTATACCAGATTACCAGTTTATCGTGATACGATTGATAAAGTTATCGGTGTTGTTCGAGTTAAAGATCTTGTTACAAAGTATTCACGTGAAGAAACATTTAGTTCAATTGCCGAGTTAATTGCTCCAGTAACCTTAGTGCCAGAATCAATCAGTGCGGAAAGAGTCTTAACATTATTACGAGAAAAAGGGGCACACCAAGCTCTGGTTGTAGATGAACATGGATCTCTTAAAGGTTTGATTACCTTAGAAGATGTTTTATCAGAATTATTTGGCGAAATCGCCGATGAATTTAAAGTTAAAGGTGAAGCGAATTTTGAAGTATTAGGACAAGATCGGTTTAGAGTTCCGGGCAAAATTCGATTAGATCATTTAGCAAGCAAAACGGGGATTGATTTTCAGGGAGATGCTGACACGCTTAGTGGCTATCTTGTGGAAAAATTGGGTTTTTTGCCAAAAGGAAAAGAAATCCTAGAGGTAGATGGTTGGCGAATTAGAATTGAAAAAGTTAAAAACCATGTTGTTAGCACAGCTGTTATTCGTAAGTTGAAAGTTGCTGATATAATTTCTGAAGCCATGAGCTCTGATCTTCAGGAGAAAGAATGACCGCAACATTAATTATTCTATTACTTTTATTATTAAACGCCTTATTTGTCTTGGCAGAGTTTGCGCTTTTAGCTGCCCCTAAAACTATTATCGAAGGTCGTGCTAATCAAGGCGAGAAGCTCGCTCGCAAGGTTTTAGATTTAATAGAAGATCCAAAGCTTCAAGATCGTTATATTGGGACTGCGCAGTTAGGTATTACTTTGGCCAGTTTAGGACTGGGGATGTATGGTGAGCATGTTTTAGCGAATTGGTTTTTTCAGCAATTTGAATACCTGGGGTTAACGGCGATCGTTGGAATTCATGCCGCCGCCACCATTCTTTCTATTTCGGTTCTAACATTTCTTCACATTGTTCTGGGAGAAATGATTCCTAAGTCGATTGCTTTACAAAATAGTGAAACTCCCATGATGATCATTGCTAGACCAATGATTTTTATAAATTTCTTGTTATATCCATTTGTTGCTATCTTAAACTGGATTAGTTATTTCCTGTTAAAAATCTGCGGAATTAAGCGTGAAGAAGCCTCCTCACGTTTTTATACTCCTGATGAGTTAGAGATGATTGTTGAAAAAAGCCAAGAAGTAGGTTTAATTCATAAAGACTCTGGACAAGTAATTAAAGACTTACTGAAGTTTGGTGATCTAACTGCTTACTCGGCAATGACCCCTCGAGTGCATGTTGCTGGAATTCCTGTAGGCGCTGATTATGCCAAGTTGCGAGAGATAATTGGAGAAGATTCTCATACTCGCTATCCAGTTTATGATGAAAATTTAGACCACATTGTTGGTGTAATTCATATTAAAGAAATCCTTTCCATTTTAATCAATAAAAATTCGATTAGTGCAGATGCTGTCCGTAGCATTCCCTATATTCCAGAGAACACCCCTTTGGACTCAGTCTTCAATACAATGAGGAATGAACGTGCCCAAATGATCGTGGTGATGGATGAACATGGAGGAACTTCCGGGATAATTACGATTGAAGATTTATTCGAAGAAATTGTTGGTGAAATTGAGGAAGGGAATAATGAAACTCCTGACGAGGAGGATCCATCCACGATAATTGTAGTTGGAACAGAGCGACTAGATGAAGTCGCGGAAAGTTTAGGTTCAATTCTAGAACATGAAGATGTCGAAACTGTTAGTGGGTTAGTTTTATCTCTTCTTGGTCGCCCTCCAGTTATTGGTGATAAAGTTCATTTTCAAGGATTAGAATTTAAAGTTTTAGAAATTGAAGGGCATGGTGTCTCTGAATGTCGAGTAAGGATAATAGTTTAAAAGGGAGATATGAATTTAATCAAATTATTTTTTATTTGCTTGGTAGTTTTTCCATTTTCAGCATTTGCAGATCGGAAAATAAAAATTGGTATCAGTTTACCATTGTCAGGTGAAGTGTCATATATGGGTAATGACATCAGAAACAGTTTGGAATTTATTAATAAAGAGATTGGAGGTGATAAGTTTGAACTTGTTTTTGAAGATGACAAATGCCAACCAAAGGAAGCTACAGCAGTCGCTAATAAATTAATTAATGTTGATCAGGTGAAGGCGGTACTTGTTAGTTGTACCATGTCGATTATACCAACAGCGACTATTTATCAAAAAAGTAATATTCCGGTAATTGTCACCTTAGGATCGTCATCACAAATAGCTAAGCTCGGAGCTGGCATATTTCGAGTTAGTACTAATGATTACTTTGCAGCAAAAAAATACTATGAAACTACAATCAAAGATCATCGAAAAATTTTAGCTTTAGTTGATGAGAATGATTATTCCATAGCATTCTTTAATGATCTAAAAAGTTTTTTCCAACCCCATCAAGAAATTAAACATGAATTCTTTAAAGTTGATAATTTAGATTTTAGAAGTCTTGTTCTTCGCAATAAAAGTTATAATCCTGATGGGATAGTAATCCTTCCACTTAGTCAGGAGCCGCTGATCAGTTTAATCAGACAAATTAGAGGACAGGGCCTTAATCAAAAAATTTATACAGCGTACATGCAGTTTCCGAACGGTATTTTAGCTGGAATTGAAGGTGATGGGGTTTATAATTTGATTAATACTAATATATCACAAAGTTACACTGAAGCTGGTAATAATCTTTATCAAAAATTTTTATCATTATACCCAAAACCAAGCTATGATTTAACGTTTGTCGGATCGATCGAAGCTTATCGATCAATAACTCAAGCAATCCTTAATTCACCAGATGATATTAATAATTATTTAACTTCGGCAACTTTCAATGGTTTAATTGGTAATTGGAAATTCAATAAAGATCGGGAAGTTGATTTTTGGAATTTTGAAGTACAGAAAGTTTCGAATTGATATTATGTAATTTAAAAAATACCAATATTTAATTTTTTAAAAGAATTAAGGCGCGCTTCAACTTCCGTTTAGCAACTTTTGGATTGTTGTTTTTTGCATTTTGCAATGCATTCTTAAGAAGTCTTCGGATTTTTGTTTTCATTTCAGTAGATAGCGCTAAATCGGATTTTACTAATTGAATAAGATCCTTAATTACACGAGTACCTTTTCGATTCTTAGAAATAATTAATTTAAATTCTTCGATGGCACTTTGTATTTCCTCAATAATTAAACAATCAAAAATGTCATTATTGTTAGCGTCTAAATCTAAAAATCCACAACCACATGCGCCTGCTTGGAATTTTTCAGGGTCGGAAGTACACTGATCAAGTGGATTCGAAATATGTAGAAATTGATTGGAAGTACTATATTCAAGATTTAAAGCCTCGGACCAAAAAATGTGGGCACTGCCAGTACTATCGACAATCAATTGAGGCTCAGAAGCGGAAAAAGTTGTTAAATCTAGGTTAGTTTTAGCAGATAAATTATTAAAGGTATTATTATGAGAATTCCAATAAAGAATATCACTATTATCATTGAGTGAAGTAACAATAGCTTCGATTGCCACGTGACGAATATCGTTCTCATCTATATGTAGTTTAGGAGCGCCATAAACCCCCCTAATTGTAGGATCTAAAGTTGTGACTGGAGTTAATCCCGTTACACTGTCCCATAAATAAACATGATAATCATTATCTAGAGGATCAAAATTGGTTTTGGTATTAAATCCAACAATTACATTTCTGCCACTATTATCCAAAGCTAAAGTTGGAGCGGAGACATCATTTTCGAAAAAATCATAATTAGCCGTGATGTTTGTGACCGCTGAACTTTTAGTTTCAAAATAAAATAATTGTAACTCTCCACCTTCAAAAGTATTTTCTGTCCAAGCTAGATAGGCCTCTCCATTATTATCTACAAGTAATTTTAAGTGATCGACAAAAGTATTCTCTTTAGATAACTCTACTATTCCTGATAAATTTTGAATGCTATTAAAATCATAGAAAAAGACTTCGGAATCATCATTAATCGTATTTGGAGCAATCCAGGTAATATAAGCTTGGTCATTAAAATGATTGTAAATGATATCATTAGTGACATCAGGAAACCATGCAGGTGGGTTCTCTGTAATAGTTTGTAAGAGAGTATGGTCATCGCTACTCCAATGATAAAGCTCTTGTCTAAAGGGAGAGTTACTAACATTAGTCCACAAAGCGATATTAACCTTACCTAGAGAATTTATTATAAAATCAAATTGAACAGTATAATAATCACTGTTTAAGGCTAGGTCGGCAGTTATATTTGATAGTATTTCTGTACTTCCATTCCAATAGTATAAGTCACCATTAAATGTTGTCCCATCAGAATGAATCCACAAAATATGAGGTTTGTTATTTGCATCTAATTTCATGTCGACAGTATCAACCTTATAAAATGCACCGAATCCATTGGGATCATTTAGCAGTGAGGTTAGGTTCAATATTCCTGTATTTGAGTTGTAGTAAAAAACATTTTGATTTTCCATCCAAGAGATATGCACTACATCATCAGTGGATATTTTGATTACAGCTGCATCGATGAATCCAGATTGATTCGCACCTGTCAGATCAGAAAGATTAATAATAGAGTCTGTTGAGTTATTAAAATAAATTAAATCACTCACATTAGAGCTATTAAATTCCTTCCAGATAGCGTGAGTAGTATTTATTGAATCTAAGGCAATTTTACCCTCTACCGAAGAATTAAAGCTAATTTGATCGTCAACTAAATCGCTGACATTTTTATTGGTTTCGGATAATGCTAGATTAGCGAATAGAAAAAAGTATACTGTTAAATAAGATATGTTTATTAAAGTTTCTTTCATCATTTGCTTTAATCTCAATTCAAATACGCTAAAGATTTAAATTGCATTCTTTTTGATTCCTTAACGGAAATCCTTATATATAATAAATAGCAAGATTTTTGATGCATTTTAGGCATGTTCAGATTCAGAGTAATCACAAACATTCTTGATTAGAATCTTTATTTAAAAGACTTAAATATGAATAATAATTAACTTTTTTAAATGATTAATTATTTGAAAATTACCTTATTTTCTTAACTTCAGCTCTTAATTACTTAGGTAAAATTCCTGATGAGTTTTTTCTTACCCTACATTCTATTTCATTAAAGTCACAAAAAGTAATGAGACGCTAAGTGCTGTGGTTAGATCGTGTTACTTTTCCAGAAACTCTACATTTTCGGCACTTTGAATGATCCACTCTGTTCCAACTTTCTTTAATTTTAAAATCAATTCTTGAGCAAAGTCCTCGCTTGTGGCATTACTTTTTTCTTTGATTTTGGCAACGGCAGTTAAGTTAACCTCGGCACTATTTCCAGTTATTGTAATTTTTTGATCTTTAAAATCTAAATCTAATGAATCAAGATAGCTCCGAGTCAAAGTCGCAAATTTTACTAGTTGATCATGATTGTAAATTTTTTCCTTCTCTCCACTTGGAGTCTTTAGGGTAATTTCAGTTTGCTCCGCAAAATGATTTGCCAATTCTTTAGCTTTTTTAATCTGCTCAAAGGGGTGCAATGTTTTTTGTTGGAAACTTGCTTGGTTAGCAACTTGTCGCAGGGTTCGTTTAATTAAATCTTGATCGTTTACAAAAACAAAACTTTTGAGAAACCAGAAAGATAAAATAAGGCCAAAGCCTAAGAGGAATTTAGTGTTAACTTTTACCATAAAAAAACCACCTTTCCGATTATTCTTGATTGTTTGACTCTTCCATAGTCAATTATTTTTGATAGGTTCTGATTGTAAATTATAACAAAAAATTCAAATTCTTCATTTCTTCTTTCAGAATAATTGAAACTAGCAGGCAATAGCAATTCAGAAATTGACTTATTAAGTGATAATTGGCCATTAGAAATTTCAACCGTATCCAAAGGTTTCGCTATAACTTTAGCAAGTGTAGTCACATTTTCACCAGCGAGCTTAATGGCAATAGTTTGATTTAGATTAGGGGTAGCACAGACCTTACAAATCAACCCAAGTTTAAATGGTTTCAAAAGATATATAGGTTTGATTAAATATAAGCCAATAGTGACTGTTAGGCAGATAATTATTAATAAACGCCAAATCTTTATTTCTCTTAAAATTTGGGTCATAGAAATTATGTTTGTCTGCTAAAATTGAATATTCACCAGGTAGCGAGCAATTGGCTATGGTGCTTAACTTGACTTGCTAATTATCAAGTAATTGCTATAAATTACTACAGTTAATTTAATGTTGCCTTTCACGTAGTAGGTAAAAATATTGCTGAGATTTTTAAAAAGTTAGAAGTTCTAGTTGTTTCATGGTTAAAATTTAAATGATTTTGTCCATGAGTTTTAACCAACTAGTGTCTCTACGCTTAATTTACTTTGTAAATTGACTCCTTAAAGGAATTTAAACTTTCTCCACAAGAATACCTGAAAGGTTCGATTTAACTATTTATTATGCCTAAAAACCTTAGTTATGACTAAATACCTTACTTTATTATCCATCTTCTTACTTATTTCCACAACCGAGCTATTAGCGCAACAACCTGTAGCTACTGATTTGCCATTAACAGTTAAGTTAATGCAGATGGCTCCGATGTTTGTGATAGTTTTCATGATTTTCTATTTCTTGGTTGTTAAGCCGCAAAACCAAAAATTAAAGACTCACCAACAATTGCTTTCAGATTTGAAATCTGGTGATCGTGTCATTACAACTGGTGGGATCTTAGGTAAAGTTGCTTCGATTGATGAAGAATCCATTAGCTTAGAGGTTGCCCCAAACGTTAAAATAAAGTTTGATAAAGAGTTTATTACAAAAAAAGTTTAATTATGAATTCTAATTTAAAAAATCGAGCCATAATCTTTTTTGCTGTTGTGATTATAGCAGCCTTGTTCCTATTCCCAACAGTAAATTCTGCCTATCGCAGTATCACTGGCCAAGGAGTTGCAGGGGAAGATAGCATTGTTAGTAAATGGTTTTCTAAGCCCATTTCTTTAGGCTTAGATCTAAGTGGTGGAGTGCATTTAGTTTATCAGGTAGTTGGCGAAGAGGCTGTTACTTCTCGTCTCCAAACTGCGGCATCATCTTTTCGCGCGGAACTTAGAGCCGAGAAAATTGCTGTTACTAAAGCTCGTGTAACTCCAGGAAATTTATTAGAGATTAATTTACTCAGCTCTCGTCACTTGGAGAAAGCTAAAGAATTAATGATCTCAAGTAATCGTGGGTATGAATTTGTTTCTGATGAGCAAGTCGGGTCAGGCTCAAAGCTTGTTTATCGAATCAGTGAATTAGAGCAAGTTAAGATTAAGGACTCGGCCGTTAATCAAGCGATTGAAACCTTACGTGCTCGGGTTGACCAATTCGGTGTTGCGGAGCCATTAATACAAAAAGTTGGAACGGATCGAATTTTACTGCAAATGCCTGGCATTCAAGATATTGAAGCAGTGAAAAAAGTAGTTGGAAAGATTGCAAAATTAGAATTTCGCTTATTACCTGGTAGTGGTGCTACGACAGATAATGTCAGTCTAAAAGATCGGGAAGGAGCTCCAATTCAAGTTGAAGACAGTGTACAAATGTCTGGGGAGTCAATTGATAATGCCACGGTCGGTTTCGATCCAAATGGACGAGTTGAGGTAATGCTAAGTTTCAATTCTGATGGAGCTAAAAACTTTGCTAATATTACGGGGTCAAATGTTGGTCGTAATTTAGCAATTGTGCTGGACGGAGTTGTTTATTCTTCTCCTACAATTAATGAAAGAATTGCTGGTGGACGTTGCAGTATTACTGGAGCATTTCAAATTGAAGAAGCTAAGGAATTAGCACTTGTTTTAAGAGCAGGTGCATTACCTGCACCGCTTAAAGTTTTAGAAGAAAGAACAGTTGGTCCAAGCTTGGGCGCCGATTCAATTCGTAGCGGAGTTATGGCGATCTTAATTGGATTCTTAGCAATTCTCACTTTTATGGTTATTTATTATAAGAAATCTGGATTTGTTGCTGCTATTATTTTACTAGTTAATTTGTTTTTAATCTTAGGAGCTTTGTCCGCTTTTGGTGCAACATTAACTTTGCCGGGGCTAGCAGGTTTAGCTTTAACTATTGGTATGGCTGTTGATGCTAATATTATTAGCTTTGAGCGAATTAAAGAAGAGATGCGGAATGGTTCAGATCGCGACGCTTCAGTTTCAGAGGGATTTGCTAAAGCACTCAGTGCTATTTTAGATTCTAACTTTACTACACTTCTTGCTGGTGTGATTCTTTTCTATTTTGGAACTGGACCAATTCGAGGCTTTGCTGTGACTCTATCGATCGGGGTACTTTCAACTGTTTTTTGTGCAACTTTCGTTGCTCAATTAGCTTTTGATTATTTTTCACTGAAAAATAAAAAAGGACTGTCGATTTAAAACCACCGTCATTCATTTTTTCTTAAAAATGAATGACGGTTAGTATAATTTAGACAATTTAAAACTATGGAACTGATTTCAACTAAAACAAATATAAATTTTCTAAGTAAAGCAAAATATGCGATTGCACTATCAACTGTGCTTATCGCTTATTCATTATTCCTTTGGTTTTCAATGGGTGATACTAAGTACGGAGTTGATTACACTGGAGGTAATGAATTTATTATTTCTGCGCCATCAGCTAGCACGGATCAAATTAGAACAAGTTTAAAAGCTTCTGATATTGATGGTGCTGTTGTTCAAGAATTTGAGAAAGGTAGTGGAGAATATTCCATTCGTCTTTCCGCTAATTTTCAAGATACTCAAGTTCTTCAAGATAAAATCCTTACAAGTATTAAATCAATTGAAGCTAATACTAAAATACTTAGTTCCAACTTTGTGGGACCTACAATTGGTGAAGAGTTAAGACGAAGTGCAATGATTGCTATTATTATTGGCTTAATAGGTATGTTGGCTTACATCTCTTACCGATTTGAGTTTGCTTTTGCGCTAGGGGCTGTTGTTGCTTTGACGCATGACGTAATCATTTCTTTAGGTGTTTATTTGTTTTTTGATTTGCCACTGAGCATGGCAACACTTGCGGCGGCTATGTCGATAGTTGGTTATTCCGTAAATGATACAATTATTATTTTTGACCGCGTTCGTGAAGAAATGACGAAACGAAAGGAGTTTGTGCTTGATGAAGTAGTTAACTACAGTGTTAATGCAACTTTATCTCGTACTATCATTACAAGTTTATTAACTCTTTTCTCAGCATTAGCCCTTTATGTTTTCGGTGGCGGAGCAATTAAAGAATTAGCCTTATTTCTTGTTGCTGGTATTATTGTTGGTTCTTACTCGACAATCTTCATCGCATCTCCCGTTGCTCTTGCTTGGGAAAAATGGCGCGCGGGAAAGTAATCTGATTTTAGCGAAAATTATCATCATTGGCGCTATTTAGAGTTAGGCATCACCTGTACTAAAGGGGAAATTTACTAATGAAACTCAAAGTAACTGTTGCACAAATCACTAGTGATCCAGCTTGCTTTGAGGAAAATTTTCATAAGATCTCTAATGCTATTACTAAGGCTAAATCTGAAAATTCACAGTTAGTAGTATTCCCTGAGCTCGCTCTCTGTGGTTATGCTCATTTAGATCTAGCTAAAAGAGATAGTTTTCTAAAATCCAATCAAGAGTATCTTCAGCGACTACTTCCTTTAACAAAAAATCTAGCAGTAATAATTGGATTTGTGGACGCAGATTTTAATACACTGCAAGCTGAAGGAAAACCAATCCTATATAATTCTGCCGCTGTAATTGAAAATGGAATTTTAAAATCAATTATTAGAAAACAGCTACTTCCAACATATGATATCTTTTTTGAAGAAAGATATTTTCGATCTGGAGCTGCTTCCAAGGTAATTACTATTGCTGGAGTAAAAGTCGGAATCGGAATTTGTGAAGATCTCTGGGATCAAGGTTATAATCGTCAGATATATGAAAATTTAATTGCTGATGGCGCTGAGTTATTAGTTAATATTTCGGCCTCACCTTTTGAGCCAGCTAAACTTAGCAAGCGACTCGATTTAGTTCAACAGCTAGGAGAATTACCATTTATTTACACAAACCTAACTGGTTCGTTTGATGGCTATGACGGGGAAGTTGTTTTTGATGGGCAAAGTTTTATTAGCGGTACTAAAGGAAAATTATTTTACCTAGCCCCTGCTTGCCAAGAATCAATTTCTACAGTTGATCTCTCTGTTTCTGAACAAATTACATTTAATTTAGAAAATCCCCTGAAGGAGATTACTCAGGCTTTAATTTTAGGAATCCGTGAATACTTTCGGCGTTCTGGCTTAAAACGTGCTTATATTGGCTTGAGTGGGGGAATTGATTCGGCCCTAACAGTTGCTTTAGCAGTGCAGGCCTTAGGACCCACGAATGTAATCGGTATAACGATGCCATCAGAGGTTACCTCTAAGGAAACAAAATCTGATGCACATCTCGTAGCAAATAATTTAGGAATTAAAATAGAAGAACGTCCTATCAAAAGTATGTATCAAAATTGGTTAACTGATTTTCGTCAGATACATGGTTTTGAGCCAGAGCGTTTAACAAAGCAAAATATTCAAGCACGTTTTCGTGGAATGATTTTGATGGAATACACTAATCAAGATCGTGATGGCTTAGTCCTTAGTACTGGAAACAAAACTGAGTTAGCATTAGGATATTGCACGATGTACGGTGATATGTGTGGTGGACTGGCTGTAATTGCGGATCTTAGTAAGTTAAAAGTTTATCAGCTTTCAGATTATATTAATAAATCAAGTCATAAGGAACTTATTCCGCAAACTACAATCGATCGCCTGCCAACAGCAGAGTTAGAACTAGATCAAACTGATGCTGATAACTTACCAGCTGATTATGACATTCTCTCTCCATTAGTTGATGATTTAGTAGATCATGAATTATCATTAGATCAATTGGAGCTTAAGTATGATCCAAGAATTATTCGCGAAACAGCCAGGCTGTTAAAGATCAATGAATTTAAGCGTCGCCAAGCTGCCCCTGGAATTCGTGTAACTGGTAAGGCTTTTGGTGTAGGCCGACGAATCCCAATTAGCCATGGGTCATACTAGTTCTCCCCTTTTGGGTCGCATTAGATAAACTAATTATCATTTGCAATTCTTGGCGTCCCAAAAGGGGAGAATTGGGAAGCAGAAAGAACGTATTGTAAACCCAAAACTAAATTCCTAAAAAGAGTTGATCGGATCACAATATAGGTATTCGTGATTTCACTAAGATTAATTGATGCTAGTAATTAATCTTCTACTCATAAAATCCGATTCCTTTTTCCGCTCTCGTTAGAATCCCTGTTACCGGTCGAAAGCGGGCATCGATCTGACGCTCTAAGCTTTGCATCATATGTACTAATTTAGCAGCGCCAATACTGTTGGCATAGTAAATTACTCCACCCCTAAATGCTGGAAAGCCTGTACCCATAACAGTTCCTAGATCGATTTGCCTGGCAGCATCACGTCCAGGAGTTCCTGCCACGCCTTCATCTAAGCACAGCACTGCTTCATTAATTAAACTTAGAATTAAACGATCTTGAATATGCTGAGTATCGTTTGGTTTGAAGGTTTTAATTTCTAAGATGTCATATACTTTCGGATCTAAAACTGCTTTTTTAGTTTGATAGTTATAGAAACCCAAGGAACTTTTCTTTCCAATCCGATCTGCTAACAGTAATTTTTCAACATGATTAGGTGCCGCCATTCTTTTGCCATAACCATTAATCATCGTTTTGTAGACATGACTAGCAACGTCTAATCCTATTTGGTCAAGGAGTCTAATCGGACCCATTGGTAACCCAAAGTTTAAAGCAGCATTATCGATATCAGGAATTGTGAAGCCATCTTGTAATAAAAATGCTGCTTCGTTTAAGTAGGCACTGAGAATTCGATTAACTAGAAAGCCAGGAACATCTTCTACGACGATTGGAAATTTACCGATTTTCGTAGCTAGGGCGGCAATTAAACAAATAGTCTGATCACTAGTTTGATGACCACGAATAATTTCAACTAAGGGTAACTGTGGGACTGGATTAAAGAAATGCATTCCAACAACCCGTTCTGGATTAGGGATATGATTGGCAATTTCAGTAATAGAAAGCGATGAGGTATTAGAAGCGATGATGGCATTAGGCGCAACTCGACAAGCAGCTTCCTCTAGGATTATAGATTTTAATTCTAAGTTTTCAAAAATTGCTTCGATTACAAAATTTACTTTTGCTAAGGCATCTTCCGTGTATTCTGTTATGCCCCTGACGCTTTGTAGGATATTTGCTTGATCCTGCTCAGTTAGTGATTGTCTGTAACTTAAATTCTTTTTTATTGTTTCTAGTCCGGCATTAATTGCTTCTTGTTTTGTATCTTTAAGAATTACAGGGTATTGATTGCGAGCTAATTCCCCCGCAATCCCAGCACCCATAATTCCAGAACCAATAACTAAAGTATTTAGATTCTTAATATATTCTTTGGCAGACTTTCCAATTCCTTTAGCATTTTCAGAAAGGAAAAATAAATTTGCTAATGCCTTACATTCGGGTGTAACAATCAATTCACCTAGTCCACGTGCTTCATAAATGAACCCTTTAGTCTTGCCTTCCGCTAGTCCATATAGCACACAGTCTAAAGCTCTAAGCGGTGCAGGATAGTGTCCATTCGTTTTTTTTAGTAAATCTTTTTTAGCAATATTCGCAACAAAGTTACGGATAAAAGGTATCTTTGTAATTAAATTATCCTTAAAGCTCATTCTTGGTTTTACAGAACTTGGATTGTTGATTAATCCTTCGGCAGCAGTAATTAAATCCTTGTACGCAACTACCGCATCTACAAGGCCTACTTTTTTCGCTTTCCAAGAACGCAGTACATTCCCAGATAGAATAATTTTTAAAGATTCCGTTAATCCAATTAATCTGGGCAGTCTTTGAGTACCACCAAATCCAGGTAGAATTCCAATCTTAACTTCCGGAAGTCCAATTGAACTTTTATCATTGTCCGAGATAACTCTAAATGAGCAGGCTAGTGCTAATTCACAAGCGCCACCAACGCAAGGACCACTAATTGCAGCTACCGTTTTAATTGGCAAATTCTCAATTAGATTAAAAACATCTTGTCCTTTTTTCGCCAGGGCTTGACCTTCGTTTGCATCAGCAATCGCTTGAATCACGTTAATATCAGCACCAGCTGAAAACATCCCCTCAGAATTTCCAGCAATGATCAAACCTTTTGGTAGGTCCTTGGCAATTGAGATTAATGTTTCTTCTAGTTTTTCAAGTCTTTCACGGCTAAGGATAATTACTTTTTCCTCTGGTAGCCCTAGCCGAATTAAACCAATACCGGAAGAAAGTTTTTCATATGAAATCAGATTGTAACTAGTCATATTAAGTAAAGCAGTAATAGATTTATGAGGTACTGAAAAAATTACACAGTATTTGATTTTCTGCGACTAAAAATGACTACGCCATTATTTAGGTCGCTCTACGACTTTTCGTTTTAGACAAAACTTAATGTCGCTGGATACAATAATAGCCTAGAAATGCTTAATTCATAAGATACAAAGTTAGTATTTTCAACAATTTTTACTCTTTTTTGTGATATACTAGCTGACTTTGAAAACTACCATTTAAATCTGTTCACCTAGCATCTCAAGCACAGCATACTCTAAGCGACTTTCTTGGGGTCTTTAGTTTTTATACTTACAAGCTAAGCTTACTAACTGAGGGGGTTTAATGATTCTAACCTTAGTGGCGACAGGCTTTTAAAAAATTCTTAATCAAGTTTGATATAGTAAAGCGGATGGTCACTAGCATCTTTATCGATTGCCAGCATTTTTACTGAGATTTTTTTCCGTTCCGACTTAGACATTTGATCTAAGCTTTGTTGCGATATCAAAATATCATCAATTCTTTTAAATTTTTTGAAGGGCTTTGCTAATTGCTTCGGACCAATCTCAGCTTGTTGTAAAAGACTGATGTATTCTGCTTGATCTGAGAACTTTAAGTTGCAACTGGCGGTATGGTCTTTAGAAAGCGAGCAAAGTTTTTGTTGAAAGTGTGAAAGGTCTAACTCTCCCGCAAGTACTTTAGAACTTGCCGAATAATTATCACTATTACGGTCTCCAAGTAGGATGAATACTCGAGTAGGATTTTGGTTTTCTACCTCTCTTGCAATATCATACAAACCCTGCGCCATTTGCACGCGATCATACTCAAAACCAAATTTAGCACTATCAAAACTATTAAATGCTGCAATCGATTTAAAATGAAAATTAAACAAAGTTAATTTCCTTCCCGTTCTTATTTCTGTAAGATCTATTCGCAGTGGACCTCGGGAAAAATATCGGTTTTTCTCCCAACGAGTTATTGGTTTTAGTAGGTAATAGCTATATGATAAAGCAAAGTCTAAATGAAAAAGATCTGCTCTGAAAATGTATCCTTGTTTTGATAATGGATCGTTCGATCTGCCCGAAAGTACCAGATACTTTTTTTTTGTTAACTCTGCAAGGCTTGAGGCTAATAGTTCTAAAACTTTCACAGCTTCTGATGGATTTTTAGAAATTACTTCTTGTGTAGCAATTAAATCACATTTTGCCTGCCAAAACCTTTTGGCCAGGGCCAGTCTTTGTTTATCTAGTTGTGCCTCTGATTTTTCTGTTCTTTCCGCTACTGTCTTTACATATCCAAAATTTCCTAGGTTCTGAGTGCAGATTCTTATGGAAGCATAGGATGGTTGAGCTAATAAGAAGCTAATGAATATAATAAACTTGAGAAACATTTAGGCAACTTTAAATTTACGACGGGAGACAACTCTTTCTAGAGATCTCAAATATAAATCAACTGGGGTATCACTTGCTAGTGCTGATTTTACTCGGCTGATGGCTAAAGATCCAATCAGAATGGCATCAACTATATCTTGGTGTTTCTTTAGGTTTTCAGAGGAAGAACTAAAACCAATTCGTTCTAAATTATTTTTTTGAGTTTTTTCAACTATTCCTACGGCCAGATCTTTAACGATGGTTCGTTCTAACTGTTTGCCCCGTAATCCCATAATTTCGTATTGAATTGTTCGGGGGTTAATTCTTCCAGGAACCTGAATATTTAATTCTCTAGCAAGAGCTTCAAAGATACACCTTACTTGTTCAACTTTAAAGGCAGCAGAGGGATCTTTCATTGAGGTGGGAGACTCACAGATTAAAATGTCATCTTTTGTTAATTTAAGATTTTTTAAAAGATCATTTACTTGAGTTTGTAAGTTGTCTAGGCGGATGGCTAGAGTATGAATGGAAGGAAGTGGTTTAATTTTACCCACACCCAATAATCGTTCTGATTGGACATCAAATAGTGCCCAACCAGTACAAGTTATACTTGGATCAATAGCTACTAATCGCAATTAAACCCTCTGGAAATAAAATTTGTGGAGGGCGAGCGTAATCTTGGTATTTTTATCAGACTTAGCCCTGGCGAAGTCTGAAGCCAAGTTACGCCGTAGAAGACAAAACCAATACTCACCGCCGAGTTGCGTCGGGTTTGGTAGTATTTTCTACGGCAAAACCTGTTTTCCACCTCCGCTTCCCCCTTCGCTAAAGCTGCGGAGGACAAGAAAGCTATGGCGGACAAGGTAACAGGATTTTGCTCGTTCCCCCTTCTTTTCATTTTATTATCAAAAATGAAAAGCTGTGAGTATATATCCTTATGCTACTTTTTTTGTAGTCTTTTTACCTTTGACATCATCTTCTTTTTCCAGGCCCGCAGGATTTTCAATTAGATTAAACGCTACTTCTTTTGCGCTGGGCTTGTCATTACCAACATCTAAAGTTTCCAAAATTAATCTCTTCATCTCTTGAGTTAGTTCTGGATTCTGAGTCATGTATTCCTTAGCACCTTCACGTCCTTGTCCCAGTCTTTCTCCTTTATAAGAGTACCAAGCGCCAGACTTATCGATAATGCCTTGGGTCACACCAAGATCTAGAATCTCGCCAATTTGATTAATACCTTCATTGAAGATGATATCAAACTCAGCTTCACGGAATGGAGGAGCAACTTTATTTTTTACAACCTTCACACGAGTTCTGCTGCCACTAACAACATCATTCTCTTTAATTGAAGCAATTCTTCGGATATCCATCCGAACACTACTGTAAAACTTCAGTGCATTTCCACCAGCTGTTGTTTCGGGCGATCCAAACATCACACCAATCTTCATTCGAATTTGGTTAATAAACAGAATTGAACAATTTGCTTTATGAGTATGAGCCGTTAACTTTCTTAGGCCTTTACTCATTAAGCGGGCTTGCATCCCAGGTTGCATGTCAGTCATTTCGCCATCAATTTCGGCACGTGGTGTTAAGGCTGCAACTGAGTCGATAATTACGAATTGCACTGCACCAGAAAGAATTAATGCTTCACAAATTTCTAATGCTTGCTCTCCACAATCTGGTTGGCTGACTAATAATTTAGA
The DNA here is from genome assembly GCA_041740355.1 of Bdellovibrionota bacterium. GTDB lineage: Bacteria > Bdellovibrionota_C > UBA2361 > UBA2361 > CALJRW01 > JANNBC01. The sequence continues at coordinate 106,160 of JBGSMD010000030.1, forward strand.
AGTATCAACACCAAGTTTTTTAGCATATCCAACATCAAGTGCGTGTTCGGCATCAATAAATACTACTGTTCCACCAGTTTTTTGAACTTCAGCAGCGATGTGCAGTGCTAGCGTTGTTTTACCTGAGGATTCTGGTCCATAGATCTCACAGATTCTTCCTTTAGGAAGACCGCCTATTCCTAGGGCAATATCCAAACCCAAACTTCCTGTTGAGTAGGATTCAATTTTCTCATGTGGCTTATCACCTAAGTTCATGATTGTGCCTTTGCCATATCTTTTTTCGAGTTGGCTAATAGCAGTCTCTAATTCTCTTGTTTTATTGTCTGTCATGTTTATTTCCTTTTACAAATACTGCAAGTCATTTAGCGATTAGCTAAAGTCTTAAAATCTTTTTAAATATTATTAATGTAATTCTCTCATTATTCCGATTACTCTTCCCTGAACTGTTACGCTATCTAAGGTAATTGGTTGTAGAGTAGGGTTAGCAGGTATTAGCATAACTTGCCCGCTCTTTAATCGACGATATTTTTTTAAAGTTGCTGTGCCATCATCTAAAAGTGCCACAACAATTTGTCCATTCTCTGCCGTATCTTGCTTACGAATTACAACAATGTCGCCGTCACAAATGTGCTCATCAATCATTGACTCTCCGCTAACTTCCAAGCAATAAATTTCACCTTTGCCATTAATCATGCTTGGTGGAATATCAATCATTGTTTGTTGCTCGATGGCTTCAATCGGACGACCGGCAGCAATTACTCCGGCAAGTGGAACTGCTGTTGGACTCATCTCTGGGGAATCACAATCAATTAACTCAATTGCTCCATCATCGCCTCTTTGGATAAAGCCTTTGCTTTCTAGTCTTTCTAAGTGAAAGTGAGCAGTAGAAGGGGATTTTACTCCAATTGATGTGCAGATATCTTTAAGGGTTGGCGCAAAGCCATGCTCTGCCATGAAATTTCTTAAGAATTCCAATGTTTTACGTTGTACAGGGGCGAGACTACTAGTTTTATGGGAGTTAGTGCTCATAATATTTGAATATCTTAAAATCCGTTAGGATTTTGTTATATCCAAAAATACTAGAAACCGTCAAGAGGTTATTTTAAATATTTACTCCTCAAGTATTTCCTTCTACTAATTAGGCAAGTAATTTCATGACCTTAGCTATTTCATTAGATTATTGTATTGATTATTCCTCTCGCCAAATCATTTGAAAAAAATCTGGGTCAACAGATTTTGCTGGGGAAGAGACCGGCAAAATCTCGGGAAACTGGCTAAGAATCGCCGCGACACCTAATTGAATAGCGCATGGTCTCCCCCCCAAGTAAGGCAAATTATCCTTGGTTGTAAGAAATGTTTCATAATTAAATGTTTTAGCTTGGTAACTATCTAAATCAACTTGACCATTTACTAAAGTAACATCATGAATTGTTCGGCAGTGACCATCGGTAACATTTATAACTAGTGTATGTCCTGGAGTCGCAGTAGATCTAAAAAGCGAAGTTTTTTTGCCTTCAATTGTTGCCTCATGAATGCGGCCGTCAGAATCTGGTGCTTTAAAAATCATAATATTTACTACTTATTAATAAGATTTATAACATGATATCAAAATTCAGATGCTAAGCAATTTTAAAAAAACAAAGCAGCTAAGTCTGGTTAAACTTCTTACCTTTGGCTATATTGCAAATGGTGTTAAAACTTAAAATTACTAAAATTTGTGTAAATAAGGCTTTTTTGCTCAACCTTCAAAAGACAGTACTCTTAATTCTAATTGTCCTTAGCCTATCTTCCTGCTCAATGTTTTACACAACTGAGCGAAATTACATTTATCAAGTAAAGCTAGGAGATACACTCGCTAGTATCGCCGCAAATTTTCAGATGGATTTCCGAGAATTAGCCCGCTATAACAGGATTACGAACGCTAATCAGATTATTGTTGGCCAGGTTTTAGAAATACCACTAAGTGCCCAAGTTAATGTAACTAGAAGGTCTGCTAATCCAATTGAGTTTGCCAAACCGGCCAAGTTTTTTAGAAAAAAAGGTAAATCTAACCACAATCTTCTAGCTTGGCCAATCAGAACTAATAAAGCTCGTCTAAGCTCAGACTATGGCTGGCGTTGGGCGAAATTTCATGAAGGCTTAGACATTGCTGCAGCTACTGGCACACCAATCTATGCTGCGCATTCTGGTCGCGTAATGATGAGTGGATATCAAATAAGTGGTTATGGTAAAATGTTAATTATTCAAAAAGATAATATGCTAACCGTTTATGCCCATAACAGCGTTAACTATGTTGATGTTGGTCAGAATGTTAGTGCTGGACAACACATTGGCGATGTTGGTGCGACAGGGAAAGCCACAGGGCCGCACTTACACTTCGAAGTACGTTTCCGTAATTCCGATCGTAAATTTGTATCAGTTGATCCTGGAGAGTATCTGCCTTAGAATAAAGGAATTAATTAAGTCCTCGTAGCTCAGCTGGATAGAGCACTAGTTTCCTAAACTGGGGGTCGGATGTTCGAATCATCTCGGGGACACTTTGACTTAAAGCGGAGATACTGTTTGGAAAAGTTCACTTGTCGCGCCGAAGCGACTTCAGATAGCTTGTAAAAATTTAAAGCTAGTTAGCAAAGATCGAGGTTTACAAGTCAACGTTTAATCGAAAAACTTAAACTTTATAATTAATAACTGACTTACTAAACATACCAAGTGAAAGTTAGATTTATTACCTAATATGCAATATTTAAAACTAAAATATTTATTGAGTTCCTTTTTCATATTTTTATCTTTAATAAATGATTCGTTTGCTGAGACCTTTCCAGAAATGAAGCTAATACCTGCTGGAGAATTCCAAATTGGTTCGCAGTCTGATGGTTCAATGCCAAATGAAAAACCTGTGTATCCAGTAAAGATAGCTAGTTTTTTGATGGACGAAACTCCGGTAACAAATCTATAATTTGAAAAATTTGTCCAAGCTACAAAGTTTCTTACGACTGCCCAACAGCCTTTAGATTGGGAAGAGCTAAAAAAACAAGTTCATCCAGAGACACCTAAACCTCCTGAGGATATTCTTAAACCAGGGTCATTAGTATTTGTTCCGCCTGACCATGCTGTTGATGTGGGTCACTTAGAGAATTGGTGCTTCTTGGAAAAATCCGCAAGGACCAAATAGTAATGTCAACGACAAACAAGATTATCCAGTTACTCAGGTTGGGATGATGCCAAAGTATATTGCGCTTGGGCTAAAAAACGCTTACCGACTGAAGTGGAGTGGGAATATGCGGCACGCGGTGGAAAATCGAGTGCTCGTTATTTGTGGGGTAATGAGTTTAAACCTAATGGAAAATGGATGGCAAATACATTCACCGGAACTTTTCCATTTAACAATACAATAGAAGATGGCTTTGAAAAAACTTCACCAGTAAAAGCTTTTCCTGCAAACAATTATGGACTTTACGATATGGCTGGAAATGTCTGGCAGTGGACGGCAGATCTTTACAGTGTAAATTCCCACGTTGAGGCAGCCAGCGAAATTAAAAGCAAACAGTTGTCTTGTCATAGTAATCCACAAGGCCCTAAAGAAACATTCAATCCTATCCGCGCAGTTCCAAATTCCCCAGAGCGAGTAATCAAAGGGGGATCTTTTTTATGTCATGTAAGTTACTGCGAAAGTTATCGGCCTTCTGCGCGTCGCGGCACACCACCTGATACAAGTTCAGAGCATGTGGGATTCAGATGTGCCAAAGATAGCAAATCAGAAATCTAAATTTGTTTCTCTAGTATCTTTGATAAAAATTCTTGATTAGGGCATTTTTTAAAAATAGTAATAACAAAAAATAATTTACTGCCTGCCTAGCCGAAGCTTCAGCGAAGGCTGGTTAGTAAATTGCATAGCTAAAAACAACATTAATAGTGAGTTCAAGCAAAATCGTTAATCATTTAAAGTAATTTATTTATTGGACTCACTATATCTTACTATCTCCTAAAAATATGCAATTTATCCTAAGTAAAAATCTGCTTGTTAATTGCAAATTTTTGAAGTAATTCAAAGTATAATGTAATTGTCTTTTGCCATTAAAGATCAAGCAAAAGTCTTATTCACAAACAATTTGATCTAAACGGATCTCAAATTTAAAAATAAGAGGAAACAAAATGAATTTCAAAGACACTAAATTCCATTTCTTCCGAGAAGTTATCGCAGCTTCAATTTACGGAATATTGGCTTTAACATCAATTTCTAATTTAGTTATCGCCGAAGAAGACACTTCTGCTGTGCAGTCTGATCAAGTGCAAATGGAAACAAGCCAAACTCAAGGCATTCTTCCTCTTCCAGATTATACAGGAGACATATGGAAAAGAAGTTTTCTAACTGGTGATTGGGGTGGAACTCGCACTGCTTGGGCGGAAAATGGAATCCAAATGGATTTGAATTATACTCAGACTTTACAATCGGTGGAAGATGGAGGGCGTAATGAAAACTCAGCTTATAACGGTACGCTCGACTACAATGCAATTTTCGATTTACAAAAAATGGGAGTTTTGCCTGGAGCAATTGTTAAAGTTCGTGCTGAAACAAATTATGGTGAATCTGCAAATCGTAATTCAGGTGCGATCCTTCCAGTTAACACTGATGGGTTTTTTCCACTGACTGAACCACTTGATCAAGATATTCCGATAACTCTCACCAATTTAACATATATCCAGTTTTTATCAGAACAGTTTGCTCTAATGCTTGGTAAGTTTGACACACTCGATGCCGATACTAATGAGTTTGCTGGAGGACGAGGCACAAGTCAGTTCCAAAATTCAAACTTCGTTTTTAACTCTGCGGTCGCGCTTACATCTCCATATAGTACTTTAGGAACAGGGGCAATCTGGATGCCCTCTAAGAACATAACGGTCAGTAGTACAGTTTATAATACTAACGATTCTTCACGATCTACGGGCTTCGATGATGTTGGTGATGGAGGATCTTGGGCAACTGAACTTCAAGCTAAGTATCGCTTGAAAAATTTACCGGGGGGGCAGAACGTCGGCTACATTTATTCATTTAACAATGAGTTTTTTGAGCTTAATGGAAGATTCTCATTCCAACCAGGACAAGGTATTGTTGCTCCAAGAACTGATAAAACTTGGTCTGCGTACTGGAGTGGTTGGCAGTATCTTTATGTAGAAAATCCAAATGATGCACCAATTGATACAACTAATGGAAAAGTTGATCAGCAGGGCTTTGGATTATTCTCACGTTTTGGATTTGCGGATGATGATGTTAATCCAGTTGATTGGTCTTTAAGTGGTGGTCTAGGAGGAAAAGGTATCATCCCTAGTCGCGATGATGATATGTTAGGGCTTGGGTACTTCTATACAAGCATCCAGAATGATAGATTTAGCGGAATTGATCTGGTCGCAGATTATGTAGATGGCTTAGAAGCTTTTTATAGCTTTGCTATTACGCCAGCTGTTAATCTGACTTTTAATGTGCAGAGTATTAAATCTGTCCAAAATAATCTAGATGAAGCAACAATACTCGGGTTGCGCTTAGGAATGCGTTTCTAATTTGTAATCCATCGCTCAGTTATTTTGTAGATTATTGATTGCTGATAGTGGTAGATATAGTTATGACAAAAAGTAATTCCCTAAGGAAATTAATTTTGGAATCTCTATATTTACCATGACATTTAGGCACTTCTTTATTTTATTATTAGTTTCTAGCTCATTATTAGCAGAAGAAAAATTCCAAGTTGGAAATATTTTGCCTTTATCAGGCGCGTACCATGAGTATGCCCATGAATGTCAGGAAGGTTTCAAAATGGCAGAACGGGAATCTTCCGATCTGTTAAAGCAAAAGATCCAATTTTTAGTAGAAGACGATCAATCGACCCCCAAGGGGGCTGTGAATGCACTTCAAAAATTATTAATTAATAAAAATTTATTAGCAGTTAGCCTTTTTAGCAGTTCCCCCGTGTTAGCTAATCAATCTAACCTTGTTACAAATCGTTTGCCTATGTTAGGACTTTCAGGACACCCCGATTTTTTGCCAAACAATCCTTATGCAGTAAGTAACTGGCAAGAAACGTCGACAGAAGCGAAAGCTTATTTTAATTGGTTAACGGAAAATAATATTAAATCACTGGGAATCGTCACTTTTGAAAATGATTATCCTTTAGCCGTTAGAAAATACTTAAAGGAGTGGAGTGAGAAATCTGGGATTTCAATTTCCTTTGATGAAGAAGTTGTTGATAGTGTCGATTTCAGGGCACTAATAGCAAGAATCAAGAAAAATCCCCCGGAAGTTTTTATGGTTAACTTGCTAGCCGGAACATTTGTTCCCTTTGTTCGTCAATTAAGAGAACAAGGCTATCAGGGGAAAATTTTATCTCTGAATGCTAATGGACGAAATGAGTATTTAAAGTCAATTGGAATAGAAGCTTCCAATGGTATAATTTTTTTCGGACCAAACTATCATCAAGAATATTTTTTAAGTAGGCTTGCTCCAAATGTTTTGGAGGAAATGCCTCTGTCCTATGTTTACACTTGTTATCTTGGTATGAAACTAATTACCACTAAGTTGGAAAAACGCTTAGAATCAAACACTCTAAGCAAAGAAAATTTTCTTCAGGATTTAATTTCGGCAGAATCTTTTATGATCGACGATCAAAAAATAGGCATTAAGAATCGCCGGATAAATTTTGATTTTGCAAAAATGGTGGCGCAAGAGGGGAGAATAGTCCATGATAGTGTTGATTAATTTATTAACTTGAGTTCTACATTAGATTCGTAACGAGATATGCAAAGTGATTGAATTTCACAAGCTTAAATTATTAAAACTTTAGACACACTTTATAAGAATTAAATATGTTAAAAAAAGGCATTTGTTTTTCATTGTTTCTTCTCGGATTATTTTATTTTAATCCAGTAAGTGCCGATCTTAATAATGGAGATTGTTCTCTTGAATGGCCAAAAAATTGGGAAGTAACATCAATGCCTCAATTTAGAGATGATCATGATAACTCCTTTGGTGGAAAACGATTTCGGGCGATGTTAAAAGACAATGAGGATCTAAAAGTTGCTCTGGAATTTACCTGTATTCCTTTAGCTAATAGAAAACTAAGTTTAGAAGGAGAGTTTGAAGCGGCTTCAAAAGCAATTGAGGCAGGATATCAAAAGATGGGACTGGAGGCGCAGTTTAGTCCAGCAACAAAAAATCCCCTAAACCAATCATCCACTCTGGAAACAGAAATTACTGTCAGTGCTCCAGAAATAACTCTTAAACAAGCCTTGTTAATTGCGATTGATTCTCAATATCTTTATTCGCTTAGCTACACAGGTGTAGAATCTGAATTTCAAAATAATCTTAAGGCCTATCAGGAAGCTCGGGCTAGTTTAGCTAAGTAGTCATATTTTTAATTAACCTTCATTTTAAGATGTGAGTCTTAATTACATAGCCTAAAGCCTTAAAAAATGAGGATATTTTAACTGTCTCGATAATACAGATTTAATCAAATGAGTAGATCGGCAGGCCCTAATTTTTTTCTTGATTATTCAATTATTATTTAGTAAATAATTTGCCCAAATATACTTGGTAAAGTTTGTCCATGTTTGAAACAGCCTCTTACGAGGCAGCTTTGCAAAACAAGCAATTCTTGTTTTAAGGCTGACTGGCATATTCTATAGTTAGTCCATAAAATAATTACTTTAAAAAACCAAGGATTTTGCTTGGACTCACTATTTATGTTGTTTTTAGCTATGCAAACTTGAATACTTGTCCGCCATAGCTTTAGCGAAGGTGGGAATCCAAGATTTGCATTAGCCGTAATGACTCTGTTTAATTTACTAACCAGCCTTCGCTGAAGCTTCGGCTAGGCAGGCAGTAAATTATTTTTTGTCATTACTTTTATATGTTTTAGTGTCCATTTAAATTTGGAGATTCCAATGCACTTGCGGTCTTATTGTAAGTTATTATTCCTTTCTTTTCTAATCTCCCTAAATTCTTTTGCTCAACCATCAAATCAAGAGATTCGTAGTGAATTCGATCAACGTGTTAATGCAGGTGTGAATGCGGTTACATTATTTAATTCAGATATGTCTGTATCAGCAGGTAATTATAAATTTGATGATACAGAATCAGATGCTAAATTTGATTTATTTAAATTGCCCTATCAACATAAATTTGAGGCCCTTGATAATGGAATGAAGCCTGAGTTAAATTTGCTAGTTGCAAATTCTAAGATTACTAGTTCACCAGAAATGCAACCTTCCGCCATTGGGATTAATGATTTCTCCGTAGTTGAAACCAATAGTTTTCAAGCTGGAGTTGGGTTGGCAATTCCAATTTTGGATCGACTGTCAATTATCCCAAGGGGGTCAGCAACTTATAGTCACTTAAAACGTAGCTATGATTTTAATAATAGCTTTAGCCAGACAAATCTTCAGCCCTACGACAGAGATGCCTATAATACGAGTATCGATATCATGACCTACACGCCTAGTTTAGAGCTCCGCTACGAAACTAACGAAGAAAATTCCGGCAACTATGCAGTTTATACCCGATACAGCCAGTTATATAATCATTCTTTCGCCACGAAAAGTAGATTTGCTGATGTTGACTCTGATTCTGGTTTATTACAAAGTGGTCTGGAGTATAATCAAAAATTAGCAAATAAAGTTTTAGATCGAGAAGTTTACTTTAAGCCTTACTTTGTTCAAACTAATTTGTATGGAGAAGCTAGGGAAGCACTAGATGTTAGCTATTTTCATGAACTTGGTTTTAGTTTTAATATGATGGAAAAAAATCCTGAATTTATTTTAAGCCAGTATAATATCGGATTGTCTTATACTTATGGAGAAGAATTTGATGGTATTAAATTTGAATTAGGATTTAAGCTTTAAATTTACAATTTTATATTTGATGGCGACTCTTTTGATTAGCCAACTTATTGTTTTTACTAAATTATGAATATAAAAATAAAACAAACTTTGCCTGTTATTTTCATGAGTATAATTATACTCGTATCTTGTTCACCTTTAGAGAAATCCTCTAATCCGCAACATAAGGTAGATCAAAGTTTTGATCGCAGCATATTGCCAATCAAGGAACCAAAAGCACCAGTTTACACCGAACTTGATGCTCGAAATGCTACACCACCAGCACGTTTTGAAGTTACTGCTCCTGATAAAGCACCAAACATTGTTGTTGTCTTGATAGATGATATTGGATTTGGACATTCCAGTGCATTTGGCGGTCCAATTAACATGCCAACACTTGATCGTTTAGCAGGTAACGGATTGAAATATAATCGCTTTCATACGACGGCTCTTTGTTCTCCAACACGCACAGCGCTACTTACTGGTTATAATCATCATTCCAATAATGCCGGTGCAATTATGGAGGTAGCAACTGCTTTTCCTGGGAATACCGGCATTAGACCGCAATCAATTACTCCCGTTGCTAACGTTTTAAAAATGAACGGCTATAATACAGCTGCTTTTGGAAAGTATCATGAAACTCCACCTTGGGAGGGATCTGTTTCTGGTTCATATGATCGCTGGCCAACAGGTTCTGGTTTTGAAAAATTTTATGGGTTTATTGGTGGTGAGACTAATCAGTTTCACCCAATGTTGTATGATGGGACTACTCGGGTTTATCCTGATGTTGAGAATAAGGATTATCATTTCACTAATGACATGACCGATCAGGCTCTTACTTGGATGAATACTCAGCAGTCTCTTACTCCGAATAAACCTTTTTATATGTATTTTGCAACTGGTGCTACTCATGCTCCACACCATGCACCAAAGAGCTACATTGATAAGTATAAAGGAAAATTTGCTGGTGGATGGGATCGTTTGCGAGAAGAAACCTTAGTTAGACAGAAAGCCTTAGGTGTTGTTCCGCAAGATACTGTTTTAGCAGCTAAGCCCGAGGCCATTAAAGACTGGGACAATTTAACGGCTGATGAAAAAAGACTCTTTGAAAAACAAATGGAAGTCTTTGCTGGATTTGCTGAACATACTGATGCGCAAGTCGGACGACTAGTTGCTGCCTTAGAGGAACGAGGTGAGTTAGATAACACACTTTTTTTCTATCTAGTAGGAGACAATGGTTCTAGCGCTGAGGGAGGTATGATTGGCATGTATAATGAAAATACATATTTTAACAGTGTGACAGAAACATTAGATATGCAACTTAAAGTTATTGATGAACTAGGATCGGAGAAAGCCTATAATCACTTTGCAGCTGGATGGGCAGTTGCTGGAAACACGCCATTTACTTGGACCAAACAAGTTGCCTCTAATTTTGGCGGAACTCGCAATGGTTTAGTTGTTCATTGGCCAGCTGGAATCAAATCTAAGGGTGAAGTTCGTTCACAATTTCATCATGTGATTGATGTAGCTCCAACTATTTATGATGCTGTTGGCGTTCCGGCACCAGAGATGGTTAATGGTGTGAAGCAAGCTCCGATTGAAGGAGTTACTATGGCTTATTCTTTTGATGAAGCTAGCGCCACAGATACTAGAAAGACTCAATATTTTGAGATGGTGGGTAACCGTGCAATTTATCATGATGGTTGGTTTGCAGGAACAATTCACAAGGCTCCTTGGGAAGCACAGCCAAGAGGTCCTTTGCTTGATGATGTTTGGCAACTATACGACGTAAATGCTGATTTTAGTTTGTCAAATGATTTAGCGAAGGAGAATCCAACGATGCTCAAAAAACTTCAAGCTAAATTCATGGATGAAGCAGAGAAATATCATGTCTTGCCGATTGACGATCGTTCAATTGAGCGATTTGATCCAACAATTGCTGGGCGTCCTGACTTAATGAATGGTCGTACCAAATTAGTTCTTTACCCAGGTGCTAAAGGTATTCCTGAGAATGCCTTCATCAACATTAAAAATAGGTCTCTATCACTTACGGCAGAAGTAGATGTTAAAGATTCAGCTTCTGGTGTTCTAATATGCCAAGGTGGAGATTTCGGTGGATGGTCGTTGTATATGAAAAATGGCCGACCTCATTATACATATAACTGGGTTGGCTTAGAGTCTTACACAATTGCAGCTGATCGAGCAGTTCCATCAGGCAAACATACAGTCAAATTCGATTTTGACTATGATGGTGGTGGTCGTGGGGCAGGTGGTCTGGGAACTATTTACATTGATGGTGTTAAAGCCGGAGCTGGAAGAATTGCTAAGACAAATGCTAATACTTTTGGAATTGATGAGTCAGCAGATGTTGGAGTTGATGAAAACACATCCGTTGTACCGGCCTATGGATTTAGAGAGAAAAATAAATTCACAGGAGAGATTGCTAAAGTTACAGTGGAAACATTCCCTGCTAAACCATAGTTAAGGTCACTTAATTATAAGTAAGATTTGCGGTACTCAAGACTCCTTGTCTTGAGTACCGCAATCTAAAAATCTTGTTTCCTAAATTTATTCTACTTAGAAGCTAATACTTCAAGTCAAAATAATTATTTTTCAAACCAAACTTTATTTTGAGACTCTGGGTCACCATTATAATTTACTAGGATTTCCTCACCTTTTTTGATTGCTTTAATTGCTTTGAAAGTAATTGTCTTGGAAGTATAGTTTGTTTTATAACGAGCATTAGGTTGATAGGAGTGGTTATAAATTGAGCCGTAACCTAGTGCAATTGCACTCCCCTGATCCTTCCAAGAGAAATAATAGTTATATAATTCAGTACCATCAATTTGCTTAGTGTCATTCTGGTTTAGTATGATAACGGGGCAGACTTCAATAACTTCTCCAATCTCAATTTTCTCTAAGGCAAAAACTCCTTTCTTGTGAAGCTTACTTTTTTTGATGGTGATTTTCATTCCTACCATGATACTCGATTTATTTTTGTATTACTTATACATTATTTTGAAATAATTTTTTACTCTTTAATGATTAAATAGCGTTCCGAAAATTCATTATTAGCAACAGCGTTAATCCAAGTATTTCCCCCGTATGACTTAATAATTGCTTTTTTAAATTCCTCTGATCCTGCAACTCCTTCGGCTCTAATGCTTGTGAATACGTCTTCCACAGTAGTTAAGTTTTTACTTAACATCATTTCCTTTATTGCCTGGGCAGTAAGAGCTTTGGATAATAGATAATTAGGGTTGCTAGAGGTAAGAATTCTACTTGCTTCAGCTATTAGGAGTTCGCCATCGCAGACATGGTAAGAACAATAATCAGAGAAAGCTTCTGATAAATGAAGGACTGATAATTTATCGGTAATTTTACCTGTCCATAATGCAACCGGAACTTTTTGTCTGAAAAAAGCATTTGCTAATTCATTGACAATTGTTTGAGTTTTCATGGCTTCGAATAAAACCGGGTCGTTTTTTGCACGAAGCTTGATTGCCTCTTCAAAGATTAAGATTTTTTCCACTTTGCCGGTTTCCGCTGTGATGGTTTGCCCAAAAAATAAGGCATCATTTTTTAAAGGCCAGAACTTAGTTTTTCTTACATCGGGAGTAAGAGCCTTTTCTACCATCAAAACAGGAACAGCATCTAAATCCTTGAGTCCTAGTTTGCTAAAAAGCTGAGTTTGCCGATCGACATTGGCGGAGGTTCCGGAAAAGAATCGAGTATTTATAGCAAACTCATCATCTTTGACTCTAATCAAGACATGCAACAATCCCAAGCTATGCTTAGCTAAAACTTGGTTTACTTGATATAAGTATTCAGAGATAGCAGTTTGGTTTTGGCCAGCTGGTAGTTTCGGGCAAGCAAATGCCTGAAGCTCAGGTTGAATTTCAGTTAAACAACGAATGTATTCCTTCTCGGCAAGCTCAAAAGAATAACCCCGCTTATTTTTAAATACTTCTGATTGTCTTTCATAGAAATCTAATATTTTTGTCTGTAAAGCTACTTCTTTAGCTTTTAAATCCAATACATTTTTAGTTTTAATTTGTTCTTCAGCCCTAATCTTTGGCAGGCTAGCTCCAATTGTGGCCAGAGACAGATTAGTTAAAAAGTTACGGCGCGATATCATTATAAAATTTATTAATATAATCCAATTCAGGGAGAATTATTTTAACAGATTAAAGTCCTTAATCAATTATTCTTTAGATGGAAGAATTAAACATCCGGATCTCGTTTCAATAGACTTTCTCAACTCCAAGTAGTAAAACTAAGGCATGACCCATTCTATCTTCTATGACTTAGAAACCAGCGATTTAAATTTCATCGGGCAAATCCTGAACTTTAGTTTTATTGTAGTTGATGCTGAATGGAAGGTGATTGATGAGTTTAGTTCTGAAATAAAGATTACTCGATTACAGCTTCCAAGAGCGAGGGCAATTGCCGCTAATCGGATTAATGTTATCGAACACCAAAAAAAAGCTAAATATACCGAAGCCAGTGCCATGGCTAGAATAGCAGAGTTCCTGCAAGATTTTGTTGTGAATTGTGGTTCAAGTTCCGGGCAATTAATTGGATTTAATTCAGCTAATTTTGATTTGCCTTATTTACGAACGAGTTTAATTAGAAATGGACATAGTCCATATTTCAAAGTTCATAATCGTGATTTGTTTATCCTTGCTCAAAAACTTTGGATTACGAATGAAGATTTTCGTAAGAAAATTTTAACATATGCCGAAGCCAATTCTTTAACTGCAAATTTAAAATTAGAGACTCTTTGCAAAGCGCATAATTTACTAGAAGGTAAACAGTTGCATGAAAGTAGAGACGATGTTTTGCTAACAATTGAATTGGCTAAGAATTTACTTAATCTTTATGGAGCAGATGTTCGAAGTTTTGAGCCTTATGAAGGACGAACGTTACATCGCAAACCTCGTGGTTCTGTTTATCAAGTAAAAACAGGGATTCATAAGTTAGAACCTGTTGTTAGCCACTACACTCTACTCCAAGCTGAGAATAAGAGTGCCTTATGGGTTGATTTAGATCACCTAAAGAAATGTATGGAAGGAGGGAAAGAATTAAAGTCAGCCGTTAGGTGGATTAAATTTGAAGCTAAGATTTTTATTACTGATGGAGTTGAAGTTTTAGATCCGGAGTACGTTGCACTAGCAAATCAGGCACAGGAAGAATTTAAAGATTTACAAATTGATAATTTTTTTGAAAAAACTACCTGTGACATAGAACAATTTATTTACCGAATTCCATTTGATAGCTTCAGGTTATTGGCTAAATATATGCAAGATCCCAAAGGTTCAGGGCAGTTAAGTAATGACGAAAAAGATTTGGTGAAGCGTTATCGCTTAGCTAATTATGAATTAGGCTCTGGGGATGATGCTAAGATTTATTCAGCTCTAAAGGAATATGCTGAATATCGCTATGGTGGACAAGCACAGCTAGCTAATACCATTAATACTGATTTACAAGGCAAAGAAAATCCGAAAGATTTTCACCCAACAATAATTGATCTAATTGCCGAAATAGATCAAGTCGCGAATGAAGATCCTGATAGTGCCAGTTTAATGCAAAGCCTTGGTGAGTTTTATCGAAAGTCAGAAATTTATAACCTACTAAAAGCAGATTAAGATTAGTCTGATCTTAATCCAGTTATGGTAAACAAATGCTAGCAATCCGCCTTTGCCAAGGCTTCCACCTTCGCTGAAGCTTCGGCAGACAAGTCGGCGCGATAGTTTTCTTTGGTTTTTTAAAAAACCAAAGAAAACTAAATTAATAGGTACTTATCGAGTGCTTGAATCTTTTCAATATTTCCAAAAATATAAATAATATCATCTGGTAGAATTTTTTCTTCAGCAGTAATTTGAGTAATAAACTGATCTCCACGTTTAATTGCTAGGATGTTAATTTCAAACTCTTGGCGAATATTACTTTCGGCAAGTGATTTACCAACGATTCGATTCTTTCCTTGTTGAACTGTGAGAGTCGAGATTTCCATGTTAGGTAGGTGGAGCACAGGAGAAATTTGATTTGCAGGCAAACGAAATAGTTCATAATTCTGAGATCTGATTTGTTGCGTGAATAATTGGATCTCATCATTTGGTATCAAATATTTACGAAGGACACGATTAAAGATTTCAATTGAGGTCTCAAATTCTTCAGGGATAATTTCATCAGCACCCAATTTAATAGATTCTGGGATTTCTTTAATAAAACGTGTGCGCACAATTAAGTAAGCATTGTGAGTAAGGGATCTAACTTTAGTAATAATTAATTTAGTTGCTAAGGGGTCAGAAATTGCAATTACTACTACGCGTGCTTCAGGTACGTGTAAGTGTTGTAAGATAGTTTCATGCGTTGCATCTCCAAAAAATATTGGCTCGCCAGATTTTTTTGCTTCTTCAATGGAATCGGGATTAAGTTCTACAATTACATAGGAAATACCTGCTTGCTTAGCAGCCTTGGCTAAATTTTGACCATTTATTCCATAGCCAATAATTACTAAGTGATCTTTTAGTTTTTGACCATCTTGATCCGTTACTTCAGGGAATTTTCGGCTATTATTAATCACCTTTAATCTTTCTCTCACTCTTATTGGCAGAGGGCGTTTTAATAACCAGTTTGAAATTCTACTTGCTGAACCGATCACAAAAGGAGTGATCCCCATCGTTAGAATAGAAATTGCTAAGAAGTATTGGTAGACCTCGGGAGTTAATACTTTGTAATGCATACCAGTAGCGGAGAGTATAAAAGCAAACTCTCCTACTTGAAACAGCATTAAGGTAGACATGATCACGGTTCTGGCCGCGTAACGTAAGATAGCCACAGTTGCGGCGATTACTAAACTTTTAACAACTACAACGCCTAGGGTGAAAACTAAGATTGCCGGAAAATTTTTAATTACAAATGATAAATCAAGGAGCATTCCGATGGAAACAAAGAAAAAACTAACAAAGATCTCCCTAAATGGTAAGACAATTGCAGCTGCCTGATGATGGTAATCCGATTCAGAAATTACTAAGCCTGCAAAAAACGCACCAAGTGCCAGGGATAATCCAACCGAGGAAGTAAGCCACGCTGTGGCAAAGCAAAGAACTAGAATGGTCATCATGAATAATTCGTTACTTCTAGTTTTAACTACTTGAGTTAATAAATAAGGAACTACAAAACGAGCAAGGACAATAATTATTCCAAGAACACTGGCAAATTTAACAACCATCAAGAAGAGCGTCATGGGAATATTCTCTGCTTGTCCGGCAAGAATCGGAGTAAGTAACATCATCGGGACAACAATAATATCTTGGAAGATCAAGATACCAACTGAGATTCGTCCATGAGGGGAGGTAATCTCACCATTACTATGTAAGATTTTTAAGACAATTGCTGTACTACTTAGGGATAGTAGAAACCCCATAAAGATTGCTTGATTTAAGGCGAGACCAAGGATGTAACTGACCAGTGCGGTTACTAAGATTGTTCCACCCACTTGCAGTAATCCACCACCGATGACAGTTTTACGAATTGCAACTAAACTTTTTAAGGAAAATTCAATCCCGATAACGAAGAGAAGGAAAATAACCCCAATCTCAGCTAGTAATTCTACTTCATGTGTAGCATGAATAAACCCTAATGCTGATGGACCGATCAGTGCGCCAGTTATTAAGAAGCCTAAAATTGCTGGGAGCTTTAATTTCTGAAAAATTAGAATCGTAAAAACCGAACAGGCAAGAATGATAACGATCTCGGAGAGTAAAGGAATATTCATAATGTAATAATGCCTTGCCGTATAGAAATAGTGAGTCCAATAAGTAGTTTCCGCAGGGAATTACTTTTTGAGGTTTACTTTAGTTATGACAAAAAATCACAAAACTAACTTTCCAATATTCGGAAGTTACTTTTGTCATAACTATAAACCTGAGTTTTGGATAAGCTTTCTGTTACAAAAGTTGAACTAGTTGGAATTGCTGTGAAAAATCACAAATTGGTACTCGCTGTGGCGTGCCTTACACACCTCCGTTCCAATTTATGATTTTACTTCGCACTTCACAATTATTAAAAATCTTCAATTTTTAATAATTTCAACTACTTCACCTTTCTCACAACGAATTCTTATCCAAAACTCAGGTTATAACTTGATGGAAGCAAGTATAACGAATATCAGCTTGATTGCCCAGACTGTAAGCAGATCCTGGTTAGGAGCTACATGATAGTGAGGCACACCCTGGTTTTGTCCTTGCCCATTCAGGGCGTCGGGCAAAGAATTTCTTGGTAAATTCATTTTCTTGATACGGTGTTTTAAGGGCCTCCATGATGGAATCAAGCTCTGCGCGATCGCCGACTGCTAATTTCTCTAATGCTTCTTGAACAATGTAATTTCGTAGAATAAAATAGGGGTTATTATTATTCATTAATTCTATTTTTTTGGATGTTGCTAAGGGATTTTTTGCCTGTATCGCTAAATAAGACTTAGTCCAATCAACTAATGGCTTAGAAACTTCGGAGAGTAATTCTTGTTGATAAAAAGCAGGTTGAAGTAGGGCTAGGATTTCTTCGTTAGAAAGTTGAGCATCTTCAGACTTTTCCAAGATTTTGGCTAGTTGTCGATAAAAAATTGTGGGATCAGTTTCCGTTGCTCGAAGGGCAGAATCAAGTTCTGTAATTAACACTGTACTATGCTCGGCATTTAAATCATCAAATCCAAGCTTGGCAGACATTGATTTAAGGATCTCTTTTTCAAAAGTTTGCTTGTAAATATCTAATCCGGCAATTAGTTCAACTTCTGATTCAATTAGTGGTTCTAGTGCTTCAGCAAGTTTAGTTAAATTCCAAAAGGCTATGTTGGCTTGATTACCAAAGCGGTAACGGCGAAATTCATTATCGGTGGTGTTGGGAGTCCAGTCCGGATCGTAAACATCTAGCCAACCATAGGGCCCATAATCAATAGTCATTCCCAGAATTGAAAGATTGTCAGTGTTCATTACCCCATGAACGAATCCAACTCGTAACCACTCTGCCATTAATTTGGCTGTTCGTTCACAGACTAAGGTAAACCAATTGAGATATTTGTCTGTGGTCAGATTATGAAATTCTGGGTAGTGGTATTCTATTGTATAATCAACTAAACCTTTTAGTAGTTTAAATTCACCTGAAGCTGAAAGTATTTCATAATGTCCAAATCGTAAAAAACTAGGTGCAATTCTGGTAGTAATTGCTCCAGGTTCTAATTCTGGGTGACCATCATAAAATAAATCTCGCATTACTTTTTCCCCTGTTAAGGTGCAACAGAGCGCGCGAGTTGTCGGAACATTTAAGTAAAACATTGCTTCGCTACAAAGAAATTCACGAAGGGAAGACCGAAGCACTGCACGGCCGTCAGCTCTTCGGGAATATGGGGTTGGCCCGGCACCTTTTAATTGAATTTCCAGTCTTTGATTTTTAGAATTAATTACTTCACCCAAGGAAATTGCACGACCATCACCCAATTGTCCTGCCCAGTATCCAAATTGATGTCCCCCATAGCGCGTGGAGTAAGGAAGCATTCCGGTAAGCATTTTATTACCGGCAAATACTTCTGCCTCCAATCCAATTGGATTAGAAGGAGAATCTAAGTCAAGTAATCTTCCAGTTGATTTCGACCAAATTAATATTTCTGGTTTACAGACTGCGGTTGGTGCATTCTGGCAGAAAAGGATTTCTGGAGTAGCTCGAGAAGTAGAATCGTTTGTTAGTTCTCCGGGGAAGTTAGAAATAAAGCTATTATCAAAGCTAAGCTTTTCAAGGTTCGACTTACTCATAAACATATAGTATACTACGTCGCTCTAATTTACTATTAAACATAAAATGTCTGTTTCTGCGGTCCAAAAGGACCAAGTTGTTATTTCTCCGCTTGTTAATCTTGCCACTACCAATCTGGCATCTTACCAAAGCACTCTTGGTAATCTGGCTCGTGTTCTTAAAAATGTTAATTGTACAGTGCTTAGTAAAAGCATTAGTGACTTATTTATTAATCCTAAAAACCAAGAAATTTTAAATGATCCCAAAATTAATACCCTGGCTAGTAAGTTAGTGCAGGGATTTTTGCATTTGCAGCGGGAATATTTAACGGAAGCTTTAACTTACCTTTCCCTTCACACTTCTAAGTTAAAGCTACAGGGGGAGGAAACTATTCCTGCAATTTCTGATACTAGCCTTAAGTCGGCGATTCGAGTCCTTGGCGTTCCAAGATTTGAAGATAGATTTAAAAAGCGAATTATTATTAATCTTGTTGAAGCACTTTCGGATCCTGCTATTCGTAAAGAAATTAAGTTAAGTGGCGAATCTGATTCAAAGAATCAAGAGAATCTTAGAACTTACCTATTGGTTGAAGCTACATTGAAATTTCGCGATGAGGTTATAGATCTTGTTACTAGGCAAGATCTTAAACAATTCAATTCAAAAAATTCAATTAACTAAGTACATTTAGGCAGGTACTAAATTTATTTCTAAACTAACTGTCTGTATTTTCTGCTGGTAAAGTTACCTTAGGTTTTTGTTTATACCATCCCCCATTAGTAGTGTAGGCATCAAAGCCCCACTTAACCCAGTGGATAATTGATGCAGCTAACCAAAGAGCCCAAAGTAGCATTAGGATTCTGTAATACCAAATATCAAAAGCAAGAAACCAAGGCATTGGAATGGATCCAGTCGTTAAATCCTGATACCAATTAAGACTAAAACTACTGGAATAATTTCCAGCAATCTTCATCACTGGGGATCCAAGGAGTCCTGTTTTAATTGCTTGGTATAATGCTTGAAATGCCCAGAAAGACCAGAAAGCTAAAAAGATTTGCATTAATGGAAATCTTAAAGTGTGATTAGAAAGTTTGGTTTTTGCTCGGAGGCCAAGAAAAACAAACCATGTAATTACCATTAGATTGAGGCCGATGTTTACCTGACTTAATCCGATTAATAACAAGCACCACTGATAAAATTTAAGTGGCAGATCTTTAAAACGGCTGAGAATAAATGCTAGGAAAATAGCGAGAGGAAAATATCCCCAGAAAAGAACGGCTGGGCCGTAATTCGTTCCACCAGTTGCAACTACCCAACTTCTTTCTGATAATTGATAATTTAAATTTAAATTTGCGGTCGGGGCATTAAGTTTAATTTCAGGTAATTTGTAATATTTATTAAGAGCTTTTTTCTCACGCCACTCGATATCAATTGTTTGCGAACCAGGAATTAAATTCAAATCTATTTTACTAGAATCAGCTTTAAATGACTGCGCTAGTTGATTAATCTTAACACTGGTAATTTCAATACCAACTGGCAGATCAAGAGGATGAATTTCTCCTTTACTAGACTTAATCAAAAAATTAAGGGAATATTTTTGTAAATCTTTACCAAGATTTGCTGTTAGGTTCAAAGATTCAATTGTTTTGGTTGTACCAACAATTCCAATTGGCTTCTCAAGTTTTATGGCTAAACTTTCACCGGGCCTAGGATGCCATTCGGGAATTTCTTGGTTGAAATAAATCCTTGGTGTTCCGGTGTAATCAAAATGCCAAAGATTGCTAGCACTTAAATACCAAATCTCATTCCAAATTTTATTATTAGCAGCTGTCAGCTCAACTTTGTCAGTCGCTTTTAAAATAGATTTAAAAGTTTTTTGGTATTCATTAGGCTTAAATTCAGCAATTAAGTCGCCATTTTTTACTTCAACTCCCGGAGTAACTAATGATTCATCCTTTAGGAGGGCATAGCGAATTTCAAAGCTACTATTAGCAGGGGAAATCCTTTGAATGGTAGTAGTAATAGTGGCATCATAAGCTAATTCAATTTGCCGACTAATCGTAAATTGTTGTGCAAGTTTTAGTGGTTTAACAGTGTCTTTTTCGTTACTATCGGGCGCAGATTTTTGTGCAATTGTTTTTTGAATTTTAGTTAAACTAATTACTTGATCAACTTTTCCGGAGTCACTAATCCCCGTAACTATCCAATCTTTTACTTGGAATTTTCCATAGCTAGGAATTACAGGGAAGGCCAGATTTATAGTTTCTCGATCTTTTAGTGTCCCTGATAGTACTAAATTATTAATTCCCTGTTTAAGGGCAACTAATAATAATTCTCCCGATGTTTTTAGTCGTAGTGCTTCACTAGTATCGTTGATGGTAATCTCTTCTACCGAAAAATCTGTTCTATTAAAAGGTAGCGTAAAGTAGGAATCGCTTAAGCTATGAACTTCAAAACTCAATTTGAATTTCTGCTCCTCAAGATCAATCTCAAACTGAGCAATATTTGCACAATTTGGTAAACATTCGGGAGCTTCTTGTTGATTCTTACTGACATAGTTAGATAGATCCTGAAGAATGCGATCGTTTGGAAAGATGCCATTAGGGTCTGCTTCTTGAGCCATGACCTCTGTTTGGCTAATGAGTAAACAAAATAAAATTGCCAGGCCTTTTGACATCGGGATCCTGAAAGGTAAAGAATTAAATAAAAATCTTGCTAGTAAAAGCATGATTAAAATCGCTCTTAAAAAGCTGAGGAAAATATTTTGAGTCGGGGAAATTAAACTAAATTCAATTTTTTGATCTTGAATCACAGGAGTTCTCCATCCAAAGCTGTATGAATTGCTCGATTGCCAGTTAGAAACACCCCGACCAGTTTGTACGGCTTGATCGATATTGGTTTGATAAAGTTGTTTAGCAACGTTTACCTTACTTTCCTCGCTCTCGTATGTAGCAGATTTTTTCATACGAGAGAGTGAGCCAATCAAACCACCAGAGGCAGAAGGCATATCTGCAGACTCCATTATCTGCGAGGCTGGGGCAACAGAATCTGCTCTTCCTTCAAAATTACCATAAGCATAATCAGCTTCTTGATTAAAATAAACTCCTTTTAGTTGGGGGTGAATGGCGAGCTTGATGTCATTAAAAATTGCCACCAGAACAAAAAGTGCCGTGCCAGCAATGATTGTAAATTTAAATTTATTACAAAAGCTGACAAATCTTTGATGTTTAACATAGAAAGCTAATGCAGCCAGAGCTGTCGCAAAAAGAATAATTCCAGTTATGCTAAAAATTGTTTTTTCAAAGAGGAGTAAAGCACTAAAAGCTAATAAGGAACTCTGCCAATTATAAACTTTGAAGATAGCGACAACAGTAAGCATTACCAGAAAAATATCTAACAAGGTCCATTTAGCAAACCAACTACCGTTCACATAATCAACCCCCCAGATGTGAAATAATTGCCAACCGGGGGCTAAATACAAACTGTTACTAATTGAATTAAATTCTGATTTCCAACCAGGGAAGTTTAATTCCTTAATATTTGCTACTTGGCTATTCGCAGTTAAATTAAGATCTCCAGGTCGTACTTCGATTCCAACTAACTCACCAGAAGTCGAAGTTTTTGTGATCAGTTGATCAATCCCATTAATATTTACATTTCCTAGATTATAATCTGGATCGATTGTTAAGTGTTGATCGCTAGCAATTTGACCACTTACTTGGTCGCGGATTGAGAAGGAGCTACCATCAAAATTTAACTTAACAACGCGATTTAAATTTAACGAATTACTAGACTGCTTTGCTTCGCCTCTTTTTCTCTCAATAATTTGTAAAGTTTGAGTAGGCTCAATTTTATAGGTATTAAGATTCTGCCATTCTGAAGGAATATTATATAATGTTGGATCGATCGCACTAGCACCGCTTAAATCAACCACTCGTAGGCTTGGATTACTGGCAAAGGACCAAAGTTCAAAAGGAACCCAGTCTTCACCAGTTGGAAAACTAACTGCTTCCAGCGCAGCACTTCGATAACTTTCTGTTTGAATTGTGTAAGAACCAGCACGCGCTTGCACTATGATGTTTCCTTGTTGATCGATATTAATTGGTAGTTCTGAGCTAATATTGGTTAAGGCAAATCCTGGCAGGCTAATTTGATTAAGTTTTATTTCACGGGATTTTCCAGAGATTTCTAATTTAACTATTGTTTCTAATTTAGCAGGAAGATTATCCTCTATTCTGCGAAAAACTTTTAAATCTAAATAATTGATTTCCGCGGTAACTACCTCCGTTGTAGATTGATTAAGTGTTAAGTGTCCGTTCTGCACATTAGGAAAAGAAAGTTTTTCACCATCTAGAGTAATATTTAAGAGGGCAACATTTGGGGGTAAATTAAATTTATCGGGAAGAGTAGCCCAAAAATAATCACCTGAAATTTGATATTCACCAGCTTCTAAATAAATTGTTGGAGTACCATTAATATTTGTGATTGGTTCTAGCTTATTATTTACTTTCACAGCCTGGGGCCAGAACTGCAGACTACCAGGAAGATTAATTGTCCCTTTGTCATCTAAAATTACGTTGTAAGTAAAATTTCCTCCACTAGAATTTAAAGCTAAGTTTAATTTTGATTCCCAAGAACAGATTCGTTCTTCAAAGTTTCGAAAGTTAAAATTACATTTGTTGATTTCTAAATCTCGACTGACCCACTTGACCCACGGCTTTAGATTGTCGGGGATGCTTTCCTGCCAATTAGGATTAGCGAATAAGCTTTGTGGAAGAAGGACAAGTAAGATAATTATTTGGATAAGTATTTTCATGGTATTGAAAAGCAAGAAATATTGGGTACTTACTTTACTATAGTAGAAAGATTTTTGACTTACTAGAAGAAAAATAAGGTCTTTCCCTAATATTTACGACTGGCATGGTTCAAATACTTAATGCTATGATTAGAGACTTTGATAAAGTTTGATTTTTCGAAATTTGCATACTGTGCCTTACAAAACTTTAAATGATTCCGCTGTAACTGTTGCCCAGATTAACCTGGCAAATTTGGCACATAATTTTTCAGTTATAAAAAAATTAGCCGGTAGCGCTGGTGTTATGGCAATGGTTAAGGCCGATGCATATGGCCATGGGATGATTCCAGTTTCGGAGCGACTAATTTCTTTAGGGGTAGATTACTTAGGAGTTGCCTTTGTGGATGAGGGAATTGCTCTTCGTGAAGCTGGGATTAAAGTTCCGATATTAGTTACTGGAGGTATTCTTGGCAAGCAATTTGCACAGTTCTTAGAGTATGATTTAGAGATTACACTATCTTCCCTTTTTAAATTAGAAGAGTTGGAGGCTGTTTGTCAGTTAAAAAATAAAAAAGCCTTAGTGCATTTAAAAATCGATACTGGTATGGAGCGAATTGGAATTCACTCAGCAAATGCCAGTAAGTTAATTGATCGGGCAATTAAGTCTAAGTGGCTTGAGATCAAAGGAATCTACTCCCATTTTGCTTGTGCTGATCATACTGATACAAGTTTTACTAAACTACAATTAGAAAAGTTTTTAACTGTTACCGATTATTTTGAAAAACAAAACTATAATGGCAAAGTATTAAGGCACATCACTAACTCTGCTGGACTTGTTACTTGTCCTGAAAGTTGTTTGGATTTAGTACGACCAGGGATTTTTCTTTATGGCTGTTACCCGAATAATAATTTTCATCTAGCAGTTGATCTGCTGCCAGTTTTATCACTAACTTCTAAAATTGTTTATTTTAAAGTGGTTCCTGCCAATACAGGGGTAAGCTATAGTCACAGTTGGAAATCTACGGAGCAAACAAGAGTCGTGACTTTACCGATTGGGTATGGCCATGGATATAGTAGGTCTCTGTCAAATCGGGCCGACGTTTTGATTCATGGAAAACGTTTCTCGCTTGTGGGAAATATTTGTATGGATCAGTTGATGGTAAATCTAAGAGATCAAGAAGCTTATGTAGATGATTCTGTTATTCTTATTGGCAGTGATGGCCAAGAGAAAATTAGTGCGGAAGAACTAGCTGAATTAGTAGGAACAATCTCTTATGAAATTTTAACTAATCTTAAATCTCGAATTGCCAGGATTTATCAGAACTAGTTTTTGAACTTCTATGAACGATACTCAAATCTCCGCTAAACTCTTAAATGCTGCGGAATTATTCCACTACGCAAATAAATTTCGGGGACAACTCTTCGTGATTCTTTTTAAAAATCAGGCTGATTTTTTTAGTTTAATTAGCGATATAAAAGTTTTGCATAAAGCTCAGATTAATTTGATTGTGGTCCTTGAGCAGGCTATGGATTTTGCTATGGTACAAGAGCATTGTCGCTTCGACCTTGAGTTTAAAACCTTAGAGATTACTGATTATTCCAAAAACACTGAGATCCTCATACTACAGGAACAAGGTTTTTGCCCTGTTGTAAATTTACACTTGGGTTCTACGATTGATTTGATTGAAGATCTGAACACTAAACGCTTAGTAAATAAGTTAATTTTTGCAGGGTCATATCAACCATTAATGATTGCTGATCAGGTGAAATATTTTATTTCTAAAGGTGATATGATTCAAAATGTTCAACATAATGAATCATATAAATTATTAACGGAGTATTTTCATTTACTAGATCATCAAACTGACTTAGTTTTAATTCCAGCAAAACAAGGGGAATTATTTCGGGAAATCTTTACCTACATGGGTGCCGGAACATTAATAACTGCTCAAACTGAAATATTATTTCAGACTGCCTTACTAAAACAAGTTTCACAAATTTATTACATTTTACTGACCTATGTAGATGAAGGTTTAATTCTGCCCATTAGCGAAAAGGAAATAGCCGAAAGAATTAATGATTTTTTTGTGCTCAGTATTGATGAGGAAGTAATCGGGGTTGTATCAATCAAGATTTACGAGCAAGCGGCGGAAGTCGCCAAGCTTTGTACGCTCCCTAGATATAGAAATAAGGGTTTAGCCAGTAGTTTGATTCAACAAGTTATTGCTTATTGTCAGGAGCGCGATTTGGATTACTTGTTTGCCTTAAGCCGTAATAAAAATGTCTTGGATATTTTTAGAAGCTTTGGATTTCAAGATTGTGAGAGAGAGGAGTTGCCTTTGACATGGCAAGCTGGTTACGATTTTGCAAGGCCCTCCAAGTCTTGTCGCTTGAAAATCTAGGGGTTTGATTTTATTTTTCTACGGCAAAAAATAGCTAAGCTATTATTTTGCTCTCCGACCGGCATTCATTTTTTATTTAAAAATAGATGCCGGTCGGTTTATACTTGCTTTATCTTTCCTAAATGACTAGTATCATTACTTATTTGATATTTAACCAAGAATTCCTATAATTAGTATGAATTTTAAGGTTATGCGGTTAATAAAATAATGCGATATTGTATTTTACCTGAAAATCGAGTTAGCTTAGCTCTCAAAAGGTAAAACAGCTTAAACGTCATTATAATTTAATTTGTTGTTATGAATAAATCTGAACTCATTGAAAAATTAGCAATTAAATCAAACATCAGTATTCTACAGGCTGAAGAGATCATTAACTTAATCTTTCGAAAGATGCGTGATACCTTGGTGAGTGATGGAAGAATTGAAATCCGTGGTTTCGGTAGTTTTGTTGTTAAAAAATACCAATCCTATAAAGGGCGAAACCCTAAGACTGGTGATGAAATTCCAGTTCCTGATAAGAGATTGCCAGCTTTTAAAGTAGGTAAAGAATTAAAAGAGCGAGTCGATGCCTATCGCAAGCCTGGTGAGTCGTAGTTCTAAGATGCATTTACCACAAAGAATCAAAGTTCAAGCCTTACTTCAATCTAGATACAGTGTGGAGCAGTGTAATGATTTTTCTGGATTAAATCGTCCTGCGAATTGGGATAACCGCGTATCTGGGCAGGATCAAATATTAACTACTGAAGGCCATGAAATTCTCCTAAGGTCTAATGGTGCGCAGTCTACACCGAAGGTTGGTTGGGTTCTGTTATTAACTTCGGGCAATCCCGCCGAAGGTTATGACTGGACATTGTATGGTATCCCTAAAGTTGTTCAGAATCAGTCGTAAAAGATCTACCGCTTATTAAAATAAATTCTTATTAGATAAGTCTTTTGGGGGGATATAGTTATTACAAAAAATAAATTACGTATAAATAAAATAGCGTAGCTTGTTTTTTGTAATAACTATATGTTTTTACTACGCTTGCGGGGGATAGAAAGCCCCAAAAAGTAGTTTCCTTACGTAAATTACTTTTTGGACTTTCTATACTCAGTTTTTTAAATTTTATAAATGAAGCATGAAAATTACTAATCCGAAAATTGCCATTGTTGGATGTACTGGGGTTGTTGGTACCGAGATGTTAAATGTCTTAAAGGAACGTAATTTTCCTTATGCCGAGATTCGACTATTAGCTTCAGCTAATTCGGCTGGCGAATTATATGATTTTGATGATCAAGAATTGATCGTTGAAGAGTTAAATGAAAATTCTTTTGAACAGGTTGATATTGCATTATTTGCTACAAGTGCCGAATTATCTGCTAAGTATGTTCCTTGTGCTCAAAAAGCGGGTGCAATTTCGATTGATAACTCTAGCTATTATCGGATGGATCCGAATGTTCCACTTATTGTGCCGGAGGTAAATGCCCACGCTATTCAAGCAAGTGATTTTATTATTGCCAATCCAAATTGCTCCACGATTCAGTTAGTTCCAGTTCTAAAAGCTTTAGAAAAAGCCGCGGGAATAAAGCGAGTAGTTGTTTCTACCTATCAGGCAGTATCTGGGGCAGGAAAAGCAGCGATGGAAGAACTTTGGCAACAGACTGTTGGGATTTTAAATCAAAAAGAAGTTGCGCCAGAAGCATTTTTACACCAAATTGCGTTTAACTGCATTCCTCAAATTGATGTTTTTCGTGAGGATGGTTATTCCAAAGAAGAAGCCAAAGTGATGGCAGAGAGCCGCAAGATTTTAGAGTTACCTGAACTTGCTATAACCTGCACTGCCGTTCGTGTTCCAGTTTTTAATTCTCATGCCGAGAGTGTTAATGTGGAGTTAAAACAAGATTTATCTTGGGAAGATTTAATAGCCAAGTTAAAAGATACTCCTGGTGTTAATGTTTCGACTGATGCCAGTGACTATCCAATGCAGATTAATGTATCTGGTACCGATGAAATTTTTGTCGGTCGAATTCGTCGTGATACTTCAGTTCCTTATGGTTATAATTTTTGGATTGTCGCGGATAATCTCAAAAAAGGTGCGGCACTTAATGCTGTGCAGATTGCCGAATTATTAATTGCCAAATAGTTATTGCTCAATCGATATGCCATGCTCAATTACAAGATTATTTTGGAGTATGATGGTTCTAGTTTTCAAGGCTGGCACCAACAAAAAAACCAGGCTTCGATCTCACAAGAATTATTAAAAACTTTGGCCATCATTTTGCCGTCTCCAGTGAATGAGATATTTGCTTCGGGACGAACGGATTCGGGAGTACATGCCAGAGGACAGGTGGCAAATTTTCATTATCCCGATAATCTTGATCTACAGGCCTTAGCGCTTAGCATTAGCAGTTTATTACGTGGTCGAGTAGCTGTTATCGGAATAGAGATAGTTCCCGACGATTTTCATGCCCGTTACTCAGCTATAGGGAAAACTTATAGTTATCAAATTTTAAATCGTGCTGCGCCACCAACAATCAATCGAAATCAAGTTTGGCATGTTCCACAAAAATTAAATTTAGAATTAATGCAATTGCAATCTAAAGATTTAATTGGTGAACACGACTTCACTAGTTTTCGTGCGAGCAATTGTGAAGCCAAGTCTGCTATTCGAACAATTACTGAAATTAATTTTCAAGTTAATGGGGATCTAATTCGAATTGAAGTCTCGGGAGAGGGGTTTTTAAAGCAAATGGTAAGAAATATAGTTGGTACACTGGTCGATTTTGGAATGGGTAGTAGCCGACTAAAAAACTCTTCCATTAAACAAATTTTAGATTCTAAGGATCGACATCTAGCTGGACAAACCGCCCCAGCAGAGGGACTCTGTTTGGAACAAGTTTTTTACTAAATTAATATTTAGATTAGGCGAGATTGCCGTTAAATTAATAATTTCTAGATTTAATTCTATTCTTTTAGATCGTTAGCAAAATCCTCTGAGAAATCCAATTCGTCAGCATCAATCGTAAAGTTACCAAAGAGATAAGGAGTCAATTGTTTATTGGCTCTTTGAACTCCATAGCTAGTAGGGAGGGAGTTCGTATCAAGTTTGTCGGGCACAATAAAGTTTACACGTATACTCGTATTATCCGTATTTCGACGTCCAGATATTCTGATATTTCCTATTTGTGAGGTAATCTTATCTTTCGTACTAATTTCAAGCGTTGCCTCACCAAGAATAGTAAAGTCGGAAGTGCTTTCTTGCGTTAGCAGTGTTTTTGTAAGAGTTACTCTTCTTAGTTGTGGCTCAGGATTAGATGTGAGGGGAGGAGAGGCTTTAAATGTTAAATTTTGAATTTTACCTTGATTAAAATTAAGTGTGGCGTCAATGAAAACAGAGTTAACATCTTTAAAAACAACTACTTGATCTGGGAGGGTCTTTTTAGGTGTCACTATAAGTTTCGGAGCTACAATAATTGGTGCGATCGGGCGCTTGTTAGCTTGATATTTTTCATAAATTAAATATCCAAAGATTCCCAAAGCAAGAAAAGGGAAAACGTAGAGGATAGTTACAAAATGATTCTTCTTACTTTTCTTCACAATCGTTCTTGTCACATATGGGGAATGAACAAGTTTTTGTTTAGTAAGATCGATCACCTCGCTTTTATAGTTTTGAGCAAATGCTTTTGGTTTGTTACCAACAGCTTCATCTACAGAATTTTTTAATTCGTACGTAGCTCGATTGTGATTATCTAGATGATTTGAGTTGTGAGAGAATGTTCCCACATCCTGAGTATTAATTTCAGCTAGGGCTTCGACCATTTCTAAACATGTTTGAAAGCGATCTTTGGGAGAGATTGTAATCGCGTGATTTATCCAAAGTGCAAGCTTTTCAGGACAGTCATTGCGGTACATTCGAGGATCGTATGGGTTGACTTGAGTTCGCTGTTGCATCTTAATAAAGATATTATCTCCGGGAAAAGGGTCGGTTCCTGTAACCATTTCATAGGCGATAATGCCAAGGGCATAAATATCTGTTCTTTCGTCTACTTTTTGATATTGAATGTACTCTGGGGCGATGTAGTTGGTTGATCCAAGGAGTGCTCCTGTTTCGGTCATGCGAGAATTTTTATCGATCATCGAAATCCCAAAATCGGAAATTTTAACAACATTATCTTCCGTTATTAAAATATTTTCTGGCTTTAAATCTCGGTGAATAATTCCGTGTCGGTGAAGTGCCGCAGTGCCGGCACACATTTGAAAAAGATAATCGATGATCAGTTCAATTGACAGTTGCGAATTAATCATCATTTTATCTGCTAGATCTCCACCACGAATATACTCCATCGTATAACCAACTAGCGGATCTTCTTTGATAAATTCGTAAGCTCGAACTACGTTTTCATGAGATACATTTAGGGCGGCAATAACTTCATTATGAAATCGCTTCATAATGGTTTCGTCGTTGGAAATCTCGGGCTTTAATACTTTCAAAACAAATAGCTTCTCTTGTAAATCTTTATGGGAGCAAAGATAAACATCTCCCATGGCTCCTTGTCCAAGAGCTGAAATAATTTTATAACGCCCAGAAATCATAGTGCCTGGAGTTATGCCTGAGAAATTTAAGTCATTCACTAGTCTATTTTCCTTATCTTTTTAACTGAACGAGGGCAATTTGTTTTACAGCCGATTGAAACTTAATTAGTTCATCGGTGCTTTCATTTTAAATCTTAAGCTTTAGGAAAATTTTGCTACTATCGGTTTATAACCCTTGGTAGCTAATTTGCAAGGAGATTTTCACTACTTACACCTATTTTCCTAGCTAAAGCTTTGTCTTAAAACACCCTTGATTTGCCACCTTCGCCAAGGCTAAGGAGGCACGATGATTCAAGTTTGAATGCCTAAAGACATCAAATACAGTAAGCCCGACAGGAATTCCGAAAGAATTTTACGGAAATTACTTCTTGGGCTTACTTTATACTTTGAAATAGTCGTTTTTAATAGAGAAAAAATTCAGCTTGTTGGAGATGAATTTCATCGGCACCCAAGATTTTATTTAACAAGCTAAGCTTACTGCCAAAAATCTTTTTGAATCTAGCTAACTTATCATCGCTATAAATCAATTTTGGTGTTTCATTTTTAGCAAGTGCCTCACCCTTTATTTCGTAAACGGCTCGAGCTGCGGCATAAATATCACCAATTTCATCGGCCAGCCCCAATTTAACTGCCTCACTTCCTAGGATTAGTCGACCGTCGGCGTATTTTTTTACCTCTTCCACAGGTAAATTTCGACCTTCAGCAACATCATTTAAGAATTGTTGGTAAATCTTATCAACAGTTCCTTGTAGGAACTCCCGATCCAAGTCTGTTAAAGCTCGAGTTGGATTGCCAACATCTTTTAACTGCCCACTTTTAATCGTTAAAAAATCAACTCCATACTTGTCGGTCAATTTATGGAAATTTGGAATTTGAACGATTACCCCAATCGACCCTGTCTGCGTTCCTGGTTGTAAGAATATCTTACTAGCTCCAAGTGCCGAATAAAGTCCACCGGAGGCAGCAACAGAACCCATTGATACTACAATCGGTTTAATTGATTTTAGTGTTTTGACTGCTGTGTAAATTTCTTGAGATGGTGCAACTGCGCCACCTGGGGAATCAATTCTTAGTACAATTCCGTCTACGCTGGAATCATTTGCTTGTTTATATAAGTCTTCAACAATGGCTTTAGAGTCCATGATTGGCCCCAGAAGTTCAACCACGGCAATCTTATGTTTGTTCGGTAACAGAGTAGAAGAGTCATTGTTACTAGCAATCTTACCAATTGTAGTGGCAATTAAAACTGGAATCAAAAAAATGAAAATAAACAAAACTGTGAGAAATTTTGTTAACCAAAGAAGATAAGCTTTCATATTTATTTATTAAGTATAGTTAAGAAGACAATTAAGAACATACAAAGGCCTGTAACACCATGAATTACCATTGGTAGTTTAGATTCCTTGCTTGGGTTGCGAACCAGTTTAATCATTAAAATACTGGCAACAAAAAGAATTATTGCTAGGGTAAGCTTCCCATGAAACCAACCTTGGGTCATATAAAAGCCGACGCCCTTATAAATTAGTTGGTAAAGACCAGTTAATAATGTCAAAATTAATCCTGGCAACATCCATCCAAAAACAATTTTTTTGGACCAAGCTGATACACTGGCAAGTTGATTATTTTTAGAAGACAAGGCTATGATACGTGAAGAGATTAAGAGACTTCCCGTCCACATGATAAATCCGATAATGTGAAGAGCGATTGAAATTTTTAGTTCCATTAGTTTTTGTTAGTTAAATTCCCTGAGACAGTATCATGAGAGATAAGATAATTGAAGAGTTAAAAAAAATTGAAGATCCTGATGTATTTTTAGACATTTGGTTTCTGGGGTTAATTTACGAAATTGATTATCAAGAGGCTGATGAATCAGTAAAAATAATGATGACTTTTACTACGCCATTATGTCCTTCTGGTCCAGATTTAGTTCAACAGGTAAATGACCGTTTATTAGATTTGGATGGTATTTCACAAGTAGAGGTGATAGTTACCTTTGATCCAGCTTGGCAGGCGAGTGAGGATGTTAAGGCGCTGTTGGGATTAATCTGAAAAATTCATTTTATTGCACCCTTTTTTAGCTCTGAATCGGGAAGAAGTGTTATCGGAGTGAGTTCTGCTTTTTAAGGAAATCTTGAACATCACTGATTGATTTAAACCACGGATTGTCATTAATCCTTGCGATTGTAGATAGTCTATTCAGTAGTTCTTCACGACGCAAATCTCCCCGTGTTAAAATAATATTACCTTCAAGGGAAAAGGGTATGAATCCTAAGATCTTACGTTTAACTGTTGGAGGATCAAGAGTTGGAATTAGTTCATAACCAGAGGAATCAAAGAAACTGTACTCGCCATTTTCTATATCTATAGCTTCATATTCTCGATGAAGGTTCTTTTCATCACTATGAACACTTAGGGTATTGTCGTCTAGTAAAACAAATATCATTTTTTGAGTTAGAAAAAAGGAAGTCGTCATATACTTGGATTTAATACTATAATATCAGGCTTTTACGGGCAATCAAGAATTCATAAAGTATTGTTTTATTCACACTCCGTCTTCGCTAGAAGATATAAGAGAGTAGGAAGTCATTTATGGGCTTTGGCGCGGGAAAGTCTAAGTATTTTTTAGTTTGCTAGGCAAACATTTTTTGAAGACTTCCCTTTACTTAAAATTAAAATCTTGCTATTTTGCCACCTGTATCAAGAGGGTGTGTTTCTGCATTGCACATCCAGCAACCTTTATAATTTAAAGGTGCTCGCAGTAAGTCCTTCGTTACTAATTAAGTTTTTAGTGATTGGAGTTAGGATATTGATACGGTCATCACGACAAAAATTAGGATCAAGCTCTCACTTCTCCTAACTAAATTCGTATACCGGTTAACAATATAAGCCTGCTTAAGACTGTTTTTCTAGTGTTTTTTTCTGTTTTCGCTCGTTTTTTAAGCAACTTCTTTCTTGATACATGTATTTAGTTTTTGTACGTGTATGTCTGTTGCTTCATCTTCTGCTGCTATCTTAGAGCCTACTACGGAAATTGGATCCGAACGGATCATTGATATTTCGCTTCATACAAATTCTGGACTTCGATTTGCTTCCGGCATGCAACAATCCTTTGTTGAAGATCGCTTCACCCTTCGTTCTGGACAAGTAGTTGCGGCAGAACTTAATTATCGACTCTATCACAACGAACAAGGGAATCCTTGGGAAAAAGAAATTGTTATTGTTCATTCGGCATTAACTGGATCGGCGAAGGCATTTACAAAAGGTCCTGCAACTCAGGGTGATGGTTGGGCCAACATGATGAGCGATCTGCCAAAATTCAACTTAGATAAATACACCGTATTAGTAGCCGAACCACTAGCTGGTAATGCTCAAGGGTTAAGTAAAGAGCATTGTTGTTCGGGTCGGGATTTTCATTTTAAATACCCAGAAGTTCAAACAACTAGTTATGATGCCGTGGCACTAATCAGCAAATTATTACAGTCAAAAGGCTTGGATGAAGTTCATAATATTTCCTGTTTTTCTATGGGAGGCATTAATTTGCCAGCTTGGTTAGCTCAAGATGCGATCAAGGTACGAGAGATTGATAATCATTTTAGTAATTATCAACTTACTCCCGAAACTAGAGCATATTGGAAGATTCAACTGGATCTATTAACTGTGGGAGCAGAAGCGCCAAATTTTGCAAAAATTTCTGAGCGATTAGCCAAGAATTTTGGTTTTGAGCTAGAGAGCTTAGGAGATTTTGTGATTAATTCTCCATTTAATGCCTGTATCTATAGTTTAGCAGGTAGGGTTCAGCAGTTACAAAAAGTGTATGAAAGCTCAGATACAGCGGAATACTTAAATGAAGCCTTAAAGGTTGTTCGTGGGATTTCATTTTTAAGATTTCAGACTAGAGAGAACTATGATTGTCGTAAGACTGGAAGTTGTTTGGATTTCTTAGAGAGTCAAGGTGATAGTTTTCCAGCAAGAATGGATCCCTACAACTATGCTTCTTTGTTAAGACAGATGCTTGATAAATCATTTGATACGCCTAAGCAATTACAAGCACTGAAGGAAGCAAAAGAAGATCGACCAGTAATTACATATATTATGTCAGGAAATGAATTATTATTTCCAAGACCATTTAATTGCCCAGAGGCAACTAGGCTGGCGGATCAAACTGTAGTCTTAAAAACTGAAGATTGGGGACATGATTTCTTTCTATCTCCACAGTATTCTAGTACCTTGCGATCTTTTATGCGCAAATAATTTCTTAGCAGTAGTTAATCGTTGTAACTAGGATTGTTTAGTATCTACGCTTTCAGTAAGGTATGCTCTAAGCCGTTCGGTATAAGCTAATCTGTTTTAGTAGGCACTCTCAAGAAAAAAGTTAAAATGTTAGAAAGAATTTATCCCCTGTTAGAAAACGCCTTATACATTATTCCACCCCTATTGGTTGCAATGGTGTTGCATGAAGTTGCCCATGCCTATATTGCTTATCGATTGGGTGATCCAACTGCGAAGAATTTAAATCGGCTCAATTTAAATCCAATTGTACACATTGATCCAATCTGGACATTACTCGTTCCAGGATTATTAATTTTAAGTAGTTCTCCCTTTGTCTTTGGCGCTGCTAAGCCAGTTCCTGTTGATCCGAGATATTTTAAAGATCCACGACGGGGGATGATGTGGGTAGCGATTGCTGGACCAATTATCAATTTTATTCTCGCAATAATTTCAGCATTGTTATTTTTCTTAGCAATTTTAGTAGTTCCGGAAGATTTCTATTTAGCGAAGTTAATCTTTACTTGGTTGGTATATAGCGTCATGATTAATTTGGTTTTGGGGTTATTTAATTTACTTCCAATTCCACCACTTGATGGTGGTAGGATTATGGTTGGGATTTTACCCCTAAAACTTGCCATTAAATATGCTCAAATTGAACGCTTTGGATTTATTCTAGTGATAGCTTTAATCTATTTTAAAGTTCCAGAAATGTTCCTTGGACCTGTTCTAGATTGGGTTCAGAAGATGCTTTTTTTGATTGCTAGTAATGGAATTCCTGCTTAATCACAGGAATCGTTTCTCTCTTTTATTAGATGAAGTAGCATTAAGTCTCAAAACCTAATCAAGTTGTTGATTTATAAGCGAAAATTGCTAAACTGTATCGATGTCAAAAATTTCAGGGTCTGAAGCCCTTATTAAATCATTATTAGCGGAAGATGTTAAAACTATTTTCGGCTACCCAGGTGGTGCAATCATGCCAATTTATGATGCCCTTTATGACTATCAAGATCAAATTAAACATATTCTAGTCCGGCACGAACAAGCTGCTGCCCATGCGGCAGAAGGGTTTGCTCGAATGACAGGAACTCCGGGAGTATGTTTTGCAACATCCGGTCCTGGGGCTACAAATTTAGTTACCGGCATTGCTGACGCTATGATGGATTCAGTGCCAATAGTTTGTATTACTGGACAAGTTGCTAGCAGTTCACTTGGAACGGATGCTTTTCAAGAAACAGATGTAATTGGAATTACAATCCCAATTACAAAATGGAATTATCAAGTAAGCCGTGCTGCTGAAATTCCAGAAATTATTGCGAAAGCTTTTTACATAGCTAAGAGTGGACGACCTGGACCGGTTCTTGTTGATATCACTAAAGATGCTCAGTTTGAATTGATTGAGAATTTCTCTTATCAGCGAATGGAAAAGCATCCAACTTATTTTTTACCTCCTGCTCCAAAAGAGTCATTGCTAGCAGAAGCTGCCAAGCTAATTAATAGTGCTGAGCGACCACTGATTTTAGCAGGGCACGGAATCTTAATTTCTAAAGCAGAGAAAGCTTTAGTTGAATTTGCTGAGAAATCGGGCATTCCTGTTGCTTGTACATTACATGGACTGTCTTCATTTCCTACTGGTCATGCCAATTACGTTGGCATGCTTGGAATGCATGGAAATTACGGACCAAATTATCTGTGCAACGAAGCCGATGTAGTAATTGCCGTGGGAATGCGCTTTGACGATCGTGTTACAGGCAAAGTTGATTCTTACTTACCTAACTCTAAAATCATTCATATCGAGATTGATGTCGCCGAGATTGATAAAGTTAAAAGAGCAGAAATTGCGATTTGTGCTGATGCTAAAGTTGCCTTGGTTGGATTAACAAAGGTAGTCAACCAAAAAACTTATTCCACATGGATGCAGAAATTTAAAGCTTGTTATGAGGAAGAATATAAAGAAGTAATTGGTGAAGCCGTCAATTATAAAGGGGACAAGCCTCGAATGGTTCAAACAATTCATATGCTGTCTGAGAAAACTGAAGGCAAGGCGGTAATTGTAGGGGATGTTGGACAACATCAAATGATGGCCGCAAGATACTACCAGTATCAATTACCAGATAGTTGGATTACATCCGGTGGTCTTGGAACAATGGGCTTTGCTTTGCCAGCTGCGATGGGGGCAAAAGTTGCAACCGATCGAGAGGTCATTGCAATAATTGGTGACGGTTGCTTTCAAATGACAATTCAGGAATTAGCTACTTTAGCCCAAGATGATATTGCTGTGAAAGTAATAGTTCTTAATAATAATTTCCTAGGTATGGTTCGACAGTGGCAGGAATTATTTTTTCAGAAGCGATATTCTTTTGTAGAATTAAAAAATCCAAATTTTGTGATGGTTGCTGAAGGGATGGGAGTTACCGCTAGTAAAGTGACTGATAGCTCCCAATTGTCTGAAGCGCTAGATGTAATGCTTGCTCACAAAGGTCCGTACGTTCTAGAAGTTGTTGTAGAACGTGAAGATAATGTTTTTCCAATGGTGCCGGCTGGACAGGGAGTTCGGGATATTCGTTTAAAATAAAAATATATTCTTATGATGGAAAATACCAAAGACAGATTATTTACAATTTCTGCCTATACTGAAAATAGTCCTGGGGTACTGCAAAGAATTGCTACTTCTTTTACAAAAAGAAAAATTAACATTGAAACACTAACAGTCTCCGAAACATCGCAGCCAGGATTGTCTTTGTTCACAATCACGGCTTATATCGATCCTAAAATTGTTCCAACAATTGTTAAGCAAATTGAAAGAATTATTGAAGTTCGCAAAGCATTTGCCTGTGATGACGAAAATCTAATTTTTGTGGAAGTTGCTTTAATACGGGTCAATCGCAAGGAGCAGTCGGATTTGACTAAAGTTGAAGCTATTGCCAAAGCGCACGAAGCCCAGGTAGTTTATAGTGATGAAGAAACAATAGTCGTCGAAACTTATGGGAAAGAGGCAGACACAAAAGCGATTTATAATGAACTTAAAGCCTTTGAGGTTTTACAGTTTGTAAGAAGTGGAAGAATTGCCCTTCGAAAAAAATATCAAAGCATTTACGTTAACGATAACGAATAAGTTGTCCGTTCTATTAATACTAAAATAAAAACCACATGAAACTTAATAAGTATTCTTCACGTTTAACAGAAGTAAAATCGCAAGGCGCTTCCCAAGCAATGTTGCTGGGCACTGGATTAACATTAAGTGATCTGGAAAAAGCTCAAGTAGGTATTGCCTCAGTTTGGTATGAGGGAAATACCTGTAATATGCACTTAAATGATTTAGCTATCGAAGTTAAAAAAGGTGTTACGAAAGCAGATTTAGTGGGAATGCGTTTTAATACTATTGGAGTTAGTGACGGAATTTCGATGGGGACTGATGGAATGAGTTACTCATTACAGTCACGAGATTTAATTGCTGATTCAATTGAAACTGTAATGTCAGCTCAGTGGTATGATGGCTTAATTACTATTCCAGGCTGCGATAAAAATATGCCCGGATGTATCATGGCCATGGCTCGTTTAGATCGACCATCTATTATGGTTTATGGTGGAACGATTAAAGCTGGATGTACTAAAAAATACGATAAGCTTGATGTGGTTTCAGCTTTTCAAAGTTATGGTGAATTGTTAGCTGGAAAAATTGATGAAACCGAGCGGAATGATATCTTAAGATCTTCTTGTCCTGGGGCTGGAGCTTGTGGAGGGATGTACACTGCAAACACGATGTCTAGTGCGATTGAGGCGATGGGCATGAGCTTACCCTATAGCTCGTCGACGCCGGCTGCTACAGAGCAAAAAATCCAAGAATGTATTGCGGCAGGTATACAGATCAAAAAATTATTGGAATTAGATCTAAAACCTTCTCAAATTATGACTCGCCAAGCTTTTGAAAATGCCATGGTAGTAATTATGGCGACAGGCGGCTCTACAAATGCAGTCTTACATTTGATTGCAATGGCAAAGGCTATAGGTGTTAATTTAACAATTGATGATTTCCAAAAAGTTAGTGATCGCATCCCATTTATTGCCGACTTAAAACCAAGTGGAAAATATGTGATGGAAGATTTACATGCCGTGGGTGGAATTCCTGCTGTTATGAAATTGTTACTAGCCGAAGGATTAATTGATGGTAGTTGCTTAACTGTCACAGGTAAAACTATTGCCGAGAATTTAGCAGAGTTGCCCGGGTTATCGGAAGGACAAAAAATCATCACTTCGATTCAGCAACCAATTCAATCTAAGGGGCACTTAAAAATCCTTAAAGGAAACTTAGCGCCGGAAGGATCTGTTGCTAAGATTACTGGCAAAGAAGGAGATTATTTTAAAGGTCCTGCAAAAGTCTACTACCAAGAAGAAGCAATGTTAAAAGCTTTGGAAGAAAAGAAAATCCAAAAAGGTGATGTAATTGTTATTCGTTATGAAGGTCCGAAAGGTGGACCTGGTATGCCAGAGATGCTGACCCCAACTTCGGCAGTTATGGGAGCAGGGTTAGGTAATGATGTTGCCCTTATAACCGACGGAAGATTCTCAGGTGGATCTCATGGATTCATCATCGGTCATATCTGTCCTGAAGCTCAAGAAGGCGGGCCAATTGCTCTAATTGAAGAAGGTGATGTGATAACAATTGATGCTAGAAATTTAACGATCTCAGTTGATCTAGCAGATGAAATATTAGCCACGAGACGTGCTAAATGGCAAATGCCAGCATATTTAGCAACGAAAGGCACACTATTTAAATATATTAAAACAGTTAAGTCCTCTAGTCAGGGATGTGTCACTGACGAATAGATAGAGAGTAAGGAAATTACTAGATCTTATGTCTGATTGTTGGCAACTTAATGATTTTAAATAATACATCAGCAATATGAAACTTAGAATACTACTTAATCTTTTAATCCTTATGCTTGTTAATCCCTTATATGCTGAAACGAAATTTTATGATTTATCAGCTAAGTTAGGAGACGGAACTATCAAGAGTTTATCTGACTACAAAGGTCAAGTTGTCTTGATAGTAAATACTGCATCAAATTGTGGATTTACTTCGCAGTATGAAGGGCTCCAAGAAATTTATTTGAAGTATAAAGATCAAGGCTTTGTAGTGTTAGGTTTTCCATCGAATGATTTTGGAGGACAAGAACCAGGGTCAAATGAAGAAATTGCTCAATTTTGTCAGAGTAAATTCAATGTAACCTTCCCACTGTTTGAAAAAAGTGTTGTTAAAGGCGATGAGAAGACAGATTTGTTTACTTTCTTAACTGAGTACGCCAATCCTAATCTTGTTGGCGGAATTAAATGGAACTTTGAAAAGTTTTTAATTGGAAAGAATGGTCAACTAATTGAAAGATTTGGTTCAATGACTGGGCCTAATAGTTCAAAAATTATCAATTTGATTGAATCAGAATTAAAAAAATAAACTTCCCCCACAACTTAGATCCTCAGCTAGCGATTAGTTTTCTAGCTAAAGCTATAATAGCCCGAACGAAATAAGTTATTTGGTCGGATTGCTAGTATTTCTAAGCACTTACCTCCTTTTGATTATAACTTTTATTGGAATAGAGATTTTTCTCAGGCAGAAATGCATGAATTTTGATTTAAAATACTTGCAAAAAGAAATGTGAAAAGTTAAGATTAGGATATGAAAGTTAGTAGTGAGCAAAAATTATATGCAGCAATGAAAGAGGGCAGAGTTTATCGTCGTGAAGAGCTTTTAAATTTTTCTAAGGCATTGGATCGTGATTTAGATAAGTTGGTGAGTGAGAGTTTTCTTCGCAAGCCTCATGCTGGTCTTTATTATCGACCAAAAAAATCAAAATGGGGAGAGGTGCCTGCTGAAGATGGGGAATTAGTGCGCGCATTTTTAAAAACAACAGATTTTTTATTAACTTCTTCTAATGATTATAATCATCTTCCACTTGGATTAACTCAGCTTAGTAATGTAGTGACAGTATATAATCGCAAACGTTTGGGACGCTTTAAGCTAGGCACAACAGTTTTCGATTTTCGTAAACCAGTGAATTATCCAAAGAAGTTAGATACCGAATATTTATATGTTGATTTGTTAAATAACTTAGAGGCCTTGCCGGAATATTCCGCTGAGTTAGATCTAAAAATAAAAACATCTTTGTTAGATCTTTCTGTACAAAAGTTACTCAAGTACGCCGAGTTATATGGGAAAAGAAGCACACAAAAAAAATTAAATTATCTTTTAGAGTATGCCTAAGAAAAAGTTTCTACATGAGGATTCTAGTTTTAGGGAATTAATCAGTATCGTTGCTGAGCAAAAGGGAATGTTACCATTTCTAATCGAGAAAGATTATTGGTTAATGCATTGCCTATGGGGACTGCAAGAAGCAAGCTTTAAATTTGAATTAAAAGGTGGGACTTCACTTTCCAAGGGCTTTAAGTTAATTGATCGTTTTTCAGAAGATGTTGATATTAGAATAGAGCCTCCAGCAAGCTTGAAAGTAAAATGTGGGAAAAATCATAATAAGCCAGATCATCTTGAATCAAGAAGAGACTTTTTTAGTTGGATAGTAAGCACTTTAAAAATTCCTGGAATTATTTCGATAGTGAGAGATCTGGATTTTGATGATGATAAGCTCAGAAATGGTGGAATTAGGTTAAATTATCAAAGTTATTTTACGGAAGTTTCCGTTATTAAACCGTTTGTTTTATTAGAAGTAGGGTTTGATGAAATTACTCCTACTGAAGCACATGATATTTCATCTTGGGCTTGTGAATATGCTTTTTCCCTTGATGATAAATTCGTTGATAACCGAGCAAGACAAATTAAATGTTATCTTCCTGAATATACATTGATTGAAAAGCTTGACGCCGTAATTCGTCGATTCCATAAGGAGCAAAAAACTGGAGTGATGCCTAAGAATTTTCTTCGCCATTATTACGATATCTATTGTCTTTTACAGTCAGAGAGAGTTCGCCACTTTATTAAAAGTAACGACTATCAAAATATTAAGGCAACTCGAATGACTAGTGAGTTAGGATTCGATTTGTCTAGAGAAGAAGCATTCTTGCTAGGTAATCGGGATGCTCGTGAGCGATATAAAATGAGATTTAATCAAATTAAGGATTTTTTCTATAAAGAACCCCCAGAGTTTGAGGAGATTTTAACAGAAATCCAAAAATATTTACCTAAGCTCTAACCTAAGTGAACGATCTTATACCTTCCTGATCAATCAGGATTAAGCCCTAGGTGGCAGCTTGCCCAGCAATCCAACCTGTAGTCCAAGCGGACTGAAAATTAAAACCACCGGTAATCCCATCAATATCAAGCACTTCACCGGCAAAAAATAATCCTGGAACAATTTTGCTTTCCATGCGAGTGAAATCAACTTCTTTTAAATGCACTCCTCCACAGGTAACAAACTCTTCTTTAAATTTACCTTTTCCAGCAATTGAAAATGTACCTTGGGTAAGTTCAGTGGCTAAATTTTGCAATTGTTGTTTGGTAAATTCAGCCCAAGTTTGTTTATCTTTCGTAATAATCTGATCGATTATTTTTGCCCAATAACGTTTGGGGATATTAAGAAAAGAATCAGAATGAG
This sequence comes from Bdellovibrionota bacterium, assembly GCA_041740355.1. Lineage (GTDB taxonomy): Bacteria > Bdellovibrionota_C > UBA2361 > UBA2361 > CALJRW01 > JANNBC01. The sequence continues at coordinate 148,454 of JBGSMD010000030.1, forward strand.
CTACTTGTCGTGGACTCTTTTCCTTATGATCAATTAGAATTTTTAGGATTGATTCCCAGTTTTCTGAGGGAATAAAATTAATTTTTAATGTTGCAGAATAATCACTGATAAAAAGATCTTTGGCAGCTAAGGCAGAAAGTTTAATTGTTGCGGGACCACTAAAGCCCCAATGAGTGATTAAAACTGGACCTTGTTGCTTAAACTTGTTTCCACTTTTAGCCATTAGTTCTAACCTGATATCAGGAAAGCTTACACCCGCTAGTTCTAATAATTTTGGATCGTTAATTTCAAAACTAAAAAGAGAGGGAACGAGATCGGTGATTGTGTGACCAAGAGATCTCGCAAGTTCTAAACTACTTTTTGTTCCTCCAGTTGTTAGAATTATCTTATCCACAGTGATTACTTCTGCCCCATTTATTGTCATTTGAAATTGATTTTGATTGGTCCTAGTAATCTTAGTGATCTTTTGTTTTGTGCAAATATTTACTCCCAGATGTTTAGCTTTATTAATTAAACACTTAGCAATTGTTTCTGAGCTATCGGTAATTGGAAACATACGTTTGTCTGGCTCTGTTTTTAATTCCACTCCATTCTTGGCAAACCAAGCAATGGTGTCCTTGGTGGCAAATTTAGAGAATGGGCCACGTAATTCCTTACTTCCTCTGGGATAATTCTTAATGAGATCACTAACTTCTGGAGTATTGTTAGTTACATTGCATCTTCCGCCACCAGAAATTAGTACTTTTGCTAGCAGTTTATTTGTTGCTTCATAAATGCTAACTTCTGCCTCTGGATTGTGTTCGGCAGAGCTTAGCGCACTAAAAAATCCAGCGGCACCTCCACCGATTACAGCAATTTTTGTTTTATTAGATTCAGTCATAATAACTTTTGTAATTCTAGACTATTAATAGTTTTTTCAAAAGTCTTTGCGATTATTTCGCGACGAGCATAACACTATTGATGTTATTTTTGCGGCACAAAACTGGAATCCAGTATTTGTGCTCGCTGTAAATTCAGTATGATCCTGGCAAGGATTTCTGAAATTTACTATAAGTTTTTTAAAAATAAGTATGAGTACCTTGATCAGTTTGGATTCCGTATCCCACCTAATTGGCAATAAACAGCTTTTTACCGATTTGAAATTAGCCATTAACGATGATTCTCGTTTGGGGATTATTGGACCAAATGGTTCTGGTAAATCAACATTAATGAAGATTCTAGCAGAGGAAATTACACCAGATAGTGGTCGAGTAGTTCGTGGACGAAGTGTGAGAGTAGCTTATGTCCCACAGATGGATAATTTTGACATCAAAAAATCCGCGGAAGAAGTTATGGTTGAGGAGCTAAGTAAATCATTTACTGATTTAGAAGCTACAACTCGAGCAGGAAAATTTTTAGGAAAAGTTGGTTTTGAAGATTTTAATCAAAAAGTAGGGGATTTGTCAGGAGGTTGGCGTAAGCGATTAGCCTTAGCAGTTGCCTTAGCAAGTGAGCCAGAAGTTTTATTGCTAGATGAGCCAACTAACCATTTAGATTTGGCAGGACTTCTTTGGTTAGAGACTCTATTAAATAATGCTAACTTTGCTTGGGCACTTATTTCTCATGACAGATACTTCTTAGAGCAAACAGTTAAAGAAGTAATGGAAGTTGCTCCTTGTTATAAAAATGGGATTTTAAAACTTGGTGGATCGTATGAAGTATTTTTAGAAAAGCGAGCTGAATTTTTAGATCAAGAAGCTAAAGGAATCGCTTCTCTTGCCAATAAAGTTCGTAATGAACAAGAGTGGGCTTCGCGCGCTCCCAAAGCTAGGGGAACAAAAGCAAATTATCGCATGAAAGAAACAGATCGCCTTGATGCCGAACTGCGAGAGCGTAAATCAAGAGTTACTGGGGATACTGCTAAAGTTTCTTTTACTTCCAGTAATCGTCAGACTAAAGAATTAGTAGAGTTTATCAATGTATCTTTTGGATTTGGTGATTTGAAAATCCTTACTCAGGAAAGTTTCATTGTTAATAGCGGAGTTTGCCTGGGAGTCCTTGGGATTAATGGACAAGGGAAGTCCACAGTCTTGAAATTAATCGGTGGAGCCTTGGAACCAGAAAGCGGTAAAGTTAAACGCGCCGGACATTTAAAGGTTGTTTACTTTGATCAGCTTCGTGGCTCACTTAGTAATGCTAAAACACTACGTGATGGTTTGGCTGATGGTTATGACCAAGTAGTCTATCAAGGGAAAAGTACTCATATCATAAGTTGGGGTAAGAAATTTGGTTTTGATCCAGCGGATCATGATAAGCAAATAAAAAATCTTTCTGGTGGAGAACAAGCAAGACTTTTGCTCTCAATTCTAGTTAGACAAGAAGCAGACTTATTAATTCTTGATGAACCCACTAATGATCTTGATTTACCAATGTTAGAAACCTTGGAAGCAATTCTGATGGATTTTCCAGGCGCCGTAATTTTAGTAACGCACGATCGTTACATGCTAGATAAAGTATGCACTAATTACATTGGCTTTGACCAAGAACAGAAGTTGCTTAGCTTTGCTTCTTATTCTCAATGGCAAGAAAGTCGTGCTCGGGTTCAACATTCCAAGGAAGTGCGGGGATCAGGAAGTATTCCATCTATTCCTGTTACTAAAAAAATGTCTCCGGAAGATTTACGAGAATATGGACAGATGGAGAAAAAGATAATTAAAGCCGAACAAGAGCTAGCCTTAATCGAAGATCGAGCTGTTAAAGCGGCCAATGCCAATGATCACCATTTAATGGTGCAGATGGCTAACGAACTTAAAGTTGCCCAAGAAAAAGTGGAAGGCTTGTATCAACGTTGGGATCAGTTAGAAACTTTAAGTGGAAAGCTCTAATCAGTCAGCCTTTGGCGTATCTCGAAAGAAACGACTAGTTTAAAAACAGTATTTTTCAAGCTCGCCTAGCATATTACGCGGGCTAGCTATTCAAAAATTCTTGTTTAATGTAAGATTCTTTAATGTTAATTGCCAGTTATCTCGCCTATTTTATTGGTCCATTTGTTTATCAGTTGTTCAGCAGGCTGAAACATGGATTACCAATCCTAGAGGGGTTTATCGTCCTAGCGATAACTGGACTGAGTGCTTCCCATGTTATGCAGTTTATTGGAGAGCATAATATTTTTCTGATCGCTGGAATTTTATGCATTGGGCTCTACTTACCAAACATTTTTGAGGGGATTTTTTCCAAAGCCAAAACTGATATTCACAGTTTTTTACATATCCTTGTAGTTATTGCTTTTCTAGTTCATGTTTTTTTAGAAGCTTCAGTTCTTGGGCATAAAGATAATGCCAGTAATTTTAGTGCGTTAAATTCTGGTATTTTAATTCACAGGGTTACTGATGGGATGTTAATCTGGTGGTTACTTCGTCCTAAATATGGCAATAAAATTGCCGGAATTGGTATTACGCTTTTGATTATTGCCAATCTTGTGGGCTTTACTTATGCCGATAGTTTTCCTCTCGTATCAAAATTTAGAGATTACTTGGAAATCTTAATGGCTGGGATGTTGTTACATGTTCTGTTATTTAGTTTTCATCTAAATCCGCAGAACCATAGTCATGGTAAAAAATCATGTTGTAAGTCCGAGCATACTCATGAAAAGCCAAAAAAGAATTTTTATCGAGGGATCGGATATCTTCTTGGATTAATATTCCTAGTTGGTTTTTTCTATTTTACGAATCATGATCACCATGGACATGATGCCAGTAATCAAGCAGCTTTTTTCCATAATTTGATAGAACTATTCTATTTAAGTGCTCCCGCTTTGTTAATTGCGTTTCTGCTTTCAGGAGTGATTCAGGTTTTTATTACACTTAAAACTCTTAAGTGGTTTAATCGCGGTAATAAATATGTGCAAGCAATTAAGGGAATGGTCTTAGGATTGCCTTTGCCAATATGTAGCTGTGGAATTTTACCATTCTATCAAACACTTACCAAAAAAGGCTTAGCACCTGCTGCTGGACTTGCATTTCTGATTGCCACTCCTGAATTAGGTTTGGATGCCTTACTTATTTCATTGCCTTTACTAGGTTTTGATTTAACAATTACCCGATTAATTGCCGCGATTTTTTTATCTTTGGGGATCTCATTAATTTTAAGTCCATTCTTAAAAACTAAGATTACTACCATGGCATCCGTTGAAGAATTAGAAGGAAATTCGGATGAGCCTAAACTAAAACAGATTTGGCGATATGCTACAAAAAAAATTGTAGATGATATTGCTCCTTTAGTTATGCTTGGAATTGCAGTAGCAGCTCTGTTCGAATTAGTTTTGGATCAATATAATCTGGCAGACTATCAAGGTTGGGATATCCTCCTAGCATCAATTGCCGGTGTATTTTTATATGTTTGCGCTAGCGGAGCTACCCCGGTTGTGGCAATCTTTATTGCCGGTGGAGTATCTCCAGGCGCAGCAATTAGTTTTTTAATGACAGGACCAGCTACTAACTTGAGCACTTTTGCGATGCTTTCTAAAATGCATGGTAAGAAATTTTCAATAGCCTTTGCAGTAGTCGCTATTATCTTAGCGCTATTAGCTGGTTTTGTTACTAATTTGGTTTTTGAGTCGGCAGGATTATCTTTACAAGAAACCAATAGCCATCAGCATGCTCATTATGCTTGGTGGGAGCATTCTGCAGTAGCTATCGTTGGCGTGCTATTTTTATTGTCTTATTTGAGACGGATTGGTCTTCTAAAAAAATAAAGCTCTCTTTTGCGACTATAATTCTATCTTTCCAAGCTACCAACCCTGTTTTATAGTGGTCACTGTTGTGATTTAAACACGCGGTTTTCAATTTCAGAAAGGTTTTTACTATGGTTAATCCTCGCCTAGTCTTTACGGCTTTCATTTCTATTGCCATAATTTTCTTTACCAATATTGCTTGCTCCGAAGAGGAAGGACCAGTTAATCACGTGGTTCCCTTAATGGATGTTCAGGTTCCACTGATTCCAAATTTAGGTCAATTTGATTCTAGTATTAAATATTCTGCTGGTACTTTTTTAGGTCAGGTTTTAATTTCCGAAAGTAATTTAACTTATGTCATTCCCAAGTTTGAAGAAAATTCCTTAACTCCCGAATCTGGTGAAATCCCTGCTGTGATTCTTAGAGAAAGTTTTGTTGGTGTAGAATCCTACAACTTAACAAGTGGTACTGAGGCTGGAATTGCTGCTAATTTTTATAATCAACCGGAAGCATTTTTATCAGATGTAACAACTTATCAAGAAGTGAAGGCCTTAGAATTATGGCCAGGGATTAATTTAACTCTAAGAGCGGGTTATTCTAATTTAGAAAAAATATTTGAAGTTGAACCTGGTATTGATACTCAGCAAATCCAAATTAGTTTTGAAGGACATGAGTCTTTAAGTATTGATTCGGAAGGTCAGTTAGAAGTTGAGACAGGCTTAGGTATTATTAGATTTTCAGCACCAATAGCTTGGCAACAATTAGGATCTGAAGCAGTCGCAGTTGAAGTACAGTATCGAATTGTAAATCAGAACGTTTATGGATTTACACTTGGCGAATATAATTCGGATTATCCAGTATTAATCGATCCTTTAATTGTAGCTACTTACATTGGTGGCACTGGAACAGAAAATTTAAATGGAATTGCCAAGGATAGCTCTGGTAATGTTTATGTAGTCGGCAATTCTAGTGTTAGTAATGGCTTAACTGGCGCACCTTATACTCCACCTGGACCAGGTGTGGGAACTGTTACTGCTGGGCAAGATGTTGTTGTGTTTAAACTTAATCCACAGTTAACCAGTTTAACTAGTTGGGCAGTCTTAGGTGGAACTGGAACTGATGTCGGTAGAGACATTGCCGTATCACCTGCTGGAGATGTCTATGTGCTTAGTACTTGCACTGCTCTTTTCCCAACAACAATTGGTGCCTATGACACTTTAGTAAATAGTACCGCTGATATTTGTATTTCTCGCTTAACTTCTGGACTTAATACTTTAACGGCCTCAACATTCATTGGCGGTAGTGCTGCTGAAGTAGCTGGAAATATTTTATATGACAATACTAACAATCGCGTAATTATCTCGGGAACTGCTGGTGCTGCTTATCCAGTAACTTGTACTTTAGAAGGAGTGTGTACAGCATTCCAAGCGGTGGCATCGACTAGTCCTGATTTTGTTCTTTCGGTTTTTAATCCAAGTTTGAGCACAACTTCCTTACTAAGTTCTACATATTATGGAGGAACTGGAACTGAAAGTATTCCAGGCTTAGGGTTAACAGCGACTGATACACTCGCCTTAGATAGTGCTGGAAATATTATTTTCACAGGACTAACAGGCTCCTCTGGCTTGGCTAGTATCGGTGGCTATGATAGCACAGCAATTGCTGGCACAAGTGATGCAATTATTGCTAAGTTTAGTCCAAGCCTATCATTAACTAGTAGAATTGGAGCTACGTATTATGCGGAAACTAGTGGCGCCACAGTGGAAGCAGGATATGCGGTAGAGGTTGATAGTGCTGATAATATTTATATGGCTGGAACTGTTGCGGCAAATACAGTTCCCACAACTTTTGGTGCTTATAGTCAATTTCTTCATGGTACTACTGATATTATTCTAACAAAATTTAACAGCACGCTTTCCTCATTATTAGCAGGAACTTTCTTGGGTGGGACGGGTGTTGATACGCCGACAAGTTTATCACTAGATAGTAATGGCAAATTAATTATTACTGGGAATGTCTCGGCAGCTATCGCCACAAATCCAACCGCTTGTTATCCAACTTTTGTCACTTCCACGGAAGGTGTTGTAATTAAGATTTCTACGGACTTAGCAACAGCTTATCAAGCAACTTATTTTGCAGGCACGGGTGCAAATGAATCAGTCAATGATTTAATTATGCATGATGATTTAATTCATTTTGTCGGAAATACTAATACCACAGGTTTATCGGGTGGTGTGGATACCGTTATTTCGGGCATCGATGGTTTTATTGCTCGGATGGACGCGGATCTCTGTGTCGCGCCAGCAGTTATTAATATTACCAGCTCTGTGGCAAATGGAACTTATGGGATTGGAGATATTATTCCGATTGATGTTGTCTTTACTGGACCAGTAAATGCAATTGGAATTCCTGCCTTAACATTAGAAACCGGAACTACCGACCAAGTTATTAATTATAGTAGTGGGACTGGGACAGCTACTTTGACATTTAATTATACAGTGGTAGCAGGGGATAGTAATGCAGATTTAGATTACCTTTCCACATCAGCACTCAGTACTATTATTCAAAGTATTGGTGGAACTGCTGCCAACCTGACCCTATTTGACCCAGGCAATGAGTACTCACTGAGTCATAATAAAAATATTGTTATTGATGGGACTGCTCCAAGCATACCAAGTGTTAGTGCCCCTTTAACAGGCAGTCAAATTAATGATAGCACTCCAACAATTGCCGGATTAGCAGAAGTTGGTGCGACTGTTAATGTTAATAATGGCATGCTTAATTTGTGCTCAGTAATTGCTGACAGTTTTGGTGTTTGGAGTTGCACGTTACCAGCTCAAATTGATGCTACTTATAATCTTAGTATTACAGCAACTGACACTGCTGGTAATGATAGTTCGGTTTTGAACTATTCTCTGATAATAGATACAGTTGCACCTAGTGGCATTTCAATTTCTGATCCGACAGCATTATCTATCACTAGTGATCAGACTTACACAGTTATAGGGACGACCGAGGCATTTGCTGAAGTTGTTGTCACAGAAGGTGCTAATACTCTTTGTAATACTGTAGCTAATGCGATTGGAGACTGGACTTGTACAACTATCTCTTTGATTGATGGGCCACATACAATTATTGCTACTGCTACAGATAATGCTGAGAATACTCTTGCCTCTGGCTCCACTACTTTTTCTATAGACACAGTAGCGCCAAATCCGATTATTATTTCAGTTCCAAGTAATAATTTTATTACCAATGATTCAACACCACTAGTTAGTGGCGTAGGTGAAACGGGTACTACCATCGAGGTGAAAGAAGGTACAGATTTACTTTGCTCTACAGTTGTGATTGCAGGTGCTTGGTCTTGTAGCTCTACTTTATTACTAGAGGGGACACATTTAATTTTTACTGAGTCTGTTGATCTTGCCGGAAATATGGCGGTAAGTAGTTCTATTTCTTTTGATTTAGATCTTACCTTACCAAATCCACCTATTATTACTTCGCCAGTTAATAATACGACTACTTCCGATACAACACCACTTATAAGTGGATCGGCAGAGGCAAATTCGATCATATCAATTTATGATGGAATAACTCTACTTGGTACTAGTATTGCTAATGGATCTGGCGATTGGTCATATGCGTCTGTTGGAATCCTAAGTGACGGGGTTCATAGTATTAATGTTCAAGCCAAAGACTCTGCCAATAATGATAGTGCGATGAGTGGAATAAATTTGATTATCGACACTACGTCTCCAATTATTCCTAGCATTAACTTACCATTAAACGGAAGCAAAACTAATGATACTTCACCTGAACTAAGTGGTTTAGCAGAAGTTGGCACAACAGTTAGTGTTAATTTAGGACTTACAACATTGTGTACCGATATTGCTGATGGATTAGGAAGTTGGTCATGTACCTTACCAGCACAATTAGATGGTGAATATATATTTAATGTCTTTGCAACTGATGATGCTGGAAATAACAGCTTAGTAGTTAATAGTAATTTTGAAATTGATACACTCCCTCCTACTAGTGTCGATATTTTAGATCCAAGCGAACTTCAAGTTACCAGTGATAATACTTATGGGATTACAGGTACGACGGAAGGCTTAGCTTCGATTACAGTAAGCGAAGGTCTTAATATTCTTTGCAGCACAAATGCTGATCTTGTTGGTGCTTGGACTTGTAATACTGTAGCTCTAGTCGATGGGGCTCATTCAATAATAGCTACAGCAACAGACGCAGCTGGTAATTCCGTATCATCTTCGGCAGTAGCCTATAGTGTCGATACTGTTGCTCCCAATTCAGTTGTAATTACAAACCCAGTTAATAATTTTGTTACTAATAACTCTGTACCAAATATTAGTGGTGTCGGAGAAACTGGTGTTAATATTGAAGTAAATGAAGGCGGCACAACTCTTTGTTCAACAACTGTTACCGCTGGTGCTTGGTCATGTACATCTTCGGTTTTAACTGATGGTAGCCATGATTTATTTGTTGAAGCTACAGATGCTGCGAGTAATAATGCAACAGGTAATATAATTACTTTAAATGTTGATACTTCAAAACCATCGGCACCAATTATTTCTTCTCCTAGTAATAATTCGAATACAGAAGACCGAACGCCACTTTTTGTAGGAACTGCGGAAGTAAATTCTGTTGTTTCAATTTACGATGGTGCAGTCTTGCTTGGAACTACAAATACAAATAATTTAGGGGCTTGGGTTTATGCTTCCGGTAGTGCACTTACTGATGGAGCTCATAATATTAATATCAGAGCGACTGATTCAGCAGGCAATGAAAGTGAAAGTACGGCTATAACTTTAAATGTCATTTCGTTTAGCAATTTACTTTGTCAGGAAGTAAATTATAATAATACTTTGTCAATTATAGATCGTCAGGCATTAAAATTAAATAAAAGAGTTGCTAGTGCTGGACGTTTAAATCGACAATTAGCTCGTGCTGGTATTTGTAAAAGAGTAACTGCTCAGATAAAAAATGCTAATCGTGATGCTGCAGAGCTTGATTATGCTGATATTAGTTTTGTTCTTGCTAATGCTTTACCCCAAGATCAAACATATCAATGTGCTAGTGGATTACCGGCGGGTTGTTCAGCCGTTGAGATTCAAACTTCAAGGGATAAAATTAATGCCCGTTCCAGTAATATAGAAAATCTAATTAATAAAAATCTCGGAAATTGTCGGGATTTAAATTCCTCAGCACTGTCTCAGGCGTTGCGCGCCAGAAAACTTGTTATGAAGATTAATTCTAGTGCTTTAGAGATACCGGTGGACCTTAGTTATTGTCCATTATCATGAGAATAATTATTTCTATTTAGTAATTAATAAGCACCATTATGCTTTTTAGTAGATTTTGTTAGTTTTAATAATTTATTTTTAAAATTACTACTATCCACCATTAACATACCGCTCTGTAATATATCTAAAGAGCACATTATTCCAGTAGTGCGTAATCCCCATTGTGTTCAATACTGATATTAATGATTTATTGACATCCCCGTTAACAGAGCGGTAACCAGAATAGGTCCAAGAGGGGCTAGCATCACAGGCTGTCCATCCTGATTTCCATTCGGGCATACCAATATGGCTATCGCTATATGGTGTCCTTGGAGGATTGAATGTTGGGCCTTTGATTTTAGAACAGGCAACATCTTCTTTCGTTACAATAAAATGTTGTTGATCTTCATGGAAAATATTGTTTTGAGTAAAGTTAGCTTGTCTTTTCATGTCAGCATTGTTAAGCGCCTCTGCCGCAATAATGAGTGGTAGCTTTCTACCCATATGGTGTCCCCCATTTGCTCCCCATACCATTCCATCATTAGCTAATCCAGCAACATCAATACCCCACTGAATTAAATGAATTGCTACTTCTTCTTTGTTTTCTGCACCCACATTATAGTTTAAGTAGGAGGCGGCTTGAATGCTTCCAATTGAGATTTCTCGACCATAAGTTCTGATAAGGCCGTTACTTTTCATTTCTAAATTATTTGCTTTAAATGAAGTATTAGGATTAGCGGAAGGAGAAATTACAAAATCTAAAAGTGGTCGTTTTATATTTGTAATTATTTTTTGCCGATCTGGCAGTGTTCCGGTAACTGGTAGGTTCTTAAAAATACCCATATTCACATTTGATCTTCGATATTTAATACTCCGGTCATGCGCTCCTGCATATGCAGGTCTGAAAGCATCTGCGGGTGGGATTTCAGCTAATACCGTTAAAACGGCGAACTCATTGAAGTACGTAGCAAGTTGTTTGCGGTCTGCTGCTCCTCCCGCTTGTCCGTTGTTTGTAGAAATTGTAGCAATAGTCGTACCGGCAGGTATCAGTTTAGAGAGTTTGTCAGCAATATTTAAATTTGAATCGTATCTAACATAACCGCTGTACGAACCGAACCCTTGAGGTCGAACAGCATTGGGTCCTTCATTTGCAACGCGTGGATTTAGGGTGGTTCCGTTCCAAACATCGCTATCTTGTACTTTATAACTATAGACTCCATTACTAAAAGTGACCGCTGTTACTGTAACTTTATTCAAAGTTATAGGCCCCTTTACCCAGTTATCTCCATTGATAAACTTCCCACATTTGTACATCCCATCAAAATACCAAGTGATACCGTACTGACTAATACTACTGCAATCTTTCACGACTCCTAAGCTACCTTTCTCGGAAGTGCAACTGGCGTTTGTACCACCAGATTCGCCTAGGCATTCCCACAAGTATTGTGTTGAATTATCAGCCAAATCTCGAAATGTTCCGCTGTTACAATAATTGATGCTACTTCCACAGGTTCCGTTCTGAGGTGGAATTATAATTACTGTTGGAGCAGATATCTCAAAAATTTTATAGCTGCCACTTTGGGAAAAAACTCCAAGATTATTCAATAAAGCTACTTGCGATTGGCTAGTCCTAAATGAAAAGTTATCAGCAATTAAAACAGGATTTCCACTACCAATTTTAACAGAGGCTGAGTATTTTTTGAGTGAAAGATGAATATCAATTGAAATAACATAAGTAATATTGTTGCTGTAAGGAACTGAAGTCAAGCTTGAGTATGTGTCACCATTTCGAGCATCAATAAATCCAGTGTTTGCAAAACGTATGATAGGAGCAAGAGAATCGTAATTACTTGCTACTCCATTTGAAAACCCCAATACGGAATCTATATTGTTGGCTAGTGGAGTAACCTTGGCAGTTAATCTAAAGCTTCCTGTTTGATTAGAGAACGATTTATTTTGCCAATTGCTGGAAGAAATAATTTCTCCAGGGACTGGGGGTGGCGAAGGAGTTGCCGTTCCTGTTGGAAGAATTGGAGTCGCCGTTGGTGAAGGTGAAGGTGATGGTGATGTCGGTGTTGGGGTTCCTGGAGGAAGAATGGGTGTTGCTGTTGGTGATGGATTAGGCGTCGGTGTCGATGGAGTTGGTGTACTTGGAGGAAGAATTGGAGTTGCTGTTGGTGATGACGACGGTGTCGGAGTAATTAAAGCTACCGGGGAGGTAATATCAAATACTTTAAGAGAACCACTGTAGGCAAATATCCCCAAATTATTTAATTCTGTTACGCTAAATTGGGAACTTCGAAAGGCATAGTTTGTAGCAATCTGATAGGTCTGATTAAGATCATTTTTTGCCGTAGCTGAATATTTTCTGGATACTAAATCTACATCTAGAGTAATAAGATATACTTTACCCAATACATAATTTAGGCTTTCTTCAGCTGAATATGTGTAACCATTACGAGCTTCTATTTGGCCCGTAGTATTTAGTCGGATAATCGGACCAAGAGAATCATATTCTGAAGCTAAGCCATTTGATAAGCCTGTAACAGCATCGATATTATTTTCCAGTGCAGATATCTTAAATGAGATACGAAAATTAGATGTTTGCCGAGCAAATCCTTTATTATGCCAACGACTTGAAGATACTATTTCATTAGGATTTACTGCTGAAGGCGTAGGTGAAACTATTGGCGTCGGACTAACGGTTGGAGTTGGTGTAGTTGTAGGACTATTTGTTGGCGTTGGAGAAACTGTCGGTATTGGTACTACCGATGAAACAGGAGTTGGTTCCAAAATTGGCGCGGCTAAATAAAAATCTATCTTTAATACCTCAGAATCTTTTGACGTAAGGTGAATTTTACCATTCTGATTGTTAATAGTTTTGACTGCGAGAACTTTCAAATAATACTCAGACCCATCAATTAGCTCTGAGAGCTCATGAGAGTTAGATGTTGTCTTACCCTGCAATAAATAATTTGAACCATCTTGACTGGTGTATATTAAAAAATAGTCAGCCAGGCCTTGCCAAGCTAAACTTCTGTTATTTGCTGTGTATACTAAATTAGTCGGAGCGGGTAGTTCTAAATTAACACTGAAATCATCACTGAATTTCTGACAGAGACTGTCATATAAGGCACTAATTGTAACACCGTTTTCTAAATATAATCTTGCATACTCTTGTACAATTTTAACGTTTATAATTTCACGATTTACTGCTTGTAAGGCAGTTTTATTTCTCTTCTGGTTTAATCTTAATTGTTTTTGAGTTTTTTCTAGATTACGTAGTTTCTTTTGTATTTTTTTTTCTATTTTATTAATTTTTAAATAATTTATATAAATATTAATTGATTCAGCTATAGAATGAGAATTAATTTTTGGGTCTGAGCTACAAGTAATAACCTGATCTCCTAATAACAGTCTATTTTTCGATTTCTGCTCAGAGTTTGAGATAGAACCACCTACAACAAGTGGGGGGAAACAAGATTTATACTTTACTGTAGAACTCTCTTGATTGAAAATCTTAGCAAGTAAACTTAAAAAACTATCTTTTTTATAATGATTTACAATTTTACTTTCTAGGAGTTTGATTCCATTTAATACTTTCTTTGCTGTTTTACTATTCTCACTAGCTTCTAATAATAAGTCATCAGAGCAAACTTCCATTTTAAGGGCAGTGGCAATAGCTTGATCTGGCAAACGAAGTGCTGGCAATGCAACTTGCTCTTCCTTACTGTAATCTTCAATCTGGTTAAATATTGAGAAGGGAGTACCAATATTTAGTATTAAAAATACTACAGCTATTATCGCAAAAGGCAGAATTAGTTTGCGTGGATTAGAGAACATAGGTTTTTTATATATATAATGATAATAAGACTTTCGGCTAGAAAAAAGTTTTTATTTAGTAGTATTTTAAGCAAGAAGTAAAATTGGGAATTCTGTAATGAATTAGATAACTGCTTGATTTAACTTACAATGTCATTTTGGTGTCTTTTAACTTTTAACTAAAGTTTTAATAGTTAAATGTCGAAAATAAAGTTACCAAATATATTTTATCCACACACTATGAAGCAATCAGTTTATATCGAAAATGGATTCACACTTGTTGAATTACTAGTCACTGTTGCGGTCATCGGTATCTTAGCCTCAATCAGTGTGGCAAACTATGGTGAGTATAAATTATCTGCTTATCGTGCAGAAACACAAGTCGTAGCTAGTAGTATACCTACAGGGTATCAAGCATTTTTGATAGATCAGGGGGGGCGAAACTTTAATGTAAATTTCTATACTAGAGAAATGTTGAATGCTAACATACCAGGTCTTGCTATCCCGGCACACATGGGAGGATATATTCAGTCACAGCAAAACTCAGCCCAAAAATATATTAGTTCCGGAGTATGTCATAAAAAATATCCTATTGGTGCTAACCAAGTTTTAACATGGCGTTGGCGTGAAGATTACCTTAACCCAGCAATAAATCGCAGGGGTCTTGTCTCACCAATGTTGGCTACCGAATGTAATGGTAATTGGTAAGTAGATTGTTCTTCTGAAAATTATTCAATCGTATCTATAAATATTTAATTTTTTTTAATTGATAATAAAAATCAAACTTTTGCTAAATATACTTTTTCAACTATTTCTTAACTGCAGACCGATTGGATTCAGAAAAAAGTAACTTTTTAAGATAACATGATTCGAAGTAGATTTAATGTATTTTAGTAGATATGATCTAAATCATATTGATTTCCCAAATTTTTTTGTATCTTGATTATATAATTTAGATACTAGCAGAACATTTACTAATCATTTTCATTTTAAGTAAAGGGAACTTGTTTCTTAAGCTATTGATAACTTTAAAATTTTTTCTATGAATAACAAATTACTTAAATCCATTTTTCTAATCTTGATCGTTTTAATCTTATCCGGATGTTCTATATTTAGAGCTACTGGTAGGTCAGTAACTGCTGTGGGCGAAGGTGCTGGTCATGCCGTTTCTGGAACTGGTCGGGCAATCAGCAATGCTGCTAACGAAGGTTTATAAATTTTTAAGTAATTTAAAAAACTTTAACGAGCAAATGCTAGAAAGTACTTGCTCGTTATTATAAGTTATAATTACTGAAATAACTGATCCAAATCATCTTTTGTTAAGCTCAAGTTGCTTAAGCCATTCTCATTAATCAGGGAGTCAATAATATCTGATTTCTTTGACTTCAAATTCATGATTTTTTGTTCAATAGAATCTTCGGTAACTAGGCGATACACGTTAACCGGTTTTACCTGTCCAATACGGTGAGCCCGGTCAATTGCCTGGTTTTCAACTGCTGGGTTCCACCATGGATCATAGATGATTACCGTGTCTGCCCCGGTTAAGTTAAGTCCTGTTCCCCCAGCTTTTAAACTAATTAAGAATAATTTAATTCTTTCATCAGTATTGAAACTGTCTACTAAATCTTGACGATTTTTAGTGCTACCATCTAAGTAAAGATAATTTACTTTTTCAGTTTCTAACCATCGTTTAATAATCGCGAGCATTTCTCGGAACTGACTAAACAACAAGATTTTTCTTCCGGCAGCAAGTGATTCCAGAACAAGATCTTTTAATAACTCAAATTTACCAGAATCAAAGTTAGGTAAGTCTTTTAAGCCATCAATTGAATTTGGGTGATTACAAACCTGACGTAATCTGAGGAGTGCAGCTAAGATTGAAATACTTGCTCCACGAACCCCCTTAGCTTCAACTGCATCCATAATCTGAGGTCGGACTTCTGATAAGATTTGTGCATAAAGTCCTTTTTGAGAATCAGTCATTGCAACGTGCATTTCTGATTCAGTTTTTGGTGGCAACTGCTTCTCTACATCTGATTTCAAACGTCGGAGTAAGAAAGGCTTAGTCTTGTTCTTTAAGAATCGTGTCGATTCAATTCCATTAATATTTTCAAGGATTGGTTTCTCAATTTGATTTTTAAAGAATTCTAAGGATCCTAAATATCCTGGCATCAAGAAATCAAAAATTGACCAAAGCTCCAATGGACGGTTCTCAGTTGGAGTACCACTTAGTGCTAAACGCGATTCCGATTTTAAAGCTTTAGCAGCCTTACACGTGGCTGTTAAGGGGTTCTTAATGTTCTGTGCCTCATCTAAAATGATATATAAGAAAGCATGTTTTTCTAATTCTGTGCGATCAATACGAAGCAGGGCATAGGAAGTAATGATGATGTCGTAATCAGGAATGCTTGCAAAATCTTTCTTGCGATTAGCGCCTTGCAGCACTAATGTTTTTAAGTTTGGCGTAAAGCGCATGGCTTCATAGTGCCAGTTAGTTGTAACCGAAGTTGGTGCGATAACTAGTACTGGTTTACTAACAAGTTTAGCTTTAGCTTTAGCTATTTTTAGAGATTGAACTAAAGCTAGCGTTTGTACGGTTTTACCTAGTCCCATTTCATCAGCTAAAATTCCATTGAAGCCATATTCATGGAGGAAGTTAAGCCAAGAAAGGCCTTCTTTTTGATACTTTCTTAGTTGTCCTTTAAATAATGCTGGGGGATTAATTGATTTGATGTTTTCAAAATTAGCTAATTTTTCTCCAAGCTCAATTAAAGATTTTTCAGCTTTAATTTTTACGTTAGAACTTTCGCCACTCTGCAAAGTAATTGCTTGAGCCACCGAGATTTTAGTTTCAATTTTACTAGAATGCTTGTAGTTTGCGGAAACAAAACCAAGTGTTGTTTTTAAACGTTTTAGGCCACCACCTGGAATTTCTGCCCAGGCACCGTTATCTAACTGAATCCATCGATCAAAGCCTTTATTGTTACTTTGGAAAATTTTAGTTAATGGAACAGTGGCAGAGTTTTGGCTTAAGGTGATATTACATTCAAACCAGTCAATCGAACCTTTGCTTTCTTGTTCTGCGGATTTTTTAATATCCATATTCAAAGTAAGTTTTGAAAAACGAATACTTTCTTTAATATCTTTAAGTCCTTCTACACCCCATTCGGCAATTTCTTCGGGAGTTTCTTTGTTAAGTAAATCCAGAGCGTAATCGCCACCAATATTAAAATACTCTAAGCCGATCTGTGGCTCAAATCCCAACCGGCAAAGTTTTTCACTACATTCCTCTTCAAAAGCACGGTCAGGAATATAAACAACTTTTTTGTTCTGAGGTGATGGTGGATATTCAAAATTTAAATATGCTCTTAGGTTAATCTGATCTAAATTTACGCCACGATCAAATATCTCTGAGTTGGCAGCTTCTATTTGAAGTCTAATCGTTGGTCTTTTAATTTCTGCCTTAGGCTGTTTGGCTGGGTTAATAACATTCAGTAAATTTTTGGGAATTAAATCTTTTTCAAGTAGTTCTAAGATTGCGCCTGCTTGTTGATAGCTAAAACTTAGTTGATTGCCAAAAGGGTAAAGCTTTATTAGTTCATTAGCAGAAGGGGATAACTTAAAAACTTGATTATCAACCAAAGTCCAGAAATCTTCATTTCCAATAATTTCAGTTTCTTTTAATAGTTGAGTTCCATCTGGCATGACCCAGGATGCTTCCAGTTCTACAGTAGATTCTTGCCAACTTATCTTCACAAGTAAATCAAGTAAGTCATGATTGAAACTAACTTTTTGATCAGATTCTACAAGGGAGATATGGGGATATTCTTCTAATAATCCCAAAATGATTTTAATTTGATGACTAGTATTTAAGTACCAAGCCATTCCCTGATCATCCCATTCACAATGATCTTCAATCAGCTGCAAGAGTACTTGATCTAATTGTCGACTGGAAAGATTTTCCTCGGAGTTTAATTCACTAGGAGTAATTAATACTTGGCCGAAATATAATTTAATTCCTAAGCTCTGATTGGAAGTAGTCAGGGCAATTTTCACTTCAGGATAAATTTCTTTAGAAATACAATGATATCCAAGGTGTCTTGCTGTTTCCAAAGATTTAACAATATCTTCTGGGCTGGCATTAATTTTAAAAGAATCAGTTTGGCTAGATTCTTTGGAACCACCAGTCCCGGAATAAATATTTTGTTGAAAACAATGAAAAGTAATGGCAACTAAATGAGAACACCACTGATCAGCAAGATCCGCTTCAGTGCAACAAGAACATTTAGGATTAATAAATTGATCGTTTTTAATTTCGAAACTTGCAGTAAAAGTTTCTTCGTCTTCTAGTACTTGTCCACTGACTAGATTCCCCACAGCTTCACATTCGGTAACTTGTCCGAAAGCAGCATATTCAAATCCGCGATCAACTACAGAATAAGGGGCAAAAGGTTTTAGGGAGGAACGTAATTCTGACTCAGAAGTGGCACTAGCTAAGGACATTGATTATTATAATAATAAAGAAAGTATGTTAGGATTTTTAATGCTTGTTGTAAAGCTGTGAGCCTTATTCATTTCCTGAAATTCAGTTATTGCTGATAAGCCACAATCTTCCAAGTATAATTCTTGGTTTTAGGTAATGAACTGTTAAACTTGAACCACATAGGTCCTTCTTCCTCTAAGAGTGATCTAGAGCCAATATTTTTGGATTGCAACAGTCTAGACTTTTTATAGAAGTTTAATCTTAAGTTGTAATCACCTTCCCCCTCAACTAATCCTGTCCAATATCCACGCTTTTCAGGAAGTGGCAGATATTTGATTTGTGTTACCTTGACATTAGATGCTAAGGACATTGGTTTGATAATCTTTGGTTCAGCATACTTATGGTAATAGGAAGCAGTAGGGTATTGATGCTTATTCGCATAGGGCGATTTAGAACCAACTTGAAACGGGGTGCAACTGAGAGCAAATAGGGGGAGCAGGCAGAAAAAATATTTTGACATATGTTAAAACTAATGAATTTTGATGATTTTAGCAATGTAATCTGATTCACCTTAGCAATTATGGAATTAGAAATAAGTATAAAGCAGCAAAGCTACTTTTGGTAATTCAGGGAAAATATGCTAGAAACTTTATATTAAGTGAAGCTCATTTTCTCCTAAAAAAGAGCCTCAAGTTCAGCGAGCTCAAATAATGGATAGATAATTTTTAGGCTCAGAAACTAAAGACTCATTCTCAATAATAACTTTAAATGCGATTCGCCTTTTTACAAACCGTCAGGTCAATTCTTAATGGATTTTAGTATATCTCTAAATTACACTTAAAATCATGAAATTAATCCTTGGGACAAGAGGGAGTGCTTTAGCACTGAAACAAACAGAGCAAGTCATAACGTTGCTTAAGTCTGTTGATCCGACAATTGAAACTTCGATTAAGATAATTAAGACGCTCGGAGATTCCAAGCAAGGAACTGCAGAGGCTGCAATCAGTGATAAGCAAGACTGGATTCAAGGACTTGATACTGCCTTGGTTAGCGGCGAAATTGATCTAGCAGTACATTCTGCTAAGGATGTGCCTGTTGAAATTCACCCCGCTAGCCAGATTTTTCCTCTAGGCCTGCGTGAAGATCCTGCCGATCTTTTGATTGTTAAAAACCCACAACTAAAAGATTTAAATTCATTAGCTCTAGGAGCTGTTATCGGAACGGCCAGTTTAAGACGCCAAGCACAGATTCTAAATTATCGATCTGATTTAAAGTTAGTGGCACATCGGGGAAATATTAATACTAGAATTGAAACATTTAAAGAGAGCCCAAATCTTTCTGCGATTGTTTTAGCAAATGCGGGTTTAAGTCGAATGAATATTGATACTTCTAGATTTTATAAGATAGACCCTAAGATTATGATCCCAGCAGTGAATCAAGGCTGTGTGGTTGGCCATATCATGCTTCATCGCAATGATCTTCTAAGTTTGATGAACAAAATTATTATCCCTGACGTTCGTGTTGCTTTTGAAGCAGAAAGACAGTGCATTCATTTACTTGATGCGAATTGTCATTCTGCCGTGGGAGTTTATGCGCAAGTTTCAGGTCAAGAGATTACAGTTACCTGCCGAATTTTAATGCCAGATGGTAGTGAAAAAATTGAGGCTTCCTGTGTAGGTAAGACGCAGGATTATTTGAATATCAGTGAAAAAATCGCCGAAGATTTAGTCTTAAAGGGAGCAAGTCGAATTATTGCTGAAAGTAATAAACTTAGAGCTGGGTGGAAATAGTAAAACTATCATTTAATTTACGTATAATTAGCTCGATCAGGAAATATAGTTAATCCAAGAATGAATTTCCGAAAAACTTTTTTGGAATTCCTGTTGGATTTACTATATTTGTTGTATTTGGGCATTCAAACTTGGATACTTGTCCGCCATAGCTTAAGCGAAGGTGGGAATCCAAGATTTGAAAAGCCGATAAATATTGATTTTTACAAAATCAATATTTAAATGCGACAAGCCCGAACCTCAAAAAATAATTTCCTTAACAGAAATCTTTTTTTGGATTCTCTATAAGCAGTTAATTTGGTACACTTGAAGAATATTTAGCACAAAAAAGGGAGCATTAGCTCCCTTTTTTGTTGTTATGCTATATTGGATTATTGTACTACTGCTAATCCGCAAGATTCTTCTAGGGATGCAATGCTGTCCGCAGAGAAACGAGTTAATCCATAAGTATTAACATGTAAGTCCACATAAGAAGTTGCTGAATTATACACAGGAACAATCCCTTGATTATTTACTCCCTGAATATATTGATTATTCACAACTTTTGTTGCTTTACGTTTAGCCTTGGCAACTTCCATACCATTAGAAACATACAACTTAATTAAATCCTTGCGAAGTTTCACCGTACGGCTTAAAGCAATATCCCGTAAGTTTTGGATTGAAGTGTTAAATGTATCTAAATCTGAATCTAATGTAGTAATATTTAAGTTACCAGCACAAGAATCGATATTAGTACATTCAAATAAGTAAACACCATTTCCAATAATTGCATTGTAGGCCTGCCATCCATTGATGTTTTCTTGAACTGGGTCAAAATCATCAACTTTAGCTTTACCACCAACTTTCTTACGGATATTTTTGATCCGAGTTTTTAATTGACTTGCAATCAAGTTTAACTGAGCCATGTCTTGGTCAGCTTGAGTGATTGCACCCAAATCTGCCAACTTACATTCTGGTACGATGGCAGTTACTTTTACTTTAACTCCAGTACAGTCAGTATATAAATTATTAAGTCCGTACTCCACCAAGAAGTTGGCGCCAATTGTGTAATCACCAACTTGTTCCTCAGTAGGAGTCCACTCAATTTTAATTGTTGCTGTACCATTGTTAGCACCATCATCAGAGAAGATTACTTCTTCGCCTTCCGGAACGCTTGGCTTAGCACCACTTGGTAAGCCTGTGTAATTAACTACGACTGGAGCTTTATCAGTATCAAAATAATCTTTATTAATTACATCAAAAGATAGTGTTGTCGGTTTTCCAACTTCAACTGGGTTAGCAGTTACATTAGAATCGCCACACAAAACCTTTGATTTAGTTTCAAGTTCTGGATGAACACAAGTCGAGCAATCAGTTTTAGTGGTAGTTAAAGTGCTGATGTAATTGTTGTAGTAAGTTGTGCTAGCATTGGCAGCAGCCCAAAACCAAACTCCAACACGACTAGCAAACTTAATACCTTCGTAAGTGTAAGACTTATTTTTAAGTAATAATGGTTCAATCTGATGAGCATTAATGCTGGAAACATCAAGTTCTAAGGTAATAATCTTAGAAGTTGCTGTTGTATCAATTGAGAAATTAACCGCATTCGGACTATCCACAGAACTCAAAATTGTTTCGCGATAGACTGGAGCAAACTTAGCAAAAAAACTTTCTTTCACACTGGCTTTGTTAACATAAGGTCCAGATCCATCACCATAGATATAAGTATCATCATAACCATTATGAGCAATGTGTTGAGATTGATGTGTTTCGCCGTTGTTGCAATAAAGATTTAAGTGACCATTGAAAGAGAAAACGTTGACTTTTGGAATATTCTCGTCAGTGAAATCTACATAAATATGTCCAACACTTCCTTCACAGTTAGACCGGCCAACATCTAAGTCTCCATCCGTAAGTACTAAATGAAAGAAATTAGCAGGCTTGCCTGTAGTTGTGTCAATCTCTGCTTCCACAATTAACTTCTCGCTAGCTTCATCAAAATTAAGGTTAAGGTACTTAACTTTGATTAATTCATTGCGATCTTCAATGTCTTGTTGAATTTTTGCATTTGTATTGGCACAGCCTACGCCTTCACAAATAACGTTTTCGCAATACTTCAAATCATTGAAGTCTGGAATGTGTAAATTATATTCTTCTGCGCTAAGACAATTAAGTCCAACAAAAATTGAGATTAAAAGTATTGCTAGTTGTTTCATATTTCCTCGGTACATATTTTATAAATACAAAACTAATTTTGATATTTATATCCTACTCAAATTCTTAATTACTAATCCGTTTAGTTACAAGATATGCTCCTAGAAAAATTAGTATCGTGTTTAATTATGGAAGGTCTGCTCACCATGTTGCATTTAGGATATGCTTTTTTAATTTTTACTCAAGGAAATCAGAGCTTTTTTTCAATTTTTTTTTAAATATGGCGATTTTAGGCTTATTCGCAGATAAAGTGCTGTATATAGTGATTCGCAACGAGCTCTTCTACCTGATTATATGCATTAAAGCTTAAATTAGTGGCTTTTTTCTGGGCATTTTTAAATTGATTGGTAAATAAAGCCAGCTTTGCAGCTGTTAATGTACCTGCCACTCGGCTACTATTAATTTGATTTTTTTTGAGTTTTTTAAATAATTTAAGGCCAACATTGTCAATAAAGTTACAGCCTAGGATTTTTTGACCATCGCAATAAAGTAGGGGGATGTCTTTGCGACTTCTTAATAGTTGATCTTCTACGCTAAATGTTTGGCACTCGCTAAATCCAGAGCTACATGTAGTAAATTGTAAGGGAATATCCGCAATGTAATTCTCAATAGTGGAGGAATAAGTATTTATTTTGGCACTAACATCTTGTCGTTGTTGTTGTTTTGAGCTGGAAAGATATTTTTGATTATTCCTATTTTTACTCAGTAGTAGAGACTTCAATTGTGTTAGCTGATTTTTAATTAGACTTACATTGCTTGTAAGATCTGTTGTTTCACAGACGGGACTGTTGATTCCTTGGATCACTTCAAAGTTTAAGGTGCACTCATCAATTGATGTTAAGCTACCATTTACTCCGTAGATCTGCTGGAAGCGCACAGGGATAGAATAACTACCAATATCTTCCGTGGTAGGTGTCCAGTTTAATTTTACTGATTTTTTGTGACCTGTCGGAATAATTCCATTATTGGCAATCGGAGAAGTTTCGCTTGAGTTGCTAGAGGATGTAGTTACAAATTGCATGCTTGGTTTAAGTGCACTTAAAAATTGAACACGATGTTGATCGTATAAGTCTGGATCCAAAAAATTAATATTTGCTTGCACGGGTTCTCCCACAGCAAGCTTTTCAGCTAAGCCTGTAATCCCAGCACAACTTGGAGCAGTGTTAGCGAATTTTTTTTCAACTCGGCACAAACTACAAGCAGAAAGGCTAAAAGCAGTAATTTCATTGGCTGAGTTATATGTTGAATTGTTAATAACTGATGGAACAAAGTCTAGCGTTAGTCTTTTAGCGACAGAGGAAAGCTGCCCAAAATCAAAGATTTGGGTAATATTATTATACTGATTAAAGCAAGCTTGTTCTTTTACTGGGTCGATGTTTTTACATGATATGGCCATCTCCTGCTGGTAATCAGTAGTATTGTTTGGAACAAAAGCTTGGATTGGAGTTGTATCGATAATGATCGAAAATTTTCTAGTTTGAACTCCACCTGAATTTGCCTCGCTACTTTCGGCAAACAATACCCATTCAGGGTTAGTATTTGGCGTGTTACTTAATAAAATTGGTTCAGTTCTATTTAATCCAGCGCCAGGATTTGTTTGCCAACTTCCGGGTAAATTATTACAACTAGAATTTGCTTGTGTTTCTCGGTTGTAAATATAGGCTGAAATTCTTGGCTGATTGTTTGATGTAAGCCTACTGGCATCAACATAGAAATAAGCGAGTTTATATTTATTTAAAATTAGCGAAGTCTCGGAGTTAAGACCAAAATGAAAGCCGTTTGCTAAGGTCGCTCCTCCTTGATTAGTAAATTCTACTTCGATGTTTAGTTCTTTATTGATTGAGTTATATTTAAACTCAGCATAATTAGTTTTTACATTAAGTGCGTTATACTGTGAATTACAGGCAGAGAAATTTTGACTAATAGAAAAGCTCAGCTCTTCTGCTTGAACAAATGTAGCCAAGAGAAAAAGGCAAAGAAAAGAAATTTTAGAAGTTAGATTCAACATATGTCAGTTATATAGTGATGACAAAAAATAAATTACGTAAAAATTTAATAGATCAATTTGTTTTTTTGTCATAACTATATGATTTTATTATCCCACCGGGGGATAGAAAGCCCCAAAAAGTAATTTCCTTACGTAAATTACTTTTTGGACTTTCTATATACTATCCGATGTTCCCAAGGTTATGATTCAGTATCGACAGATATCTCATTACTAAGTAGAAAATCTCCAAAAGTCTTGTTTTTCTTAATTATCAAGCTGCTTTTTATAATAACAGTATGAAAAGATTGGATATTCTGAAATAGTCTTACGGTTAGCTAGATTCTAGCATTATCTGAGTCTAACTCAACTGAAGACAGGAATGGATTAATAAGGGCTAGCGCCTGCTCTATATCCTCTGTTTCCATTAATTTAGCCCGAAGATCTCCAGCTAAGGGAAAACCATTGATATAAATTTTATAGAATTTCTTCAGCAGGGTATATCTGGTTTGTGTTCCCCATCGCGCGGAATGAAGAGCGATGTGGCTAAGTAGCAGATTAAGTTTCTGTTCGGCAGTGAGTTGGGACATATTCGTTATCCCTTGATCGTTAAAGATGTAAAGGTTTTGAAAAATTCCCCGACCGATCATTATACCGTTAACCTTTGATTCCCTATGCCGTAAATGGAAATCCTCTTGATTAAAAACGTCACCATTTCCAATAATCAAAGTCTTTTTTTGCATTTGATCGCGGAGCCTAACCACTTTTCCAATTTCGTCCCAGTTCGCGGGATATTTTGACTGGTGTTTAGCTACTCTCCCATGAATTGTGATCACTGGTAAATCTAAGTCCAATAGAAAACCAGTCCATTCCTCAGTTCTTAAGTCGCGGTAACCTAGTCTTGTTTTAACACTTACAGGTAAATGTTTCGCTCCTTCTCTTGCCGCTAGGATTAGCTCTTTTGCTAAGTTTGGATTTTCAATTAATCCTGAACAGCAGCCTTTAGCAGCGATTTTAGCTACGGGACAACCCATGTTTATATCAATCCCATCAAAACCACGCTCACGCATTTCGATGCAAGCTTTTAGGTAATTTTCAGGTTTATTGCCCCAGATTTGAGAAACTAGGGGCCCTTCACCCTCTGTATACTCTAAACGTTCAGCAACTCGTTCACGCCCTTTAGAGAAGAGCCCATCTGTTGATGTAAATTCAGTAAAAAAAACATCTGGGCGACCGCAACTGGCAACTACTCGACGGAAGACCGTGTCAGTTACATCTTCCATTGGGGCAAGAACCTTAAATGGTTGTGGTAAATTGTGCCAGAAAGAGTTCCACATTGAGTAATTATATTTTAAATTTATTTTAATATTGGTTTATATTCGTTTTAAAGTTAAAATCAATGAAATATGGTCTTTTATAAAAGATTTTTATTATTTAGTCTAAAGTAAATTAGATTATTTTACGATATTTTGTCATGAAGAGAGAAAACGCATTTACCCTTATAGAGCTTTTAGTCACTGTTGCCATTCTTGGAATTTTAGCGGCTATCGGTATGGCAGCATTTGGTCAATATCGGGCTCGTGGTAATGATGCCAATGCTAACCAAGATCTTCGAAGTGCCGCAACTGCTCAGGAAGCTCAGTATGTAGATACTGCTTCATATATTGCCTGTACAGATCGACAAGATTGCATAGATAAACTTATTGGTATTGAATCGTTTAACGAGAAGACTTTTATATCTATGACGGCCAATTCGGGTATATCTTTTGAGGGAACCTCCGTATCCTCTTTTGGTAGTGGTCAAACCTATAAATGGAACAATCTTTCTGGACTTGAATTACTTAACTAATCAGACAAGATTATATTTTAGATTAATATTGTTAGGAAGAGTTACTTTCTCATTTTTCTAATATAATTAAGTATTTTGAGAATTAATAAGAACTAAGAGCTTCATAACAATTCTAAAAATTATACAGTTGGTTATTTAAAACCAAGAAATATAGTGAGTCCAAAAAACAAATTACTTTAAAAGAATATCGACTTTGCTTGGACTCACTATTTATGTTGTTTTTAGCTATGCAAACTTGGATATCCGCCGTAGCTTTAGCGAAGGTGGAAATCCAAGTTTTGAATTAGCCGTAATGACTCTGTTTAATTTACTAACCAGCCTTCGCTGAAGCTTCGGCTAGGCAGGCAGTAAATTATTTCTTGTCATTACTATAAAATGAAATTTTAGGGGAAGCTATAACTTAGGAATACTAAAACCGATTAAGAATCTACGACACTGCTTGGAAAAATGCAGAACGCATTTTCAGTTTGTTAGGGTTTTAGTATATTTATTATCCCCAGTATTTCCCTTATAAAACAAGGGAAATACCTAAGCGACCCCCTTGGGTCGCTCAAGCACTACGTGCTTGATATACTAGGCGACTAGAATTTTAAAATGATAATTTTAAATGTCGCCTAGTATATGCGTATTTAAGATTAGAAATCGATTCCAAGTCCTGTAAGAAGTGCTAAGTCATTCTTATCATTACCAAGTGCTGGTTGATTATCATAGATAGTTCTGACCTTAAAAACTAATTTAAGCATATCTGTAATTTTTGTTTCAATTCCAGCTTCACCTTGAACTAAATAGTTATCACTACTTTCGGCAGAAAGAATTACATCCAAAGTTTCAAAAACTTTAGCTGTTTCAGTAAGTTGATATTCAAATCGATTACCCAATCGTGGTGCTAAATAATCATCAGTTTCATCAGCTACTTCTTCCCATAGATAAGATGGTCCAGCATAAACATCGAGCGACCCTACTTTATCTTCTTTAAAGATGAAATAACCGACTCTAGGGTTTGCTAGTACTCGATACTTCACGTCCGAAATTTCATTACGCATGAAATCTGTACCAAGACCTAAGTATAATTTTTCGCTAACAATATTTTTATATTCACCAGAAACAAAACTGTAATCAACGTTAGTTTGTTTTTCGCCAGAATCAACGGTTTCGGTTTCTCCAAAGTTATGATCTGCTTGAAAACGAAGAAGATGCTCTTCTTTTTCATACTTACTTAAAAATCCTAAATTTAAAAGTGAGACATCGCTATTTCCACTCGTCTTATTGTAGCCAAAGTTAAATGTATTTACCCATGGTCCCTGATTTGGTTTTGGGGCTGGACATACTGGGGCATCTTCCGCAATTGTTATTGTAGGTGTTAATACTAAAAGTACTAAGAGAATTTTTTTTATCATTGTTATATACCTATACTTAAAGAGTCTATTGTAAAGTTACAAATTCATAATACTTAGGTCGAGTTCTTAAAGCTCCCTAAAAATGAACCATTAATTAAATATTACTAGTATGATTACTTTTAACAAGTCATTATTTATCTTTCGCCGCGACCTTCGACTAGTTGACAATACCGCTTTAAACCTAGCCTTACAGTATTCCAAAGAGGTCTACCCAGTTTTTTTTATTGACCCGCGGCAGTTTACTGATAACAAGTATTTTTCTGCTAATGCGGTACAGTTTATGGGTAATAGTCTCAAGGAACTTGCTAGTGAAATTAAAGCTTTGGGCGGAAATTTAAATTTAATTTATGGAAAAGTAGAAGAAGTTTTACCTAAGTTGTTAGAAGAGCAGCCACTAGAAGCCGTTTTTTTTAATTATGATTATACCCCCTTTAGTAAACAACGAGATCTAAATCTTAAGTCTTGTTGCGAAAAGCAACAGATCAAATTTTTCCCAGCCCATGATCTAATGTTAAATGAGCCAGGGAAAGTTTTAAAAGATAATCATGAGCCCTACAGTGTTTATACTTTTTATCGAAAAAAAGCAGAACTCTTACCGGTTAAATTACCAGCTAAAATATTCAACAGTAATTTTGCTAAGTCAGGTTTTAGTTTGTCGAAACCAGAAAATTGGGATAAGCTAAATGAGAATCCAAACTTACAACTTTTAGCACTGGGTGGGAGAGAAGAAGCAGAAGGAATTTTACAACAATTGCCAACTCATGAAGCTTATCAAGCAGAGCGAGATTTTCCAGCAATCCATTCCTCAACTAAACTATCAGCACATTTAAAATTTGGGACAGTATCAGCTCGGGAAGTTTATCAAAAACTTTCTGCAATCAACCCAAAACATTTATTGATCAATCAGCTTCATTGGCGAGATTTTTTTACTCAAATTTCTTTTTTCTATCCTGAAGTTTATGGTGCTGCATTTCAAAAAAAATTTACTAACGTAGAATGGCGTTATTCTGAAGAAGATTTTAAAGCATGGTGCGAAGGGAATACTGGTTTTCCAATCGTTGATGCTGGAATGCGAGAATTAAATACTACTGGATATATGCATAATCGTGTTCGAATGGTGGTAGCATCATTTTTAACAAAAAATTTGAGAATTGACTGGAGATGGGGGGAGAAATATTTTGCAACAAAATTAACTGATTATGATCCGGCACTTAATAATGGCAATTGGCAGTGGGCAGCATCGACCGGTTGCGATGCTCAACCATATTTTAGAATTTTTAATGCTTGGACACAGCAAATAAGATTTGATTTGCAAGCTGAATATATTAAAAAATGGGTGCCAGAATTGGCAGCATTAACACCGAAACAAATTCACAATGAAGACTTCATGGCTTCACAAGTTTTAGCAAAATATCCAAGACCGATGGTTAAACATTCTGAAACTCGTGAGTTAGCCTTGGAAATGTTTAAGAAAGCTGCCAGTTCCGCTTATTAATTCATTTGAGATTGGCTAGGAATTCTTCAGCAAGCTCTAAATGTTTTTCTAATTTTTCAGGGGGCATTTTCTTTAAATGAATTGTCATCATGCTAAGTCTAGGATTTCCATTAAAAAAATCTTTATGTTTGTTTATAAATCTCCAGTAGAGACTATCCCAGATTTCACACCAGGGGCCATCTGAGTAATTACTCATTTTTTTGATATAATTTGAGGAACTAATGTAAGGCTTAGTAACGATCATTCCTCCATCAGCATATAGTCCCATACCATAGACATTTGGAACCATGACCCAATCATAGGCATCGATAAATAGCTCCATAAACCAACGGTAGCAATCATCGGGATCAAATTCACAAAGTGTCATGAAGTTTGACATGATCATTAATCTTTCAATGTGATGGGAATAGCAGTGTTTTAGAGTTTTATTGATACTATCATCTACCGGTAAAATGTTAGTAGTTGCCTTCCAAAAGCTTTCCGGAATTTTTCTTTTGTGATTCCAAAAATTTGTTGTTCGTTGTTTCCGCCCAATTAAATGGTAAACCGCTCTAACATACTCACGCCATCCAATGATTTGTCGAATAAATCCTTCTAAATTATTAAATTCAATATTGTTTTCTTCAGCGAATGCTATACTGCGTTCTACCACATATTTAGAACTTAGTAGTCCAACATTAATTAAAGGTGAAATTACTGAATGAAAATTAAAAGCGTTATCAGAAACAATCGCATCCTGATAGTGACCATACTTGGCAAAGCGTTGCTCAAGAAATTCCTCCAGCCATATCTCAGCTGACTGATAATCTGTCGGATAATTATAATCTATTGAACTACCATAGTTTTTGGAAAAGTTCTTTTGTACATAGTTAATGGCTTCTTTCTCAAAATCCGTTTCTGGTGTTTTAGTAATTTTTGGGATGGATAATGACTTTGGTAGCTTTTTACGATTCTCCTGGTCAAAGCTCCATTTGCCATGTAAAGGTTTATTGCCATCCAAAAGGATTTTTAAAGAAAGGCGATTGTGCTGATAGAAATTTGATTGAAAATACCTGCCAGATTTCTGGAAATAATTAGTAGAATCTTTTAGATCAATTAAAAACGAAGGGCTCTGATGAAATTCAATTTTTAAATTAAATTTTTTAGCGCCGAATATCAAAAATTTGTTAAGATAATCATCATCTGCCTCCCAGCAATGGATCTTAGTAACGCCTTCAGGTAGATATTCAAACAGATCTAAAGTTTTGTTTGAATTCTTGCATTCTAAGTAGGAAACATAGTAATTTTTAGACTGTAAGAAGCTTTGATAAAACTTCATACTGGCTCGGTGAAAGATTAGCTTTTGCTGATGAAATTGGAACTGCTTAAAAAAAAGATAATCTTCAATAATAAGCAATTGTTTGACGCCTGAAATTTTAGTAATTTCTTGGTATAGTTGATGAGGAAAAATTAAAAAGATTTCAGACATTTAGTGTTTGACTATAACTATCTTGTTTCATTTCATCTTTTGTAATTTTTCTGACGAAATTTAATAAATTTTTATCAGGGTATTGTCTTTCTTTCGTCAGAAGGTGATTTATCTATGATAAAAGTTTCTTATCTTCGAGTTCGCTATGATCCTCGTTAAAGTCTTAGCAAAATTCCTACAAGCGAAAACGTTTTTTATTTTTCAGTATTAATCTTGAAACACCAGATCTCTAACAAAAACTTTCGAATTTTATATGTTACTTTAGCAGTAATCCTTCTACTAGGTGGGATTAAATTTTTTCAAATTTATTCAATAATCCAAGCTAGTAAAGGAAGAGGCGCGCCACCTGCTACTGTTAACACCTTTATTGTCAAACAAGAAAACTGGCCAGAAACATTTTCTGGAATTGGATCACTTCGCGCGGTGCAAGGATCGATGCTTAGTACTCAAGATAGCGGACGGGTAGCAAGTGTTAATTTTGAATCTGGGCAAGTTGTGGAGCAAGGCCAAGTTTTAGTTGAGCTTGATAGTGAAGTTGAAAAGGCTCAATTACAAGCAGCGCAGGCCCAATTTAAATTATCTGAGCTAACCGCTAAGCGTCAAAGAGAACTCCGTGCACAAAATGCTAATTCCCAAGCAGATTTAGATTTGGCTAATGCCGATTTATCTTTGGCTAATGCTGAGATTGCTAGATTGCAAGCAATGATACAAAGAAGACAGATTGTTGCACCTTTTGCTGGGCGAGCAGGTGTTAGAAAATTAAACATTGGAGAGTTTGTAACTTCTGGAACCAACGTTGTGGATGTTAACTCATCTGATAAATTTTTATTAGATTTCTATTTACCTCAAAAACATATCGGAGAATATAAAGTTGGTGATATTGTCGAAGTGTCAGTTCGTAACATTCCGGATCAAACTTTTGTTGGTAATTTATCGAGTATTAATTCTCAAATTGATCCAACAAATCGCAACGTCTTAATGCAAGCGACAGTTAGTAATTTAAATGATGTACTTAGACCTGGGATGTTCGTTGATTTACAACTAATAAAATCAGTTAAGAATGAAGTTTTAGTCGTACCACTTCCTAGTGTACATTATGCCCCTTATGGTAATACCATTTATATCATCAAGAAAGAGACTCCAGAGCCACCTTTTCAGATGGAAGCAATGGCTGTCACTTTAGGACGAAAAAGAGGTGATTTTGTAGAAGTACTTTCCGGACTTAAACTTGGACAGGAGATTATCGCCTCTGGGACTTTTAAATTATTTCCAGGTGTAAAAATTTTTATCAATAATGAAATTCAACCGCCACTTTCAGAAACACCTCAAGTAGAAAATAATTAAAACATGAAAATTAGTGATTTATTTATTCGCAGGCCAGTACTAGCAATCTGTATCAATCTGATGATTTTGGTTGCTGGATATCAGGCAATTATTAATCTGAAGACTAGGCAATATCCTCGGAGTGATTTAGCTGTGGTTACTGTTACAACAGCTTACATTGGTGCCGATGCTGATTTAGTTCGTGGCTTTATTACTACACCCCTCGAGAAAGCTATCGCTAGTGCTGATGGAATTGATTATTTAAAATCTTCCAGTGCTCAAGGGATAAGTACGATTAGTGCGCACCTAGTTTTAAACTATGATGTAAATGATGCCTTAACACAGATTCAATCTAAGGTGAATCAAGTTCGTAATGATTTACCTGTAGAGTCTGAAGTTCCAATCATAAATGTTGAAACTACAGATAGTCGCTTTGCTTCCATGTATCTTAGTTTCTCTTCTGATCAACTCAAATCCAATCAGATTACTGATTACTTATTACGTGTAGTTCAGCCAAAACTTTCATCGATCGCCGGGGTGCAAAAAGCTGATATCCTCGGAGCAAGAACCTTTGCAGTTCGTATTTGGTTACAGCCTGAGCAAATGGCGGCCTTAAATGTTTCTCCATCTGATGTTCAAAAAGCTTTGCTCGCTAATAACTATTTAGCAGCTCTGGGACAAACAAAAGGGTCTCTTGTTACAGTTAATCTTAATACAAATTCGGATTTAAAAAGTATTGATGAGTTTAAAAGACTAGTGATCAAGAATGATCAGAATGCTGTTGTTCGTTTAGATGATATTTCTGAAGTAGAAATGGGAGCTGAGAATTACAACGAAGATGTGCGCTTCGGAGGCAAGACAGCAACATTTATGGGGATTTGGGTTTTACCTACAGCCAATTCTTTAGATGTAATTAGCGATGTAAGAAAAACATTTCCTGAAATCAAGGCAACTCTACCAGCCTCTTTGAATCTCAGCGTACCTTATGATGCAACGGAATATATCGAAAACTCAATTGATGACGTTATTAAAACTCTTGCGGAAACAATTTTAATCGTAATTTTTATAATCTTTATTTTTATTGGTTCTTTTCGAGCAGTACTAGTGCCTGTCATTGCTATTCCACTTTCCCTACTTGGGGCAGTTGTGATCATGTATATATTAGGATTTTCGATTAATCTACTGACTCTCTTAGCGATTGTCTTGGCAGTGGGGCTGGTGGTCGATGATGCAATTGTGATGCTAGAGAATGTGGAGCGACATGTTCAAGAGGGGAAGAAACCTTTTGATGCCGCAATAATTGCAGCAAGGGAATTGCTCACTCCAATTATTGCCATGACAATTACTCTGGCTGCTGTTTATGCTCCTATTGGAATTCAAGGGGGATTAACTGGAACACTCTTTAGAGAATTTGCCTTTACCTTGGCTGGGGCTGTTTTAGTTTCGGGATTTGTAGCGATTACCTTATCGCCGATGATGTCATCTCGTTTAGTTAAAGCCAATCATGCCCCAAATAAATTTCAAATTAATGTTAATTTATATTTTGAAAAAATTAAGCATGCCTACTTGAGAATATTAGATGGACTTTTAGGTAATCAAATTGTCGTTTTAATTGCAGCAGTTTTAATTATGTTGTGTATTGCTCCTTTTTATATGTTCTCAGCTAAGGAGTTAGCACCAAGGGAAGATCAGGGAATTGTTTTTGGTATTGTTCAAGCAGACCCTAATGCTTCATTAGATCAAACTTCTTTTTACACTTCCAAGATTGGTGAGGAATACGCAGCAATACCAGAAACTAAAACTTCTTTTCAATTAACAGGTGCGAATTTTGGTTTTTCTGGAATGGTTCTTAAACCTTGGTCGCAAAGAGAACGTTCGCCCCAAGAAATTGTTCCCGAAATTTCAGGGGTTGTCGGAAAGTATCCAGCAATCAGAGCAATCATGACAACACCACCTCCATTACCTGGTGGGAGTGACTTTCCTGTTGAATTTGTAATTTCTTCCACCGATTCTCCAGAGAGACTTTATGAGTACGGGGTACAATTAGTTCAAGCAGCATTTGCCAGTGGACATTTTATGTTTGCTGATACCGATTTAAAGTTTGATTTGCCTGAAGCGAGAGTAGTGTTGGATCGTGACCAGATTTCTACGATGGGCCTAACACTTCAATCAGTTACCCAAGAACTTGGACTGCTGACAGGGGGTAATTATCTAAATCGGTTTAATTTGGAAGGTCGAAGTTACAAAGTAATTCCGCAATTAGAAAGGAAAGCTAGGCTAAATCCAGATCAACTTGGGTCTGTTTATATTACTGGACCTGATAAAAAATTAATTTCTCTATCAACCGTCGCTACTATTGAAGATCGTGTACAAGCTAGGGAACTTAAAAAGTTTCAACAGTTAAATTCAATCACGATTCAAGGAGCTAATCATCCGGGTGCTACAGTAGATCAGGCTTTAGGTGCAATTGAAGCGAAAGCTAAAGAGATTTTACCAGCAAATTACCAAATGGATTATATGGGCGAGTCTCGGCAGTTACGTTCTGAGGGTAATACTTTCCTAACAACAATGATTTTCTCATTAATTTTTATTTATTTAGTTTTAGCTGCGCAGTTTGAGAGTTTTCGTGATCCATTTATTATTTTATTAGGGTCTGTTCCCTTAGCTATTGCCGGTTCATTAGTATTTTCATTTCTAGGGTTCACATCAATTAATATTTACTCTCAAGTTGGGTTAGTAACGCTTGTCGGATTAGTGTCGAAAAATGGTATTCTGATTGTAGAGTTTGCTAATACCTTAAGAGAACGAGGCTTAGATAAAATTTCGGCAATCCGGCAATCTGTCGAAACTCGTTTTCGTCCAATCATGATGACATCCATTGCTACAGTTGTTGGTCATACTCCTTTAATTTTTGCTACAGGAGCAGGTGCTGCTTCTCGTAATAGCATTGGAATAATGCTTGTTAGTGGTATGATTATTGGAACTTTCTTCACATTATTCGTAGTGCCAATTATTTATTTAAAACTTACTGGCGAACGTCATCAGGAGATAGAAAGTGATCTTTAATAAAAGTTTAGTGAGGAATTGCTTAATATTTTTAATAACTTTAGCTTGGAGCGCTTGTGCAATAGGTCCAAACTACCAGCGTCCCGATTCTAAGATAGCTGCCAGCATTAAGGAAACTAAGCTTAAAAATTTAAGCACTCAAAAGCTTAATGTTCGATGGTGGGAATCTTTTAATGACCCGGTGCTTAATCAATTAATTATCAAAAGCATCAAATCAAATAAAACAGTTAAGCAAGCGTTATCTAGAGTAAATCAATCAAGAGCGATGGCTCGAGTTGCTTATGCGGAATTATTACCAGGGTTTCAACTAGGTGGTAGTTATAATGAGAGTCAGATTTCAGGTGTTCAGTTCGGTGGGGCTCCAACAGGTTTTGAGTTATACAGAGCTGGCGTTGATGCTTCTTGGGAGATAGATATTTTTGGACGTCTTAGACGTAACCTAGAAGCAAGTAATGCCGATTATGAGGAGAAAATTGCCAGTCTTGATGATTCTATTTTAATATTACTAAGTGACTTAGCCAATAATTATTTCCAATTAAGATCAACCCAACAGCAACTTTTAATTGCTAAAAACAACTTGAAATTGCAGCAAGAAACCCTTCGTATCGTGCAAGCAAAACTAGATGCTGGGTCGATCGGAGAATTAGACTTAGCCAGAGCACAATCGCAGCTAGCTCAAACTAATTCATTAGTTGCGCCATTAAAGGCAATGTTAAAAAGTCACATTTATCGAATTTCTGTTTTATGTGGAAAATCACCAACTCGCTTCGTTAAATTACTTAAAGGTGCCAAGAAAGTTCCTACTTATCAAGGACCAATTGAAATCGGAAATGTTGAAGATATTCTACAACGAAGACCTGATATTCGCGTAGCAGAAAGATCACTTGCTGAGTATACTGCTTTAATTGGAGTTCAAAAGGGAGAGTTTTTCCCCAAACTTCAACTAACTGGATCTTTTGGTTATGAAAATACTGAAGGCGAGGGGTTATTTCATTCTAATCGAGAAGTCTATAGTTATGGACCATCAATAACTTGGACACCATTTGATTTTGGATCGATTCGCGCCAAAGTTAAAGCTGCTGATCAACGTGCAGAAGAGGCATTATTCAATTATGAAGAAACGGTTCTTAAAGCCTTAGAAGAACTAAAAAATTCTTTTAATAATTACAGAGCACAATCTGCTAGGACTTATTACTTAAAAACAGCTTTTGAATCTTCTAAGCGGGCCTATCAATTAGCTCAGGCACAATACCAAGTTGGTACAATAGATTTACTTTCTGTATTGGAAGCGCAAAAGGAAATGCTACTTACTGAGAATGAATTTGCCGTTAATAAACAGAATCAAGCAACCGCAGTTGTTAATATTTATAAGGCTCTTGGTGGTGGTTGGGAAGCATGGCAGATGACTGATAAAAATAGTTAGAAAAGTAATTGTAATTCGGTTATACTTTCGCGCTATGAAAAAAAATATATTATCCATTATCTCTCTTTCTTTGCTCCTTACAGCTCTTGGCAATAACTTGTTTGCTGAGTGTCGAATTGGATTTTTAATTCCAACAACAGGTGAATATGCCAGCAGTGGAGAGGAATGTTCATTTGGTAAAGCTGTTGCTATGCAGCGGCATGAATCTTTGAAAATGCCGATTAAATTTTTTACTG
>JBGSMD010000031.1:0-5374 GCA_041740355.1 Bdellovibrionota bacterium
ACTATCTGCTCTGCTGTCATTTTTGTTAATACTATTTCTTTATTTTCTTTTGCTTCCTTATGTCCTAAGCTTTGGGAAATATTAAACCACTTATAAGCTTGAAGAAAATCTTGAGGCACTCCTTCTCCCTCAGCATACATCAACCCTAAAACAAATTGGGCGTCAACATGACCATGATCTGCTGCGAGCTTAAAATACTTAAAGGCTTCTTGAGGATCTTGAGGTGCTCCGTCTCCATCTCCATATAACAATCCAATAGTATATTGATCATCGATATGTCCTTGATCTGCAGCTAGCTTATAATACTTGAAAGCCAATTTAGAATCTTGAGGCACTCCTTCTCCACCAAAATACATCAACCCTAGGATATGTTGCGCATCGATCAATCCTTGATCTGCTGCTAACTTATAATAATACAATGCAAGTTTAGAATCTTGAGGCACTCCTATACCTTGAGCATACATCAACCCTAAGGCAAACTGTGCATCGATATGTCCTTGATCTGCTGCTAACTTATAATATCTAACGGCCATTTGAAAATCATGTGGACCGCCTTCCATTCGATGATACATTACCGCTAAGGTATGTTGAATCTTCGGATCTCCTTGATCTGCGGCTAGCTTATAATACTTAAAGGCTTCTTGAAGATCTTGAGGTACTCCTTCCCCATATAAATAGATCTCACCTAAGTTTATTTGAGCTTTTACATCTCCTTTATCAGCAAGAATTTTAAGTTCTTTAATTTCACTTTCAGATCTTATTTTATTTTTATTTAGTGATTCATTAGTTTCAGCTTGAATTAAATTATTCTCAAATACTAAAAAACAAACTAAACCTAAGAATAAAACTGATAATAATTTCTTCACTTAATCTTTAACCTTAAACATTCTGCCCCAGCTCCCGCTCAATCTGATCTTCAATAATCTTATTCTTTAATGTTTCTGAAAACTTCCCACCTTGATTTTTACTCCTTTCATACTGACTAAGAATAAAAGAGCTGGCATTTTTAAATGCTTTTTCCTCTAATTCTTCTTTTTTATTGACCGATAAGCTTTTTAGGTAAATTTCATAGACTTCACTTTTTTCTTGATACTGCTTAGAAATTTTAGCTTCTTCTTTTTCTTTAATTACTTCTGCTTGCTTCTTTACAAGTTCAGTTTTCTTAACTTCTTCTTTCTTCTCTTCACTTGTTTTAAATGAATTTGGAAATCTAAAGTCGGGATTATTAAAAGCGGAAACTAGCCAAGCTGCTGTACTATTAATCGAGCTAATTTTACTTTTAAGAGCAACATTCTCTAAGTATTCTAAAACTTTCTCCACATACTGCTCACCATGAAGAATGATAAATTTATTAGCCTGCTTTGCTTTTAATCCGAGACTTATAAGCCTTTGTTGTAGTGGGCTTATCTCCTCTAGTTCTTTAACGCCTAACTTACTAAAAGATACTAACCACTCCCCTCTCCGCTTCATTTTAAATCGCTTATCTACTGGCAGTGGCTTTATAAATCCCGCAACTTCTAACTCTTCACTTGCTTTAATTAGGCGAGATTTTATTTTAGTTAGATTATTTGATTCCGTTTTATTTATGCCCATCTGCTTGGCAAACGTTTCCATGTCATATTCAAGGTAGGACTTAAAATAAAACTTTTTATCAAGATAGCGATACATTGCAAAAGCTAAATCACTTAGCGTTTGTAAGTATTCAAGCTTAATATCCTTAACATTATTTTCTTTAAAGCTTTTATAAAGGACATCACTCCACTTAAAGGAACAGCTCTTCTTTTCTTTTAATCTTTTTCCTTGTTTTTCCTGCTCAACAATTTTTAGGGAATCAAGAATATTAAAATCTTCGGAAATATAATTTTTATCACCGTTACTGTACCAACTGTTTTCAAAAATAAACCTGATACTTCTTAGTCTATTTAGTGCCTCTTTTAGTCTTTCGTAATTTCTTCCATCTGGTGTCCAGTTAAGAATTTTTAAGATATCGCTTTGATTAAATGAGACTAGCTGATTTTTAAAATCTCCAGGTGTTGTAAGGGCAATCAACGCTACAAAAACTTTGGCATCTGATGGAAGTGGAAGCCTACAATTATCTGAAGCTGAAATTGTAACTCTCTCTGTTTTTGATTCACTCTTTGCAAAGCTTACATGTTTTGTTTCTAGGGTGACCGTCTTTTGATCTTGTGGATAGCCTGCAAAGATAAGCCCTCCCACGTCTGAGAAGTTCATCTCATCTTTTAGCTTGTATGGTAACTCTGTATCAGTTGAGAGTATTACTTGCTCTTTATTATTAAGACTTGAAACTGTCATTTAAATTTTTATTATTTAATTTAAAAAAATTACTACTAAAAATTCTTATTAAGTAGTTACTTCTTTTACTAATAAGGTTTACTAAAGTAGGGGCTAAAATTTATGATGTTTTCTAATGACTTACTCAAGTTTTTACTCTCTTAGATCACGAAAATTACAACATTTAACTCCCTACCCTCACGTCTAATTTACCCTCTTTACTCCCTGCCCTCACGAGGACTGACTCCTTATCCTCACGACTTACAATCCTTAAGATCACGTACGTAATGAAACGTACAGGGATACTCCCTTAAATCACGTCCTAAATTTTTAATAAGCTATAAGCTTTATTACTAATTTTACTTATGACTTCTACTTATTATTCTCTTTTATACTCCCTAGGATCACGATCTACATTTAAGGTAAATCTTTACTCCCTAAGATCACGTCCCAAAAGAAAGCTAAACTATTAATAAGTAACTACTTTTTAATTAATACCTGAACTATCTCAAAAACTCATACCCTTGCAATACTCCTTAAGATCACGTCTAGTTTTAGCTAGATCACTCCCTAAGATCACGATAAGACTTAGTACAAATCATAACCCCTTAATCGTAAAACATCTCTAAAGGTTTCTTAGTATTTGCTCCTTTATGTAACTTTTATCTTCACTACTTAACTCAGATATATAGCTTAGTACTTCACTTTCTGGCTCAGTTAGTGATTTTATAAAACTTCTAAGAGTTGCCTCTTTAAGACTTTTACCAATTTCTTTTTTGATTTTATCTGTTCCCTCGCCTGAGAGTTTACCTCTTTTAAAATCAATATTTCTAAAACTAAGCTCTGGCTGAAGATCTCTAGCAAACTCTAAAAATCCTCCAAAAAGCTCCCCGTTATTAACTCCGTTATTATCATTTGGGGTTTCTTTTTTTGCTTTGCTATGAAGTGCTGTTACGATTTTTTCGTGCTCTTTAGTTAGCCTCACTTCATATCTTGGAAGTGTAAAAGTAACTTTCTTTTTAGAAATCTTTGGCTCTATTTTTAAAGGCACTTGGGCTTTAGGTGCTTCTGCTATCTCAGTTATAGTTTCTGTCTTAAGGATCTGAAGTGTTGGAACTTCTGGAACCTCATCAACTTCGATGTACTGCGTAAACCTTCCTACAACTGGAGGCTTCACATTTCTCTTCTTGATTTTAATTCTAGACTCTATTGCTCTACTTTGAAGTCCTGCTCCACTACTCATTTGCTGCTACTCCTTTATATTCCTCACCAACTTCTATTTCCTCATCCTCAGAATAATGAAGATTATAGAAAAACTCAGGGGATACTGTTCTAGTTGCACTAGTTGTTAGTTCCCTTGAATATAATTCGGCAAGAAGTTTTCGGTACACCTCTTTATAGGCTTCACTATCCCTGTGATCACTTTCAAAAATTGTTTGGTCATTAGAAATACTTTCTGCAATTCGGACCGATCTTGGAATTTCAGTACCAAGCATTAGCTCCTTACCACTGTATCTTTTTAGCACTATGGCTCTTATATCTTTTGAAAGTACTTCCCGCTCAAAAAGATTATTAATTAGAATTCCAGCAACAGATAACTTTTGATTATAGGAGGCCCAGCAATCAGCGATAAGCTGTTCCATCATAATGAGACCATCAAGTTCTTTAGTTCCGGGAATCATTACAGGGAGTACATAGTCAGCAAGGCTTAGGGCAAACTGAGTTAGAAATCCCCTACTTGGTGGCGTGTCTATTATTATATAGTCAAACTTGCCAGCTAGTTCTTTTTTAAGTCTTTCTCTGTAATTCTTAAAAAAGGCAGTCTTTTTATGTTCAAAAGCTTCCACATCATATTGTCCGATGTACTCTATTCCTTGTTTGCTTTTAAGTGGCGAGTTATGTTTCATCTCAAACTCGATATCATCTTTTAGACTTTCAAGATCAATATGTCCTGGGAGCAAATGAAGTCTTCCCTCGAAATATGGGCGACTTACATTATAGAAAAATTGATAGGCATTAATGTCTTTATTCTCTGGGTCAAGAAATTCAGCAATTGTTGTTAAGTCTTCCCCGAATTCATCTTCCAGATCGTTTAGTCCAAACACGGAGGAAAGATTTGTTTGAGGATCTAGATCTATTAGGCCGACATTAAATTTATTTCCAGTGGGACGCTTCTCAATAAGTGAAGCTGCAAGATTTGCACAAGTAGTAGTCTTTCCGACTCCACCCTTATTCATTATGATTGTAATTATGACAGGCTCTTTTAATACTGCCTTTTTTTCTGTGTCCATAAACCTATTACTTTAATTAACTTTTAACAAAAGCTTTAACCTACTTTAACTTGATAATGGATCATGTGCATTATCGCAATACCCTTTTAAACCATCGATGGTTGTAGCTTATTAACTTTAACCATCGTGGGTTGGCTTTCTTTTGCTTTTCAACTCTCGATGGTTGAGTAGATGTTTATATGCTACCATCGAGGGTAGGGAATGCCAGCCTTTAAAGTTTAATAAATTGCCTATAACCAGCAATCATAACCACAGCACTACCATCGATGGTCAAATATTGATTTTTAGTAACCATCGAGGGTTTAAAGCTAATATTTATAAAAATTTTGATAATTTCCTTACAAGTATCAAAACTTTTTGATCATAAACAGGCTAAATTTGATCCTGAGGGGAAAGTTTTTAAAAATTTGGTCAAACCCCTGGCTAGAGCAAAAAGTCTCTTAGGTGATCAAATTCTTCGGCTTAGAATTTTTTATAATCTCCAGTTATGATTCTTAACCATCGAGGGTAAGACATGCGTCTTAGAGTTTGTTTGAACCATCGAGGGCAGTATGAAAAATACTAAGTCAAAACCGAGGGGGACTTTTGCAAAGCAGGAGTTTAACCATCGATGGTTTAACCTGATGTCTGTGCAGGATAACTTTCTGCCCATCAAGATATTTCTAAGATCTGTTTACCATCGAGGGTAGAAATAATATGAGGTATCAACCATCGATAGTTACAATGAGTTGCGGTGGAGATCTAAAGTTATATTCCTAGTAAAGACTGCAAAGAATAATAAGGGGTGTCGA
>JBGSMD010000032.1:0-16014 GCA_041740355.1 Bdellovibrionota bacterium
ATCTAAGTCGATGACGGTAGAGACGAAAATTGCCGGATCAAAAGACCTTCTTTTAATTAATTCTACTTTTTCAGTAGTTGTTAAATTTAAGTATGCTTTAATGGTAAAATTAATTTCTACTAATACTTCTCCCGGTTGGTCATTAATAATATTTGTAATCATTCCATAAATCGGATAAGTCTCTCCAACTTTAACACCCCCATGCTCAATGCTCAGGCCATATTTTGATAAGAAACTTTCATTATTCATAAATTACTCCGTAGGAAGTGAAAATCTGGAAGATGCTCTGAACAATCTTCCAGAAGTTTAACTTTTTTGGTTTACATTGACTAGTCAGTATTATCGAAGGAATTGCTTCTACAGTTGCTGGAGATTTATCTGGGAAGTGTTTACTTACCTATGCAAAACTTGCTGAATATCCGTCCCAAAAGGTCCTCCGTATCAATTCCACCGACTATTTCGGAAAGGAAATTAATAGCTTGGCGTAGTTCAGCACTGACAATCTCCAAATGTGTAACATCGTGGAATAAGCTTTCACACTGGCTTAGGGAATCAAAAGACTGTTGAAAAGCATGTTTTTGGCGCTCATTAGTTATGATCATACTACCAGCAGTGTGGTCAAAGTTGGTATCCTGAACGGTTAAAACTAATTCTTGCTGTAATTTATCAACTCCCAGTTTGTTAATTGTAGAGATTGCTAAGTTTTTCGTAGTTAAATTTTTATTCTGATTAGAATCTAAATCAATCTTATTAAAAATAATCCAGTAATTTGCCTTTCGTTCTTCTAGGATTTTAATTAACGGCTGACTCGCCTTGAGGCCTACTTGAGAATCTACAACCAAGAGAATTAGATTAGCCCAAGTAATTTTTTCTAATGCAAGTTCTATGCCAATCTTCTCTACCGAATCTTGCGTTTCGGTAATTCCTGCCGAATCACAAAATACAAATTGATAGCCGGCAATTAAACAATTCTCTTCAATTAGATCGCGAGTCGTCCCGGAGATCTCAGTAACTATTGCCCGCTCTCTTCCCAGCAGAGTATTTAATAAACTTGATTTTCCAGCATTGGGTAAGCCACACAGTAAAACTTTATAGCCGTCTTTAATTACCTGCCCATAATCAAAAGTTCCTAAGATTTGTGAAATCTTACCTTTAGCAACACTTAGCTTCGCCAGCATTGTTTCTAATTGATCGGGATGAATATCTTCTTCGGGAAAATCAAGGTGCGCTTCAATTTCCGCTAAGACATCTTTTAGTGGTTCTCCAATATTTTCAATAACAGTACTAAATTTTCCACTGAGTTGTTGATTGGCAATTATTAATGCTTGCTCATTACTTGCAGAAATTAAATCTCCCACGGCTTCGGCTTGTAGCAGATCAATCTTACCATTTTCGAAGGCGCGCCGAGTAAACTCACCGGCTTCCGCCATGGTAGCACCATGCCTTAATAAAACATTTAAAACTTTTTGAGCCAGTACGGGACTTCCATGAAGTTGTAATTCAAAAAGATCTTCCCCGGTAAAGCTTGCTGGATTTTTAAAAAAAACAGCCATCCCTTGATCTAAAGTTTGATTT
Organism: Bdellovibrionota bacterium; assembly: GCA_041740355.1. Classification (GTDB taxonomy): domain Bacteria; phylum Bdellovibrionota_C; class UBA2361; order UBA2361; family CALJRW01; genus JANNBC01. Next base: position 1,576 of record JBGSMD010000032.1, read on the forward strand.
GTTAGCGGATCAATTATCTTACCAAAGAATAATTTGCGGGGCTCACTTAGTGGAGAAATGCTGGACTTAAAAATTAGATCTAAAATTACCGAGGCATCAGGCCCAGAGACTCTAACTATCGCAACGCCTGCTGGTGCTGGTGCTGTGGCAAGGGCAGCGATAGTTAAATGCGATCTCATAAATACATTTTAAAGCAGAGTAAGGATGTATCCAATAGCAAACACAACTAATCCAGAAACAAGCGTGGCTGGTAAAGCTTGGATATTACGCTCCGTTCTTAAAGCATATTGCTGAATGATCGACATAATATTATTGACCAACCAGTAAAGTACTAAGCCCGACGGGAATGGCATAATTATGAACATCACTGTAAACATCACTGGCATCATGTACATAATTTTTTTCTGATTAGCATCTGCTGTGGAAGGCATGGTAACAGTTTGCAAAAACATACTACCACCCATGAGGAGAATCATAACTGGAACTGGAATTCCAAAAATAACCAAGTTCTCCGGCATCGACAAATCATTAATCCAGAGTGCGTAATCAGCATGTCTTAAATAAATTGAACTTTGCAAAGCATTATACATTCCTAAAAAGATTGGCATCTGCAAAATCATTGGTAAGCAACCACCTAAAGGATTAACTCCATTTTGTTGATAAATTTTCAACATCTCTTGCTGAACAACTGCCGGATCTTTTATCCGCTCACGCAAAGCGACAACTTGAGGTTGAATTTTTTGCATCGCCTGCATCGAAAGAAAACTTTTTTTAGTAAGCGGTAACAGTAGCAGCTTCATTAAGATTGTAACCAAGATGATTGCCAAACCGTAGTTGCCCATTATCGAATAAAAGAATTCAATTAGCTTCAGAATTGGTTGCCCAACAAAAGCAAACCATCCCAAATCAATTGCGCGGTAAAGATCATGACCAACTTCGGTTAAAACCTTCGGGTCTTTTGGTCCAACATAAATTTGGAAATTACCTTTCTGCGGTTCTCCTGCAATTGACATTTCAATTAAGGAACCACCATCAGCTTGTTTCTCAACTTGTTGATTAACATTCCTTACCCCGTCTGGCGAAAGAATCGTTGCCATGAAATAGCTATCTCCCATTCCAGAAAGATCACTTGAGCTTTGAAGTATCTTATTACTACCATCAAGCTGATCTCTAGATATTCCACCAGTATCCTTACGATGAAATAAAGTCTTAAAGTTGTAACGCCCCTTAAAGAAAGCCTCTGGCAGGTAAGTATTCCAATGTATTTTTAAGGAAGAACCATCTGCTGAAGGCCTTGCTAGCTCAGTTGATAGAGTGAATAGATAAGAGTCCGCATCAAAAGAAAAGTTTTTAGTAGATTGATTACCATCCGGTAATGTTCCTAACAAACTAAAGCTAAGCTTTTCTCCCGCATTAAGTAAAAAACTTTTCTGACTTAAATCTGTACCAGTAGAAACGCCCCGAATTGTATAAAGTGAATACTCATCACTGGCACTCTCTGTAGTTAACCCAAGAGGTAAATACTTCCCTTCCGTTTTAACCATCTCTACTAGCTCTTTTCCACCGGCTTCTTTTTTATAATTCTTAAGTTGGAAGCTAAGTAGTCGTCCACCAAGTAAGCCTACTTTGGCGATATACAAATCAGACTCAATCGTGATTGTTTCAGCGTTTCGATAATCAGCAGCTGAAACAGTTTTAGCAGCAACCACAGGTTCTGTTTGATCTGCGGCAACTAATGGAGCCGAACCCTCAACAGGATTAGTAATAATCGTTACTGGCTTTTCTGCTGGAGCATTAGCAACAACTGGGGGTGTCGCCGTTTGCGGAGGAACAACTTGTGGCGCAGTTGGAGTTTGAAAGACACTAGTCCAAGTAAAAATTACTAAAATTGATAGGAAGATTGCAATCGCCGATCTTCTTTCTTCGCTCATCTTATTTGTTGACATACTTATTATTTTTGCAAAACTGTAAACTCAGCAATTCACTGAAAATCTTACCTTAACTCGAATTATTAACATTATAACTAGAAAGATATCTATTTCCCTTTAGTCTCTGCTGAATTCTGAGGAGCAACTGGATCTAAACCAAAATGTTTCGAGTATGGATGGCACTTTGACAAACGTTTAATAGCCATCCAACCCCCCTTAATCCACCCGTGAAGGTCTATTGCTTGATAGGCATAGTCAGAACAACTCGGATCGAATCTACAATTATTTCCAAGGAGAGGAGATACTCCGAACTTATACAATTTATAGAGAATATTTAAAATAGTGTGGGAGATAATTCTGCTAAATTTCAAAGCATTACTCACATTAATTTAGTAGAGTCAGAAGAAAACTTCTTAGCATAGGCTAAAGCTTTGAGGAGGTTATTCTCAATTTGCAGATAACTACTGTCCTTAGCTGCCTGCTTAGCAATCACAACAATGTCTACAGCACTAATTTTATTTTGATTTAAACGAAAGATCTCGCGAATTTGACGTTTGATTTTATTGCGCACGACCGCTTTCTTCGAAACTTTTTTACTGACAATTATTCCTAATCGTGGATACGAAAGATTATTATCCAAATAATAGATTATTAAGCTTTTGGAAAAAAGTTTATGGGAAGATTCGCGAACTTTATGAAAGTCACTTGAAGTGCGCAGACGCCTTTCCTTAGGGAAAGAGAATGTCTCCACACTCATTGTTCCTAAATTATCGGTAATGACCTTTTCTTGGAGTAGTGATTGCAATCTGAGCACGTCCTTTCTTGCGACGAGCATTTAAAATTGCCTTGCCACCTTTAGTGCTCATGCGTTTTCTAAAACCACTAGTAGTTCTCTTTGGCTTATTGTGAGGTTGAAATGTTCTTTTCATAGTGTTTACTTATAACAGAGGGCTTTTATAATGATTTTTGATAATTAAATCAAGTTTTAGCCAAAAATCCTAAAATTACAGCTTATTTTAAGATTTCAATTAATTCTACATCAAAAACAAGTACCGAGTTACCTGGAATACTTGGACGATCTTGCTCTCCGTAAGCTAATGCTGCTGGAATAAACAATTTAAGCTTCCCACCAGGCTTAACTAACTGTAGACCTTCCGTCCAACCCGGAATTACTTGATTTAAACCAAAAGTAGCTGGTTCTCCTCTTTTATATGAGCTATCAAATTCTGTCCCATCGATTAAAGTTCCCGCATAATGAACTTTAACTTGCTGTTCTGGCTTAGGAGCTTCCCCAGTTCCCTCTTTCACAATAATATATTGTAATCCAGATGCCGTAGTTTTGACTCCTTCTTTGACTTTATTAGCATCTAGAAAGTCTTGGCCTTTTTTTAAATTTGCCTGCCCCTCAGCCGCACGAGCAGCCATTTGATCAGTATGCCACTTCTTCAAGAGTGTTCTTCCTTCTTCCTCTGTTACCAGAGCTGGTCGACCTGCTAACACATCAGAGATGGCCATTTGTAAACTGGCAGAATCAATTGAGCTAAACTCGCCTTGAGCCTTAATGCTCATGCCAACTTGCTGTCCAAGGACATAACTAATTTTCTTTTGTTCGGTATCTAGTGGGGATTTTTCAGCTTTCAAAGAATATACTCCAATAAAAATAACAGCGCAGAGTGGGAAAAGGTAAGCAATGTTTTTCATAATTAGCCTTAAATGGGTGTTCAACTGAAGACATAATAAGTAATTTTTGTCTGAAAGGCAAAGGGTCACACAATCAATTATTTTTTTTGTGCTTATAGCTAATTTTTGCCCGAGTACTTAAGACCCACCAAACTTTACCAATAAACCTTTAAAACTCTTTGAATAGCAGGAGAAATTTGCATAATAACGCTTACTATCATAAATATCAGCTCATGAAGGATTCTATTATTTCGGATTTAAACATCATTTCTAGACGTACACTTCCTGCACCAGAGTTAATCATAAACAAACACCCCTTAACTGAAGGCGCCAGAGAAACCGTTGCTAAAACTCGTGAGCAAATTAAAGCCATCTTGGAAGGTAAAGACGCGCGACGCTTTGTCGTAATTGGCCCTTGTTCCATTCATGATCCAATTGCTGCTATCGAATATGCTAAACGCTTAAAAAACTTAGCTGATGAAGTAGCAGACACTTTTCTTTTAGTAATGAGAACTTATTTTGAAAAACCAAGAACAAGCGTTGGTTGGAAAGGTTATATTAACGATCCTTACTTAAATGGTTCTTTCCTAATCGAAGAAGGCTTACAAGAAGCGCGTAAACTATTAATGACAATTAATGATTTGGGATTGCCTGTTGCGACAGAAGCACTAGATCCAATCACCCCACAATACTTAGATGATCTATTTTCTTGGACGGCAATCGGTGCACGGACAACGGAAAGCCAAACACACCGTGAAATGGCTAGTGGTCTCTCCGCCCCTGTTGGTTTTAAGAATACAACTGATGGAAGTGTAACTCCGGTAATTAATGCACTAAAGGCAGTCCGCAACTCGCATCATTTTATTGGGATCAATAAACAAGGTCAGTGTAGTGTTTTTCAAACAGCTGGAAATCCTCACGCTCATATAGTCTTGCGTGGTGGAGCAAAACCAAACTACGATTCTGATTGCATTAAGGCTTGCGAAGCGCAATTAGCAAGTAACGGGGTTTCCACTCACATCATGGTAGATTGTAGTCATGGAAATTCCAATAAAGATGCGGCTAATCAACCAAAAGTTTTTGCAGATTGTATCAATCAAATTCTAAATGGCAACCAAACAATTAGATCTTTCATGGTGGAGAGCAATCTAAACTTTGGGGCTCAAGCAATTCCTGACGATCTGGCGGAACTAAAATATGGCGTTAGCGTAACCGATGCCTGCATTGACTGGGAGACAACAGAAACAATGTTAAGAACTGCTCGTGAACAGCTTAAATCAAATAGCTAATTAAAGATCAAGTGTTAGAGGCAATAAGATTTCGCACGGCAATTGCTTAGCATTCTAAAATCCATATACTCCAGCTAGATTTAATAGTTATTCCTCCTTGGAATATAGTAATGACAAGAAATCATTTACTGCCTCCCTAGCCGAAGCTTCTGCGAAGGCTAGTTAGTAAATTGAACAGAGTCATTACGGCTAATGCAAATCTTGGTTTTATCCAAGTTTGCATAGCTAAAAACAACTTAAATAGTGAGTCCAAGCAAAATCGTTAGTTTTTTAAAGTAATTTATTTTTTGGACTCCCTATATATACCGCTCCAAAAAGTAATCTCCTTAGGTAAATTACTTTTTGGGCTTTCTATCTTTAGCAAATTATTCGCATGTCGCCGTTTCAACAATTAGTAGATTCCTTTGCCGAATTAGTTGAAGTGATTCCAACTGATGATGCAGTATCGACGATTAATAGATTTCTTGATACTCGTTTCGCCAATCAGTTTCAAGATTTAGACTTAGCTGGTTTCTGCCGCTTTCTTCTTGACAACCTAAAGAACGATACTCCCTTTGCCGGACTGGCTGTAGCTCTTCGTGAGATGACCGATCACCTCTCACTTCAGTTTAGTCAATTTCTTCCGACGGAAGAAATCCAGGAATCCTTAATACAATTTAATCTATTAAAAGTTGCTGATGATGGACGACTAAAAACTGCCGATGGCTACGCAGATGCTAAAATCTTTTTTGGAAATTGCAGCTACTTATTAATTGATGGTTACTTACTAACGGAAATAGAAGGAAAAAAGTTTCAGGATTTTGAGATAACTAATATGACGCAAGATCTCCTAGTAACAGGAATTTTTGAATTTAAAAATGGTCCGATGGCCGTAATCAATTCAAAAATTCAAAATCGCTTTGGAGATGTAACTGTGACTGCCTTCCATGGTGAAGTTATTGATAATTCATGCTACGGAGTTGCTCGTTCTAAGGGAGCTAGCTATATAGTTTGCGATAATGAGATTATCGAGCGGATTGATTTGAAAGTCACCGCGTGTCTGGCACTGTCACTTAATGACGAAGGCCTGATGAGGGCAATTATCCAAGCCTTCGATTCCATGACTTCAACATTTAAAAATCATTTCATTGAAAACAATCAGCTACAAGATAAATGTGGCGATGCGGATATTGCCACTCTAAGTAATTTAAACATCGATCGACAAGGCAATATTACTGGATTTGTCAGCAACCATAATCTTCCCGAGGAAAGATCGGTAATAGGCCTAACTCCTTCTGGAGAAACAGAAAACACTGACGTTCCCAACCTCTTGCCTTTTGCTAACGGACTAGTCTTTGAAGAAATTGCTGGTAAACAAGTTGATTATTTAATTGATGCTAATTTTTACAATGGCAGAGCTTATGGTAAATTTATGATTGATGGCCAAGAACAAATTGTCCTCAGAGAACAATTAATAACTCAAATTGAAGGCACGGGAGTTATTGACTTAGTTCTAGATGAAGATTTCTCAGAGCGCGGGGGCGGAATTTTAGTCCTAACAGATGACACTTGTATCCAATTAGATAAAGGGAAATTAATTCAGAAAATCAGTGAACAAGAAGTTTTTGATTACCGAAACATAAATACTTTCAACCCTTATCCTAAACCCAATGGCTTTTTCTTTGATGGAGTAAGCTGGTTCCTAGCACTAAATGGGAATGAAGTGGCTTGTCCAATTAATGATCCTAACTATGCTTATAGTTTTAATGTTGAAGCCTATGACTATCAGGCAGAAGTCGGATCAAATGGAAAATTAAATTATGCTGGCTTAGTCAATCTTACAAGCCTAGAGGACAATCTGACAACTAAAACAAGGGAAGTATTAATTATTAACGGACGGGAATTAGCACCAACGCTGTTTGCCGGTGAAATAAGAACATTTACTAAATACTCAGACCTAACATTTAATGCCCTAGGACATGTTTTTTGTGAGTTAGAGGCAGAGGACGGAGTGATTGCCTATTATGCTAATGGTGAAATTTTAAACCCAAAGGATTACTTTTTACTTTCAGGCCTCTGCCTGGCGAAACAAGAAATCATTGATTACCTAAAGTATCAAACTGACTTCTTTGAGCAAGTAGGTGATGTAGATATTACTGAAATTTCCAATTATCGCTTAGGATCGGATCATCAACGTTATTTTAGCTTTAAGTATGATAACAAAGCAGCTATTTTATTAGGAGGCTTAGTAATTACCGAGAATGAGACGATAAATGATTTAGTCTTGGATGTTAGTGAACCTAACTTCCTACATTTTGGTTTTACTAATAAAGGTACAACAGAAACATATGGGTATGGAGTTTTTCCAACCCAATTTGACTTTTAGTTATTTAAGAATGGAACCAATAAGTGATAACAGATCAACAATTGAAATTTCAGATCAGGGGCTAGTCGCTAATTTTCCATCTAAATCCTCCATTGAAATTGGAGAATGGCTTATAGCTACACGCCCTCATGACATCAACCTGATTCCACTCACCTCCGAAATAACAAAAACAGTACTGCGACAAAAATTTCCAATCGGTCAGATTTTTGTTTGTGATTTCTATGTCGAAGGAATGGAAAATGATTCCTTCATTGGCTGTGGTTTTCAGGATCAAGCTGGTTTAATTACAAATATCGATCATCATTCGCCAAGTGTTGAAATGTTTAGGCCAATCTCTAGTGGCAACCTAGCGATTGAGTATGTTAATCAGAACGGCAAACTTCCAGCAGAAGCAATTACTGTAATTAACCACACAGATTGCGATAGCATTATCAGCTCTCTGATAATGCGTGGCTATCTTCCTCCAGATCAGATTTTTTATGATGCAGTAATCGCAGCTGATCATACTGGAGAAGAAAATCCGATTGCTGATTTGTTACAAGCGCTTGATGTAAAGCGTAGTATTAATTTCTCTGTTCGAAATTTAGCAAATTTATTAATTGGTAAGGAATTAGAGCCTGAAGCTAAGCAATTACTGGCAGCTCGCTTGCAAGGTAGAAGAGAAACTGCTGACGCTCTGAAGTTAGGTGCCGTCATCCAAGAAGGCTTAGTCACTGTTGTAAAACTTACTGAGAATATGCGGAATGAATTTATGCCAGCTCTATTTCCTAAAGCTGCTGTAATTCTAACTTATGAAACAGGATCTCAACCAGATAGTTGGGTAGCAAGATGTCGCCTAGGTCTGGCTGCGCCAGCAAAGTTCACACTCTTTTCTTTAAACTTAAAAACTGAGTTAGATCCAAATATGGGTGGAAGATGGAACGCGACTGCCAATAAACGCGGAGGAGAAACAACGATACCGCTTGATGATTATATTGCTAGGCTTTACAGATTAACCAACGAAAAGATTGCTAGTTTGTAGTCATTAGAAAGCTTTTACCTTTCATCTGGAGCCACGCCTCATTCCTGAGTACTCAGCATGATCAAGTAATAAGCTCAATCAAACAATAATTTTCTTTTTTAATATTAAAGATGACTCAAGGAAATGGTATTCTATATGATTTCTTAATTTAATGACATTGAACATGATTCCTTCCTCTACGCTTAGGTTTACGAAGTAGACTTGGTTGTTTAGGATTACCTTTCGCAGACGAGGCATAATGACAATCTGAAAGTAGTTTAGATTAGTATTGAGGGTTCGAAATCAAAGTTACTTATAAGTATGAATACAAGTTGGGTGGCACAAAATGAAATGAAGGATTTAACTCAAAAAGACAAACTTTTCACTCAAATTCTAGGGGATTTAGAAATTTTCAAAACTTAAGAATTACTGTTTTATTCAATTCTGGGGAAATTAGAGCTAAAACATCACTTTCCACTCTAAACTACGAAGAGCATTTTTTTAAACTTATCTAATGTATTTAGCAACTTTGCTCGATAAGTTATTATCATGAACTATTCTAGTAAGGTTGGTTTTAGTCTTGTAGAGATATTAGTTACTATTGCTGTCCTTTCTGTTCTGTCAGCATTGGCTGTTTCTCAATACGCGGAATATCGTCAAAAAGCTTATGATTCAATTGCGATGAGTGCTTTATTTGATCTTCGAACAGCGAATCAAGCGCGAAAGATTGATTATCAAGGACTACTCGGCGAAAATATTATTTTTTTTCCTGATCAATCAATCTTTTGTTATAACACTGGCGCTTGTGATGCTTTTGTAAACACACTTTTCCCTGGCTTTGCTCATAAAGAAGGAGTCTACCTTAATGTTAGTTACAATCAATTTGGTAACATCAGTGGTGGACAATCCTTCCACTGCAATGGTTCGCAATATACGAGCGGTGGTAGCTACGGTTATAAGCCTGGTGCTGACATGGGACCTGATGGTAAAATAAGGATGGGTGGTTCGGTTCACTCACAATCAACGTATAATATGATGTGTGGATAATTTAAAAAACCTAAAATCTAGATATTTTTATTGAACGTAAAAATTAAACTAGTCCCGAAAATTTTCAAATTGCAAATCAAGATCATCAATCTTAGATTTCAAGAACTGAATACAACCTTGCAGTTCATCGCGACTCTTGCCAACGACTCTTAATTGATCGCCTTGGATACTTACATTAACCTTTAGCTTTTCATCTTTAACTGTCTTCGAAAGACGCTTTAACTCTTCCGATGTTAATGCTTGTTTAACTTTAACAACTTGACGCAACATATTACCGCCAGCAGGAGTTTCTGGATCAAACGTTACGGATTTTAAACTTACTCCACGTTTAGCAAGCTTTTGTTTAATCATCTCCTGCAAAGCGCTGAGCTTCATATCATCATCAGCTAAGATAATAATTTCTTGTTCTTTTTCCTTTAACTCAACACTGGCTTTGGAACCTTTAAAATCATAGCGCGTAGTAAATTCCTTTTTTACTTGATCAACTGCATTTAGAACTTCTTGCGCATTAACTTTAACAACAACATCAAATGAAGGCATAGTTTTTTCTTTGAAAAATTATAGAGCAATAAGATCTACAGTTAATCTTAGAAAAAATCTACTAATAAGAATTATGCTGTGAACTAGGCTCTCTAGTAATTATTGTTTAAACTAAGCCCAGAGCTTTTTTAATTTCAAATTTGCGCTTCCCAGCAACTAAGTCATTACTAGCCAACCAACCCTTTGCACAGATTAGCTGTCCATTTAAATACTCTAAATTTTCAGGCTTATTAGATGTCGCAAGTAATTTAATCATAGCAGTACCAACAACTGGGTGCGTAGGATACTTTAACAATTCTCGCATTGTAGCATAAGCTTGATCTACTAAACTAACCGTTGTTACAACGCCGATCTTTTCAGCAACAAACTTCAAGAGTGATTCTTTAAAGGAAATTTCAATCTGAGCAGTCTTACGATAAAAACTACCTAAGCGATATTCACAACTACTGCCTGCTAGCGCCACCGCTAGCGGATCTTCAGAATGAAGTAATCCTTTAACAAAGGCTGGCAAACTATGAACTCGAGTGGTCCCATATAAAACTTCTTCATAATTCCCAGAGACAGCTCGAGTGGCTACTCTTTCATGAATCATTGGGTTATGATTTTCTCGCAACAACCAAGCGCCAGCTAAAGCTGCTGCCACAGGGTCACTCTCCATCGAGGAATCAAAAACATTACGCATGACACGCTGCACTTCTGGACCCTTAGAGGAATAAAGCAAGGGAACGACTAGCTCTTGGATCCGATGGGCAAATGGTTTACTAACAACTATATCTAATAAAATATTCTTTTCTAGATCAGTAATAGAAGTTATCTGGGGAAATCGCTCCAAACAGTTACCAAAGGCATTTTTACCATTTGCTTGGGCAATCAAACGAGAAATATAATCACGTGATGCTTCATTGGGAATAGAACAAGCTAACAAGTTGCGTGTTTGTCGTACCACTTGAGCCTCAGCTTTTCCCGTTAAATCTTCAGAAATTCCAACCAAAGGATAATGTGCCTTATCAAGACTAATTTCAATTACAATTTCTCTTAAATCGGTCTTGGATTTCCCATGCTGTTGCTTTTGCTCTTCAAGATCTAGCACAGAGATAGTTTCTTTTAGGATATCGGGCTTAACCATTCATCAAAAACCTAAAGATAAAACAAGTAGTAAAAATTCAACTGGCCGACAAACAGCATTTATTATGAATAAGGAGACACTACCTATAGAATTATATGAGGCTTACTTCGAATCTGTGACTTTTATGGATCGACTCATTCTAAACTGAAGGTTTGCTTAAGCTCGCAAAAAGGACTTCCCAGTCGTGTTTGAGTGCTTCTGGGATAGGAATCTGATTGACTTCAAAATTACGATATTCCAATGTTTGGATCTCCCGCCACTTATCAGCATCCATGGAAAGCGACAGCTTAGAGAAAAATGGTAATAATTTATTGCCATTCTCAGCAATGAACTCCGTCGAAAACAGTAGTTCATTATTAGTAAAACGTTCACAAAAGATATCAATCTTAGGAACAGTGTTATCCTTAAAATCTTGCCAGACACGAAACAACTTTAGGTTTTTTTCTGAAAAATCCTGACTAGTAATTGACTGTTGGGCAATTCTTAACTCTTCGTTCGCCTTAAAAATTAGCTCTAACATTTCTCTAGCAGCTATGATTGCTAATTGCTGAGACAACTCAGGCTGTGAAAAGCTTTTTTGTGCTGACTCTAAGTAATAAGCAATCCTTAAGGCCGGAATTCTAATATCAGTATTAATAGTATGCGCAAACAAAGCCTTAAATGGATTATCACCTTCGACTGGACTTGTGGCTTGATGAAAAGCGGCATCGCTATGCTGAGCAACATCGGTCTCTGCTCCAAAAACTTGTGGAGCAACTTTAGCCGCAACTTCTGCCACTAAGGGGTATTCCTTCCAACGATCGTAAACTAATTTACTGTGATGATTAATCAACACATGTCGCTTGAGCAATCTTTTAATTAACACGTCACGCGACTCTAAATATCGCTCCGTGTCTTGCAATATTTCCACTGGAATTTTAGCGTGAAGCTCAATACTCTCAATTAAATTAAAAGCTTTTTGGGGATCATCGGCTCCAAGATTGACTAAGGCCCGAGCCAGGAATGGACCACTAAAAATTTGAGTTTTGGCTTTAGTGGAATCACTAAAAATTTTCTCAACTTCATCTAAGCCTGCTAGATATGGCAAGGTAAAGTCAGAATAAAGCATCGCTTTTGCTTCGTTATAGGCGTATTGATAACGATAAGTGGCAAAGTCAGTAATCCTAATTTTATCTCTTTCTTGCGCCAAACTTCGATCTTCTAAAACAATCGCAGGAATCGGTTCCCCTAAGACATAATGCATATGGTCATGAGAAAAACGGAAAGAAACCGTTCGTTTATCATCTGGCCAAGGGTCAGAAAAGATTGGAACAATTGGACTAAAAAAAGGTTTCTCGTCGGCATGATTCATCGTTACCGCAATTACACCTAAGTCATTTTCACAGTGTCTTTTTACCTGTCTGTACACGGGCAATCGGCAAAGTAGTCGATCTGCTTCTAAGGATTCCTCACTTAAAAAAGCTTGTTGTCGGGAGCCTGAATTTACAATACTAGTAAAAAGTTTTCGTTCCTCTTCGCTTGCATCCAAATTGATATTTTCAGTGGCAACTTGAAAAGCGTCCCTTAAAATATAGGCATAAAGGATTAGCCGTGGATCTCGAATTGTACCACTCTTAGAAAGCGAAATAATATCATTAACATCTAGTAAGTAGGTATTTAAAGTTTCATCTAGACCTTGCTCCGCTTCCACTTTGGATCTTGGATCAAACTCACTTAAAACTACTGCTACTTTTTCAGCATTAAAACCAGGTGATGGAAAAACCGAAGTTAAGACTGCTGGCTCACCGATAGGATTGTGTTTAATCTCTTCCTGAACTTCAGCCTTTGCTCTGTAAAGAATTTGATCTTTGCCCTCACCTGGTTCCATACTACCCGCAACTACTTCTGGATTTAATGGAGTAATCAATTGAGAGATTGGATGCTCAGCTGAGTCGCGAATTGAAATTGCTGGCCGCAAACCTCTTTTAAACTTTAGTAAGACTTGATCGTCCTTTAGACAATATGTTGCCACATCTACAGAATCAGAGCCTCTTCTTTCCACAACAGAAATTTCTCGCAGCGTAACTTCTCCCAAACCATTTTCATAACTTACCTGATAATGTTTTAGTTTTAAAAAAGGATTTTCTGGATCTGGAGCTTTTTCGATTTGAATATGTGCCGGCTTGCCTGCTTCAACATTAATTGGCCGAAGCTGTTCGCGAAACTGCGCAGTATTTAAAACTTCCCTACTAATTGCAGACAAATCTAAGCTAGCAGTTTCTTGGGATAAATTTAAATTAACATTTAATTTAATTCCCTTTTCATCACAAAATCTAAATACAGCCAGCACCAAGCGAAGATCTTGGATTTCACCACTAAAGTATTTATCGACAATTGTCTGTGGTGTAAAAAATTCTCGAATTAGTGGCCCAGCAAATTTATTATCAAAAGTTACAGCTGCTTTAAACTCTGGTGGATTAACTTCTATCGTTCTGGGTATGGCTAATTCAGTGGATCCACCGACAGACGGGAAATAGGCCGATCCATTAAAATCTGGATTACAATTAGCATCCCTTGCGGTAACTCCAATTTTTGTAGCTAAAAGACTTGCTGTTGTTGCTTCAATACTTGGGAAACCTCGCTCGGAACTAATATACATCCCTGGAAGGCAGTATACTGAATCTATAATTGGATCTGCTTGGCGTGTGGCTAGTGCTGGACGATAAACTTTATTTACAGCCAAATAATACTCACCGGCGTCTTTATAATAAACGAGTAAATCTAAAACGTCTTGCTCTTGATGCATCTGGACGCTTCTAATTATCTTCTTATCCGGTTCTAATTCTTTACCATTATTATCAAAACTTCTTACATGCCAACTAGTAACTGAAGCATGCTGCTTAGCAGAATTAGATAATTCAGCAATTGGACTTACTTTAATCGAGCTAATTAATCGTGGATCGTTTGGATCATATTTCTCAAAGTTAGCAAACCTAACATTAACCTGACCGCTTCCAGTTGGAATTGCTTTACCAGCAAGATTTAAGGGAGGATGTAGCAATTGTAATATGTGTGTTCCAGTGGCAGATGGCATCAAGTTTTTCCTAAAGTGAATATTCTTTAATAAGCTAGAAATTGGAATCGATTAGCATATACCCTCCGCAGATGTAATTTGCGGAGGGTATATAATTGTAACAAAATCTAACAGTTAAGCTACGAGCTTCAAATTGTTATTCGGCATCTCATATCTTCCAACTTTAGACATTCTTTCAAGTTTTTCCGGAGTCCCAACACCAACAATATCCATAGTTGCCGTGCGACAAGGTTTAAAGATTCCCCCTACACCTAAGCTATCGAAAAGTCTCACTTTTAAAGCTTCTTCCGCTTTTACAAAGGCATTCACTTTATCTACAGATCCAAAGCCACTAGTCAAAATAATCTTAACATTAGTATAGCCTGCTGCATCAAGTGCTGTTCGTAAAGCG
>JBGSMD010000033.1:0-14287 GCA_041740355.1 Bdellovibrionota bacterium
GTAGCAATGCACCTTACTAAAGAAGATGAGCAATTCTTTGATACTTTTAGAAGGCAAATAAAACAAAAAAAGTATTATCATGCTTAACTTAAAACAGTATAAAGAAAATCCTGATTGCTTATCTGATTTGCTACCATTTGCAGCACTTGTTTCAAATAGTGTTGTATTAAATAAAGACGGATCGTTTCTTTCAACCTTTAAATATAGAGGTCCTGACCTTGATTCTGAAACAGATGGAAGTTTAATTGCAATTAGCGCCAGAATTAATAATATTCTAAAAAGATTAGGCTCAGGATATGCCATTTATGTTGAATCAAAACGAGACGAAGTTAAGTTTTATCCGAAATCATATTTTCCAGACTACATTAGCTATTTAATTGATGAGGAACGAAGAGCCGAATTTATGTCGGGAGATAACTTTGAGTCTAGTTATTACCTGACTCTTGTTTATTTACCACCAAAGGAAATTTATAATAAAGTAACAAATAAGTTTATTGAAAGTAAGGAAGAGGTCGGGGCTAGAAGTTATCAGCTAATACTTAATAATTTTCAGATTGAAATTGAAAGGATCTTAGGACTTCTTGCAGGTGTTTTTCACGAAGTTGATATTCTAAAAGAGTACGAGTTGCTAACTTATCTTCATTCCACAGTTTCTAGTAAAGATCACAAGGTTAGAGTTCCAGATAATCCAGTATACCTAGATTCAATTTTAAGTGATTCTGATTTACTAACAGGATTTGAGCCAAAGCTTGGAAATAAATTTATCAAGGTAGTTTCAATTAGAGCCTATCCAACCGCAAGTTATCCAGCAATCTTAGATAAATTAAATCATTTAAGTATTAAGTACCGCTTTGTTACAAGATTTATTTCCCTTAATAAGTTAGAAGCAGAAACAGAGCTTCGCCGTTATAAGAAAAAATGGTTTGCAAAAAGAAAGGGCGTATTAACTCTTCTTAAGGAAACAATAACTGGGGAAACAAGTGTCATGGAAGATTCGGACGCTGTTAATAAAGCAATTGATGCGGAGAGTGCCTTAGAGGAATTGCAGGACGATCAGGTAAGGTATGGATATTTTACTGCGGTAGTAGTTCTTATGGATGAAAGCCTAGAAGTAGCAAGTCAGTCAGCAAAGGAAGTGGAAAGAGTTATTAATAGTCTTGGTTTTAGTACTAAAATTGAGCAGGTAAATGCTGTTGATGCATTCCTTGGAAGTATTCCCGGGAATACTAGAAATAATGTTAGGAGGCCAATTGTAAATACTCTAAATCTCTCGCATCTCATGCCAGTATCTTCTGTTTTTGCAGGTGAACTTACCAATCAGCATTTAAAAGCAGAGCCACTATTTTTTGCTAAAACAAGTGGAAGCACTCAATTTCGTTTTAGTCCTCATGTTGGGGATGTGGGACATACCCTTGTTCTTGGACCAACTGGAGCTGGAAAGTCAGTGCTTCTTAATTTAATGGAGGTACAGTTTTTAAGATATGAAAATGCCCAAGTGTATATATTTGATAAGGGAGGAAGTGCCAGAACACTAACCTATGGGGTAGGAGGCGATTACTATGATCTAGGATCTGAAAAATCAGCACTTTCATTTCAACCACTTGCCAGAATTAATGAAGATAGGGAACTTCGTTTTGCACATGACTGGATACTAGATATTTTTATCCAAGAAAATATAAAAATTAATCCTGTAATTAAAGATAATTTATGGATTGCTCTTAAAAGTTTAAGTACGGCTCCAAAATCTGAGAGAACTATCTTTGGACTAACAGTACTTTTACAGGAGGAACAACTTAGAAAGGCACTTCTTCCTTATACGATAACTGGGGCGTATGGAAATATTCTTGATCGAGAGGCAGATAATTTAAGTTATGGCTTTTGGCAGTGTTTTGAAATGGAAATCCTAATGGATACTCCAAGAATTATTATGCCAGTCCTTTCTTATTTGTTTCATAGATTAAAAGAGAGATTTAAAGGGCAACCAACTCTACTAGTTCTTGATGAAGCTTGGATTTTTTTAGATAATCCAGCTTTTCAAAGTAAAATTCGGGAATGGTTAAAGGTTTTAAGAAAATCAAATGTTGCCGTAGTCTTTGCTACTCAAAGCCTAGCTGATATTGATGAGAGTGAAATCAGCCAAACTATTAAGGAAGCTTGTCTTACAAAAATATACCTCCCTAATAGTGTTGCTCTTAATTATGAAGTAAGTGCCATTTATAAAAAATTTGGGTTAAATGACCAGCAAATTAGAATTCTTGCTACAAGTATTCCCAAGAAGGAGTATTATTATACTTCCCCACTTGGAAATAGAATTTTTGAATTGGGGTTAGGGGAGATTGCCCTTACATATCTTGCAGGAACAAGTAAGGAGAAGCAGAACTTAGTTAATGAGATTAAAGAAAAGTCGATTGAAACCTTAGGGTTTAATATTGAGTATTTAAAATCTCAGGGGTTGGGTGAGGTAAGTGAATATCTTTCAAAACATAAAAATGAAGTAGTCTTTTAGGATTTTAGAGAGCCAAATTAAATTTAAGAAATAGCTTTTCTTTTGTCCCATGTTTCTAGCACAAATAGTACAACAGTATGTGCTGCATGGATCGCAAGTCTAGCATGACGTGGTTCAATATTATAACTTTTATTATCTGATCCATGTGCCGAGCTTGCATGTGTTCTAAGTGATCCAATGCCGTGAACAGTGGAGATAAGTCCACTAAGAATTGTTTTTAAGTCATTATCTTCTAAAACAGAGGGATCAAAACCCAAATGAGCTCTTACAACTGACCATAAAGGCTGAAGGTCTTTTTTATTAGGCATTTCCAGGCCTTCTTCTTCAATATAAATTTTACAAAGTGATTCTATTATATTACACGCAGAAGATAAGGCATCCTTTGGACTAACATCTAAGGATTTTAGAGCCCTATCAAATTCAGCATTCAAAACTGCGAGATTTCTTTTCTTTATTGATTCGTTGAGGCTAATCGAGGGTGTTGCTAAAGTGCCCGCGATATTACCCCCGTCAAAATATTTAAGATTAGCTCGAGCAAGCGCATTAGAAATTGCTTTAAAGTGAGTTTGTTTTAATTCAAGTGTGACACCTTCGGCTGTGTATGACCTTTCAGTTAAATCCTCTTCCATATAGCTCTCAATTAGTTTTCCAAGAATAACTAATGGCATAACAGACTCATCTTTATTGATTCGTTGTAACCACTCCATTACTTTAACGGGCTTACTACCTGATGGGGGCTCTCCTGGAGCATCAGCATAGGCAAAGAGACGGTCAAGTGTCGCATGACTTTCGCGCCTTGGAAGTATATCCGCAAGGATCGTTATTATGGGAGCTGGAATAACTTTTCGCATATTCAAACATTCTAGGAGGGGATAATTTTCTAGTCAATTCAGCTATAGATTTAGCAACTTTAGTTTTCTATTAGCGATTAGTAGCAAATGAAAAGACTAGTGCTATTAATAATATTATTTTTGGGTACGGAGAAGCTTTATGCCCAAGTCCCTGTATTTGATCCAAGTAATTTCTCTCAGAATATCCTACAGGCTATCAGGGCACTTAAAAGTAATATGAATGAAGCCAAAATGATCGCAAACGAGGTTGAAATGCTATCTAACGATGTTAAGAATTTAACGAAGCTTCCATATTCAACCGTTCATGAATTAGAGGCTCAGTTCCAAAGCCTATTTTCTGAAATGGGTAAAATTCATGGACTAGTCGATGATCTTACTAATCTTCAGAATGAATATGAAAGGCTTTATCCTGAATTTGGTTTAATGGAGGATAAGATTGAGGGTAAAACAGTTTCTAGTCTTACAAGTGAGTGGTTAGAAGAAAGTAGAAAATCAATGCTAAAGGCTAGTGCAACAGGTGCAAAAGTTTTAGAAGATCTTCCAAGTTCTCAAAATCGAATCGAGCGACTTGTTACTGATTCCAGTAATGCTGTAGGAATTCTTCAAGCTGCTCAGGCAGGAAATGAAATAAGTGCCATGGTTGTGGGTAATTTAACCAGTTTGAATGCCCAGCTGGCGACATATAATTCAGCTCATAGTAATTACTTAATGCAAATTAATACTGGAGCTAGTATTTCACAGAATAGGATGAAGCATGTGCTTGATGGATTAAAGCCGAATTCGGGTAAGAGGGTGCCCCTTAGTAAGTATTAGTTAGAGGAGAAATTCGTGATTTTGAAAATGAAGAAAGGAATTTTACCTTTTTTATTAAGTCAGCAAATCAGATCTAATGAGAGCAAACCTCAGACCTAATTTTATTAGATGAGAAATTAAACCATTGATCAAAAATATTTTTTGAGAAAATAAAATAACTAGTAATCCCTGAGCCACCACTTCCACCACTCATTTCCTCTACAAGATAAATATCTTTTTTTTGTTCAGCCTTAATAATATTAAAACAAATTCCGTTTAAAATCTCTGTGGAGTAAAGGGGATAGTCACGTATACTTTTTAAGAAAGCACTTTCTGACTCACAGTTAACTTTTTCAGAATTGAAATCTAAGAAAGTAGTGCTAATGCAGATTAGATTTTCTGTGCTTAAATGCCCCTTGGACTTTTTCCAATCTACGGTATCAATTGTTCTAGTACTAATTGAAATTATATCAGCAGATTCGTTTGTATTTGACCAAATTTGAACTATTGCTGGGTGATCAACTAAAGTTACCTCCTCAGAATCTGCACTTAAAGATTTACCATTAATAGTTAAAGGTAAGCATCCTGTAAAATTTGGTTCATTAAACATGGGAGGTTTGCCATGACTCTGACAATTATCATCATTCAGTGATGTTAGGTGCTCACGAAAGATTGTGGCAGCAAACCTTTCACTATTTAAAGAATCGTTCCTGCTACTATCCATTAAGTTGAAAATAAAGTTTGAAACTTCATAATCGTCTTTATTTCTTTTTGGAGGAAGTTTGAAATTTTTTGTATTATCATCCATAGGAGCAATTTGCGTATGTTCTTTGGCACCAGAGAGTTGCTCCCGAGAATCTTTCAGTAATTCTAAAATTACCGAAGTTGGAATTGCAAAATTTAGATTTTGTGAGTTTGTAAGTGATGCAGTAACAACACCAATTACTTTGGATTTATTATTTAATAAAGGTCCTCCGCTGTTACCTGGAGAGATAGGTGCCGTAGTTTGAATTATTTTTATATTATCTACATCTCTAATTGAGCTTATAATACCCGATGAAAATGTAGCATCGAGTCCTCTGGGGCTTCCAATTGCGTAAACATCATCCCCTATTTCTAGGTTTTGAATAGATAGTGATAGTGGGGAACATTTTTTATAAGGTGATTTTAAGATAACAATATCGTTATATTCATCAATCCCCACAATTTCTTTGATATTTAAGTTTATCCCCTCCGAAGATATAGAAATCTTTATTTCATTTGCATCCTTTATAACGTGTAAATTAGTGACAATTAGGCAATCTTGAATGAAGAAACCGGAACCTTGCATGCGATCTGTTGATATACTTACAACGCTAGGAAGTGCGTCCTTCATAATCTGTTGGGGTGTTTTTGTCGCAACAACTTTAATAACTATGAATATAGTTAAAAATAATAAAAGACCTAGAGAGATTTTTTTAAACACAGCAAATATGAATGTTATGTATTGCTTTAAAGCGATTGTAGAAAAGACTAAATTTTAGAGAATTCTTGCTCGATAATTTAAGGTATCATCGAATAAGTGAATGGGTCAAGAAGTATTGAGCTATCTCCTTCTATTATAAAGAACAAGAAAAATCTCAGATTAAGAAATTATTAGCAACTAATCAATCCGAACTCCGATTATGTCATTAGAGCCTTCAAGCTTTATGACATGATTATTAAATGACCCCAGATACTGATTCACTTACATTAATTTTAGATACTTTTCTTGATGCCTTTAGCTTAGGGAGAACTGCCGTTGGAAGATCGGCAAATAGCTTACTTGCTATCCTTGCAACGCTTGAAATCCTAATGGCCGCGATCTGGTGGACAATTACTGGTAGTGATGTGGTGGTTAAGTTCTTAAAGAAGGTAATTCTCATTGGGTTCTTTATTTGGATAGTGGAAAGTTGGGATAGTTTAGTAGGAAGTGTAATTGCAGGTTTTATATATACTGGGGAGACTGCTGGAGCAACCGCAGGCGGTAATATTGTAAGCCTTGAGAATCCATCTGCAATAGTTGATGCTGGGTTTAATGCAGTGCTCCCCATTTTTGAACATCTTAGATCTTTTGATTCTTATTTTTCAGCAGTTTCAAATCCAATTGATTTAATCATTGCCCTTCTTGCTTCAGTTTTAATTATTGGTTCCTTTTTTGTCCTAGCCATTCAAGTATTTATTACAAGATTAGAGTTTGGATTAATGGCAACTCTAGGCCTAATTCTTATTCCTTTTGGAGTGTATAGGCATACTGCCTTTCTAAGTGAAAAAGTTTTTGGGGCGTTAATATCCTTTGGGATAAAGCTCATGATCTTATCATTTATTATTTCAATTACATTTCCAATTTTAATTCAGTTTAAAGTACCAGCCGATCCCAGTTGGATTGAAATGCTTAATATGGTCTTAGTTTCGATGTCAGTGATGATTTTAAGCTGGCATGCCCCAAGTGTTGCTACAGGGTTACTTTCTGGAAGCCCAAATTTATCAGCAAGAGATGTAAGTGGGGCAAGTATGACGGCAAGTCACGCGCTAAGTCAGATTGTTAAACAGTCAGGAAGTATTGGTAGTAGTACTAAGGGTGCAACGGCAGTAGCAAGTAGTGCAACAGTGAGTTCCGTAAGCACAGTAGGAAAAGTTGCAAGTTTTGGAGCAGGGATGGCAGTTGGAGCTTATAACTCCCCAGGAAGCACCATTAAAAATTTTGGAGAACGAGCTTTTAGTGTCGGTAAAGAAGTCTTGTCTTCAAGTTTTAGCACAGAAGGTAAGACTTCAAAAAATTCTCTTCGCGAATCATTTAATAGTGGCCGTGAGGTAAGAGTTTCAAAGGGTAAAATGCAGGGAGAAAATCTAAGAGAGGCAGAAAATACTAGCCCAAAAGTGAAAGAAGGCACTCAAAATGAACAGGCAGTAAAAAGCCTAAAATCTAAGTCAACAAATACAAGGAGTAAATAACTATGAGTAAAGAAATGTTAGCTACTCCCCAATCTAATAAAGTGGAGTGTTTTCCTGAAACTCCGTTTCTTCGAGCCAAGGAAGAGTGGGATAATCGAATTGGAAGCTCTGTTGTACAAGCTAAAAATTGGAGGCTAGTGGCAATTATTTTAAGTATTAGTTTTCTAATGTTAAGCACGGGTAGCATTTATCTTGGAAGCTTAAAAAAGGAAGTTCCAATTATAGTAACACTTGATTTGAGTAGCGGACAAACAAACGTCCTTGGTTTTGCTAAGTCAATTAAGTATGAACCTAGAATTCAGGAAATTAAATATTTCCTAAGTAGTTTTATTAATAAGGTAAGAGCAGTACCAATTGATCCAGTCATTATCAAGCAAAACTGGAATGATGCCTATGTCTTTTTAAAAAGAGAAGCAGCAATAAAATTAAATAATCAGGTAAATACAGATAAAAATAATCCCTTAAATAATATTGGCACTGAAACTGTCATAGTTGAGCCAATATCAGTAAATCAAGTAGCAAACAGCTCCTCTTATCAAGCAAGGTGGAGTGAAACTAGATATAATAAAAATGGCGGATTAATTGATTCTTATACAATGAGTGGAGTTTTTAGCTTAGAAATTGAAACTCCAGATAGTGAAGCAGTAATTAGAGTAAATCCACTTGGAATTTTTATTACCAATTTTAGTTGGAGTAGGGAGCTATGAAGATACTGCAAGTTTTGTTTGTTTTAACACTTATACCTCAAATATTAATTGCTGATGAAGGGTTAAGTTCCAACAACAAGCTTTTAAGTCTTATGGAAGAGAGCGAAGAGGCTATAAAACAAAAAGATAAAGTGACTCACTTAGATCTTTTACCTCAGACTTTAGATAAAAAAGATACCTATCAGGAAATGGTTAGTCTTTTAGATGAGGTTGAGCAGTTAAAGTCAAAAGTTGTTGCTACTAAACAAAACAGTTTAGCAACTTCTAAGATGAAGAGCCAAAAGAAGGAAGGAACTATTACTTATTATAATTACTCAAAAGGAACTATTTACGAGCTGTACGCAGGCGTCGATCGGGTAAGTGATATTGTTTTACAAGCTGGGGAGAAGTTAACTAACAATCCAATCTCAGGAGATACCGTTAGGTGGAAAGTAGTTAGTACTGAAAGTGGCATGGGGGGAGACCAAGTGACTCATATTCTTGTTAAGCCTCTTGAAGAGAAAATTGAAACAAATTTTATAATTACAACAAATCGGAGAACCTATCACATAAAAGCAATCGCAACTGATTGGTATATGCCTCAAATATCTTGGAATTATCCAGATGATGAGTTTGAGAATATTAAGCAGGAATCAATAAAAAGAAAGGAACATGAAAGTAATCAGGAAGAAGTTCAGTTTAGTGCGGAAGATTTAGACTTTAATTATGAGACTGACGGAGATGAGTTTTTTACTCCAATTCGTATTTTTAATGATGGAGCTAAAACTTATATCCAGATGCCAAAAAATGTTGAGAATCGGGAAGCTCCAGCACTTTTTATAATTGAGGCGGAGAGTGTTCTTCTTACCAATTACCGAGTTAAGGGTAATTACTATATTTATGATGGAATCTTTAACACAGCACAGCTTCGAATCGGACAAAAGCAAATTGTAAATATTTATAAAGATGGTTTTGGTCCATCATTATTTAAGAAGATATTTGGATGAGTGAAAAAAATCTAAAGCTTCGTACTCAAGTACCAAATATAGTTGGGATTCATAAGAGAAATGTAATGGCGTTACTAGGATTAGTGCTACTTATATTATTAACTATAATTGTCTTTGCTACAGGAAAAGTTAAGCCTAAGACTAATAACTCAAAATCTTTATCTGGAGTGGTTAAACCTGGAGAATTAATCAGTTCTCTTCCTGAAAATTATCAATCTCTTACAGATGATAAGCCTAAGAGCTTTAGTAATAAAGAAATTTATCATGATAAGGGACAACGTGGGGAGGATTTAGAAGCAAAGCTTTTAGAGCAGGAAAGGCTTAGACGAATAAAAAGAGCAATTGAAGCTAGGGAATCAGAGTTAAGTTTTAAGGGAGATAAGAAAGTTAGTGAAGAGATAAGTTATAGGGGGAGTGATCCTCAAAACTTAACTAATGCTAATCACTTTGGACTCACACAAAGTGAACGTGATACTGATAATCGGCAAGACGATAAGTATGAATTTTTAAATCGTCCGCGTGAAAGTAAAACTGAGCTTTTAGAGAAGATTAAGGAATCTAAGACTCCATATGAGCTAAAAGCAGGAAGTCTTATTTCAGGATTACTTCTTACTGGAATTAGTAGCGATCTTCCTGGGCAGATCCTTGGACAAGTAAGTAGAAATATTTATGACTCAGTAAGTGGTAAATATCTTTTAATTCCAAAAGGAGCACGTGTTCTTGGGGAGTATGATAGCAGGGTAAGCTTTGGACAAGAACGAGTTCTAGTTGCGTGGACAAGACTACTATTTCCAAATGGTGACTCAATTAACTTAGGCTCAATGGCTGGTGCTGATTTGCAGGGGCTTTCAGGACTAAAAGATCGAGTTGATAATCATTACGATAAGTTAATTACTGGAGTTATTTTTGGTTCAGTTTTTGGAGCTGGGGCTCAAATGGCAAGGGGGGAAAATAGAACAGTAGATCCAAGCTTTACGCAGTTAGCACTTGAAGGATCGGCACAAAATATTAACCAAGCTGGGCAAACAATCACTAGAAAAAATTTAAATATCCAGCCAACTCTAGAAATTGGGGCAGGGGAGAGGTTTAATATCTTTGTAAATAAGGATGTAGTTTTACGCCCATATAAGGAATAAGAGAAATGTTAAAAGTCATAATTACTTCTCTGGTAATACTTACTTTAGGTTGCAGTACTAAAAACTCTCAACACTTACAGGGCTATAATTTTAATTATAAAATTGATAAGCCTGAAAATAACGATCTAATTCAGATCTTTGATGATGGAGAAAAAACTTATCTTCATATCTTTGAGTTAAGTAATAAGAAAGAGCCAAGCGTTACTGCATTAAAAATTGGAGAAGATAGCCCTAAAAGAAAATATTACAAGATAGTTAATAGTTATATTGTCCTTGATGGACTCTTTAAGGAGGTGGACGTTAATTCAAATGGGAAAGTTACCAAGATAAGCCAAGATGAAAATCAGAAGTAAGCGGGCACTAAGTCTGCTATTCGCTAGTTTACTGGTAATTGGGATTAGCATTACTGCAAATCAGATTTTAGGAAAATTATTTTATATTAATCTTTCAGCAAGTATGCCACGAGGGATATATAGAATTTCAAGTGGGGAAATTAAGAAAGGGGATACTGTAATTTTTAGCGTACCTCAGGGGTATCAAGAACTAGACTTTCTTAAGAATCGTAAAAACCTAATTAAAGAAGTTTATGGGGTAGCGGGGGATAGGTATTGTATTACTGAGAAGGGTATAAGCTTAAATAATAAATTTATTGCCTCTAGACTTAAAGGCTTCAAAAAAAAGATTGGTTGTTTTCAAGTTGCACCAGATCATATTTTACCATTAGCACTTTATAAGCCTGACTCTTTTGATGGGCGGTATTTTGGGGAGGTGAAAGCGATAAAAGTTAGGAAGTTTAAGATTATCGATAATCTTCAGAACAACTTTGTAGTTACTAACAAAAGCGATGATTTTCATCTAAAGTTGAAACGTATTTAGGTGTCGTCATTGCCTAGTTATACTGGTGTCGTAGCTACTGGAGGAACTGGATTTCTAATTGCATCAATAATAAATAGGTACCTGTCTATGTGTTGTAATAATTCAGTTAATATAGAAGATGCTTCTTTGTCCGCGTGAAGAAAATTTGCATAATTACAATATTTATAGACCTTCTCTATTATATCTAGATCTGTGTCTGTCAAACGTTTTATTTTACTATTTGCATCTTTCAATCCAGTAGTGAGATTTGAAAAATTATCATCTTTATTCCATAGTAATAAATCATTTTTGATAAAACGCTCAACTGATAAACGCAATAGGTGACCATAAGTTATGGTTGCTTCTTCTACGCTCAATGTTCCCCCAGCCGCTTTTGTAACTAATGACTGATGACAACCTTTCAATGTCGCATGTAAATCAAAATTTGAATCAACGTATATCAATGAACCTTTAAAAGCGGTAGTGTTTTTTAGGATTCCAAATTTACTGGGATTAGGACGTTCTTTTTTTACAAGATATTTATAAAATAAGGGATGGTGTGTAAAAACAAAAACTTGAGAATAGATATTTACTTGTTCAAAAATTGCATCAGAAAGAATTTTTAAATTTGATGCGTCTAAACTTGTAATCGGGTCGTCAAATATTAATATTTTTCCCCCTTTGTCAGCGGTATTTTCATTTATGGCAAAAAAGAATGCTAATGAAATTAATTGTCTTTCCCCCTCGGATAATCCAGTTTTAATATTTCTCTCTCTTCCTTTTAAATCAAGTACTTTAAAGGAAAATGGAACCTCTAAAGTTGAGCCTGTGACACGATTTGGTTCTAAGGTGAATGAAAGATTAAACCTGTTTAAAAATACCATCATCTTCGACAAAATCAACGTCGGAGCTTGTGTAAGAATATATGTTTTTAAATCCTCTTTTGCAGTATTATTGGCTAATTTTAATACTTCCTTTTCATCTTTAAGCTTATTCCATTCTTTAATTAGAGAATGATAATTTTTGTCGAAATAATCTTTAAGGTCTGAAGATTTAATGAGTTCTGATTCTTTTTGTTGAATTTCTTGGTCGATAGTTGCAACGTCTGAATACCTTGCCTTAAAAGCAATGATCTTGTCTGTGTATTTTTTTAATGATTCAGTTGCGATAACTACTACAATTTTAATATCGTTTAAATGAGTAGAAATTTCCCTGTAGTCCTTATTAAAATCATAAGCGTTATTGTCTACAGTTTTTAAATTTCCTAGTGCAACTAATAAATTGTCAATGGCTTTTGAGCAATTTATAATAGTGCTCAATTTCTCTTCTATGGGGTAGCGTTCTCTAAACGCCTCTAAAGTATCTACTTCTGTTGAATTTTCGTCTAAATTCTTACCAACATTGTAGTTAGTCCAAAATTCAGATAATACGTTGAAAGAATGATTTATCCTGCTTGGAAGTAAAGAAACAGCTTCTTTTAAGTCAGTTAAGCTAGATTTTATCAATTCAATCTCTGAAATATATTTGGCTTTCTGTTCTTTGTAGGTTTGATTGAAAAATGCTGAATATGAATTTATTATTTCCTCTTGAGATTTTAAAGATTGCAAACAAAAGGGACACTCCTCTTTATTTTCTGAGGATTCAATAACTTGAAGACCTTTTTCAATAAATTGCTTATGTCTTGAGATATGTTTTATTAAATTTTCGCTTGCAATTTTTGATGAGTTATCTTCAATTTTACGAGTAAATATTTCCTGGATTTCTGAAATGGGAACTAGCTCTTTTGTAAGTGTTACTTCAACAGGAAGAGTGAATGAAGCAACATTTGATGTTTGATTTTTTCTTACCTTAAGTTGTTCAATATCATCCGAAGAATTTTTATGTTTGCTAATATTAGCATCCTTTAATTCAACTAATTCTGCTTCTGACTTTTCGTTATGAGTAACATATATTTCTAGGTCTTTAGGTAAAAAGGTTTGATTTAATTTTATAGTATTTGTATCTTCAAAGTCCTTTAACGCCTTTGCCGTATCTATTTCAGATTGCTTTTTCCTGTTTGCTTCTGCATCAAGATCTATTAATAATTTGCCTGAATTTTGGCTATGTTTATTTCTTTCATTACTCCTTTCCCCATTTGTATGTACGTTTTCGTCAATAAAAGTTTGGTCGAAAAATAAAATAGAATTTTGCGGCAATGAGTTGTCCCAAGCATTTGCAGTATAGTTATATAAGTTATTATCAACTTTTAATTGAATTGAATTTGGCTTGTCACAATTATTACTGAAAGGTCTATTATCAGAGAGGTCTTTTAGAATTTCACATATTGAACTCTTACCACTTCCATTCTCACCAAATAGTACATTATATGGACAAAAAGATTTTTCAACACCAGCTTGATCAATGCAGAATTCTGACCAATTAAAATCAACAAAGGACTTGTACTCTTTAATATGATTTATTTTCTTGATTTTCATTTCTTAATTGTCTTCGGAATCTTTTTTATAATAAGGTTTATCCAAAGATTGGATTTTATAAAACCTCTACAACCGAACACTTTTTAGAGTTGGATTGTTTTACTGATAAGCCAGTAGAAATAGTCAAAATCTCAACTGCTAAAGGCGTGATGATCTGAATTAATTAGTAAGATATGGGGAAAATCTAAGAAAAGCAATATAGAATAGCTAGCATAAGCAGTAATAAAATTATTAGTAAAATATAAGCAACTTCCCAACTGTTCTCACGATTAGGTAACAAATATTTTTTTGTGAAAGAAGCGTGAAGGAAAAGAAATTAGCACCAATATTTGAATACGATCCCCCTGATAACTTTTTGTGTACTCCAGAAGAGCTCTTATTAATTGCCGTTATTAAGAATGCAATCGCAGATTATCTTTTTATCTATGAAAATATCTATTTTACTGATTCCGAGTTAAGAGAAGGTAACAGGGCAAATAAATGGCTTTTTGAAGAGCGAGAAGATGACAAAGAGTGGCCATGGACGTTTAACTGGATCTGTTGCCAGTTAGAAGAGCTAAATCATGTAACAAATATTAAAAGTATAATTTTAAGTCATGTTGCAATGAGAAGAGATGAAATCATTGAACATCAATTAGCAGCTTAAATCTCGTTTACGTTATGTTTATGAAAGAAATACTAATTTATTTAACAAGCTTTGTATTATTTATCAGTGCTGTAAATGCTGAGCCTCAATTTGTAAGAAGTAGTTTGCTTGGGAATTCTAGTAAAATTACTTTAACAGCAACTAATCCAACTGCTATTTTCTGGGAACTCTCTAAGGGCAATCAAAGTATTCCACTAAGAATTACAGTAAACGGAGGTAAAGAATTTAACCTAGAAGCTAAAGCACAAAGATTTTCAGGTAATACTAAGAAAGCATTAATTAAAAAGACTGGATGGTACAAACTAAAACTTAAAAATCAGAATGAACATGTAAATCAATTAGGAAACTGTGGTGAAATTAA
>JBGSMD010000034.1:0-1504 GCA_041740355.1 Bdellovibrionota bacterium
AGCCTATTTAGTTTACAAAACCATAAAATATCATTTACCATTATGAAGCTAATGGTGATTTGGTGATTGTATGGGAGTGGATTGGGGAATTTGGTGGCTGACATATAAAAGTCAAAGTGGCTTTATAGGGCCTATCCCCTGCAATTTTGCTCCAATCAGGCGGACACGTAGCCATGGAGACTCTCAAAAAATTTGAGTACAAAGCTAAGGAGCGTATATCAAAGGGGCTAAGTCCGATGAACGGGTTTAATAGAAAATTACATAACTAAAAACCGCTGTAATTATTAGATTTACTTAGTAGTGGTTACAAAATTGTAACCCTCACCCCTACTTGTGAGATCTGGAAAACCTTAAAAGGATTAAACTGTATGGGGCGGGTTCCAAAAATAATAAATCGCCAACCTCAACCGCCTGAAATTATTAGAATTAATGTTTAGGATAATTATATATGATTGCTCGCCGACATTAGAGTCATGGGAATTATAATTAACAAGGCGCATACACGATCTGAGTACGGATTTTCACTCATTGAGCTTATGGTGGTGATATCGATCCTAAGTACATTGTCTTTGATGGTTATGCCCAAGTATATACTTTTTAAAATTAAAGCTATCCAAGTTGAGGCTTCTCAAAATTTAAGAGTTTTCGACGCCTTAGCCAAATCCTATAAAGCTGAGAATGAAAGTATTCCAGCTTCGATATGGTATGGTCACGTTAATGGTGTTTTTTCCTGCGGCAATAACGCGCTTGGCTTTTCTGTAACCGATTGCAACAGCAAAATGCGATATGCCTATTTCTATAATGTAACCAATGTCAACGAGGATGGATATTTTCTTAATGCTCAAATAAACTATTCTAGCTATCAGATTACCGTAGGTTTTTTCCCACCGATGACAATGAAAATGGGTTCGCCCGAAGGTCCTCCGACCGGACTTTGTAAACCTCCTGCCGATTCTCCTACAACAACTTTTAATTCAGGGGAGATTTATTTTGCTGAACTTTGGAGTATGCTGGATGGAGTGCTCAGGCATGATCTCGACGCAACTAAAAATTGTTTGTAGCTATCTATGTGTTGTTAAAGCCGTGTGGTGCCTACTTGTTCTGGCCACTTTGAACTAGAAGTGATCGAATGAAGGTCCTACCAAAGTTAACGTAAACTTCTTCTTTTGAATTTGTCCATATTTTCTACCATCAACTCCAAAGGTTTGGTTTAAATTAATGAAGTTCATTAAACGGAGTATTTTGCGGTAGGAATTCATCAGTCAAACGGCCCTAAGACTCAACTCAAAGAACATCAGTATCTATTCTCTCGACAGAAAAGGATTAAGGCAATTGTTTAAAGGAGGCATCGAAGATTTGATGCAAGGTGATCTTCCCAGGATTTTTCGGACACACAGTTAAGCAACTTTCGTAAGTTCCTCATACCGCACCGGGCTTACGTAGCCAAGCGTTGAATGACGGCGCTTACGGTTATAGTGGACTTCAATAAAATTAAAAACACTTC
>JBGSMD010000035.1:0-4824 GCA_041740355.1 Bdellovibrionota bacterium
CAGCTAACCCGTCTTCGCTAGATATTTCAAATAATTATGAAGATATTACGGAGCTACGACGCGGTTTAATCTTTTCTAAAAGTTATATCTCATAGAATTCGATATAAGCTTTTGAAAAGATTAAAAATGCGACCAGAGGGATTCGAACCCCCGACCTACTGGTTCGAAGCCAGTTGCTCTATCCAGCTGAGCTATAATCGCGTAAGTGATAAATGTTTTATACCGAAATCAAACCAAAAGCGAGAACCGAAGGATAAAAAAGCTTAGCTAAAGCGAAGCTTTTTTGGCCTTCCAAAAAGTTAGTTGAATTATGCAGAAAAATAGTCTTCTACCTCTCTCAATCTCAACAACATCCAAAAGGACTAAAGCCTAGCTTTTTTGGCCTTAGGTGAGAAGCCAGTTGCTCTATCCAGCTGAGCTATAATCGCGTAAGTTTAGGATTGAGAGTTTATATCAAGGGATTAAGAAAATGTAAAAGAATATACTAAATTAATTAGCCTAAAATTGGCATTCGCATATAAGCACGACTGATCAGATCTCTAATTTCGACAGGATCCCCTCCTGTGTGATCTCTTAGAAAACGTGCGAATTCAGGATCGCTGACTGCCCCGATACCAAGCTCCGACGTGGCTAAGCCAGAGAAAGCTTCATCTTTGAGTAAATAAGGCGTTTGTAATTCTTGTGAGATATCAGGGCTTGGCATATGTTCTAAAACTAAATCGTTCAAAATCTTCTTGAGCAACTAATTTCATGCTTTGTTCGTAAGCTGGGATGTAAGCATCTCCATCATGTTGACCAAAAACGAGTGTTAACTCTAGCCGATCCCAAAGTGGACTAGTTAATTCATAAATCTGAGCACCACCAATAATCCACAGTTGCTCAGATTCGTAACTACCCTCTCCAGCTTTAAACCTTTCAATAAAGTCTAATGGATCAGCCACAACTGTTATGCCTGATTCAGCCTCAAGTGATGCAGGATTTCTACTAATTACAAAATTTTTTCTATTTGGGAGGGGGCAAAACTTGGGCGGCAAAGAAAAATAGGTCTTACTCCCCATTAAAACATTATGCCCATTAGTCAATTTAGAGAAATGTTTTAAATCCTCGGGTAAATGCCAGGGAATCTTATTATCCTTTCCGATTAAACGTCCTTCATCGCAGGCAACAATCGCAATAACTTCTCTTTTTGTTGGTGAAGGATTTAAGTCCATGGTTACACTGCAATTGGAAATTTGATTGCCGGATCCGGAAAATAATCAGTAATTTTGAAATCTTCGAATTTAAAACTAAAAATATCTTTAACATCAGGATTAATTTCTATCCCCGGTAGTGACCTTGGGGTTCTTTTTAACTGCTCATGAACTCCATCAAGGTGATTAGAATAAATATGGACATCGCCAAAAGTATGGATAAATTCATGCGCTTTATATCCTGTCACTTGCGCAATCATCTTTAGCAATAAAGCATAGCTAGCAATGTTAAAAGGAACACCCAACATTAAATCAGCCGAACGCTGGTATAATTGCATGCTCAGTTTATCGCCGGTTAGATATAATTGAATCAAAGTATGACAACCTTGGGGTGCAACTTTTGGTTGATCGGAAGGATTAAAACCAAGGATAATATTTCTACGACTAAATGGATCATTTTTTAATAGATTAATTGATCTTTGAATTTGATCTGTCTTCCCTGTTGGACCTTCCCAATTACGCCATTGTTTACCATACACTGGACCAAGCTCACCATTTTTATCAGCCCATTCGTCCCAAATAGATACACCCTGATCGTTTAAATACTTAACGTTGGTATCTCCGTTTAAGAACCAGATTAATTCATGGATAATTGATTTGAGGTGAACCTTTTTAGTTGTAAGTAATGGAAACCCATCCGCCAAATTAAATCTTAACTGTCGGCCAAAAACAGAATAGGTCCCCACTCCTGTTCGATCCGATCTAAAATCAGAATCTTGAGGTTTGCCATTTTCTAAAACATCTCGAACCAAATCTAAATATATTTTCATACTAATTTTTTACGAAAAACACTTCACTAATACTTTGCACTCAATTTGCCATTGAGTTGCAAACAAAAATTTCATTCTCTGAACTTCTGATAAAAACGACTACCTAGACACTATATTTTTGCCAATCTTGGTGCAACCAAGTTGGCAAGAATCAATAACAAATAAGAATTATGTCACTTAGCTAATTACAACTCCTAGGTTGTTATACATAATTCAGAGCAGCACCGGCTTTAAACCACTCCACCTGCTCCGCTGTTAGAGTATTGTTCAGAATACAACTTACCTGTGAGCCGTCAACTTTTTTTACTACCAAAGTAATTTTAGATTCAGGTTGAAGTTCAGTTAAGCCAATAATATCAAAACGAGCATCGGCAGGAATTAAATCATAGTCTTTGCCACTGGCAAATGTTAAGGGAAGTACCCCTTGTTTTTTTAAATTGGTTTCAGCAATTCGAGCAAAACTCTTAGCAATAACAGCCTTACATCCTAAAAAGCGTGGTTGCATTGCGGCGTGTTCCCTAGAAGATCCTTCTCCATAGTTCTCATCAGCAACGACTATCCAACCTTGTTTAGCGGCTCGATACTGAAAACCAATCTCTGGAAAAGTAGATCCACCTTGTCCTGTTAGAACATTCACCCCAATACCAGTTTCATTAGTAAAAGCATTGACAGCGCTGAGATAGGTATTTTTAGCTATATTTTCTAAGTGCCCGCGATACTTAAGCCAGGGACCTGCTTGAGAAATATGATCCGTTGTACATTTTCCTTTAGCTTTTAATAATAAGACTAAATCATAATAATCATTACCATCCCAAGCCGAAAATCTTTCCAAGAATGCCAAACGATCGCTCTTTGGATCGATTACTACTTGAATTTTTGAATCAACTAGTGGTGCAATGTAACCTTCCTTACTGAGCATAAATCCTTTTGGTGGTAGCTCTTGTCCAACCGGCACTGAGAATTTAAATACTGAACCATCAGCTTTTTTAATTTCATCGGTGACAGGATTAAAAGATAACTGACCACTAAAAGTCATGGCAGTCACTAATTCTGGTGATCCGATAAAGGCCATAGTTTCTTCATTGCCATCATTTCTTTTTTTGAAATTACGATTATAGCTGGTAATAATCGTATTTTTTTCTCCTGGTTTAATATCCTCTCTTTGCCATTGTCCTATACACGGTCCACAAGCATTTGCTAGTACTGTTGCTCCAGCTTGGTTTAGGACTTCCATCATTCCATCACGCTTAATGGTCTGGAAAACCTGATCGCTACCTGGGGTTACCATCAGTGGAATTTTTGCAGTTAAACCAGCGTCCAATGCTTGTTTAGCAACACTTGCAGCTTTAGAAATATCCTCATAAGAAGAATTAGTGCAGCTACCAATCAAAGCAAAACGGATATCATTGGGATAATCCTCAGCTTTTACAGCAGCTGACATTTCCGAAACTGTTCGATAAAGATCTGGGGTGTGAGGACCAACCCAAGCTGGCTCTAGTGTTGTTAAATCAATCTCTACTAGGCGATCATAGTACTTAGCTGGCTCCCTTAATACTTCTGGGTCTGGTGATAGATTTGCTAAATTATTATCAGCAAGCCTAGCTACTTCTTCCCGCTCTGTAAGTTTTAAATAAGCGGACATTTTTTGATCGTAGGGAAAGACAGAAGTTGTTGCTCCGAGCTCTGCTCCCATGTTGGTAATCGTAGCTTTACCAGTGCAACTTAAACTCTCAGCACCTTCTCCAAAATATTCAATAATCTTACCAGTTCCACCTTGTACCGTAAGGATGCCAGCAACTTTTAAAATAATATCTTTTGGTGAAGCCCAGCCAGATAATTTTCCTTTTAAATGTACACCGACAATTTTAGGATTTAATAATCCCCAAGGTATTCCAGACATCACGTCTACGGCATCTGCCCCACCGACTCCGATTGCTAACATTCCAAGACCACCAGCATTTGGCGTATGCGAATCAGTTCCCACCATCATACCACCTGGAAAAGCATACTGTTCAAGAACTACTTGGTGAATAATTCCTGATCCTGGCTTCCAAAATCCAACTTGGTATTTTTCGGCCGCTGTTCTTAAGAATTCATAAACTTCGGCATTTTCATCAATCGATTTTAATAAGTCATTTGTGGAACCAGAGTGTGCACGAATTAAATGATCGCAATGAATTGTTGCTGGGACCTTAGATGACTTAAGGTTAGTAGTCATAAACTGCAACATTGCCATTTGCGCTGTAGCATCTTGCATTGCCACACGATCCGGTTGAAAGTTAAGCGTATCTTCACCACGAACTGGTTGAGTCTTAGGAAACTCGGCGATATGAGAAAATAAAATCTTCTCTGTCAGTGTTAAGGGACGACCAAAATAATCTTTAGCATTTTGAACCTTTGCACCAAGTTCTTGATAAAATTTTCTAACTAATTCTAAATCTCTAATTTCCATATTTTTATAGTAAATTTCAAAAATCCTTATCGAAAT
The DNA here is from genome assembly GCA_041740355.1 of Bdellovibrionota bacterium. GTDB lineage: Bacteria > Bdellovibrionota_C > UBA2361 > UBA2361 > CALJRW01 > JANNBC01. Next base: position 4,509 of record JBGSMD010000035.1, read on the forward strand.
AACCGAATTTACGGCGAGCATTAATATTGGATTTATCCAATTTCATGCCGCAATAACAATATCATATAGTGCTTAAATATACTCACCGCTTTTCATTTTTGATAAAAAATGAAAAGAAAGGTGTCCCGAAGGGGGAGCGAGTGTAACGAGTCCCGGCGAGCAAAAACCTATTGCCGACAGGTTTTGCCGTAGAGAACAATACTAAACCCTACGCAAATAGGCGGTGAGTTTAAGTTTTGTCTTTTACGGCGTAACTTGGCTTCAGACTTCGCCCCCTCCTCCGCTAAAGCTATGGCGGACAAGAAGGCTACGTCTG
>JBGSMD010000036.1:0-17085 GCA_041740355.1 Bdellovibrionota bacterium
TTAGTAAATTAAAAAGAGTCATTACGGCTAATGCAAATCTTGGATTTATCCAAGTTTGCATAGCTAAAAACAACATAAATAGTGAGTCCAAGCAAAATCGTTAGTTTTTAAAGTAATTAATTTTTTGGACTCACTATATAATCACTAATTAATAATTATTATGGTCATCTCATTAGCGGACTTTGCCAATATTAGAAATAAAATCGAAAATCAGAAAGTATTAGTGGTTGGAGATATTATGTTAGATCGCTACGTCTGGGGGGATACTGGTCGAGTTTCAGAAGAATCTCCGGTGATTGTGGTTGAAGTTGAGAAAAAAGAGGAGCGTTTAGGTGGTGCTGGGAATGTTGTAAATAATCTAGTAAATTTAGGCTGTCAGGTAAGTTTAGTTGGAGTTGTTGGGGCAGACTTTTATGGAGAAAAGGTTGTAGATCGTTTAAAACGAATGAACGTTGACGCAACTGGAGTTTTAGTAAGTTCTGAGCGGCCAACAACAACAAAAAAACGAGTAATTGCCCGCGGTCAACAAGTCATTCGAATTGATGAAGAAAACCGTGCTCCAATAGTTGCTAAAATAGAAGACCGCATGAAAGATTATATCGCTCAAAATTTTGAGAGTTATTCGGCGATTATTATCTCGGATTATGCCAAAGGAGTTCTAACGCCAAGTATATTAGATTTTTTTGCTGGCCTTAGAAAAAAACATAATTGTACCTTTAACCACAAGCCGATCATGGTCGATCCTAAACCGGCTAATCGTAACTTTTATCGCGGTCTAAATATAGTCAAGCCTAATAGAAAAGAAGCCGAGTCAATTGCAGATTTTAAAATCAATAACTTAGAGCAGGCCTTAAAAGCAGCTCGAATCATTCAGGAAAAACTTTCAGTTGATTCAGTTTTGTTATCTCTTGGAGGAGATGGCTTACTTTTTTATAATAGTGACAATCCACAAGGTATCCACTCTTCGACCTTAGCTCGTAAAGTCTTTGATGTTAGTGGTGCCGGAGATGCCGTTGTTTCTTGTTTTACAACATCAGTTGCAACTGGTTCTTCGATTGAATTAGCGATGTCTTTTGCAAACTTTGCAGCGGCCTATGTCGTTTCGGAGGTCGGAACAATTGCCGTTGATTTAGACGCTCTGCAGAACGAACTTAATTATTACTATTCAAAAAATTAATGAGTAAATCTACTCCCAAATTTTACAGTATGACTGGGTATGGCCAGGTCGAAAAACAAGCAGGCGAGCTTGGAATATCGATTGAAATTAAATCTGTAAATAGTCGCTATCTAGATCTTAATTTAAAATATCCAAACGAGTATAGTTTCTTAGAATTAGATTTAAGAAATCTTCTTAAGCAGCGACTCCAGCGTGGTCGTGTAGATGTTTTTATTCGTCGCACTTCATCTCAAAGTAATACTAAGCCACAAATTAATTTAGAACTGTTTAAAAATTATTGGGAAGCCATTCAAGGCGTGTTTAAAAATTTAAATGTTGATTCTAAACAACTTGATGTTACACAATTATCAACGTTTATTTTAAATCAAAACGATCTTTTTTCTAATAAATCAAAAGTAGATATTTCAGAAGAAGAAAAAGCGCTGATCACTGAAGTCTTAACAGAAGCACTAAATCAACTGCTTGAATCTCGGAGTATTGAAGGCGAAGCCTTAATTAGAGTGGTTAGTCAGCATCATGAGAATCTCAAAAATATTTGGAAGATAATTGAGGTGCAGCGTTCCTCTTTAGTCGCAAGCTTGGCGCAAGATTTATTAGTAAAAATTAAGAATTTATTTTTGCAACTTGATTTCACTTCGGAAAGAATGGAACAAGAAGTTGCTTGGCGAATTGAGCGAAGTGATATTACCGAAGAAATTAACCGAATTGCTGTTCATCTAGCAAGTTTAGAAGCAGAATTAAAAGGTGCCAGTTCTGGTAAGAAAATTGAATTTTTAGCTCAGGAGTTGGGACGTGAATTTAATACGATCAGTTCGAAAGTTCCTTCAGCTGAAATCCAAACAGCCGTTGTTAGTGCTAAACTGGAAATTGAAAAAATCAGAGAACAAAGTTTTAATATCGAATAAATCTAATGCGTGAACCATTAATTTTATGTTTAATTGGTCCTGCCGGTAGTGGCAAAACTACTAATTTACAAAGACTAATAAAAAACTTTCCTGATAATTTAAAAAATTCTGTATCGGTTACTACGCGAACTCCACGCTCGCTAGAAGTAGATGGAGAAACTCGGGAATTTGTCTCCGCAAGTGAGTTTCAAGGTTTAATCAAGGCAGATTTATTATTTGAATATGAAGAAATTCATGGCAATTTTTATGGTACCCGTCGCAGTACGATTGAAAATGCATTTGCTCAGAAATATGACTTAGTTTTTGATATTGATATTCAAGGGGCTTTTAATCTTAAAAAGCATTACCCTAAAAATACGGTAATTATTTTTATTGCTGTTCCAAATCAACAGGAATTAATTGATCGGATGAAAGGTCGTGATACCGTAACTCAGGAGGAATTAACAACTAGACTTAATACGGCGAATATGGAGTATCAATTATTCTTTGATAATTTAGACAAAATTGACTATTTTACAGTTAATCAAATCCAGGAGGAAACATATCAATCTTTGTCTTCAATTTTAATTGCCGAAAGAATGAAGTTAAATCGAATTATTTTACAAACGCTAAACAATTATGTCTCAAAAAAGTAAGTTATTTTTATTTTTGCTGATCTTACTTTGCTCAGCTTGTAGCTCAACTCAAAGTGGGGAAGGACTAAAGATTGATCAGGTTCGTCCAAAAGGTGAATCGATTCAGGAAGAGCTTGTGGAGGTTGATAAGAAAATGTATCAGCAAGTTATACATGGTGGGGGGAGTTATACTAAAGCAAGAATGGTTGAGGTTTTTACACGCGAGTCCCAAAATGGTGTTAAAGAATATCGTTTGTTTGGCATTCAGCCCGGTAGTCTTTATGATTTACTAGGCTTAAGGAATGTAGATATTCTTGTTGCGGCCAATGGCTATATTGTTCCAGAGCAAGGAGTTTTTTGGACATATTTACAGATTATTCCGAATCAAAAAGATGCCTTTATTGAAATAAAGCGTGCCGGAAAATCAATGATTTTAAGATATAAATTTAAGTAAGCGCTGCGCTTGGTCGTAAGCTTATATCTTCAATAAACAATTAGTGCTTGAGCGAAGGTCGAATTTTCTTAATTCCAGTTCGCCCTTGGTCGAGCGTTAACACTTTTAAGGATTAATTAACATGATTCCACGTTATTCAAGACCGGAGATGGTCAAAATCTGGAGCGATCAAAATCGTTATCAAATTTGGTTAGATGTTGAAACTTTAGCACTAGAAGGAATGGTCAAATATGGACTTGCTCCCGAGCAAGCACTAAAGACTGTTCGTGAAAAGGGTGCTTTTAATATTGAGCGAGTTGCCGAAATCGAATTAGAAGTTAAGCATGATGTTATTGCGTTTCTTACAAACGTAGCGGAAATAGCAGGAGAAGATGCCCGCTACTTACACCGTGGAATGACATCAAGTGACTTACTAGATACATCCTTCGCCATTCAACTAAAACAAGCTGGGGAAATATTACTAGCAGGATTAGATCGCGTGACTGATTCTTTATTAAAAAGAGCTGAAGAGTTTAAATATTTACCAACAATTGGTCGCAGCCATGGAATTCATGCTGAGCCGACTAGCTTTGGTTTGAAATTCTTGTCTTGTTATGCTGAATTGAAAAGAACTCGAGAAGGGTTTTTAAGAGCATTAAAGAATGTAAGTGTTGGTAAAATTGCTGGGGCTGTTGGAACATACGCTTCCATTCAACCTAAAGTAGAACAGTTTGTTTTCGAAAAACTTGGACTAACCGCGGAAACTGTTCCTAGTCAGATCGTTCATCGCGATCGACATGCTGATTTTTTTCATTCACTGGCGATGATTGCTTCAGCGATGGAAAGATTTTGTGTGGAAGTTCGTCACCTGCAAAGAACGGAAGTTCGAGAAATTGCCGAAAAGTTTACACCTGGGCAAAAGGGATCGTCGGCAATGCCTCATAAGATGAATCCAATTTTGACTGAAAATTTAACTGGCCTTGCTCGTGTCATTCGTGGTTATGCCTCTACTGCAATGGAAAATATTGCTCTTTGGCATGAACGTGACATTAGTCATTCTTCCGTGGAAAGGATCATAGCTCCTGACGCCTGTGTTACGCTGGATTTTATGTTAGAGCGGTTTCGCGGACTAATTGATAACTTAGTTGTTTTTCCAGAGCAGGTAAAAGTTAATCTGGAACTAACTAGAGGCTGTGTTTTTTCAGGTACGCTTCTACTGGCTTTAGTAGATGCTGGATTTACTAGAGAACAATCATATAAAATGGTTCAGGAACATGCATTAGCTGCTTGGCAAGGTGGTAAGACATTACAAGAACGGGTTGAGGCTGATAACACAATTAGTGCCAAAATTTCAGCTGATAAAATTAAAGAAATCTTTGATTTGAAACGCCACTTAGCATTTGTTGATGAAATTTTTGCTCGGACAATCATCTAATACCCGCAGGAAGAAAGCCGAATTTCAAATTTGAACTGCAACATGTCAGGAAATTTTAGAGATTGAGAAATTAATTCCTGAGTTTTACGAGCGACCTTCTCCCGAGGAATTTAAACGGCGGGCTCATGGTAATAGATCATTAATATTAGTTTTGACAGTAGACTCACAGGCCGTAGGTTATAAGGTTGGAAATGCCAAAAGTGAAACAGAGTTCTATATCTGGTTAGACGCAATTATAACTGAATTTAGAGGTAGAGGCTTTGCTCAGGCCTTATTAGAATACCAGGAAAATTGGGCAAAAAATGCGAATTTTAAGTTAATAACGGTCAAAACTAGTCAGGATTTCCCTCGAATGCTCAAGCTATTACTGACTAATAATTATAAGTGCCAAGTAGAAAAAGATGCTTTAGTTAATCAGAATAAGTTTCTTTTGACTAAGGAAATCTAGTTTCTTTTGGGATCATGCAACAACTTTGTAAAATTAAATCATAATATTTTTTAGGGGCTTATTTTGAATGCTTCTTGTGTCGTAAAGGTTTTTAAATATTAGGTTGAATTCCGTGAAATTTACCCTCCGTCAAATCAAATTACTAGTTACAGACCCACTCTGTTATCAAATGCGTCTGGAAAAACAATTAAGAGAAATCTCCCAAAGAATCAAACAAGCACAGAGCGAATATGCCAGAGAGCAGATATTTAGAGAACTCGAGATATTATTGTGTAAGGATATTAGCAGCCTTTTAAGCACAAAGAAGCTATCAGAATCACTAGAAGTTACAGGTATCAAGACTTTGGTAAAATCATTGGTCACCGAAGTTTCCAGGCAAAGATTTAACACAGGAGATGATAATTACGTTCGTCGTTTAAGGAGGGCAAATCAGATGATCCATTTTGCTCAATAGTTTTAGGCAGTTAGCGTTGTAAATAAAGATTTAGTCTTTAGTGCAAGGGATTCTTTGTTAGTTTATTTTATTAGCGCATTAATTGGTTGACTGACAAACGAATCTCTTGTCCTAGTGACAGATAATTACCTAAGCATTCATTGGTAAATCTTCAGTTGTTATTTGCCAAAAAACTCAATAATTGCTATCATTTCGCAAAATTTACACACCTTTCAAACAACTTAGTTGTGCCTAATTCTTAGGTATCAATGTGAAAGGGAGGAATAAACTAAGGAAAAATAATGACTGAAAATAACGAAACAAACGAAACAATTGAAGCTGTTGCTGAAAAACCTGAATATTCTCCGGTTGAAGTAACACTAGAAACGCTACTTGAGTCTGGAGCTCATTTTGGACATAAAGTAGATCGTTGGAACCCTAAAATGTTACCATACATTTATGGTAAAAAAGGTGATGTTCACGTAATCAATTTAGATTTGACTGTTAACTATTGGGCTAAGACTGCTCCAATGATTAAGAAAGCTGCTTCACGTGGTGCCACATTTATGTTTGTTGGAACTAAAGAACAAGCTCGTGGTGCTGTTCAAGAAGCTGCAACTCGCTGTGGTGCTTATTATATCAACAACCGTTGGTTGGGAGGAACTTTAACTAACTTCGAAACTATTCGTCGCTCAATTTCTAAGATGGATCGTTTAGAAGTATTGTTAAAAAAAGCAGATGAGCCGGGTTCTGATATTAAAATTGGTAAGAAAGAAAAATTACAAATCACTCGCAAGATTGATAAAATTGCAGTCAACTTAGCTGGTGTTCGTGACATGAAACGCGTTCCTGATTTTATCTTTGTTGTTGACGTTAGTCGTGATTCTATTGCAGTTGAAGAAGCTCGTAAATTGGGAGTTCCAGTTATTGCTTTAGTAGATACCAACGCCGATCCATCACTGATTGATTTTCCAATTCCAACCAATGATGATTCTCGTCGGGCAATTGAATTATTCACTAACGCTGTTGCTGATCAAATCGCTCTTGGACGTTTAAGCTTTAACCCAAAAGCTCGTGGCCAAGAAGGGAAGCCGGAAGCGACTAAGAAAGATGGTTTTGTTGCTGTAGAAATTCAGCCACAAGCATAAGCAATCTTATAAAGATTGTGGATTGAGACTGGGCATTCGCTCAGTCTCAAATTAGATCCAGAGAATTTCCTGGATAAAAATGAACCCAACCTAATTCAGTTTTGACAAAACTGAATTAGGTTGGGCGAGCGCAATAATGGCTTTGCCATTTTTTGCCGTAGAAAAAAACACCAGACCCTCCTAGTTTATATTTATTATTTTCAAAAATAATAAGCGGAGGGTCTTAAGATTATTAGGATAGAAAATGACTGAAATTAAAGCCTCTGATGTAAAAAATTTAAGAGAGATTACTGGTGCTGGAATGATGGATTGCAAGAAAGCTTTACAAGAAGCTAATGGCGATCAAGAAAAAGCAATCGAAGCACTTCGCAAGATGGGCTTAAAAAGCGTTACAAAACGTGCCGGTAAAGTTGCCGCTGAAGGTTTTATTGGTATGTACCTTCATGCTGGTGGACAGATCGCTGCGATTGTTGAACTAAACTGTGAAACAGATTTCGTAGCTCGCGGAGATGAATTCCAAGATTGTGCTAAAGGTATAGCCATGCATGTTGCGGCAATGAAACCTGCCTACTTACAAGAATCTGATATTCCAGAAGCGATCATTGAAAAAGAAAAACAATTAGTTTTTGATAGTTTAAAAGAAAATCAAAAAGATATGGCTGAGAAAATTACGGCAGGTAAGCTTCGTAAGTTCTACGAAGATAACTGTTTAGTTCATCAGCCTTATGTCAAAGATGATTCTGGAAAATTAACTATTGCTCAGTTAGTAGAAAATTTGAGCGCTAAAGTAGGTGAGAAAGTTACTGTTCGTCGCTTTGCCGTTTTTGAAGTCGGTGAAGGGATTGAGAAAGAAGTAACAGACTTAGCCGCAGAAGTTCAAGCAACACTTGCTGGCGTTTAATTGCTAGTTTAGTTAGCTTCAGGTTGTTGCAAAGCTGTTGTTTCGTTAGGCACTTTGCAACAATCCCAATAATGAGACTAGCGTTTGCTAACCTTATTTTTAATTATAAGAATCTATGTATCAGCCCGTAAAATATCGTCGTGTTTTATTAAAACTTAGTGGTGAAATTTTAGCGGGTACTGATGGGCATGGAATCTCCTCTGAAGTAATTACGCAACTTGTTCGTGAAATTAAGAGTGTCGTTGATTTAGGGGTGCAACTTTGCATTGTAATTGGAGGCGGCAATATCTTCCGCGGAGTTCAAGCAGGAGCCAAAGGTTTGGACCGAGTTTCTGGTGACTACATGGGAATGTTAGCAACTGCCATCAATGCCTTAGCCCTCCAAGATATTCTAGAAAAAAATGGCGTTTACACGAGAGTAATGTCAGCTATTAACATGCCAGAAGTTGCTGAGCCCTACATTCGTCGTCGGGCCATGAGACACATGGAGAAAAATCGGGTGATCATTTTTGCCTCTGGTACTGGTAATCCTTATTTCACAACAGATACTGCTGCCAGTCTTCGTGCCATGGAAATGAGTGCTGAAATCCTTCTTAAGGGTACTAAAGTTGATGCGATTTACGACAAGGATCCGGTATTACATCCTGATGCCGTGGCTTACCAAAGCGTGAGTTTTATGGAAGTTTTACAAAAAGGTTTAAAGGTGATGGACTCCACAGCAATTTCACTTTGTATGGATAATAAGTTACCAATAATTGTTTTTAATGTATTATCGGAAGGTGCTTTAAAAGCTGTGATTGTAGGTGAGCAAGTTGGAACCTACGTAAGTTAATAAGTCGGTATCAACTTTTGTAAGCGTTGGGCCTAATCGTTTTTAATTCAAGATTCGCCGGCTAAACAGCTAAGATTTTTTAGGAGTGAATTATGAAAACAACAATCAGTACATTTCAAGCAAACTGTAAAAAAACTCTCGACCACTTAAAGCACGAACTAGTAAAAGTTAGAACAGGTCGAGCGACTTCTGGAATGCTGGAAGGAGTTTATGTGGACTACTATGGTTCCTCCACTCCTCTAATTCAGTTAGGCTTAATTAACGTTCCCGAACCTCGAATGATTACGGTTCAAGTTTATGATTCAAGTGCACTAGATGCCGTAGAAAAGGCAATTCAACAAGCGGGCCTGGGACTTAACCCAGCACGTGATGGAAGTATGATTCGAGTACCAGTTCCAGCATTAACGGAAGAGCGTCGTAAAGATATTGTTAAAGGCTTAGGCAAAACTGCCGAAGAAAGTAAGATTGTTATTAGGAATTATCGTCGTGATGCTAATGACACTCTTAAAAAATTAAAAGATGATAAATCAATTAACGAAGATGATTGCAAACGTGGCGAGAATGAAGTTCAAAAACTAACTGATCAATGTATAAAAGATATCGATCTTCTGATGAAAGAAAAAGAAGTCGAGATAATGGCAGTTTAATTATAGTAAACCCAAGAAGAAATTTTAAAAAGTTTTTCTGAATTCTTGTTGGGTTAACTATTGATGTTGTTTTTAGCAATGCGAATCAAGAATCCAAGATTTGCATTAGCTTTGATTAACCACTTTTAATTTGAAATTTAATACAAGATTCATTGCACCAAGATCAATTCACAATCACTAATATTCCTCAGCATATTGCCATTATCATGGACGGTAATGGTCGCTGGGCAAAAGCAAGAGGCATGGCTAGGTATGAAGGTCATACTCAAGGGGCCAAGGCCGTTAAAACTCTGGTAAAAGAAGCGCGTGAATTAGGTATTAAGTATTTGACGCTCTACACCTTCTCCTCTGAAAATTGGAATCGACCCGCAATCGAAATAGCAGCCCTGATGAAATTACTAGAAATTTATTTAAGTTCTGAACTTAAGAATTTCATTGAGCAGGGCGTCCGGCTTAGAACAATAGGCGATCTTTCCAGTATGCCTGAAAAGTTACAAAAATTAATCGCTAAATCCGAAGAGTCAACTAAGCATTTAAAGGAAATGGAGCTGATTTTGGCACTTTCTTATGGGGGGCGTCAGGAGATTGTTAATACTGTTCAAAAGATTGCCGGCCAAGTTAAAGCCGGAGACGTTGCTATTTCTGAAATTAACGAGGATTTATTCTCTAAGGAGCTCTATACTAAAGATTGGCCAGATCCAGAATTGCTAATTAGAACAAGCAACGAACAACGATTATCTAATTTTCTACTTTGGCAATTATCTTATGCGGAATTCATTTTTGTTCCTGAATTATGGCCAGATTTTACCCCTGATGTTTTCCGAAGATGTATTGTAGAGTATAACAGACGTCAGAGACGTTTTGGTAAAGTTTAAACGCTTAGCTTTTGGCTGATCACGAATTAAAAAAAACTTAACAAAATACTCGTCGTATTTATTTTCACCTCTTGGAACGGCAGCGAGTTTAGGACTAAAACTACAAGTTCTAGTTTGTTGCAAAAGGAGAGAAGGAAGCACTTGGGTTTTTGCTAAGTTTTTTAATTCGACCTTCGATCACTTTCGAATCGTTTAGAGAAGCTTTTCTGTGTCGAGTTATACAATGACTGAATAATTAACTTAGTTTGTTATTCTATTTATTAATATTAATGATCACTATTCAATTAAAAACTAGAATTATTACTGCCGTTATTATGGCAATTGTCTTTCTGTTTTTATTATTCCTTTTAAAAACGGATTTGCTTTATCTGCCATTTCTTTCCTGCTTAGCATTTTCTGGTTTTACTTTTTTGGCCATCACCGAATTGGCTCAATTAGGTTCTGCCGCTGTTCATCGCACTATTTCAAAGTATACTTTTCTGTTCTTTTTTAGTTTACCGCTATTTGCTTTTCTAATTAACAACTATTATTTCGAAGCCTATTTACCAATGGGGATGGTTCTATTATTTACCGCTGGATTTTTCTGTTGTTATGGAATGGTTATAGGTCGAGAAAATTTGTATTTAACAAATAATCTTTATCGATTCTTATTTCCGGCATTTATAATAATTAATGGACTCTTAAGTTTATTACACTTAATTATTATTGAACGAGATATTCCAGCTATTCTCTGGCTTATTCTAGTAGTAGCTCTTAACGATTCTTGTGCCTATTTTATTGGGAAAAAATATGGCAAGACACCTCTGGCAATGGCCATTTCGCCCAATAAAACAATTGGTGGTATGTGGGGTGGGGTGTTAATTGCAGTTGCGATTGGAGTGTATCTTTTAAGGTTTGTCTACCCAAATTTCAATTTAGCAGTACAAACGTTGCTGGTAAGTTTGGTAGTAATTTTTGCAATTTTTGGTGATTTAATTGAGTCCTATCTAAAGCGCAATTCAGGTTTTAAGGATAGTTCACAATTATTACCCGGACATGGTGGAATATTAGATCGGATTGATGGCTTGCTAATGGCTGCGCCAATAGTTTTAATTTTTGATAATTTTTACGTATGATTTTAGCTTTCATTTTTAAGATTCTTTTAGCCCTACTAGTACTTAGTATTCTAGTTTTTATTCATGAGTTAGGACATTTTCTATTTGCTAAATGGAATAAAGTAACTGTCTTAGAATTTGCTGTCGGTTTTGGCCCTGTGATTTGGCAAAAGAAAGTAGGTACTACAAATTATGCCCTGCGTTTAATTCCCCTGGGTGGTTATGTACGCATGGCAGGTGACGACTATAATAAATATTACAAAGAAGAAGGTGAAGATTTTAATAAAACAGAAGTAGATCCATTCCTGATCCAAGCAGTTGGTCCGATTGAAAAAGAAATCTTAGAAGATCGCAGCAGGTGGTTCTTTGAGAAAGGAATTTTAGCTAGAAGTTCAATTGTTTTTGCCGGACCACTTTTTAACTTTATTTTGGCTTGGGTCTTAATTTTTAGTGTTTATATTATTTTTGGTGCTAGCAAGCCAAGTAATGAACCCCGAATTGGTGAAATAATTCCTGGATATCCAGCGGAAGATGCAGGAATTAAAGTTGGTGATGTTATTAAGTCAATCGATGGTAAAAAGGTAGTTACTTGGGAAGATCTTGTCGCTGATATAAAACTTGCCAAAGAGAATCCGGTTCTAGTTGAACTGGTTCGCGAAGAAAATGGTGCTAAGCAAGATTTGTCCTTAACACTAACTCCCAAAATGGAGAGCACTGAAATGCAGTTGGTTAGTGGTGAAAAGAATCCCAAAACTCGCTATTTAATTGGGATTCAAGCTTCATTCGATAAGGAGCAGATTGGGCTGATTGAGGCAGTTAAAGCTAGTACTTATCAGGTATATTATACTTCATGGATCTCACTTAAAAGTGTTTGGTACTTAGTCTCGGGAGCAATCTCAGCTAAGCATATTGGTGGACCAATCACAATCGTTCAAGAGACAGTAAAATCTTCGGAGCGAGGAATGGAGAGATTACTAATGTTTGTCTCCTTTATTAGCATCTCACTAGCTGTTCTTAATTTACTACCTATCCCGGTATTAGATGGTGGTCACTTGTTGATGTTTTTATTAGAAGCAATTAATGGGGGACGCTTAAATAAAAAATTCATGGATTACGCTAATCAGCTCGGATTATTTTTATTACTTTCTTTAATGATATTTGCAATTGGTAATGATCTCTTTCGCTTAGTTGTGAACTAAATGGCAGTCTTAGCAGTAGATACTAGTTCGCCGATTGCTTCGTTGAGTATTGGTAAGTCTGATGGAACGATAGTTAGTATCGAAGCCAAGAATCCTAACAGTCATATTGAAACCTTATCTTTATTATTAGATCAGCTGTTACTTAAAAGTCAGATCAAAATTAAGGACTTGGAAAGTATCATTCTAGGCGCAGGTCCTGGTTCTTTTACAGGTCTTAGGATTGGTTACTCTTTTGTTGCCGGATTAGCAGTTGCTCTAAAAATTCCTGTTGCTCAGATCTCTAGTCTACAAGCAGCTACCAATTTAGATCTTTCTGAGGGATTACAAGTAGTACTTGTAGATGCTAGAAGAGGGGAATATTTTGCTGGCATTTATCAATTTGTCGGCAATCGATTACTGTCTGTCTGGCCTGAACAGATCATAGAATTGCAGTATTTAGCAGATATATTATCCCAAAAATTAGTGGATTTAAGCCTATTACCCTCAGATTTAAAAATATATGCATCTGAGTCAATCACTTTGTTAAATCAAATAAGCTCTCAAATTCCATTTTCTTTAAGTGCTAATCTAATAAAAATTAACAAGTTAAACCCACTTAATCTTCCAGAGTTTTCTGTTAATGCGGTCTCTAATCTAACACCAAATTATTTGCGCCTTGTAGCTGCAGTCAAGTTAAATGAACCAAGAACTGTTTAAATCTTCACTATTGACAGTGACTAAAGTTATGGTAGATTGCAGCTGTCACGTTAATCCTGACATCCTTTTTCTGCTGTCAAAACATCGCGGAAATCTTTCAAATAGAAAAAAATAAATCCTAATTTTTTGCAAGAAATCATAAAATATTAATCTTTTTATTTTTCCTATTAGATAATAAGCAAATCGTATTTGCTCAAAATTTATATTTACCAAATATTAATTTAAATTAAGTACGATAATTTTAAGCTAAAATATTTTTAGTTTGATTTGCGAAAACAACAGCAATAGTCGTCAAAAAATTCCTTTCTTAAATGTTGGAGTTAGATTGACAGCTATCAATTAAACTTTTTGAGGTTATATGAATCTTAATGAATTAAAGGCTAAAAAGCCTGATGAACTACTAAAAATCGCCGAAGATCTGGGCGTTGAAGGTGCTAACACCATGCGCAAGCAAGATATGATTTTTGGTATTTTGACTGCCCAGTCAGAAACTAATGGTGCTATTTATGCTACTGGAGTGCTCGAATGCCTACAGGATGGCTATGGCTTCCTAAGAGCATCTGATTATAGTTATCTTCCTGGCTCTGATGATATTTATGTTTCCCCTGCCCAAATCAAAAGATTTGGACTAAAGACCGGGGATACTGTCGATGGTCAGATTCGTCCACCAAGACAAAGAGAAGGCGAGCGTTACTTTGCGCTACTTAAAGTTAACAATGTTAACTACGATCCAATCGAAAATTTAAAAAAGAAAGTTCACTTTGATAACTTAACTCCAATTCACCCAATGGAAAAGTTTACCTTAGAAACTAAGGTTCCAAATTTAGCTTCGCGAATAATTGATATCTTTGCTCCGATTGGTAAAGGACAGAGAGCATTAATCGTTGCTCCACCAAAAGCTGGTAAAACTGTTTTGTTAAAAGATTTAGCACAGTCTATTTCTGAAAATCATCCCGACGCCTATATCATTGTCTTACTTATTGATGAACGTCCTGAGGAAGTAACAGACATGCAACGTTCAGTGAAAGGTGAAGTAGTTAGTTCTACTTTTGATGAACCTGCTACACGTCACGTACAGGTTGCTGAAATGGTAATCGAAAAAGCTAAGCGCTTAGTTGAACATGGTAAGGATGTGATTATTCTTTTAGATTCAATCACACGTTTAGCACGTGCTTATAACACTGTTGCTCCGGCCAGTGGCAAAGTGCTTTCAGGGGGTGTTGATTCCAACGCTCTGCAAAAACCAAAAAGATTTTTTGGTGCTGCTAGAAAGATTGAAGATGGTGGTAGCTTAACAATTATTGGTACTGCTTTAATTGATACTGGTTCACGAATGGATGAAGTAATTTTTGAAGAATTCAAAGGTACTGGTAACATGGAATTAGTTCTAGATCGTCGCTTGGCAGAAAGACGTCTATATCCGGCAGTGGATGTTAGTAAGTCTGCTACGCGAAAAGAAGAATTATTACTTGATCCCGATACTTTTCATAAGAGCATCTTGCTTCGAAAAGTTTTAGCACCACTTGATGTGATTGCTACAATGGAATGGTTACAAGATAAAATGAATTCATCGAAAACTAATCGTGAATTCTTTGATATGATGAAAGGATAGCCATTATGTCGAGGACTCTTTTAATTGTTGCCGATTTAGTTTCTAGACAACAGGTTAAAGCAGTCCTCGATCATGATTCGGTCTTTATTAAATCATTAGATCAATTAGAAAATGAGCTAATAAATTCTACTCAGATTGTGCTTGATTTGACTAATAACAAAATGGAATTAGAGCAAATTTTGGATGTAATTAAAAAACACAATAAAGTAGAGCAGACAATTTGTTTTTTTCCACACATTCAATCTGAGTTAGCAAATCAAGCTGCGGAAGCTGGATTTAGTAATATCCTGCCACGATCAAAGTTTTTTACTAGCCTGCAATCATTAAATGATTAAAAAACTATTCCTAATAGGGTTTTTAATTACTTTTCTGTTTTCATCGCTGGCACTTTTTATCCCAATTCTTTATCTCCGTTATGAAATTAAGAGTTTTCTTAATCGTTACTTAATAGAAGCTGTAATTCAACCTGATTCGGAAGTTAAAAAAAACATTACTAGCTATTTAGTAACGTTGGATCCAAATCTTGAAGTTATAGAAATTGAGGTAAAACGTACCGATATTTTAGCTCTATCACTAAGTTATCAACAAAATGCTTGTCTCGGTTTCATCCCAACCAAACCTTGTTTGTTTCCGATCAGATCAAAATTAATTCAAAGCAAAAAACTTTCTAATCAAAAATCCAATGAACAAAGATAGTCCTTGGCGAACACTAAGTAGTAAAGTTGTATATGATAATAATTGGTTAAGTTTAATTGAAGATCAGTGTTTGGGACCGAATGATCTACCTACTAAATATACTTACCTCCATTGTAAAAAAGTTGCTGTCGGAGTCATTCCAATCGATCCATTTGGTTACACATGGTTAGTCGGCCAATATCGCTACCCCTTAAAAACTTATGAATGGGAAATTCCCATGGGTGGTTCTGAAGTCGGGGAAGACTTGTTAGATTGTGCCCAACGAGAGTTAGCAGAAGAAACGGGCTTAAAAGCTAATCAATGGGAGAAAATTTTAGAATTAGCACTTTCTGACTGTATCACTGATGAATTAGCTTGCGTTTACCTTGCTAAGGATTTAACTATGGGCATCGCAACACCGGAAGATACTGAGAAGTTAACTATAAAAAAAGTTTTATTTTCTGAAGCAGTGGAAATGGTGATGGCAGGGGAGATTCGTGATTCAGTATCTGTTGCCGCAATTTTAAAAATTTATGCACTTAAGTTAGATGTTTGATAACCAAGCTACACAGTTTTTTTATGAGTTAACACCCGACCGTATTTTAGTTGCAGTCGAAGAACTGGGTACACGCTGCACGGGGAAAATTATTCCTTTAAATAGTGTGGAAAATCGTGTTTATGATGTGGAACTAGAAATTCCTTATGAAAGTTTGGAATCAAAATATCAAGCATCACGGGTAATTAAAATTTATCGACCGGGACGATGGTCAAAAGAGCAGATCTTAGAGGAACATCAATTCATAAAAGACTTAGAAGAACGTGACTTGCCAGTTGTTCCGCCACTTAATTTTCCAGACGGCCAAACTGTACATACGGTAGCGGGCTTAGACCAAGATTTGTTTTTTAGTATATTTCCTAAAATTGGCGGAAGGATACTAGATGAATATACTGACTCTCAGATTGCTATGCTAGGACGCTTTATAGCCAGAATGCATCAGGTTGGTCGCTCGGAAAAAGCCAAGCATCGAAACGTATTAACTCCCAAGTCTTACGGAATAGATAATTGTAAATATCTTGTTGAAAAACAAATTCTGCCCTTAGAGGTTCAGGCACGCTATCTCCAACTAGTCGAACAAATTTGTGAGGTATCTAATCCTTGGTTTGAATCAGTTCCCCTTCAAAGACTTCATGGAGATTGTCACTTAGGAAATATTTTGTGGCTGGATGAAGGTTGCACTTTTGTTGATTTCGATGATTTCATTATGGGTCCACCAATTCAGGATCTTTGGTTAATCGTCCCAGGTCGTGACCAGTGGAGTGTTAAGCAGCGTGAGCTATTAATGGAATCCTATAGCGAAATGATTGATTTTGATTTTGAAAGTGTTCGCTTGATTGAACCACTCCGGGCACTCAGAATGGTAAACTTTAGTACTTGGATTGCCAAGCGTTGGGATGATCCGGCATTTAAAAATATTTTTCCACTCTTTGGTACACCACAATATTGGAGAGAAGAGTTAAATGCCTTGGAGGAAGTTCTACAGATCATGCATTGTGGCGAAGTTTTTTAAGTTCAGTTGTAAGTTGTCGAATGACTTAAACTCGGTCTTCACTGTAATTAGTAATATCTAATGCCTTTCGATACAATTAACGAGGATCCTCTAGCTAAAAAACCTCATGAAGCAAAAACATAATTCTTGGTATTCGCGTCATTAAAAGAACCACTTTTGCCCCGGCATAATTTGAGATCCCTTACTACCACTATTTGATAATAAATACTGTTCACCAGTCTTACTTAGAGAACAAGTTATCTCAATAATATCGAGAACCCAAAAAAGGATTTCCGTTAAGGAAATTATTTTTTGAGGTTCGGGCTTTAGCGTTTAAATATTGATTTTGAAGAAATCAATATTTATCGGCTTTTCAAATCCTGGTTAAACCAGGTTTGAATGCCTAAAAACAAC
>JBGSMD010000037.1:0-1772 GCA_041740355.1 Bdellovibrionota bacterium
CTTACATTAAATAAGTCTAGCGCGTTGGCCGTTGCTTTGCCATCCATAACCAAAGATTCAGTGTGGCTACAAGATTCACCTGCACCGTGTTTGTGGTTATGAAATTTACAAATACTCTGAAACTTATTAATTACTCTGCTAATCCTTTATCAAAATTAGCTTTTCACTATAAAGACTTTTTGCATAAACATAAGTCACCGCTCCATTAAGTTTTGCCTGATAAATTCTTTGACGATGGCGATTGCTTCTTTCTATCTTTCAAATATAGAAAGAAGCGATCGCTACCTAACTTCTACCCCAAGTTGTCATCTATCCAACCACAAAACTGGCAATCGTAATGAACGATCTTGACGTTCTGTGGGTAACTTTCACCACAATTCGGGCAAATACCTGTGAAAATGGATATGTCTCTAAAATTACCCACTGCCGCGATCGCTCTAAGGTCGGCTCAAAATCTACCTGATAAGTAACTGCTTCCCTACAAAGCTGCTCGTCAATAAATGTAAATCCAATTGGACTCCATAACTCTTCAGCACCCGGTTCCAACAAAAAATCTGGACACCGATCGTCATCAACACCATCGGGGTGAACGGCACAAACCAGATATCTACTGTGAGCGTTAAATTGGCAGCGATCACACTGGAGCAGTTTTTTCATCATCTTTTAGATTCTCTTATCGTCAACCACTGGAATTTGTTCTGGTAAAGCTGGAATTAAGTGGGCTATATCAATAAACCCAGTCCTTCCAGTATCTGCAAATCGAATTTTTACTAAGAGATCGTAATCATTTTCTCTATATTCGCCAGTGAATTTACAAATTCTTCCTCTATACTTTTTTGTTCTTGGATTTGCTGGATCGATACAGCACCAATCATCAGGAAATATTTCATAAGTTCCCGATCTAGTATTGCTACCATGCCCAATCTCAGTTGAAACAATATATCCATCCAAAAATCTTGCTGTAACTTTTCTTATGGATTGCTTAGTCATTTATTAAATCGAAGTCAATAGTTTCTACAACACTTTCAGTCACGATCATGTTATGTGATTCACCTATGGCTTTTAAGTAGGTAAATATTTGCTCGTATACATCTTCTCGTATGATTCCCACAAATTCGCTGGCAATCTGCTTCTTATCTTCAAAATAAATTTTTACCATAGTTTTATTTTATCTTTGTTCGCAAAACCCGTAGGTTATCCTCACCTTTGATTTTGTGTTTCTTTCTGTTTCTCAGAAATCATTTTAAGAGCCATATCGACGTTCTTAGCATCTTTTGCGGTGATTTTGTTTTCCGATATCTCCGCACCTTTCTGGATCAGTAGTGGAGAATATTTGACAGAGCCTTGGTATACCATTTTTGCATCTAAAATTAGCGTGTCAGTTGCCCGTTCCCAAGAGGCTCTATATTTTCCTTCAGAACCTTTGCGTTCAAACACTATGCGATCGCCTTGCGATTCGTTGTACTCATTATTACTTGATAATATTTTTCGCCAACTGTCGGCAGTTTGTGCGCCCAGAGATTGAGTATCCGCAACCATAGCTTTTCTAGCATTTTCAGATAAGTTTCCTCCTTCTATGAGTTCTTGGATTCTTCCTACATACTTATCACCTCTTCCCAGATACTCAGCCGCTTCCTTCCAAGTTTGGAGATTTTGTGGGTTTTGGCTTACTTCATTTTCAACCTTTGGACTGAGGGCAGATAGGTCACGATCTTTATCGTACTTAACTCCCATTGATGCCAAGACTTTCCACGGCATTTCGATCGCACTGG
>JBGSMD010000038.1:0-52500 GCA_041740355.1 Bdellovibrionota bacterium
AGTCCAAAAAGTAATTTACATAAGGAAATTACTTTTTGGGGCTTTCTATCCCCCGGAGGGATAATAAAATCATATAGTTATGACAAAAAAACAAATTGATCTATTAAATTTTTACGTAATTTATTTTTTGTCATCACTATAATATAGGTAAAAAGTCAGATTTTCAAGGAATAATTGAATTATATTTAAAAATTCCAAGTCTATAACTGACTAGGTTTCTTATCTGAATCAGGATAGGATGACTTGCTGGATTTTTGGCATTTTGCCACAATCTATCCATAGCCATAGTTAGTATTGGAAAATAAATGCCTCGTATTTTTGTCCTAGTCTTAATAATATTTCATTTCTTAATTAGTCAGGCATTTGCCAATGAAAGCAATTTATTTAGCTCCGATTATTCCAAAGTTTCCCTTATTTCTGAAAACTCTCAAATCCAGCCTGGAGAAGAATTTTGGTTAGCCCTTAAATTTCAACAAACACCCAATTGGCATATTTATTGGCAAAACCCAGGAGACTCCGGACTTCCACCAAAATTAGAATGGGAAGAACATCCAGATTTAATGTTTGATTCAGAAATCCACTGGGAAAGACCTGATGCTCTTGCCGTGGACCAATTATTAAATTATGGTTTTTCCAGAAGAACAGTACTATTACCAATTAAGGCCTATCTAAAAAAAGATTTTACGGGCAAAGAAGTAGAAATCAAGCTCGGTGCAGATTGGCTAATTTGCAAAGTTGATTGTGTTCCTGAATCTCACACCTTTGTACTAAAACTTGCCGTCGGATCTAAAGTGGAAAGTATTGATGCGCTAGATTTTAGCGAAAGTTTTAAATTACAACCACAACAAAAAGATTACACGGCCAAGTTTAAGCAAATCGGCTCAAATCTGCAAATTAAATTTAATCAATTACCAACATTCCAAGGCAGACCCCACTTTGTTTTTGCTAGTGAATCCTTAACTCAAAATACTTTAAAACAAGAATTTAAAGATTTAGTTTTAAGCCTTCCAATTGCTGCTGAAAATAAAAAAATACCAGAGTCACTGAAAGGATTGCTATTAGATTTAGATATCAAGAATCATACCTCCCATGCCTATGACGTTAACATCGAGCAAGGAATAGAAGCTGTAAAAGCGATCCCCAATGCAAAATCACTTGATGCTATTATTAATCCAAGCATAGTAAGCGAGCCGCAAAACTTCCTTCTGATTTTATTCTTCGCATTTATTGGTGGGATCATTTTAAATTTGATGCCCTGCGTGTTTCCAATAATTTCCATGAAGGTTCTTGATTTCATTACCATCTCCAGCCAAAGTCCAAAGATTGCCAGGAAGCATTCACTTTGTTTTGCTGCTGGAATTATTAGCCTAATGTTAGCACTTGCAGTTTTAGCAGAATCTCTGAAATTGTTTGGTCAAAATCTTGGTTGGGGATTTCAATTACAATCACCTTTATTTGTTAGCTGTTTAATCATATTATTTTATCTATTAGGTCTTTCCTTTGCTGGCTACTTCTATGTTGGCAATAAAATAATGAGTAAAACTGCCGGCATTCAAACACAAAAAAGCTATTTTGGATCCTTCTTAAATGGCGCACTCGCCACATTAGTAGCGACACCTTGCACTGCCCCATTTATGGGGACTGCCCTAGGGGCAACTCTTTCCTTAAATTTCTTTTACTCTTTATTAATATTTTTAAGTTTAGGGATTGGTATTGGGATGCCATTTATCCTACTAACTTATAATCAAAAATTAATGAACTTAATGCCACGACCGGGGGCATGGATGGAGAAACTAAAACAGTTTATGTCATTCCTAATGTTCTTAACGAGCCTTTGGTTGCTTTGGGTAGTTATCAGCCTGACAAATTCTGAATATGCAATTGGCTTGTTATTTACGCTAATCATCCTAACTATGATTATTTGGATTAAAGATAATTTCTTTTTTCAGAATAATTTTCTTAAATTTATTAAGTCACTAGTTATTGCAACATTATTAGTTTTGGCAATTTTTCCACTTATCCTTGCTAATAATTATAAACCAACGGAAAATTCAGATCTTAAAACCAACAATGCTTATGGCTTAGCATATCAAGAATTTAGTGAAGAGCTACTCGCCAAAGAAATTGCAGCTGGAAAAGCCGTTTATGTAGATTTCACTGCTCGTTGGTGCATTACCTGCCAAGTAAATAAAAAAAGAGTTTTTTCATCTTTTGAAGTTCGTAATTTTTTTGAAAAAAATAATGTCAGTTTATTAGTTGCTGATTGGACTAACAAAGATGAAAAAATTAAGATTTCTTTAAATAAATATGGGCGTAATAGCGTCCCACTTAATATTATTTATGGAAATAAAGATAAGTCTGGTAAATTTTTAGTCTTACCAGCATTACTTAGTGCTTCAGAAGTACTGTCTAACTTACAAGAATTAACTTTAACCAAACCGGAGAAATATTAAATGAGTAAATTAAAACTAATAATTTCAATCTTTGCAGTAATGCTTTGTAGCAGTATGTCAGCATTTGCAGATGTAGAAGTTGGCAAGCCAGCTCCTGATTTTGAACTAACAGACTCTAATGGAAAAACTCATAAACTTTCTGACTTCAAAGGAAAAAATGTTGTCCTAGAATGGTTCAATCATGATTGTCCATTTGTGGTTAAACATTACGGATCCGGAAACATGCAAGCCTTACAAAAGAAATACACAGAGTCAGGAGTAATCTGGCTAGCGATCAATTCAGGAAGTAAAGAATCTGGTTCCTATAAAGATCCAGAAACTACTAATGCTAGATCACTAGAACATAAAGCATTACCAACAGCAGTATTAATTGATGATACTGGAAAAGTTGGTAAAGAGTACGGAGCAAAAACAACTCCTCACATGTATGTAGTTGATGCTACTGGAACACTTCGCTACCAAGGAGCAATTGACTCCACACCATCAGCTGATGCTGAAGACATTGCTAAATCAGAGAACTACGTTAGTAAAGCTTTAGATGCAATCGTTGCTGGACAGGAAGTTGCAACTACAGTTACTAAGGCTTATGGTTGTAGTGTGAAATACTAGCAGTCTTAGGTATAATTCAGCTTAGAAAAATGTCTAATGTATAGTGAGTCCAAAAAATAAATTATTTTAAATGACTAAAAAATTTTGCTTGGACTCACTATTTATCTTGTTTTAAGCTATGTAAACTCGGATATCTGCCGTAGCTTTTGCTTTAGTGCGACACAAATCCAAGATTTGCATCTGCCGTAATGTTTCTGTTCAATTTACTGACGTAAATAATTTTTTATAATTAATATATTTGATATAGACAGATTCTATTCTGAATCATGTTAGGACTTCTACATCTTGTTGTGCCATGTTCCTAGTTCAATAACATTTCTATGGACTGTAAAAACCTGGACACCAATCGCGCCAGAAAGTATTTCCATCGTTTTTGGTCCGTTTATACTCTGTTATTTCACCACTATTCAGTCTTCGCCAATCAAGAGAAATATCTCCCTTACAGTGAAAGATCAACACTTGATTCTGAAATACACCTACTGGAAACCATGCAACTACTGCAGCGATATAGAATTGGTCATTATTTTTTAATTTATCTGGCAAAAGAGTTTCGAATGACTGATTTAGTGTTGTATTGCTAAATGATCTTGCCCCTTAAATTCATCATTTGAGTCTATGAGACTAAGTTTAACGATTTTGTTAAACTGTTTTATAGGAGCAAAAAAGATGAAAAAATTCAGTGAAGACTTTAAGCGTGAGGCGGTGAAGCTAGTTGAGGTTCATGGTATGAGGCACGATCAAGCCGCCTTAGAACTTGGCATCGGCAAATCGACCTTAGATAAGTGGTTAAAGGAGTACCGAACAACCAACGAAGCTAATGGTTTAACAGCCGATGAAAAAGCAGAGCTTCGTGAGCTAAGAACTAAACTTAGGAAGGTAACCTTGGAGCGTGACCTTTTAAAAAAAGCGGCGATATTGTTTGCCAAGCACGAGGAGTAAGGTTTGGTTTTGTATCTGAGTATTTATCAACAGAGTTAAGTGCTCTGGAGCTTTGTGATTTAGTTAAGGTAAAACCTGCTGATTATTATTACTGGCAAAGAACGGAAAGACAGAGGAGTCTAACTACCAAACAAGAATCTGAATTACTGTCTAAGGTTAAAGATATCTTTAAGGCAAGTTGTGAAACTTATGGTAGTCCCAGAGTTTGGCGTTCTCTGCTTAGGTTAGGAGTTAGTTGCAACAGAAAACAAGTTGCATTAATTATGCGTAAAAATGGCTTAATATCAGTGCATTTTAAGCGTAAGAGAAAGTTTGTAGTTACAACTAATTCTGCTGGAACTAAAGTTCCAGCACCTAATCTTCTTCAGCAGAACTTTACAGCTAAGTCCCCAAATCAGAAATGGGTTGGTGATGTAACTTTTATAAGATCTGATGAAGGCTGGGTATACTTAGCAACAGTGATTGATTTATTTTCTAGGAAAGTTGTTGGACATGCTGTTAGTAATCGCAATGATGCAACTTTAGCAGTCACTGCTTTTAAGATGGCATTACTGAGAAGACAACAACCTAGAGAACTAGTTTATCATTCTGACAGGGGTAGTATTTATGCTAGTCATGATTTTAAATCATTACTAACAGATAATAATATTCAACCTAGTATGAGTCGAAGTGGCAATTGCTATGATAATGCCGTAGCAGAAAGTTTCTTCCATACTTTAAAGGTTGAACTTGTTGATAGAAACAGATACAAATTAAGAATATCTGCCGCTGTTAGTATTAGGCAGTGGATCGAGAATTTCTACAATACAAAACGAATGCATTCTGCTATTGGGTATTGTAGTCCAAACGAATTTGAGCAAATTAACTCAAATTCTACGTAGACTCAGATGGTGAAAATTTGGGGCAAGCTCAAACCATACAGAATATATCCCTAGTAGTAGACTTATTACAGCTGCTAAGCGCAGCTTGATGTGGCGCTATTCTAGGGGCATTAACTATTTCATTTTCTAAAGCGTATGCTATCTGTATTATTTGTCTATATGCAGATAGAGTCTCAACATTATATGCCTTGGTTTTGAATTGATCAAAAATTGCTATAGAAGTAGCAGCCAAGATACCTAAAATAGCAGTAGTTACTAAAAGTTCAATGAGCGTAAACGCTTTATTATTCGATATGAAGCTCATTTATTAATTTTCTCATAAAAACACCTAAGTTTCAATACTTATACTTTATGCCTTAAAGTAAATGTGACTGAAGAAAAAGGATTCAGCAGATTGAGTTTAAGTTGTAGAGTCATAATTCATGTTAACGAAAAAAGATAGATTTTAGGAGATCCTACGAACAAATGACCTGTTAGTCACAAGCATGCGCTAAGGTGGATGTGCTGGAAAGACCTTGGTAGAGCAAGAAATACAGTTAAACATGGGGCTTTGCTGGTAGCTATCAATATCATGTATCTAAGCAGGCATTAAGGCAATTCTGGGCAAGTACCCAAAGATTGAGGACGAGATTGGGTAACTTAAGTCAGAAAATCCACAGTCAGCTTTGACAAATTAGTTTAGTCACGATTGATCGGATTCTTCATCAGCATAAAGTCCTAAAAGTAAAATCTTTAACAAGGATTTGTGGATTTCGAGAAGATATACCAATTCAAGAAAACATTTGAGGACATCACTATTCCTGCTTGTATTCTTCCTTTTCAGGTTCCTCACGAGAAGATAATTCTCTAAGGAGCTCAACATTCTACGCTAATGCAAAAGTTAGCCGATAAAAGCTGCCGTCAAAAATCAGTCTCAAATTTTTCTTTTCGACCCTCAGCAATTTAACAAGGAAACTCCAAGGGAATAGTAACAGGTCCATCATTTAATAAAGCAACTTTCATATCAGCACCGAATACACCAGTTTCTACCTGATATGGATATGATGATTTGAACTTTTCACAAAATTCTTCAAATAAACTTTTAGCAAGTTGCGGTGGCATCGCCTTAAAAAACTCAGGCCGTCGCCCCTTAGAAGTATCGGCATAAAGTGTGAATTGAGGAACAAGAATAACACCCCCATTTATATCTAATAAGGAATTATCAAAACGACCCTTGGGATTTGAAAAAATTCTCATATTAATAATTTTTTCAATGATTACTGCGAATTTGCTATTATCATCCCCTTCTCCCAATCCAATTAATGCCAAGATCCCTGAATCAATTTGAGCTACTATCTCCTGATTTACAGTAACAGAGGCAGAGGAAACACGTTGGATGATAATTTTCATGGCAGAATTAGGGCTTAGACTTGAATCTCTTAACTTGCTATAAAAGATCGATATTATAGTTATAACAAAATGTAATTTACGAATATATATTAAGGTTAATTTTGTTATAACTATATGATTTTATTATCCCACCGGGGGATAGTAAGCCCCAAAAAGTAATCCCCTACGGAAATTACTTTTTGGACTTACTATATCATTCATTTTCTAATTATGTCGGACTTTAAACTTTATAATACCCTTACTCGTGAAGTAAGCGATTTCCAGCCAATTAATCCTAAGGAAGTCAAAATATATTGCTGTGGACCAACTGTTTACGACTATCAACACATTGGAAATTTCAAAACCTTTCTAATGGAAAACCTGTTAGTGAAAGCACTAAGAATGGCCGGTTATCCAGTTAAGTTTGTGATGAACATTACTGATGTTGGACACTTAACTAGCGATGCTGATGATGGCGAAGACAAAATGCTGATCGCCGCTAAACGCGAAAAAAAGAAGTCTTATGAAATCGCTGAGTTTTATACCAACAAATTTTTCGAGGACTGGGATCTTCTGAAAATGATTCGCCCTGATATAGTTTGTAAAGCTAGTGACCATATCCCTGAAATGATTACAATGATCAAGACTCTAGAAGAAAAAGGCTACGCCTATGTTGCTAATGGAAATGTTTACTTTGATGTATCAAAGCTTAATGACTATGGAAAGCTTGCTAAGCTTGATTTAGAAAAACTTCAAGCGGGAACAACAATTGAAGTTGACTCC
Organism: Bdellovibrionota bacterium; assembly: GCA_041740355.1. Lineage (GTDB taxonomy): Bacteria > Bdellovibrionota_C > UBA2361 > UBA2361 > CALJRW01 > JANNBC01. The sequence goes on from JBGSMD010000038.1 coordinate 7,034, forward strand.
CACAAGAAGGGCCCTTTTGATTTTGTTCTCTGGTTCACTAATTCCAAATTTACAAATCCGGAATTAACTTGGGAATCACCTTGGGGTGAAGGTTATCCCGGATGGCATATCGAATGTTCTGCCATGTCGATGAAATACTTAGGAGAGCAAATTGATATTCATTGCGGGGGCATCGATCATGTTCCTGTTCATCACACTAACGAAATAGCTCAGTCCGAAGCTGCTACCGGAAATAAATGGGTAAACTTTTGGGTTCATTCAGAATTTATTTTACTAAACAGCGAGAAGATGTCCAAATCTAAGGGTGGTTTTATTACTTTAGATACACTAATTACTGACGGGGTAGATCCCCTAGCCTACAAAATGCTTTGCTTAGGAACACACTATCGTAAGCAAATTAACTACTCTACAGAATCACTGAATAACGCTTCTAGAAATCTTCAAAAAATATATTCTGCCTTGGCTAATTTGCCATACGAGCTAAATGAAAAGCTCCCTGAATTTGCTAATAGCACTTTAAATTATTGGAATGATTTTAGAGCAGCAATTTTTAATGATTTAAATACTCCCCAAGCCTTAGCAACTTTCTGGCAAATTTTAGACGATCAAAAACTCGAAGCAAAGGAAAAGTTAAATCTAATTTTTCATTGTGACGAAATACTTGGGTTTGATCTTAAAAATTGGCAGCCTGCTAAACTTGAAATCCCGGAAGAGGTATTAGCTTTAGTTGAACTCCGTAAAGTTGCTAGAGCTAATAAAGATTGGAGTGGTTCAGACAATCTTCGAGCTCAAATTGCGGGTTATGGTTTTGATCTCAAAGACACTGGGACCGAACAAACATTAACCAAAAAACTCTAATACTAATCTATTAATATCCCTCATGACTTACAACTTACCCAAAAACTCAATTGTTTTAGTTACAGGTGCTACTGGATTTACTGGAACATACCTAATTAATAAACTTTTAAAACAGAACTTAACAATACGAGTTATTGCTCGACCTTCCTCACGAGCGGAGGATCTTAAAAAGCTAGGTTGTGAAGTTTTTATCGGACAAGTTTATGATCAAGCAGTCATTAATTCGGCTTGTGAGAATGTAAACTACATTTTTCATGTAGCAGCCGCATTTCGGGAAGCTGGGATTAGCGATGATATTTATTCCAAAGTACATGTTGATAGTACTAAATTTTTAGCCCAAGCAGTCGCTGGTAAACCGGATTTTAAAAGATTTGTGCATATCTCCACAATGGGAGTTCATGGTCATATTAAAAATCCTCCTGGAAATGAAGAATCTCCCTTTGCCCCAGGAGATCTTTATCAGATCACAAAAATGGAAGCTGATATCTGGATTAGAGAATTTGCGAAAGCCAATAATCTTTCCGTCACAGTAGTCCGTCCAACTGGAATTTATGGGCCAGGAGATCGTCGCTTATTAAAAATTTTTAAGATGAGCAAATGGCCAATCTTTCCAATTCTTGGATATGGTAAATGTCTTTACCACTTAACTCATGTTCATGATTTAACTAATGCTTTTCTTTTAGCCGCAATTCACCCAGCTGCGGACCAAGAAGTTTTTCTCTGTGGCGATGCTCAAGCAATTCCACTAGTCGATATGATCAAACTAAGTGCAGAAGTCACAGGTAAGAAACCTTGGGTCTTAAGAATCCCCGTAACCCCATTCTTTATTCTTGGAGACATCTGCGAGTTTATTTGTAAGCCACTAAAGATAGAACCTCCGATTTACAGACGACGTGTAGCATTTTTTACCAAGGATCGATCTTTTGATACTTCCAAAATACGAAATAAACTTGGATTTGAAAATGAATTTACTAATGAGACTGGGATAAAATCTACTGTGGAATGGTATCTCAAAGAAGGTTGGCTTTAATTTTAATTAAGAATAACATTCTTGTAGCAATCCTTTAAAACTGCTTTAAACTTCTCTTGTTGTTCGATACTACCAATTTGCAAAGCAGCTTGTACTAAAGATTTTTTCTCCGCTTCAGAAATCTCAAAAAGACCTCGATGAATTGCTCGTGCTAAAGAGTTTGGTTCCGGATCCGCTAATAAGCAATTCTCCGAATTTAAAACTTGCGTATGAGATGCAATATTTGTGGCTAATAATAAATTTCCAGACGCTAGATATGTATATATCTTAAGTGGGACATTATTTCCCTGAACACGGCTTGATACTAATAAATCAGCTAGTTCCATAAAGACTGGCATTGCTTCAGCAGGAAATTCTCCACAAAAAATTATCTCATCTGTTAATCCCAAGGCAGCTACTTTCTTTTTATATCGATCAATAACCTGCTCCTCTCCCGAACCTCCACCAACTAATAATAATCTAAACTTTTTAGTTTCTGAGGTAGTAATTCTTTTTAGTTCAGCAATACTCTCAATTAACAAATCAATTCCTTGATAACTATGAAAGTTACCGGTGTAAACCAGAACACTGTCTTCTTGACTGAAAAACTTTTCTTGAATTGTCTTTTTTAATGCCACTGACGCTAATTCTGAAAAATTCAAGGGACAATCTAAAAGACTGTATGCAGTAACAGAAGGTGCTAAAGAAGTTAAAAGCTTTGTCATTTCAGGTCCAACAGTAATTATCGCCTTAGCCCGATTCATTGCTTGCAATTCTAACTTTTTAAAATAGTTTAGAATAATTTTAGATTTAATAAATTTGCTATCTTCAATCTGCTGAGACATCCATGAGTGCATATCATAAATGTAGGGAATCTTATATTTTCGACCAAGACAACTTGCTATCAAGCCAGCTTCTTCTACACCATGAATTAGATCATATTTATTCTTCTTGACTAAGCTAAAAGCTTTCCAAGCAAATGGTATGTCAAATAAGCACTTTCCAAATGAGGGCCCAATCTTAACTTTAGTCAAAAAAGGAATTGAGCTAGATCGAAAGATTTTATAGGCATTCTTCTTGGGCCCCTTGCCAATTGGATAACAAAGCAAATCAACTTGGTATCCCAGTTCTGCTAAGGCATCAACTGTAGCTAAAGCACGAAAGGAACTACCACGCGACAATAAATAAGGTTGTGGCAATAAATACAAGACTTTCTTTACTGTCATCTATAAACTCTCCACTGATCATTTTTGAAAATTAAAATTATCATAAAGAAAGAGTTGATATTTTTTTCTATAGCAAAAAAGTTTAGACTATTTGTTGCTTAACTCCTGTAATTTATTTTTGTCAAAAATAAGTTACAGGGCGTTTATTTAAAGGGCAGCCGAACTCTGGGCTACGCAAGCATTACTATCAAGCTCCGCAACACAATTTGCTGCAATCATTGCTTTTTGCTGTAACAAGGGAATCTCACGAGCAAGGATACCTTTAGTTTCTACGCGACATTCCCAATTATTAACTAAAAAGCTACTCATTTTATCAATCGAAAAATCTGCGAAATCGGTACAAGAATCAGAAATCCCTAACTGATCAAAATAATGTTGAACTTTTGGCTGATAGGCAAGTCCCGCAATCGGAGTCCCAGAAGAGGATGCGAGAATCATGGCATGTAAACGCATCGCAAAAAGTAATGAAACTTTTGATAAGACGCCTTTAATCTGATAATGATCGTATTTTTTGTTATCAATCGAAGCGACCTGTTGCTTAACCTTTAAACGTCTACGAAATTCTGCTGTTAGTTCAATATCTCCATGGTAAGTACTCACTAATAAAAGTGGAGCTGTAATACTAACAGCAGCTTTGTTCACAGCACTAGCCATCAAATCTAAAAACTCGTTCACAGTTATTTTAGCATTGCTTTGATTAGACCAAGTATTTAAATATTTATTAATATTTAATGCCATAATCTCTTCGTCTGGATTTAACCCAACGTCACGAAAGATTTTATTAATTTCTTCATCTGGAATACCAGGGGCATTTAATGCCGCATCTGCTGTCACAATAAAACGATTTTCAGGCACACCAATCTTACGAAGAACATTTGCAGATCCCTCTTCCCGTACAGTAATAAAATCACAGACATCACAGACACGCTTTAACATCTTCTCGCCCATTGGAGTTGTGATAGGTCCAACACCACAATTGTATAATCCTACTTTTTTACCAGCTTTTTTAGCGGCTGGTAAAAGGAAATAGAGCGAAGATAAGAAATTAAACATTGGATTATATAGTGAGCGATCGAACAACACGGCATCAAACACTAAAGATAAATCACTTTCGATAACAGCTTTTCTTGTTGGCAATCCAAACAACTTGATTGATCCAGTCCAAGGCATTACGTTAATTGCTTCAACATTGTTGGCACGATAAGTTTCATTTACAAAATTTGGGAAAAGAGTTGGAATTCGATATAGAAGTTTTCGTTGTAAGCGCAAATCAATTGCATCCATAATGCCCGAAATTAAAGCTGCGTCCCCAGCATTACGACCAGCGGCTGAACCTAATAAACAAACTGTATTGATCATGAAAAATAATTAACAAATAAAAATGTATGATTTAAGTCCTAATCCGAAGGCATAGATACAAAGTCCAAAAAAATTTACCTAAGGAAATTACTTTTTGGAGTTTTCTATCCCTCGGAGGGATAATAAAATCATCTAGTTATTACAAAAAATGAGATACCTAATCTTATTTATACGTAAATTATTTTTTTGAATAACTATAATTAGACTTAAAAGCCCCAGAACTGTACAACATTTAAGCCCTAAATGACAAATACCTTTATAAGGTTTATTAATAACTTTTGCCCTTATTTATCTTTGCTCTTAATTGTATTTATATAGTGAGTCCAAAAAATAAATTACTTTAAAAAACTAACGATTTTGCTTGACTCACTATTTATGTTGTTTTTAGCTATGCAAACTTGGATAAAACCAAGATTTGCATTAGCCGTAATGACTCTGTTCAATTTACTAACGTAAATTATTTCTTGTCATTACTATATAATCTTAATCACTTAAACTTGAACCCAATATTTTTATTTGCAGAGATTAAACTGTTCTTGTGTATGGATTTTGAAAATTGTCTGGCGGGAATTAATAATTTCTTTGGGAATATGATTTAGGAGGAGGGAGAAAGGAGGTGTGCGAGAAACCTCGCACACCAAACAACCGCTTAAGAATTTAGCATTTGCTGCTATTGTAACATCTTGTCGGCTCTGGAATTCTAGCACAGGCACCAGAAGAATCCTTAGCATATACTTCAGAACTACCAGTGTTTTTTCTAGCTAAAGAAGCAATTGCTGATGGAGATTTTTGATCTCCACAACCTGTTCCACCATAATGACGAGAGTCATAAGATGAAATAAAGTTCGGATACTCACCAATCTTATGAACGACATTACCATCACGATCATAAACTTGGATACAACTTGGATATGTACCAGGACAGCCTCTTAATGCAATTAAGCTTGTACTGTTACTTCTAGGGTCAAAAGATGGGATATGATCAGATGCTTCTGACTTCCAAATTTCACAGGATCTAAGTGCTCTAATTGAGCTACATACGGCTTCTATCCCATTTGGTGCAGAATTTCTTACTTTCCCAATTTTTTCAATCACATTCTTTTTGTTTGTAGCAAACAAATCAGTTCCCCCTTTATTTTGACGAGGTTGGCAGACGAAACCAGAATAACCCTTACGAGCTTTTGATTTGTAATCTCCAAAATTTATGTTTTGATTACGATCGGCTGAAGATAATTTCACAGTTAGTTTTTTACAAACAATTCGTTGCAAATCATCGTTAAACTTACAACTTTTGGTGTTAACAAAGTCTTCTTTGCTATCAGAATCAAAGTCACAACCAAAAACTCTTTCTGCCATTGCAAGCGTCGGAGCAAAAAATAGTGCCAAGGCACATACAAATATTAATTTACGCATAAATATTCCATTATAAAAATTACCCATACAAAATAACCGATTTAGTTAAAAGCCACAAGGTTCTACCCTGACCCATTTTTTTAAATAATCTAACTAGCATTTAGCATATTAAAAGCTAAAAAATTACAGAAAGTCTAGTATTATCGGTAGAATCAAAAATTGACAAGAAATTAACCGACAAATTATGCCGCTCTTAATTTAGCCAAACGCTCACTCAAAGTTGGGTGAGAATAGTGAAAAAAACTATACCAAGTATGAGGCTTTAAATTACCTAAGTTTTTTTGATAAATTTTAATTAAGGCCTGTGACAGTGACTCGGCATTGCCGACTGCTTCCTTAGCAAAACGATCCGCCTGATATTCATACTTCCTTTGTAAAATTGAACTTACTGGAGTGAAAAAATATAAAAAGGGTGAAATTAAAAAGGAGAATAACACCAAAGCAACCTCAGGACTGACCGAAGAAAATCCAAAAGCTTGATAAAAAGGCAAGTAATTAAAAAGCACACCGATTATTGCCAGAATAACAAATAAGACTACTGTCATCAGAAATAATTGTTTAGCGACGTGCTTTAACTTCTTATGTCCAATCTCATGAGCCAACACAGCAATTATCTGTTCAACAGAAAGATTTTCTACTAAAGTATCAAACAAAACTACTCTTTGATTTTTCCCAAACCCTGTAAAGTAGGCATTACCATGACTGGAACGCTTACTTCCATCCATTAAATAAACTTCATTTAAATCAAATCTTAATTTACCAGAAAGCTTAAAGATTGCTTCCCTTAATTCTCCGTCAGGAAACCTTTCGAACTTATTAAAGAATGGCGCAATCCAGACTGGATAAATAAACAATAATAACGCCTGAAAACTAATAATAAAAAAATAGGCGAGCAACCACCAATATTCAGGAAATGTGCGCACAAACCAAAGAATTCCCAAGATTAAAGGACTCATCAAGATAAAACTAAGCAATAAACCTTTAATTAAATCCTGAGTCCATTGGGTCAAGGTAGATTTATTAAAACCATATTTCTCTTCGACAACAAATGTTGAGTACAGTTGTAATGGCAATTCAATTAATTGAAAAACAAAACTAATGGTAAGAATATAAACTAAGCCAAAAAAATAATAGCTATCAGGTATCCAGTAGCTTAAAAGCTTGTGAATAAAGACAAGCGAGCCACTAAAGATAATGCACAATAAAATTAGATTTGAGTAGCAATGTGAAAATAATCCCAGTCTAGTCTTACTGGCCGAGTAATCTTGGGACTGGATTAGCGTTTCTGAGTTAAAATTTTCTAAAACTTCTTTGGTATAGGGAGTATCGGATTTTAATGCCCGAAGTTGTAGATAATTTAAAATTAATTCCCAAAGAAAAAAACAAATAAAGGCGCAAAGATAAACTACCAAAAAGCTATTTAGAGCCATTTATAGTTATGAAAAAAAGTAATTTCACAATATTCAAAAGTTAGTTTTGTGGTTTTTATCATAACTATATGAGTGTATTATACCTCCGGGGGATAGTAATTCCCAAAAAGTACTTCCTAAGGGAAATTACTTTTTGGACTTACTATTTAACAAGAGTTTTTAGATATTCGAGTAATGGTTCACGTAACTCAGGACGCTTCAAGGCATATGCAACATTAGCTTTTACAAATCCAAGTGTATCTCCAGCGTCATAGCGTAGCCCTTGAAACTGATGTCCAATAAAACCTTGCTCTTTACGGAGCATATTCATAGCATCAGTCAATTGAATTTCTCCACCCTTACCTGGATCAGTTTTTTCTAAGTAATCAAAAATTTTCGGTGTTAATAAATAACGACCAACGATTGCTAAGTTGGATGGCGCTTCTGTTAATTTAGGTTTTTCAACCATAGCCGTGATTTCAATATTGCGATCGTCAAGCTTATCACCACTCACAATTCCAAATTTTGGGACATCAGAATCAGGGACTGGCATTAAGGCCACAACAGATTTTTGATATTTATTGTAAACCTCTATTAACTGTTTACTACAAGGAATTTCTGAATCAACCAAGTCATCACCCAGAAGTACCATAAAAGGCTCATCACCAATCATCCGCTTAGCACACAACACGGCATGCCCCAAACCACGTGGTGCTCCTTGTCGAACAGCTACAATTTCTACCATCTGACTTACCGTTCTAAGTTTCTCAGCAAGCTCCGTTTTGCCTTCACTTAAAAGTTTTTTTTCTAAATCAGAATGTTGATCAAAATGATCTAAAATTGATTCTTTGCCTCGGGCTGTAACTAAAACAATTGTTTCAATACCTGACTGAACAGCTTCCAAGATGATATGTTGAATTGTCGGCACATCAACAATTGGCAACATTTCTTTGGGAACAGCTTTAGTTGCTGGCAAAAATCTTGTACCCAAACCGGCCGCAGGAATAACGGCTTTCCGAACGACATTTTTAACTGGCTGACTCATAGGATTTTATTTTTATTAGCTAAAAATTCTTTATGATGTGCAGAAATTACTTCATACGCTTCATCTGGTGTATCGACAATTTTAATATTATCAAAGTCTTTAGCAGAAACCAACTCTCTTGCCAAAATCACATCTTTCATCCAAGCAATTATACCATCCCAGAATGATTTATCCATCAAGACTATCGGCCTAGGAGTAATATGACCCACTTGCACTAATTGCCATGTAAAGAATAATTCCAAAACAGTTCCAATTCCACCTGGAGTACAAATTACAGCATTTGACATACTCATAAATTGATCTAATCGCGATGAGAAACGTAAGTGATGGTGCTTGATGTCTAAATGATTATTTGGATCCGGCTCCCAAGGAAGTTCAATTGAAAGGCCAATAGATAAAGATTTTGTTTTGCGTTCTTGCTTGCCATGTCTTACGCCACGGTTACCAGCCTCCATTAAGCCAGGTCCTCCTCCAGTTAAAACATCAATTCCATCCCAAGCTAACATTCTAGCTAATTCATAAGCCTCTTGATATTCCACGTGCTCAGGTTTAATTCGGGCACTTCCAAAGATACAAACACGATAAAAGCGATTATCTTCTAAAGTTTTCAATTTTTCCTCTATCGCTACGGCACGTCGATGCAAAATCTTGAGGCGATCTTCTAAATGCCTCCTTCTTTCCCCTCGGTCGATTTTGGATTTATTTTTTACTTCATTCATGGTAAACTTTTTTTTCTTAATTAATAATAGTTACTTAATGTGGAATAATTTTCTATACGGCATTTGGCTTTCTGTGCCGATAATTTTTTTTACTCAATATAGTTATAACAGAATAACTGAAATGCGTAAAAAGAAACATGATCCAATTAATCGCTCTCAATATTATCTGCAAGTAGCTATTTTCACTGGAATCTGTTCAATATTTGCGATCTTACTTAATGAATATTTTCTGATTCCAACTATACCAAGTTTAACTAACACTGACTATGCCTTAGAAACAGTTCAAATTGTTTTCTATCCTATACTAGTCTCATGTTTGGCTCCATATGCAGGTTCAAACAAAGCACCGGAAACTTTACAAGATCATATTCAAAAGCATGGTTTACTAAAACCCTACAACAATGGGAAAGATAATGATCATAGCAGGCGTCGATGAAGCTGGGCGTGGGCCTTTGGCAGGTCCTGTAGTAGCCGCGGCAGTAGTATTTCCAGAAGGTTATAAAAATCCCGAAATCAAAGATTCCAAACAACTTTCGGCAAAAAAACGCGAACACTTAGTTAGTATTATCAAACGAGATGCCTTGGATTATGCCATCATTGCAGTTGGACATCACCGGATAGACTTAATTAATATTAGGGCAGCCAGCTTACTAGCGATGAGTTTAGCCTTAAAAAGAGTTATTGCCGATCAGGTACTAATTGATGGAAATGCCTTAATTGAAACTAAGCTCCCGCAAGAAGCGATAATTAAAGGGGATCAGAAGTTTGTGCAGATTTCTGCTGCTTCGATCTTAGCAAAACAACATCGCGATCATTTAATGGAAATTATTGATCAAAAATATCCGGGATTTAATTTTAAAAAGCATGCTGGTTACCCAACAAAATTTCACAAAGAAACAATTGCCAAAATCGGCCCTTCACCAATCCATCGCAAAACATTTAAAGGAGTCAAAGAATTCATATAGGTTTAATAAATTCTTGGGTTGGAGTGGTGAATTTCTAGCTTGTCGCTACTTGCAAGCAAAATTTTATTTAATTTTGAGTCGTAACTACCGTACAAAGCAAGGAGAACTCGATCTGATTGTTCTTAATAATAGGACAATTCACTTTATTGAAGTCAAAACTAGTCTTAGATCACACAAGAATTACTCTAATATCCTAAGAGTTAATCAAATAAAACAAAAGAAAATTAAATATCTAGCTGCTGACTATTTATTTAAACAACGCAAAAACTATATTAAGTATTATCCAAATCAGATTAGTTTTGATGTGATTTCAGTTAACTGGAGCGAGCTTTTAAAATTTAAACATGTTTTAATGCACTATCCGAATTATTTTAAATAAAATTTATACTTATGAGAAGATTATTATTTCGTTTAAAAGATTGTCCATACTGCAAGAATGCAGAAGATGCTTTAGACCAAGCTAAAATTAATTATCAAAAAATTGAGATTAATCACAATGACCGCAGCCTTATCGAGTTACTTTCTGGTCAAAGAACAGTTCCAATTTTAGTAGAAGTAATTGGTTCGGAGAGTCAAGATGATGATATAATTGCCTATGTAAAGAACCTCAAAAGTAGCTAAAATCTGTTGTTCGTCTGCCCATAGAAAAATAGATAAAAATTTAGTCTGCAATATCAATGGGTTAGCTTTCTAAAAACTATAAATAAATGCTTGTAATGCGCTTCAACTCTTTATAACATGTAGTTCTGTTAAATTTTAAGGACGGTAGCTAGTTATAATAAATCTAAGTGATTATTAAAGCATTTCCGTCCACACAGATTTTTTTGGAGAATAATATGTCAGATAAAGAAGTACTAATCGTAGTTTCTAAACTTAAGTCCCACGTAAAGAAAGCACATAATATGAGTACAGCAGCAACCGTTCCTGCAGTGCTAAGTGATTATGTTGCTAAAATCATCACTAAAGCTGCGGAGCATGCTCAAAAAGATAAAAGAAAAACGATTATGGATCGTGACTTTAGCTTTTTAAACGAAGCATAATCTCGGATTAAGTTAGCAGCACACTTGTTGTGCTCCCTAATTGTAAACGTTTAGAGTTTGAGTGGAAGTCAAATTTAAAAAATTGTGACTGTACTTACAGCACTGTGAGTATGCTGTTGAATTTATTCTTTTGAAACTCCGCCAAAATCTAGACGTTTACATCCTTCCAAATACCTTTCTCTTAATCATCGCGATCTTATCCTGAGACCACTGTCGAAACTTTCGACGCTTACTGTTCAACCAAAGTAAACTATACCCACCATTCCCTAGAAAGAACCTTAAGACAACAGCACGAACTTTAAAGGGAAGAAAACAAAAAATATGGGTAAACATATTTATTTCTGTTTTTAGAAATTGTTTAAAACCAAGATTGGGCATTTTGATTTCATAATCTGAGTACTTTGGCACAGACTTACCTTGACGGCGACGAGTCTCAATTACTCTAAAGGATCTCCAAACTTTCTCTGTTGACATCATCTTATTACACTTCAAGGCTTCTTTCTTTGTAACCGATAAAGAAGTAATTCGATTTTCTGCAACAAGTTCATTAACAAACTCTAATAATGCTGGCTGTCTTACCAGCGCAAAACTCCAGCCATCATGAAAATCAACTTGATCTTCGGGGGGCGACATCCAAGGATCTCCAATAGAAATATCGGCAAACTGCGCAAGTGCATCAAAGCAGGTCAAACATCTTTCGGGGCTGTATAGTCGGTAAAGAATATTAATAATTTCCATGGAGGAGGGACGAAATCCCTTTTTATTAGGATAGTAGACTGGAGATAGGCTACCATCTTCAAATTCTAAATGTGGTGTTCCAGGATGTTTTCCAACTCGGGAAATAAATTTCTTGGCTCGGTTTTTATCTTCTCCTAAACTATTCCAAATAATATTGTAGCCTTCTAACTCAACCGCCGCATGACAAAAGATGCCAATAGTAAAGACCACACGTTCTTTTAATTTCGTATCTAATTCGGCAGCTTTTAAAAAGCCATGGATCTGACAAGGAAGTCCAACTAAGGCATATTTTCCTTCCACAGCTTTAATCTCAGCAAATGCAGAGTTAGTTGGAGCAATGGCATACTTAGATTTTAAAGATTTTAAAATCTCATCGCGTGTGCGCGCGATAATTGGCTTTCCTTTCCAAATTTCTTTTTCATCGCTCACGATTACTACAGCACCATCAATTTTACCTTTTTCTAAGGCAGCCAAAAGTATTTCTGTAACAAGTCCCCCGCTTGTAGAATGCTCTCGTAAATATGGATCGTTAGAATGAGCGATTAAAGAGTGAATAAATTGTCCATGGGTTGAGGTTAGATCCCCTTGTTCCCCAAATTTTTGTTGATGGTGAAATTTAAAATCAAATTCATCGCCGGGGCAAACCTTTACACAGAGATCGCAGTCAGTACAGGCAGCAAGGTTTTTTATGGTGGGATATGATCGATCGTCAGTAGTTAAAACACCAGTTGGACAAATACCAACACAACTTCCACAACGGTGACAGAGGCCGCCATCAATGATTTGAGCTAAGGACCTTAGAGCACGCGGTTGAGAAACATCTTGTAAATTATTTGATAGTTGCTCCTTAAAAGGACTAGCCTGCTTTAAGCTATTTTCATTTGGTATGATTCTGAGCAAATTCGACATGAGATGTAAGTAGCATTTTTAAAATGAAATTTACAGGGCAACAATTTCCAGTGACAAATCAACCGCCACCGCACTATGCGTTAAAGCGCCTACAGAGATGAAATCTACACCCGTTTCTGCTATTTTACGAACTGTATGTAAATTGACTCCTCCACTGGCTTCTAACTCTAGCTTTCCCTGGTTGAGATCAACGGCACTAAGCAATTCGGCATTTGCCATGTTATCTAAAAGAATTCGATTAACTCCACTCAATTTTAGAAAATTATTTACTTGTTCTAGTTTGTCGGCTTCTAACACTATAAAGATATCGGGGTAATCCTTTTTTAACAGCAAGATTCTTTCCTGTAATTTATTCAGATAATCTTCTCCAAGTTCAACTAAGTGATTATCTTTAACCATCACAGCATCATAAAGTCCCATGCGATGATTAGTTCCACCACCAGCTAGAACGGCCTGTTTAGCTAACACCCTAAAGCCTGGAGTTGTTTTACGTGTATCAAGAATTTTTGCATTAGTACCGCTAATTTGATCTACGTACTGTTTTGTTAATGTAGCAATCCCTGACATTCGCTGCATAAAATTAAGGACTATTCGCTCTGCTGATAAAATAGATTGATAACTCCCAGTAATTTCAAGAACGGCTTCAAAACAATTTACTAAATCGCCTTCCGTTTTAAAACATGTAAAAGTTAACCTAGGATCAATTCGCTTGATAATTAGCTCGGCTACGGCCAATCCTGACAAGACAATAGGAGTATCTGACTTGGAAATTATTGTGGCTCGGGCCTTGGCGCTTTGGGAAATAAAATACTTTGTTGTTAGATCCCCTTCTTGCCCCAGATCTTCGACAATAGCTAGTTCAATTAATTTACTAATCAGCTCTAAGTGTTCTTTCTTCACAATCAATCCCTGCGCAATAATCATATAATCCTAAAAGTACTTTTCGAATATTAGCATTTTCTTTAATAAAAAGCTCGCTAGCTTGCGCTAAGATTGTTGTTCGATCCAGATCCGAACTAAGTCTCATTTCATTTATAATTCTAATCAATGTCCGCTCAGATCCATTTGTAGTTAATAATACAGGAAGACTAGTCGCTTGATGTTGAGAAACAATTAAACTTGAACCGATAATCATAGCAATGAAAGTTAAAATACGATCAGAAAATCTACCTAGAATCTGAAAGCCATCCACAATTATAATCTGAGAAGTAAAAAGCTTACCCAATATCTGCCAAAAAAAAAGCTTGGAATTTTCGCTAGTAAAATAACTTACTTGAAATTCTTTTTTTCGCAGTCGCTCAGCTAAACATTCTAAAAAAGTAGTTTTCCCACTACCATGTGCCCCGACTACGGCAACACGATAATCAAGAATTTGGAGTTTCACTAAAATACATTGCCATTCTTCTTCTGTAAAATAATAATTTATCCTGAGTAATTCTCTAGTAGCAAATGGATTAACCTTAGGCTTCATTAATTACTATCTCCCTAGCCTCTGGACCTACAATGATTTCAACTTCCATTTTTTCAGTTGTCGGATTTGTGACAACTTCTACTATCCATAGAATTGAAATTAACTTTCCTGAAAAGCTCCAAGGACCAGTCTTCGGTATTTTTAAACTAAAGTTAGCTTCTCCCCGTTTGGTATGTTGTGAAATAACGATTTGGTCTACTCGATCGTTATCTTCAGTTCCTTTACCTTGCGTATGCCAAAGCAGATTTACTACCACCTCTTTCGGTCCAGATTCTAAATCCCAATTCACTTTACCAGTGACATCATCTCCGGGATGAAAATTTTTCACTCCTAATGTCGTATTAATCTCAATCATTTTGGACTCACCACTAATTCAAAAATTTCTTTTAGGTCCGGATAATTGGCAACTTGGATAACAAATTTCAAATTATAAACTAATTTATTATTCGGTGCGTTAAAAGAATGGATCAGGTCATTGGGTAACTTTAAAAGAGCCTCCCCTTGACGTTCTCGGGATCTACCACTTTGCTTGTAAAGATTCTGAGTGTATATAACCTTTTTGTCTGTTGTAGTATCTGTGCCACGACGATAAGTAGCTCGTTCTTCTAGTTCAAAATCAATAGTAATTCCCTCAATTTGTCGCTTAGTGCGATCCAATCGCCAATATATTTTATACTCTCTTCCCGGACTTAAAGGGTGTGCGTCTATTTCAACAAGTAACTTGGGATTAAATAATTGCAAGAAGCAATGGAACATAGCGTAAATTAACACTAATCCAATCACTCCAAAGATTATCGTCATTATCCAGGGAGCCTCCCCCCACATGACACAAACTACTCCGTTCCAGACTAATGCAAAAATTGTTATTCCAATAAACTTCGAGCCACGACTAATGTCCGGAATTAGAATAAAATTTTTGCTACCGGACTGTTGCTGTAAAACTTTATTGGGTAACCAATCTAATGAAATAATTGAATCAAGCTTCGGATCAGTCCTGTGAAGAGGCGGAATTACTTTGATACTCTTTAAAAGTGCATACAAAATTAAAATTAAACCTAGAGGAATTAAAGCAAATAAAAACAACAAAGAAGGAACTGTTGGTTCGATTACAGCATTAATTGGTTGATGCGGATCTACGAGGATTTGAATCTTTTGACCAACGGGATATTTTTCTACAATTTGTTGTGACCGGGAATAACCACTAGAACTATATTCAAAAAAACTACGCTGATCAGAATAATAGCTGCGACCACCAAGATTATACTTAAAAATAATATTTGGGGAATAAGTTGTTCCATCATCACTTTCAGATGACCTGACCTCACTCTTAACAACTTCAGCACTCTGCAAACTCCAATTTTTTGAGCTAATTACATTGCCATAAGGTTTGATAATTAAATAATAACTACTAGCAATTATTCCTGCTAAAATCGGCAGGGTTAATAATAGTTTAATCTTCCATGAAATAGGTCCTAGTTTTTTAGAAACTCGAGAAGCGGAACTTTTTTTAAAATTAATAACCCCTGCCAATATTCCACAAATACCTATCACTATAAAAATTGCTGGAAATAGTAATATTAAAAATTTTGCTGGATTACCTCGAAGTAAAACATTTAAACCAGGATTATTGGATTCATAATAACATGGAACAGTAGAATTATTTGGAAATCGATCGAACAAACTATAGGCGTCCTTAAAATTTGAATAACTTTGGTTCCGATTTCCATTTATGGGCAATGTAGAATTGCCGATTTTTTGATACTTTACTAGTTGATAACTAATGTTAACTAAAAAAGGTTTTTCTTCAGATAATTTAGTTTGAATTCTGGCGTCAATAATCTGACAGACTCCTTCATCCCAAAAGAAACTACGAGTATCCTGATAAAAGCTCTTCGCCATAATCACGAAGACAACAGACCCGATCAATAAGAAGAAAGAAAAAAATAGTACTAAAAAAAGCTTAGCACCCAAGGAGTTTTGATTTGTTGATGTAATTTTCATGCCCACGTTTGCGGAAATCTCAATTCGCTATTTAGAATATGCTAAACCCCATTAAATATTGACCTGTTTGAAAAAAGTTTCCACCTTGTGGCTGAAACTTCGGTGGAAAAGGCGGCGGACAAATAATGCTTTCCCAGCATATAAGGTTTTACTATATTTTTTTCTTCAATTATTAGCCTTATTATATAAGCCTAGTATCCAAGCGCCCCCCTTGGCTTGCATTAAGCAAGCTTTGCTTGATTCACAAGGCGACTAGATTTAAAACCGTAATTTTCAATATCGACTAGTATAATTAATAAGATAACATTAAGTAAAGAAAAATAACTATAGTAATTATAATTTATATATAAAATACCTTTTAGTGTTGACTTGAATAATTGGGAAATTATGACTCCTTCGCTGAAGCTTCGGCGGACAAGGCGGCTGAGAACTAGGACTGCCTTTCGCAGATTGGGTTTTGTACAATTATTTTTACCAGCTGAAATAGTTTTATTTAAAAATATTAATTATTTCATCTATAACTGCTGGATCGGCTAGGGTTGTGATATCTCCAATATCTTTGGTCTCTCCACTAGCAATCTTACGAAGTATCCGCCTCATAATTTTTCCAGAACGGGTTTTAGGAAGACCAGGCACGAAACAAACTTTTTCAGGCTGAGCAAAAGCTCCGATCTCCGCGCGAACCGCATCTTTTACTAGTTTCTCGGCTCCTTCGACCAAGCAATCTTTTAAAATACAAAATGCGATTATTGCTTGTCCTTTAATTTCATGCTCGACAGCAACTACAGCAGCTTCCGCAACTATCCCGGAGAAAATAATTGCGGACTCGACTTCGGCTGTGCCAATTCGATGACCAGAAACATTAATTACATCGTCGACTCTTCCAGTAATCCAATAGAAACCATCGTCATCAAAATAAGCTGCATCTCCCGAGAAATACAATCCCTCAGCTTGCGAAAAATATGTCTGCTGAAAACGAGCATGATCACGGTAAACAGTTCTCATCTGCCCGGGCCAACTTCCGGCAATAAATAAACGTCCCTTCTCCATAGGAGTTTGAATAATTTCATTATTCGGATCAAGAATTAATGGTTGGACTCCAAAGAACGGTCGGCTAACAGAGCCCGGTTTAGTCGCTATTGCACCAGGCAAAGCTGAAATTAAAATTCCACCGGTTTCGGTTTGCCACCATGTATCAACCAGTGCGCATTGGCTGCGACCAACTTTTTCATAGTACCAAAGCCAAGCCTCTTTATTAATTGGCTCTCCAACAGAACCAATAACTTTTAAGGAGCTTAAGTCGTAAAGATCCGGTCCATTTGGAGCTTCTTTGGCCACAGCACGAATTGCTGTCGGAGCTGTATAGAAAATATTAATTTTTAATTTTTCAATTAATTGCCAATATCTTTCAGAGGTAGGATAAGTTGGAGTTGACTCAAAGAGCACCGTAGTCGCACCATTCGCTAAGGGTCCATAGACTACATAAGAGTGTCCGGTGATCCAACCAATATCTGCCGCACAACAAAAAATATCACCATCCTGATAATCAAATACATATTTATGAGTTACTGCAGTATAAAGTAAATAGCCCCCAGTAGTATGAAGTACCCCTTTTGGTTGCCCGGTTGAACCTGAAGTATATAAAATAAATAGTGGTGCTTCCGCGGACATCACTTGATAATCAGCGTAATCGGGAAAATTATTAATTACATCCTGATAAATTAGATCCCGCCCATTTTGAATCGCAAATTCTTGTTCGCTTCGCTTAACAATAATTACATTTTTAACACAATTAACATCGACCAGTGCCTGATCGACAATCTGTTTTAACGGAACTACTTTATCTCCTCTAAACCCTTCGTTAGCAGTAATTAATAACTTTGCTTCGGAATCTAAAAGGCGATCACGTATAGCATGTGCAGAAAATCCAGCAAAAATGACTGAATGAATTGCGCCAATCCGAGCACAGGCCAACATGGCAAACACAGCCTCCGGAACCATTGGCAGATAAATAGCAATTCGATCTCCTGCTTGAACCCCAAGACTTCGGTATAAATTTGCTAAACGACAAACCTCATACAGTAATTCCTGATAAGTAATTGTTCTACTTTCTCCAGGGAAATTACCTTCCCAAATTAAAGCTGGCTGATTTGCTCTTTCTGGTAAATGGCGATCTATGCAGTTATAACAGACATTTAGTTCTGCTCCTTCAAACCAGCTTACTCGGGCATTAGTAAAGTCACAGTTACTAACGCTATCCCAACTCTTTTCCCAAGAAATAAACTCTTCTGCTAGCCCTGCCCAAAATTGATCTGGGTGACGAGTCGACTCGGCATACATTTTTTCGTATTGTTTACTATTAATATGTGCAGATTTTTTTAAATTCTTTGGAATTGGAAATTTCATAGAAGATTAACTTTACTAAAAATTTAGTGTTCGAACTATAGTTTATTCCAAATAGTAACTTTTGGTATGTAAACAAGCACGAACCTTGCTACGTAGTTGATTGCGACCAAAGAGTTTAACGTCTCAGCACCAAACAAAGAATCTAGCAAAATTTAAATACTGACTGGAGTTCATACCAAGAGCAAAAACAAAGTTACCACCTAGGATTTGCAAATCCCCTTTAAGTAGCTTTTTTGGGTCCAACCCTACTAAGTTGCAACTCAAGATAAAGTTTTTCTAGCTAGACTATGGATTTATTATTTAAATATTTAAAATATTAAATCTTATCATGTTTTTCTTTAATTTTAACAGTTTTAATGTTACAATTTCCCAACTTAAACTAGGCAAATTTTTTCATTTGCCTTACAATTTGTGCTTAACTTCATCTAAGTTAAGTCTGATTCAGGCTGAATTTCAAATTTTAGGACTGAATTATTTTAAATATTTTTGGATAAAATCATGAAAAAATTAATAATTTTAAGCTTAACGCTAGCGCTATTTGTTGCCTGTCAAAAACCTACAAATGAAGGAAAACTAGAAGAAGCTGGTAAGAAAATGGATGCTGCTGTTCAAGAAATGGAAAACAAAGGAGCCGAAGCATTAGAAGCGGCTAACGAAGTAATGGATGATGCTAAAGAGGCTACAGACGAAGCATTAGATGATGCTGGTGAAGCTTTAAAAGGTGCTGAAAATGCTGCAGGTCAAGCTTTAGATAATGCTGGTGAAGCAATTGATGATACAGTTGGATTGGAAGATCATACAGGTCACGATCACGAGGAGATCGAAGAAACTGTTGATGAGATTATTGAAGTAAAGTAATTCAAAGTAATTTATTATTTTACCCTGAGCGAAGCCGAAGGGTAAGCACACTAACCATAATTCAAGTTTGGTTAGTGTGCTAAATCGCAATAAGCATTCCCATAATTGATAACAGCGCACCAATAGTTTTTCGAAGTATATTTTGCTCTTGAAAAATCTTCTTACCAGAAAAAACAGCAAACAATAAACTGATGTTCTTAAATGTTGATAATTGAGGGGCTTGAATAAAATTCAAAGCACCTAGCTTACAAATCATAAATAAACATTCAAATAAACCGCGAGAAAGAAATGCTCTGGTATTAACAACCAAAGTGCCCAACTGTTTTCTTTTTCTAATTACTAAAGGAAAAAGTATTATTCCAGCAATTACCGTCATCGAAAAACCTGTGAGTGTTGCGCTCGCCTCTTGAACAGCCATCCGATCTAGACAAGCATTTAAACTAAAAAAAATACAAGATATACCTGCTGCCCAAAGCCCTGTTTTATTATTACTGATTGAACTTGGTTTGTATAAAATAACTATACTCACAACAACTGAAAAGATTACACCAACAATAATTTCCGGAGTTAAAACATCCCCAGTTAAAATGGGAGAGAGAAATAGCATCAGAATTGGATAAAGTGTAAAGATGGAAGAAACAATTGATAAGTCAGCATTTTTCAAGGCAATCATTTTCCCATACTCGGCAGCAGAATCTAAAACTCCACGAAGAATAACCCAAAGAAAAAACGAGCTGCCTATTCTAAAATCCTCTTGTCCAGTTAAATATAAACCGAACAGAATAATTAAATAGAAAGGTATGGCAAAAAGAAACGAGGCAAAAGCAGAAGTGACACTCTCAACTTTAGTAGATAATTGTTTGCTGACAATATCACGGATTGTTAGAAAAACAGCGGAAAGCAGCGCTAATGATATGCCCAAGAGTAAAAAGTACCTTTTTTAAATTATAGAAAGTCCAAAAAGTAATTTACGTAAGAAAATTACTTTTGGGGGCTTTCTATCCCCCGGAGGGATAATAAAATCATATAGTTATGACAAAAAAGCAAATTAATCTATATACTTTTTACGTAATTTATTTTTTGTCATCACTATAATTAAGTGTTAGCAAGCTTCTAAAGATGCTTCAACCTTTTTAAAGAAAGTCCAAAAAGTCACTTAGGTAAGGAAACTACTTTTTGGGGCATTCTATCCACCGCAAGCGTAGTAAAATCATATATTTATTACAAAAAACAAGTTGCTCTATTTTATTTATACGCAATTTATTTTTTGGAATAACTATATTATTTCAAAAGTCCGCCATACAATCTAAAGATTTTCTGAATTTAAATTGCGCGTTAACTATTAACATTCTAGTAAAGGTTTTTCTTAAAAAGCGAAGTATTGATTCAAACAGAATCGTAATTTAAAGCTTAGAGCCCTCTCACAGGACATAATATGTTAATGACAAAATATTTTTGGATCTAATATTTTAACATTTGCTACATCCTATAGACTAGATTTTCTTCTTTTAGCATATATTTTTATTGAAAGAAGCAACAAGATTGCCAAAAATATTAAACCAAAAATGATCGAATAAACACTGAGTTGCCCTTTTAAGGTAACAACAAAAACAATCCCAAAGAGAAATAATGTGGCAACTTCATTCCATAGGCGGAGTTGAAACGGAGAGTATTTAAAATTACTAACAAGTTGTTGTTTATAAATAAGCTGACATGAGAAGTGATATAGATACAAGAAGAGAACCAAGAAGAGTTTTAAAATTAACCAAGCTGGTGTTGCCCCAAAAAGATAAACTAAAATAGTTCCGAAACAAAAAGTAATAATTGCTGATGGCCAAGTAATACCATACCAAAGACGTCGCTTCATTAAGCTATACTGTTCTTGCAGAATTTGTTTTTTAAGTTCATCTTTTAACTCATTTGCTTCTGCCGAATAGATAAATAAACGGACGATATAAAATAAACCCGCAAACCAAGTGACGACAAAGACAATGTGAAAAGCTTTAAAGATTACGTAAGTCATTTTTTAAATATTCTAATGATTCAGTAGCAAAGTCTGTAATAATATAATCGACTGAAGACTCAACGAGTCTCTTCAGAGTAGGCTGATAGTTGGCGAATGTCCAGTTAGAATGTTCGGGATCGTCATAAGCTGGTGAAACAGAATAGGAACCAACGGCAATCCCACTCTCATGTAACAACTTAATAATTTTGGGTTGTGCTGTTAAAACTTGATCTGGAAACTGCAGTAATGCGATATCTAAACTCTTAGCAAATTCAATTAAATCTTCAATCTGACCCACACGATCTGTCCAGACATTTAAACCTAATTTCATCAGAGGATTTAGAATTCTTAATTTTTGTAAGATTATTTCATTAAAACAAAGCACTATAAAACGCAGGTCAGCTAATTTTCTAAATTCTTGATCGGCCGCTTGGACAATTAAATTTTCAAATTCGACATTAGGATTTTCCCAAAAATAAGGATCTTTGAGTTCAATTAAAGCGGTTTTACTTTTCCAGGCTAATTTCTTTAAATCATTAAATAGAGGAATTTTAATATCAGAAAACTTGGGATCAAACCAACTGCCCGCATCAAGTGTTAATATTTCAGATTTCTTAAGTTGATTAACCCATGCTCTTTTAGAATCTCTTTTAGCTAATTTTAATTTACCATTAAATGGAACCAGAGTTTCTTGATGAAGTGCCACTAAAGTTAAATCTGAAGTAAGCTCAAGATCAAATTCAACTCCCGCAATATCGATATCCAGGGCATGTTCAATAGCGAGCTTGGTATTTTCGGGATACTCACTGCGAAGTCCTCGATGTGCTATTATCTTACTTTTCATTACTTCCTATGAATAAAACCAGAACTTGAGTCAGTATAAACTACTTTGTGACCTTAGTCATAGGGAAGAATAGACAGTTTTCATTACTTCATGGTAATAATTACCGATAATCCTTAATTGATTTAAAGATATTAACTATGAAAGCAATAAAAATATTTCTTACTTCGCTATTCGCCCTTAGTGCTTGCACTGCTGGAATTTATGAACCAACACCTGACGAATTAGCAAAAGCTGATTATGGTGTTCAACCTGAAAACAGTACCTTACCAGACTTAGTGCAGGCTTATTTTAAATCCTCTCCAATTTACGATCCCCGAGGTGTCTTGGTTGAAAAGTGTTCCAAACTTTACCAAGGTTGGAAGCCAGGTCCTAATCCCGAATATAATAACCCCAACTCATTTATCTATGGATGGAAAACTGATTGCGACATCAACCCCAAAGATTCATCTGGTGCCTATATCGGAGCAATTTGGGAAACATACTTTATTAAAGATGGACAAGTAATTGATGGATTTATTCCTCAAGGCTATAAACCAATCTTTGAATAGTTTCTAATTCTTCAAGATAATCCTTCCCTTGATCTATGAGATCAAGGGAACAATCCTCTCCGTTATTGTAATTTCTAATTCACAACTTCAAATCGATCTCCACGGATTTGTTTCATTACAACAGGGAATTGAAAATACTGCCCGGCCTCCGAATCATTCACATATTTATATGGGCCTGAAGCAACTCCCTCTCTACTGGTTACCTTCGAAAAACTTTTAATAATCTCTCTGCCCATCGGCTTTGGATTTGCCTGATTAAATAATTCACCAATTGTTAGCGCTAACTCATAAGCTGGAGCTCCAAAAGCTAATTGACTTTCATTCTTGTAAATACTTTTATAATAATCAATAAACTTAGGTTTGATATTTATACTAGCAAAGTGAACGCCTTCCATCATTCCTTGACTCGCTTTGATCTCACTCAAACTTTCAAATAAATCTGTACCAAAAGTAGGAAGTGAAAAATTATAGTTTTTTGCTTGGCGGTAAAATGTAGAAATTTGACCAACGAACAAAAAAACCCCGATAACATCAAACTTGCTCTGATTCTTAGTGATCTTAATTAACCTTGTGCGAAAATCAGCTTCTCCATTGGGCAAGCGATCTATTACTTCTAAGGTTTGACCCGGGTGCAAATTCCTTTCCAAAGCGGAGTTTACTTCTTCTAAGTAAGGATGCTCCGCCAATAAGACACCGATTCTGTTTTTGCCTTGATCACTTAAATACTTTGATTGGACTTGCATAATCTCATCCATTTTATTTTTAAAACGAATAACGAATTGTTTATCTCTGGCTACATTTGGATCCAGACAAATGCCAATTAAAGGTATTTTCTTACTTTCGGCAATGGGAGACAAGGCTTGGCAAAAGGCGACTCCCCATGTCACGACTAAATCTACCTTTTGATAATCCACCATTTGATTAAGTGCGGTAACGGCAGTTTTGGTGTCAAAAGTTGCATCTTCATAAACCCAAGTTATATTTGTAAATAACTCAGGTCGATCTTTGATCGCAAGATTAATTGAATTCTGGATAGCAATTCCGTAATCAGCCGCTGTGCCAGTTAGTGGCAAAACTAAGCCAATTTTAAATTTTGGCACTTCTCCCAAAACACTGGAAGTAGCAAAAAAATTAAGCACTAAAATTAGAAAGTAAAATTTACACATATAAATATCAAAATAATTAGGGGCAAACGCTATCATAGTCTAATAACAATTTCAGTAAATTAATGTCATTAATATAATAATTAAACGTCTAGTCAGCTTGAAAAACATGTATTGTGGCAAACAATTCGATTTATGACTAACTTAAATACTGAAGATATCAGCAGGATAATTGAAATGGGCTGGGAAGATCGCACCCCCTTTGAGGCAATTGAAAAACAGTTCAATCTCAAAGAAAAAGAAGTCATTAAATTAATGCGCGCAAACATGACAAGCTCTAGCTTCAAGATGTGGAGAGAGAGAGTAGCCGGCAGAAAAACTAAACACCTTAAGATACGTAATTTTATTTTTGGACGATTTAAATCTGCGAACCAGAAATAATTAATAGACTATGGCTCGTACTTTTCTAAGATTTTCTTTATTAAGGTGAAGATAATAAAATGGCACATAATAACAAGAATATAGTTATATTATCTATAAGGCAATAGTTCAGCAGTCTTCATTACTGGATACTTAATTGATTGACCCCTCTAGCCCGCCTAATTCATCAGTGATGAGGATGAAATAAAATTTCATCCTCATCCCGATGACTTAGAGTTATTAAAAAAATCATTTCCAAATATTGAAAAAATGAGTTTGCGATTTCTTGTCGTAACTATATGATTTTGTTGTCCCTCTAGGGAATAGTAAGTTCCAAAAAGTTCTTCTCCCCGGAGACTACTTTTTGGACTCACTATAGATACCTACCCCCCAAGATATTTATTAATGACTAATAGCTGTTTTCAGATTATGCTTTAAGTATACAGATATTTTTACCTTTCGATTTAAAGCAAAACTGATGAATAGATATTTCCTATCAATGATTGTTTTATTAGTACTGAGCACAACCCAAGTGCAATCTCAAGAACTGTGTCGCGATTCAAGCCAAGAAAGTAGCTATGCTAATTGTGTAATAAATCAAGGTTTTATTGGCTGCCAAACGGAAAGCCCTACTTGCGATTACTACGACTATTACGTCACCCCTCGGGATGTAGTCTCAAAAATGATCGTTCAATGCTGCCTACCAAGTCTTACAAATAGCCAACAGAAAACATGTTTTCGAAATAAACTTCGCGAAGTTAGATTAGCAAAAGCTATTCCTCAAAGACTGCGCCAGCAGACACGCCTAATAGTCAATAATTACATAGCGGATCCCGAAGTGTTTTGCACCGAGCGCTAACTGGCTCCTAAAAAATAAGTCTGAGATTTAATATAATATCTATATGCAGAAGACCCCTGTTGTTAGGACAAACTAAGTTGATTATTAGTCAGTTGTTAAAGAATTAAAATATTAAACGATACCTTACCTAAGAGGCTATTTCTAAATTGGTTGAATTATAAAGTTTAATCAAAATAACTCCTTGATGTGAAATAAAAGTTAGGCCTCTTTTGATTTAAGACTTAACTCGTCATAAAGGTTGCATGCGATTCGGGAGATACGTAAATCAAGTTTTTTGCTGCGACGAAATTGATCCGTAATAGTCAAAAAATATGCCCCATGAGAAGCACCCACATTAAACCCAATTTCATACTTGTAACCACTATCCTCAGTAACATAGCAATGTTTTAAAGTATCCTCAGATACTTGAAGTGAAGTCCAACTTTTAACTTTAACTAAATCTTCAGTTTTTTTGAGAAAAGATTCCTGTTCAGGTGTAAGCCTAAGTCGCTCGCCAAGCTCCGTACTAAATGATTGATCGTAGAGTGCTCGTAAATGCATCCTGAAACTAGACGGCATGGTTGGCATAAATGTCCTAATTCCATCTCCAGGAGGACGGAACTTACTGTTGGTGAGTCCATATTACGTCACTAAAAGGACGCACTAGTAAGATAGTAATTCAGCAAATTAACAGCTATAAACCTAATGAATTAGTGAAAAGTTCGGGCTATGTTAATACCAATTCCTAACTTTGTAGAAGCCAAATATTCATTGACTAACAGTCATTACTTGTTATATTTGCCTAAGCGCATCTTATTAATAGAATAGAGCATCTTATTAATAGAATATAATACAATCAAAATATGGAAAAAAAACGCCAACTCCCAACCTTCTTACTTATCGGATTATTATTATTGCTTGTTGGTGTCCCGTCTCTTAAAAGTTTGTTTAAGCGTAGCTCATTCCCTGAAAATCTCTTATTAAATTCTCAAGACTATCAAGAGAGTCCTGTTACAATTGAACTTCCTGCAGATGCCGTCAAATATAGACTCTTCGATCAAGACTTTAACAGTCTGAATGTCCGCAGTTTGGTTGCAAAGCTTATTAAGGCTCATGCCGAAAAGTTGGAAAGTGAGAATGAACAAGAAAAATTCTACCTTCTAAATAAGGTTCCAGGAACTGGCAAATTTAAACCTTTTAAAAATTTAACTAAGATTAAAGTAACAAAAGAAGGTGCTGTTTATGGAATAAGTCCTAAACGAGGAAAGGAAACTTTACTTTATAATTTCAATCATCCGGCGTTTTTTGATATTAAAAAGATAAAAGAAATTGCCAATAAAAAGATTGTCAAAAAGAATGGTAACTTATTAGAATTAGAATTTATTTCAGATAACTCATCTACAGAAGCCTATCCTACCTTGGGGATTAAAACGATAATTGTGGTTTTCTATGATACAGAGAACATCCCACTTAGTAATGCGGTTGAGATTCCATTAGAAGAGGAAGCCTTTGCAGAAAGTAGACAAATACCAGTCCCTTCTCCGGAACCTTCTCCGGAACCTTCTCCGGAAGAATCTCCTTCACCTTCACCTTCACCTTCACCCGAGGATGGTAAACATCTTGCATGTGTCGACTTTTATTGTCAGAAAGTTGATGGCGAAGGAGCCGATACTTGTAATGACGGCAATGGCAACGGACTTCCAGAATGTAGCCACCGAGCATGCGTTGGAAGAGTTTGCGAGCGTGTGGATGGTGGTGGGGAGGATGAATGTGTAAGTAGCCAAGGCGAGTGCTTTCATAAAAAGTGTGTCGTCGAAAACGGTCAAGATATTTGTAAAGAATTTGATGGTCCAGGGGAGATGGCATGCCTTGGTAATTTTCAATGCAGGCAGAGAGCAACTCCGACTCCATCAGTAACTCCTTCAATGACTCCAACACCGACTCCTTCAGTGAGTCCAACGCCGACTTCAACGCCAACGCCTAGCCCAACACCTAGCCATTTAGCATGCGAAAATAAACGCTGTGTTCTTGTAGAAGGTGCTGGTGAAGATTTATGTGAAACTAGCGAAGGTGATTGCTTTCATACTGACTGTGTTACTGAACCCGATCCAAACTATCCGACAATGCCGGGAATCGGAAAAATTCCTAAAACTGTTAAGAAGTGTAGGGAGATTGCTGGGCCAGGCCAATCGTATTGTAGCAACGATCAACACTGTAATCCACTTCCATCTCCATCTCCATCTCCATCTCCATCTCCATCTCCACTGGCGGATGATGACTACATCGATTCGATTTATGATCGCTAATAAAATAAGTTCAGCCTTTCGATTCTGAGTCAAGGCGCATGCCTTGGCTCAGCTAAAAAGCAGTCAAAGATGCAGTCCCATCTATCTAAAATGTTGTATAGGCGCTCAATTTTTGGAATGAATTCTTTAGCTAGTAAAGTAAAACTATTCTAGACCAGAGAATAACCTCCTTACCGGGAATCCTCGAAATTCCTAAAACTGTTACGAAATGTAAGGAGATTGATGGGCCAGGCGTATCGTTATGTAGCAACGATCAACACTGTATGCCAGATCCTACACCATCTACATCTCCTACTCCAACTGCGACTCCAATAGAGGAAGATCCTTCACCTGATCGACCAACAGAGGAAGATCCTTCGCCGGATCAGGAAGATAATCGTCCATCTCATCAAAAGAGGTCTAAAAATAATCCGCTTTTTGAACTTAATTCTGCTATGGCCAATGTTGATGTTCTGGCATTAGCTAAGGCCTCAGTTGCTAATCAAGGTATCCGTCTTGGATCTGCCGATGCCCCAGTCAAAGTTGAAGTGTTTCATGACTTGAAGTGTGGAATGTGTGGGTATTGGTTTCAGGATATCCTTCCTAAGCTAAGAGCAGTTTACGTTGTAAAAGGAGATATTCAATTTAGCTTTATAGATGATCCATTAATAATGAGAGAGCCAGGAATAACATTAGCCTCAGCAACCTTCTGCGCCGGAGATCCGAATAAATATTTGGCATATGCCCATAAAATCTATGCTGACATGAAAACAAGCGACACAAGTAAAGTTGATCAATATACTAAAGATTTGAATTTAAATTTGCCGATTTTTAAAAAATGTCTAGCTGACAAGGGAAAAATTAATCAACTAAATGCTAACGTAAAACGAGCTTCGGAAGAAAATATCAATGGCACACCAATGTTTTTGTTAATGGTAAATTAATCAAAGGGGCACAACCGACAGAAGTTTTCAGAGGGGCTTTCCAAAGTGAACTAAAGGAGCTTCCCCAATTATAAATAAACGAGCATCAGGAAATATAGTAAGCCCAGAAAGTAATTTCCAATAGGAATTACTTTCTGGGGCTTACTATCCCCCGGAGGGATAATAAAATCATATAGTTATGATAAAAATCACAAAACTAACTTTTGAATATTCGGAAATTAGTTTTTGTCATAACTATAAACATTTTATATCTCTGCTTGATTTTTAAAACTGTTTTCTGTCTTACATCCAGCAAGGACGTCGTGTGAAGTTACTGATAACACAAGATATTGGGATACTATATAGAATAATGTTTCTGCAATAAGATAAGGGTATCCTCCGTAGTTTTCGAGCCCGGTAAAAATAAGTGCCACAATTCTAAATGTCACAAGACTCCCATATAAAACTACCGAGAATAACAAGACATCCTTAGTTAAATTTTCTTTAAAAAGCCCACAGCTAAATACAACACATAACGCAAACTCTAATCCCCCATAAACTGTAATAAACTCGACTAAACCTTTTTGATCGAGTAACTCAATGCCAAGTGCGCCCGCAGCTTCTGCCGGATAAAATGAACAATAGCTACTAAACCCCAAATACATTAAGGCATTAAGGATCAGAAAACTTTTAACAAAATACTTGAGATAAGTTTTTCCCATACAAAGTCTAAAAATCCTATAAAATTTTATTATTATAATAAGTAATAATAGTAGACAAAAAATTTAGCGCTTATGATTCAGATCATAGAACGACACTAGTCCTATGTTGGTATTCAGAAATATTATTTATAGTCAAAAAACCATCAATATCTGGGATTATACTTTTAATTCGATTAATTGATATTTGTAAATAAATTACTTTTGTTACTAAGTTTTTTAATAAGTATACATATGAAAAGCAAAGACCAACTACTAATGGCTATAATTGATAACTTAACTTCTCCCGAAAAAGAAAAGGAATTTGTTCGGGTTGTCCTAACTTTTAAGGAAGATGGGCGTCCCGAATACTTAAAACGGATCAAGTAGTATCAGCATTATTTTTCTTGCAGATTAAATCTTACTGAATTTTATCCTAATAGGTAATATTAAAAACTATCATTTATTTTAAGGTATTTTTTTATCCTTAAGTCACTGAGTATGATCAAGATCATTCTCAACTGCTGATTAGCTTGTTAAAAATAATAGAAATATAGTAATGACAAGAAATAATTTACTGCCTGCCTAGCCGAAGCTTCAGCGAAGGCTGGTTAGTAAATTGAACAGAGTCATTACGGCTAATGCAAATCTTGGATTTCCACCTTCGCTTCCACCTTCGCTAAAGCTTCGGCGGACAAGAAAGCTATGGCGGACAAGTATCCAAGTTTGCATAGCTAAAAACAACATACATAGTGAGTCCAAGCAAAATCGTTAGTTTTTTAAAATAATTTAATTTTTGGACTCACTATAAACAATATTAAAATTGTTTTATGACTATCATTAGATGCTACACTCTAATATAATTAACTAGTTTTAATTTTCGGTAATTGCAATGAAATATTTATTGAGTACATTATTCTTACTTGCTTTAAGTAATTCTTTAGCTGCTCAAAGTGATGTTTTCCCAGATCCGAGTGCGCCTGAGAATAATATCAATTCTTTATCTATAGAAATGAACCCAAGCTGGTTAAAGTGTGTCGAAGACATTGACTGTACGCTTGTCCAGAGCAGCTGCCAAAAGTGGCTTCCAGTTGGAAGGGAAAGTATTACCGACTATCAAGGATATTTGACTAAAACTCCGGAAGATTGTTCAAATGTAATAAAAGATTTAACGAAACCAGAAGTTAAATGTGTTGATCAGATTTGTCGAGCTGATGGCACAATGGAGGCTCCAACTAGTGAAATGTTGAATTAGTGCCTTTATATTAATAGATTTAAGCATATTAAAAGACTCTAACTCTGCTTAGAGGGAAGACAAGGATTTGTTATCAATGGCACATAAACATACTCAATGTAATCTCTAGCCAAATGCTTGGAGTAATATTTTTCACGACATAAAATATCTGCTTTTTTTGTTAGCGGCCCACATAGTTTTGAATTAGTTAGTAGTCATTTCAAAGCATCGGCCATTTGGGACAGTATTATCAAGTTCTACTAGCAATCCGGTCTCTTGATCTTTAATATATTCCGAAACTCCCCAAACGTTATTAGCCACGACAGGAATGCGCATCAAAATTGCTTCCATTGCGGAACGACCTAAGGCTTCAAATAGAGGTCTAAGACGGGAACAATGAGGAGACAAAGACTTTGCCAGATTCAATTAATTCTTGATATATTGTAAAATGTTAACTATTCAAGTTTGCTGTCCTTAGTCAATTAAAGGCCTAATAAATTAAAGAATTATTTCAAGAAATCTAGTGAGAGGCATGATCTTGATTTTACTGGATTTAAGCTGATTGTTAGCAGGTAGAGTTTAAGTTATCTCGTAATTAAGACCCAAATTCTCACAGTTTAATCTAATCATTCATAACTATCTTGTGCCTCAAGAACTAAACAAATCCAACATTACTCAAACAGATAGCCGAATATTAATTTGTCGTGGCAAAGATGATTTAATAAAATCTGAAATCAGTGCTAATTTCCACAAATTAACCATCCAGCCACCAAAAAGTTTTTCTTTCCACTTTAGTATTGGAATTGCAAGTATCATCCTTGCCTCACTACAAGATCCAAACCAACAAGTACAGGTGATCTATGGCAAAGATAGAGATGTACCTGTTGGCTATGCTCATATAATTTTAAACCCTCAAACTCGAAATGCTGAAATTAAGCTCATTGAAACTTTTAAAAAAAGAGATGGCTATGGCAGCCTATTACTTACTAACATTAAAGAACTAGATGTTGACCAACTAAATGCTACTGTTTACAAAAAGCCCAATCCAGAATTGTTTCCTTTAAAAATAGATTTTTACAAAAAGAATGGTTTTATTCCTTCGAAAATTAAACCAAATTCGATCACATTTACGTGGAATCGAAGACAAGAAGAATCACTTACAACTTAGCTCTGAATCTTTATTCGTGTAATTACTTATCAACTATCTGCAAGACAAAAATCACTAAGCACTACTTAATGGTTTCATTTTTTTGGGAAGGACGTCAAAGTTCTAATCTTGATGAACTTATGTTTAATATTAAAATTTAAATCTTATGCGCGAAAATTTACTTTCGCAGAACTGTTCCAGAGCTAAGATGCTTTAATCAATAATATTCGCTATGACTTATTTAATAATCATGTATTCATTTAGGGGGGAGTAATTACTCCTAAAACTCTTCTCGATCAGAGAATGCAACGCGCATTTTTAATCGTATTAGGAAGATAGTCCGTGGTAATAGTTCCATTATTTTCCTCGTTAGTAGAAAAAGTGGAAGTATATCGATAAAATATCGCTACACCTGGAGGAAATGGGGCAATTCGGAGGTTACTTCCAGTACCATTACAATGAAAGGCTGTCACATACTTAAATCCACCAGGTCCTCCAGCTGAGGAAGTTCCTCCTACTACAATACTTAATGATAATACTACTTTTAAAGGATGCGAGTAGCCGGGCAGATAGTTATTAATAACAGTCAAATCTGTGCTACTGCAGGCCGGAGTTGCATTAGTGCTTGTGCATGAAGCAGCACCACTTGGATTAAAGGTAAAGTTTACAGTAGCAACAGCGGGTGGATTGTTTTGCTTAATCGGTGGCATTGCCTCAAAGGATATCCGCATATTATTTATGGCAGAAATGGCATAGGTATCATAGACACGAGCTTTATAATCATTATAGTTTGACACTGATAGACTCGCGAGTATCCCTAAGATGGTAACTGTCACCAATAATTCAACTAGACTAAATCCTTGGTTTGATTTCAAAACTATTATTGATTTTACATCTTGATACATATTGATACTATTCTCACATTTTTACTTATAGAATACTAGCTAAGGTCCTTTTTTATTTATTAGGAACCAGCAATCCAAGCTTCTTGCTGATCTAGAGAGAGTACAAAATGAGTTGTATTATGGAATTTATTTTTTGAAGAGTCAGTGGATAGCAAGGTTTGAATACCAAACAAAACATTGATACTCAAACCAAAAGGGATTCCGAAAAGAATTTCAGAAGTTACTTTATGTCATTACGAGAGATCTTTTATCTTAAGCTTCTAATATCGAATCTTAGTTAAAGATAGAAATAAACAAGCAAATTTTTTAAAAATCTTTACTTAAATAATCATCCGCACATCAACAACTTTACCTCCCAATCCTTGCTCATAAACAAGTAGTGGATTTAAGTCGATCTCTTTAATCTCGGGAAAGTCAGTAACTAATTGTGAAAGTCTAAGTAAACAATCTTCTAAGAGTTGCAGATCTACAGGTTTAAATCCTCTGGTGCCAGCAAGTATCGGGTAGGTCTTGATCGACTCAATCATTCTGGTTGCACTAGCTTTTCGAATCGGCGCCCTTCTAAAAGATACATCTTTAAATATTTCAACATATGTACCACCTAATCCAAACATTAGGAGTGGACCCAATTGTGGATCCCGATGCATGCCAAGAATAACTTCCCGTCCACCTTTAGGTGCCATTTCTTGTAACCAAATCCCGGTAATATTGGCCATTGGTTGATGTTTTAAGACCTCTTTAATCATCTTTTTATAGGCAGGCAAGATCTCTTCTTCTGAAGTGATATTTAAAATAACTCCACCGACATCAATTTTATGAATAATATCAGGAGAAACTATTTTCATAGCTAGTGGATATGCTAGCTTTTTGGATTCCTTAAGAGCTGTGATTTCATTTTTTGCAAAGGCAGATTTTAGCATTGGAAATCCATAGATACTTAGAATTTCTTCGACATCTGCAGCTGGAATTTGATTGAGTTTTGCTTTCTTACTTTTTTTAATTATTGCTTGCGCTTTTTTAAAATCAACTTGGTACTCCACAAAATTTGATTTAGGTCGGCTTATCCAACTATGATATTCAAACATTCTTCCAAGAACATTTGCTGCTGACTCAGGAAATGGATAATGAGGAATTCCATTTGCTCTCAATATTTCGACACCTTTAGAAACATCGACAATTCCCATGAATGTAGCCAATAAAGGTTTCTTTTTCTTCTTCCCATACTTAGCAACGATCCTTGCCGCCTCTTCAATGTCCGTCATTGATTGGGGAGTTAGGATCACTAATACGGCATCAACATTTGGGTCATTGTAAACTCCATGAAGTGCTGCTTGATAACGATCGCTTAAAGCATCGCCGATAATATCGATTGGATTATTCAAACTAGCTGTACTTGGAAGATGTTTTTTCAATTCTAGAATAGTTTCAGGATTGAGTTTAGCCAATCTTAATCCAGCTCTGATTGAAGCATCAGTAGCCATAATTCCTGGGCCACCAGCATTGGTAATTATTGCAATTCTGTTCCCCTTAGGAAGGGGCTGATTTGCAAAACCAACCGAAAGATCAAAAAGCTCACTCACCGTATCAACTCTTAAAATTCCAGACTGTGCAAATATTGCATCGTAAGATTCATCCGTTCCAGCCAGAGAACCAGTGTGAGAAGATGCCGCTTCCGCGCCAGCTGCTGTTCTTCCAGATTTTATAGCTAAGATTGGCTTGGTACTCGTTTGTTCCCGAGTAATCTTACTACTAACATCAATTAGTTTTTTTGCATCTATAAAATCCTCGATATACATTAAGATAACATTCGTTAACGGATCGTTACCTAAATATTCCAATATGGTCACTTCATTTGATTGCGCTTTATTTCCAATACTTACAAACTTGGAAAAGCCCATATCAATGCCTTTGGCATAATCTAAAATGGCAGTACAAAGAGCGCCACTTTGCGAGACAAAAGCAATTGGCTCTTGTTTGGGCATAGTTCTGGCAAAACTAGCATTAAGTGAAACGTTAGGATCGGTATTAATAACACCCAAACAATTTGGTCCGACCAATGTCATCTTGAATTTATCAACAAGCCTCCGAACCTCTTGCTCTAAAAGTAAACCTTCAGCACCTACTTCTTTAAATCCAGCAGAGACAATAACAATTCCTTTAACCCCTTTTTTGGCACAATCTTTAATTACAGCTGGAACTAACTGCGCCTTTACGATTAAGACGGCAAGATCAACACTATCGGGAACATCTTTAATTGTCGGATATGTTTTAATACTAAGAATACTCTTAGAACTTGGATTAACAGGATAAACAACTCCAGTGAATCCCCCCTTTAAAATATTATCTAAGATGCTGTAACCAACCGACCCCTTTCGCGAGGAGGCTCCAATCACAGCAATTGAAGTTGGAGCAAAAACACTATCGCAATTTTGAAAATTAGTTTCTTTTGACATTATTAGAATTAGTTATTAACAAATTCAATCTACTAGACAATAAGAAAAAATGAAACTTATTGTTATAATTAAATACATAGATGAGTGCTTTCAAATTTGATGTCATTGATTATGGATCTTACATCCTTCAATTTAAACCCCTAGGGATCTGCCCCGATAAGCAACTTAATCTTCAAGCCCTAAGTGAGACTTAATTTTTATTACATGCAAATCTTTATAGTTAGTGATTTTTTTGGATTGAAGTAATTTTGGGCAATCTTAAATGAAGACTCACCATTTCATAAGATAACTTCAATGAGAAAAATGAATTAGAATTATTTACCGGAACGATACTCTCGTAAGCATAGTAAAAGAAAGCTACAATTTACTGCTAGAGCCAGAAAAAGTCTCGTTGCAATTTGATATTGCTCAATAAGCAACTGGCCTAGAAAGCTTAACTCTATAAAAAATATTTACTTCGATGTTTAACAGAGAATTATAATAGAATATATTAAAAAATTTAAATCAAGTTTACTCCCTTGATACTTTCAGCCAAGCTCGTTTAGCATTTGCCAAGGCAATTAAAGCAATCGCCGGATTAATGTCTGGAGAGTTCTTACAAAGTTCTTGTGCCAAAATTGTTGGAACTAGATCCCCTATTTCAATAACTAAGGGTGCTAGATTCTCTAAGTGTGTTAGAGAAAGGTCAGCTAGTTCAGTTGAATCAAGAGCCAGAGCAATAGTATGTAGTAAAGTATTACTCATCGTAATTCGATTAAGTGTCGCATAATCATCGCGCAAAATACTAGCTACATAACCACTACAAGTCTCTGTAGATTTCTTTGCCAGTTGAATACTTCTTGCATTATTTTTTAGCTGTAAAGATTTCGGGATTTTCTCTAATTTATCTAACAATTGATTTAAAGGTGTAAAGTGCTTTTCTAAAAGTTGACTAGCTTGTCTTAATATTTTTTTAGCATCATCATAATCAGTGCTTTCCAATTCGACTAATTGTTCTTGAATTAAGGCATAAAGATCTTCTTCGATCGAGATTTGTTCACTCAAGTATTTTAATAGGATATCTTTTTGTTCGGTCATATGTCAGATGTTTTAAAAAATTAGATTATTCTATGTATTAATATTTAAATATGATTAAACGCATACTGAACTTGATATCTGAGCTATCTCAATACAAAAAGTTTGCAACCTTTAAACTGGACAGACAGCTCATTCTTAACCCTATGTTATTGATAAGTTCTTAATGTGCCTCCGCCGGCGTTCTATGGAAAATGACGGACAAGTAGAAATAGCCACAGCAACCTGGCACAAAATCAAAAAAATTCTTGATTTAATATAACCTACTCTTTTGATACTTTCAGCCAAGCCTGCTCAGCATTTGCTAGGGCGATTAGAGCAATCGCCGGATTAATTTCTGGAGAATCCTTACAAAGTTCTTTAGTCAAAATTGTTGGAACCTAGTCTCCAATTTCAAAAAATATTGGAACTAGATTCTCAAAGTGTGTTAAGGAAAGATTAGCTAGTTCCTTAGAATCGAGGGCAAGAGCAATCGTATGCAACAAGCTATTACTCATCGTAATAAGATTAAGAAATGTTAATCGCTTGCCCAAGTTTTAGTGTTTAGCCTAAAAGTTGCTTTACTTCGGAATCAAGTAACAATTCTTCCACGATATTAATGATGAAGTGAACTTGGTCTTCCTCTTTGGAGCCAGTCAACTTTATGGGCATAAATCAAAAGGTAAAATTATTTATTTTACATTCACCTTTCGAATCTTACTGCTCTGAGTAAGACCAGTAGCTACTGTTTGTACGTCATAAGAAAAACGAATCGATCCGGTTTTTAACTTGGAGATTTTTGTCTTATTTTTTCCAACTTGAATTACCTTAGATTTGGAGAACTTAGGCTTGCTCCTTTTTGTTGCTCTACCCATAATCTTACATTCGTCTGACGCAATTATACCCGCTGGTAATGTTAAAGTCGCAACACTATCTTTTATTTTAACCGCAGGGGCAGAAAGAATAGAGCCAAAACAAGGAGTTGCCGTCGGCGTAGGAGTGGGTGTTACCGTCGGCGTGGGAGTGGGTGTTGCCGTCGGCGTGGGTGTCGGTTCGGGTGCTACGGTAACCAAGGTAGTCGCGGATGCGCTATCATCTGATGTATTGATTCGAGTTTGCTCAGCGAAGCCGATAGTCGCTGTATTCACGATAGAGCTAACGGCCGTAGAAGAACCTACGCTAAAAGTAAGAGTCAAAGTTGCCGAATCGCCATTAACAAGATCTCCAATTATCCATACTCCATTGTTGGCATTAAAACTTCCAACACTTTGAAGAGCTGATACAAAAATTACTCCAGCTGGCAGAACCTGTTCATTATTGATTGTTAGACCTGTGATATCATTCGGTCCATTATTACTCACAGTTACCGTGAAAACAGTATTACCAGATCCGGCTTCAACGCTGGCAGTTCCAGTAACGGAAACAATTAAATCACTCGGCGGAGCAAGATATCCTATTCCTGTTAAAGCACCACTAGTAGAGAGCGTATTCGAAGGTAATGTGATCGGTGTTAGCAAGGATCCATTTGCTGAGTTAACTAGAAAGCTAGTAAAACTTCTGGAAGACCCATTTGCCATAAATAAATAGGCTTCAGAAAAGTTAAAAGTCATAGGACCAGACGCCACCGTGGCTCCAAACGGCGAGCCACTAACTGGCGCTAGAGTCGTTGCAGCTCCGCTCCCATTTATAGCGTAAACTCCGATGCTATTAGTGTTGCGATCTCCAACCAAATAAAATCCCTCTCGATGAACCAAGCCTTGAGAAGCTGCCGTGCCAAGTCCAGATGAGAATGGATTGCCATCAACTGCGGTCAATATCCCATTTGCTGAGGAAAATGCCCGCACTAGACCCGAAGTAAAATTAGACATAAAGAATCTTCCCTCAAGATCCGTGGCATAAGCGACTGGTAAAGACACGCCATCAAAAGGAGAACTTCCCAATAGTGATAACACACCAGTGATACTATCAACACTGTACCCCGCAATGGACGCGCTATTTCCACCTGCATATAAAAAGCTACCATCTCGACTAAAAACTGAATCAAATGGTCGAGCCAAACCAGCACTGAAAGGGCTACCTTCCGCTAGAGTTGCAGAAGTGGCACTAACATTAAAACTTTGCACTGAGCCTGATCCATCTCCGACTATAACAGGTGAACCACTTGGGTGGATAGAAATAGTATTCCAGGCACCAGTTCCTAGAGCAACGGGTGAGTATAAGGAAGTAAGAAAACCAGATAAAGGATCGATAGAAAATGTACTCAATGTATCTGAGCCCTCATTGACTACATAGAGTCTGGAGTTTAATTTATCCACTGCAAGTCGTTCAATATCTGTGGTAGTACCTCCTCCATTACCGCCGGAATTAATTGGAAATCCGCTAAGCGGAGCCAAAGAGCCCGTAGCTTCATTTACAGAGAACGCAAATATTTTATTACCCGTGACACTGTCATTTAAGGAATAAAGTAAACCAGAAGTTGGTGGAAGGTAAACCATTCCGTTGCTTATTCCAGCGCTTCCTAGAGTGTCAATTGCTTGAGTAGAGGGCGCGCTTAGAATGCCAGTGCTAGCATCAATTGCAAATCTGCTAATATTTCTAGTGCCCCCGTTAAGAACATACAGGAAGGTTCCCGATTGATTTAATAAACCTTGATTGCTTGAAGTTCCGCCTGGAGTGAAAGGTGACCCAGCGACAGCTGCTAAAGTTGTTGCCGCACCACTACCAGAAATTTGATAAACACCTACTTTAGAATTACGATCAACAACAATATAATATCCATTGGGGTGCAAGATCCCAGCAATTGCTCCACTTGCAAGTCCTGAGGCAAAAGGATTTCCTGAGGC
This sequence comes from Bdellovibrionota bacterium, assembly GCA_041740355.1. Classification (GTDB taxonomy): domain Bacteria; phylum Bdellovibrionota_C; class UBA2361; order UBA2361; family CALJRW01; genus JANNBC01. The sequence continues at coordinate 45,759 of JBGSMD010000038.1, forward strand.
GGCAGTAGGAATCCCAGCCGCTGTTGTAAACACTCGTAATTGGTTGGCAGAAAAATTTGCCATAAATAGGCGCCCTGAAGGGTCTGTTGCATAAGCGTTAGGAAAGTTATCTCCACTTAAAAAGGGGGATCCAGCTAAAGCGGTCAACACGCCGGTGCTTGAGTTTACACCAAAACTAGCAAAGCTGTTTCCCGAACTTCCACCTGTATAAACGAAAGATCCATCCTGACTAAATGCTATTGCAAGAGGTCCAGCAGAACCAGTAGTAAAGGGACTTCCAGTGCTTGCTGTAGCTGAAGTTGCTGTAATCTGAAAACTTGCTAGGACGTTACCAGTTGCATCACCTACTACCACGGGAGAACCACTGGGATGAACAGCTACGGTTCTCCAATTTCCACCCCCCAAAGCGATAGGACTGAAGGGCATGGCAGTAAGAGCCCCACTACTTCTATTTATAGAAAATACACTTAAAGTTTCAGAGTCATTATTGATCGCATAGAGTCTTAGGTTAACTCTGTCCAAACTTAGAATATGAGAATTATTAGCGGCGATAGAAGTACCTCCAGTTGCTACGGGAAAACCTGATAAGGCTGTTAGCGATCCAGTAATTTCATCAACTGAAAAGCCATTAATAGAATTGCCCGAAATATCACTAGAGATGGTATAGAGTAATCCAGAATCTGCTAGTACTTCTGTGGATGCTGTAATTGATACAGAAATTAAACAAATTGAGGATGCTAGTAAAAGCAAAACGGAAAAGCTAATTTTTCTTAAAAGTCTAACAATGGAGGCATGCTTCATATTTTAAATCCATATTATTAATAAGCCTAAATGCTCTTTGATCGAATTTGATATAGACTAGACTAAACAAACTTTGATTACTACTGAAAACTATCTGAGGCTCTAGCTTTCTACCCTTTTTCAAAATTTATATAGTCCTTTCATCTTCATCTTGTGGTACGTAACTTTATTCTGATTTGAAGTAAGGTGATTTACCTAGAACTGCGAGCTACCGGGGATATTACGACGACAAGAAAGTACATATAACCAGATATTAAATTTTGGACATCTTCAATTTGAGAGAGATTTATTCATGCGTAACTGGATTATTTCTGACGAATTTCAGGACTAAAATGAATTTGCAAAGACCAGCGCAGATCATAATGTAACAACAACAGTTACTTTCAATCCTAGCCAATTGGCTTTAGGAACCTACTATTTCTATTTTACATATGGCACTCAGGAAGGAGACGAGGAAAATGATATTTATCAAATAAAAATTATCAATTAGTTTTCAATCTCAATCTTGTGCGAGACTACTTAGTATTATCAGTATATTTTACTATGGCTCTAATATTAAAGTATGGTGTTTCTTTTGCTGCATTAACCACTGTACCAAAGAAAACTTTCAGAAAATTTGGATTAGCCGGAAATCTTAAGGCATTATTTATACTTCTATTAAACGGAACACTCTGCTTCTGAGCGTTAAGTGGAATGATAATAGGGTCCGAAGTCAGGTCAACAGAGATTACTTTAATTATTGGAGTCATGACAATAGTTAGTGGGACATCCCCTCCTGAAAGAATCTGATTTACCATTAGTTCTGTGCTGGCGCTTTTCCAAACAGGATCAGATGGAGCAACAGCATTTGTTTTTTCTGCAAAGGCTCTTAGTTCGGCGAGGTTTGTGACATTTAGGCTAACGGGTATTACTGAATCTTCTCCTAATTTCAGTATCTTGGTATTTGTTTTGATTACAGTTAGTTCTTCTTGAGTACCAGAAATAGTTATTTGCGAATCAAGAGTTCTGTATCCAACTGGAGCGATGTTGACTGTTGTTCCAGGTGCATAAGACTCTACTTTAAAGTCTTTTGGTCTCGGAGGAATGACCACATACCTCTGGCCATTAAAATATACTCGTGCCCTGTCGTAAGCAGTCGGTATTGGGACTTCATAGCTTACAATTGGAGATGGTGAAGGATAACTTTGTGTTTCAACTGTTCGCGCAGTCGTAAAACTAACGGATAGAGTTAGGAAAGCTGGTGACTGCTTCAGCTCAGAAAACTTCTGAGAAATGATTTTAATATTTTCTGGATAATCAGCTACTTGAATAGGTCCGTCGGCATTTAACAAACGAAAGCTTCCCGAGGGGGACTTAGAATTAAAAATTGCTGAAGTGATTCGACTCATTGGTAGAAAGCCAATAGAAAGATTTTCTTTAACCATTACTGTCTTAAGCTCAGAAGAGCTGACTGGAGTCTTGTTGTCGGCATTTTGGGAATTTGCTCTGTCAGAGAATGCGGCACTAGCAAGTACGATCGCCTGAGTAACACCTAAGACCTGTTTTACTTTCGCTTTACTTTGCATCTCTAAAATCTACTTCTGAGAACTTAACTAGTCAAGATTTGACTAACACGTATCTATTCCTGATAGTTATTAAGCTTTATACAGAATTGTTGCATAAAAATTAATTTTATTTTTACACTGTGGCTAATAATATTTGTTAAAACAAAGTCTGACATACTGCTTTTTTTAGCAAAAAGAACCTGGCACAAGGTTAAATAATTTTAATTTAACTAACCCACGATACGGATTGAACAATCACCAACTAAACAATACGCACCTAAAGGGAGTAACGTAATGCCAATTAAAGTATCCAAAACAATTGCTGGCGGATATAAAAACATCGCGAATGCTCTTTTAATAGGATCTCTTTTCTTAAAAAATTTATCTAAGGTAACGGAATGACATTTCTCTTCCTTTCCATTACAAGTCATCACAAATAAGTGATAATCTTTGGCATCGAAAAAAACTGGAGAAAGCAAGTCTTGCTTTCGATCTGGGAATGTATAAAGAATCTCTTGCTCTACAGCTTGATCACTAAAAAACACAGCAGGAGCATTCCCAATACGATGCTTGAATTTTGGATTCGGATAGTTTTTAATTCCCGAGGGAGGAATTGGTGCCATATCTTTAATATCTATTGAAAACCAACCTGACTTATTCAATCCTAAGCAGTGGTTTTCAGTTCTTCCAATATACTGCCTTGAAATTCTTTTAACATCCAAGACCTTAGTTACAGTACAATGTTCCACTCCTATTTTATTTACTTCTAAAACAGCACAACCACTAATAAATGAAATAATTAGAATTAAGGATAGCCTACTTAGAATACGATTTAAGTCTGAAAAAAGATTTTGATTCTTCATTCTTCCCTCTTCAAATTAGGAATAAATTTGTATCTGTTCATATAAAGATTATAAGTGCAATAAGAGCGAGTGACTTAGAAAAATCTTTTACATTGTAACAATAGCAGGGAAATCTAAAAAAATTTTGCTTTATTCAAGTGACTGTAGGGAAATTATAATGTTACAATGTAATTTTTATTACGAACCTGCAAATCTTTCATATCTAAAATATCACTAGTGAACGGAGGCTTGTGTAAAGTTACATGGTTCTTTAGTAGTAATTATCTAGTAAAGTTAAGGACATTCAGTCTTGTTTTTTAAGTTTTCTTCTTGAGCCATCTACTTAATTATTAGAATTTAGCCAACTTAAAAAACTTTTTTGCTTTAAGAAGTCAGTTCCGTTTGCCTTTGAAGGGAGGACTGTAAGTATGGAATAGACATTTGGCTCACCAATTTCTATCCAAAGGTCGTTATGATTATTTTCAAGTTCAATGATTAAGTCTTTAGCATTCTTGTAATACTTAATCGATGAAAATGTAAGCAAGCATGCAGAGATTACTATTAGGATAATTAATATATGCATAATTAAACAATTTCTGCCTGATAATAAATCAAATAATAGTTTTAGATTGAGTTGCCTAGCTCCATGTGAACAGTGAGCCCAGTCAATACTAAGCTTGATCTTTAATAAAATCCCAAGGAATTTCTTTCTTAAAAATCTGTATACACTCTTCCATAAATTCTAGAGAAATTGAATCATTGAAAATTTTTATCATTCGTGTTTTATCAGAATCATCACGAAAAATTTCAACTACCAGTTTGTCGTCTCTATAAACTTCAATTCCAATTCCATCTCTTGTACTTACATCACTTACGATGATGGTTCTATTTTTGAACTCTGACATAAATTATCCTTTAGGTTTATATAATATATGAATTTTAAATCTACGATGATTTAAAATATATTTACATTGATTGTTTAAAAGTCTAAAGGCCTTGAACAAATTAACCGACGATAAATTTTAGCCAAAAAAAAAGCCTGCCATAAAGCTTTCACTTTATATCAGGCATAATCTTGGCAACAACCTACTTTCCCGGGAATCCCCAGTATCATCAGCACATAAGAGCTTGACTACCGTGTTCGGAATGAGAACGGGTATTTCTCTGATGAAAGCTGCTTGGCTACGAGTAAAGAATAATAACAATCTCGTTTTTAAGGTAGTTTAGCTATGCTCGAAGGAAAATTAATGATTTCTCATAAATAATATAGAGGTATAAGATAATCTAAATTTAAAACAGATAATTACTTTTTAGAAAGATGCCTAGCGTTCCTACAGATCTTTTTACCTTACTTCAAGATAACTTCACTATTTCAATGCAGGTTAACTATGCAACAGCTGAGATTTTCCATTTAGAGCCAGTCAAATTTGCTAGCCAAGCATATCACCCTAAGGACTGATAATTGTTCGTAATCAACTCTTTCTACTTATTCCCGATAAATACATTGTTAGAGTTGGGGGGACTAAGAAATTGGGGAATTTGAAGCATTTTAATGCCTCAAATAGCTTGTTGCCATTTCTGACTATTCTGCAATAGATTAAGGAAAAGTCTTGGCTAATGCGTAGTCTTGTGATATAAAGTCGAAATGGATAGATATCTTCATGAGCTCTTACTAAAAGTACCAAAATCAAAAATGATCTTTTTGAGTGGCCCAAGACAGGTAGGTAAAACTACTTTGGCTCAAAGCCTCTTTCCTAAACATGTATATCTTAACTGGGATAACCTTGATCATCGCAAAATAATGATTAGTCGCTCCTGGCCCAGAGACCAGCCATTTCTGATCTTAGATGAAATCCATAAAATGCCTAAGTGGAAAGCTTGGCTTAAAGGCATCTATGATCTCGAAAAGAATACACAGAGATTTATCGTGACAGGAAGCGCTAGACTAAATACATTTAAAAAAGTTGGGGATTCTTTAGCTGGTAGATTTTTTGCTTTTACTTTACATCCCTTAGATTTAAGAGAAGCAAAAGTGTTCATCAAAGATCAGAATGATGAAAAAATCATCGACCAGTTAATAAAACTAAGTGGCTTTCCAGAACCATTTTTGTCAGGGAAAGAACCATTTTACAAGCAATGGGTAAGATCGCACTTAGATATAATCTTACGCCAAGATCTGATTGATTTAAAAACAGTACAAGTAATTAGCAAAGTGGAATTACTAATCGAAAGCTTAAGAGCTTCAGTGGGTTCAACAATTTCATATCGATCACTCAGTGAAGACTTGCAAGTTAGCGATGCCACCATTAAGTCCTGGATTCAATTATTAGAAGATTTGTATGTAATTTATAGAATTGTCCCCCATAATAAAAATATTAAAAGAGCGATTTTAAAGTCTCCAAAAATATATTTCTTTAATCATGCCCTCGTTAATATTACCAGTGAAGCTGCTGCTTATGAAAATTTAATTGCTAGTGCCATTTTAAAAGAAGTTGACTATTTAAACGATGCTGGACTAGGTGAGTATGAAGTTAAATTCCTACGAACTAAAGATGGTCAAGAAATTAATTTTATAATTCTAAAAGATCGGCAACCAATGCTTATGATTGAAGCTAAGCTAAGTGATAATGAACCAAGTAAAAATTTTAAAATCTTTGCTAAATTTTTACCTGACTGCCAAGAGATTCAGGTAGTCTTAAATTCTAATGTAGAGAAAGAATATCCTTTTGGGCTAAAAATTATTAGTGCTACAAAATTTTTAAATGGGGTTAGAGAATATTTATCAAAATGATTCGCATAGATCGAGACATATAATCTCTATTTAAAAAAGTTACTTGGCTGAAAGCGAAGATTAATGAATTATATTCTAACTTTCGAGTATCCTGCGCATAGATGTTATTTTCTTGATAATCAGAAATGAAATACAAAAACCTCAAATCAATGACCCATAATTTTGTTCATTCCTTTCTTAGTGATATGAATTACGTAGATGGAAACTTTATAGTAAATGACCTTGACCAGATCGCAAAGAAATCTCCAGAGGTAGTACATTCGATAACTTGGATTCCTATGGACGAACTAGAGTTTAAGAATTATACAGAACGTGTAAAGAAATCTATTGGCTTTTATGCCGACAGTCTTCCGAGTCACCTGAAATCTCATAAAATTGAAGTACAACATATCTCCAAATTTAGTATTAACTTCTTCATGCAAAAAAATGGAGAGGTTGCCTTTATAGCAGAGATTGAAGATGATCGGGGAAAACTCTATCAGTCTGATGTTAGACCTGAAACATTGCGTTAACTTAGCTGGGCTTTATTCTCAAATCAAAAAAACAGATCAAAAAAAAGCCTGACATAAAGTTTTCGCTTGATATCAGGCATAATCTTGGCAACAACCTACTTTCCCGGGAATCCCCAGTATCATCAGCACATAAGAGCTTGACTACCGAGTTCGGAATGAGAACGGGTACTTCCTCATTATTTTCCATTTGGAATCTAGCACAGGAGGAAGAGCAAAGCAGAGGGTTTATTCTAGCAAGAAGCAGTATAAAAT
>JBGSMD010000038.1:57500-183222 GCA_041740355.1 Bdellovibrionota bacterium
ACATACTCGCAGCCATTAATGATTTCGCATACAGGGATATCACCTTCTATGTCCATTCTTCCCAGAATTGTTCTGCTATCATTGCCGGTCCACTTTATTGTATGTCCTACAACCCCAAGAGAGCATTCATGTTCGATTAGAACTGCTCTTGTCTCTCTATCAAATGCTTTGCATTTTAATCGAGACTGCGTTCGCATTGCTGTTCTTCGAACATCAATGCTCTCTTGGTTTGGGCTTTTCCCTTTTCGCTTGCACTACTAAGAGAATCTCTAAATTGATTTATATTCCTCCGGATACTAAGGTATTTCAATTCTCCGGGTTAGCGTCTTTCGACAGTCTTACGACTAGGTTTCCCCATTCAGACATCCTCGGGTCAAAGCCTAATTGGCGGCTCTCCGAGGCTTATCGCAGCCATTTCACGTCTTTCATCGCCTTCTAGTGCCAAGGCATCCACCGTGTGCCCTTATTAGCTTAAATAAAATTTTTGAGTAACCCATCATAATTAAATTATGATGTTACTACATAAAAGACTTACATCTTTTATGTTTTGCACTCGAGAACTATAACTCATTAAAATTGTTTTGTTTCTAACCAAGTTTTCGAAAAAACTCGTTATCATTATTACTCTCACTACTCTAAGTAGTGAGATCTTTCTATCTCTTTAATGTCAAATTCTCACTCTTCTACACTTACCAAATTGTTAAACTATCCACGACTATAAACCAATCCAATGGTTGTCATCGTTTTTCGTTCATGACCGATTATGTATTTCTACATTTTCGAAACCGAAAAACAGTAAACAAGCAAATTATTTTTATATAGTGAAATATAAAAATTTTAACTTGTTTAAAATTTTAGGGAAAAACGATCTAAGGGAGGAAACTATCGAGTGTTAAGAGAAAGTGTGGCTTTGGTTTAACCAAGACATTCAAATTGACCTATTAATGAAGGCTTCTAAACTGCTTCATTAATCTTCGTAACTGGCCTACTAAGAAAGACTGTAGTGATAAAGCATGTAAACATGCTAGCTTACGCTCATTTTTTTGGTAAACCAAAAAAATAATTATATACAGTGGCTCCCTAAAAGGAGGTAATCCAGCCGCAGGTTCCCCTACGGCTACCTTGTTACGACTTCACCCCAGTCATCGGTTTCACCGTTAAGACTTGCCTCCCGAAGGTTAGCTCAGCCTCATCAGGCGACCCCAACTCCCATGGCGTGACGGGCGGTGTGTACAAGACCCGGGAACGTATTCACCGCGGCATGCTGATCCGCGATTACTAGCGATTCCAACTTCATGGAGTCGAGTTGCAGACTCCAATCCGAACTGAGAATATATTTGTGCGATTTCCTCCATCTCGCGATATTGGTTCGCTTTGTGATATCCATTGTATGACGTTTCTAGCCCTAGGCGTAAGGGCCATGCGGACTTGACGTCATCCCCTCCTTCCTCTACCTTATCAGTAAGCGGTCCAAATAAAGTGCCCAACTTAATGGTAGCAACTATTTGTGGGGGTTGCGCTCGTTGCGGGACTTAACCCAACATCTCACGACACGAGCTGACGACAGCCATGCAACACCTGTCACTGCGTCTCCGAAGAGAACTCTAAGTTTCCCTAGATAGCACAGGATGTCAAGCCTAGGTAAGGTTTTTCGCGTTGCATCGAATTAAAGAACATCATCCACCGCTTGTGCGGGTCCCCGTCAATTTCTTTGAGTTTTAATCTTGCGATCGTACTACCCAGGCGGAATACTTAACGCGTTAGCTACGACACTGAGGCAGTAGGTCCCCAACATCTAGTATTCAACGTTTACGGTGTGGACTACCAGGGTATCTAATCCTGTTTGCTCCCCACACTTTCGTCCATGAGCGTCAGTAATAGTCCAGAGAATCGCCTTCGCTTCCGTTGTTCCTCCTGATATCTACGAATTTCACCTCTACACCAGGAATTCCATTCTCCCCTCCTATACTCTAGTCTAGCAGTATTCAGTGCACTTCCACCTTTGAGCAGTGGGCTTTCACACCAAACTAACTAAACAGCCTGCGGACGCTTTACGCCCAGTAAATCCGAGTAACGCTTGCACCCTTCGTATTACCGCGGCTGCTGGCACGAAGTTTGCCGGTGCTTTTTCTGTAAGTACCGTCATTTTTTTCTTTCTTACTAAAAGAGCTTTACAACCCGAAGGCCTTCATCACTCACGCGGGATTGCTGCGTCAGGGTTTCCCCCATTGCGCAATATTCCTAGCTGCTGCCTCCCGTAGGAGTCTGGACCGTGTTTCAGTTCCAGTGTGGCTGGACATCCTCTAAGACCAGCTACTGATCGTCGCCTTGGTGAGCCTTTACCTCACCAACTAGCTAATCAGACTTAAGCCTCTCCTCACACGCCGTAGCTTTACCTAAATAACTCGAAAGATATTTAGGACTATTCGGTATTAGCTAAAGTTTCCCTTAGTTATCCCCAGTATGAGGGTAAGTTACCTAAGTATTACTCACCCGTGCGCCACTATACTACTCATCCGAAGACGAGATTCTCGTTCGACTTGCATGCCTGATGCATCCCGCTAGCGTTAACTCTGAGCCAGAATCAAACTCTCATATTGAGTTTATAAATTTTTGTGCCACTTAATCTTAAATAAATTTAAGACTTAATTTTGCGTTCCATTTACTGCGATATATTTCTATATCAACCAATTATTCTGACTTGATTAAAACCAAACAAATTCAATTAACGTGACTTCTAAAATAAATTTTAAAAGTTAATCTTGTATTTAATAATTATAACCGAAGTTATAATTATATTTTTATAATTTGCTCGATAGCTTCTACCCTTAGACCGTTTTGTCAGATATACTTACTTTATAAGTATAATAGACAAAACTATACGGTCCCAAATTGTAATCCTGATTCAGTTATTACCAGTAAAGGTATTCTGTATCATGTCAATGAAGACATGCTGTGTTGACTTGAGTACAATGCAAGCTAGAAGAAGTAAATCTTCTCATCTCACAACAAATTAACCACTTGTTAAGTGGCTCTTAAGATACTTATTAACAACAGCCGGGACGCAAGTTTTAGCTTTTTTTGTGCCTAACTGTCAATAGAACTACAAGCCTTTTTGCAATTATTTTTGATCTTTTTTAATTGATCATAAAGATCAAGATCTTACGCCCTCTTACTTCAACTTAGATAAACCCAATATTAGCTATTTTTAGCTAATCAGGAACCAAGAAGTTATGCTCAGGTACGAAATGAATCTATTTTTGGGCATTATTAGCCTAGAATTAAGTACTTAGCTAAGTGGAATTTTTGAATCCTTTTTAGAAAAACCTAAAACACTAGTAAATACTAGAGTTTTTGAGCATTTCTTCTAACTTTTAGCTCCGTCCACTTACTTTCATAATCACTTTGATTTGCACCACGCTTAAAAACTACAAATTCATATTGCTTTTCGTGCTGAAAATTAGCTGGATAAACATACGGCGCGTATGGGAAATGCCCCCTTATCTCTCGGGTACGCTTAAATTTGTGAAGTTGTTCTAGGTTTGCATATAGCTATGTAGGTTTATTGGGAATAAAGTATTCCAGTGGTGCTTTAATGTCGTGCCCCTGAGATCTTAGCCTGTTTTATTGGAACTTGGAGCTAAGTTTACTGCACAACACTAAGCGGACATATATATAGAGATCTGAGAAGTAAGCAATATTACCAATTATACCTTCAATTAAGGAATCCCCCTGCGCAGAGTTTGATTTTAATGCTTCACCGACGTATCTCCAACGTCTGGAATTCTCTTTCATGAACTTCCATTGATCAATCTCATCAATAAAAACACTAGTGTTAAATCGAAAGTGATACTCGGCACGAATATCCTTGGGTACAATTTGATTTTTAGTAAGTGGTAGTAAAGAAATAACTACAAAGAACAAACAGAGAATACTAGGTTTAATGTTCTTGATTGCTCAAATGAAACTCCAAGCAGCAGTGCTTGAAAGGCAATTGCTGGAATTAAAAATCTTCCCATCACCATGTAGTCCCCACATGTTAGTATGGAGTAAACAAAAAAGCCTACGTAACAAAGAAGGGTAATAAAGATTTTTAAATTGAACTTAATAAAAGGAACAAAGATTACAACCAACGGCAATAAGAATGTCAGCGCAAAAACTACATCATAATTATAACCACGCTGGAGTCTTGCTAGCGACATGCCAAGTTTTGCCGAGGCAGTGTTTGAAGAAAATGCTTCGTAGTATGAATAACGACATAGCGCGTAGATATTAATAGTCGCAATTAAGAATATTAAAAACTTAATAGCTAGCTTTCGCTGTTCTGAAAAAAAACACTAGAGCGAGTGTACTAAAAGTGACCCCCAGAGTGGGCCTTCGGCACGAATAGTGCAAAGCCCTAAACCGTAAAAACAAAGCATTCCAAACTTCCCGTCTTTTTTTAGAAACAAATATTCAAAAACTAGAAAGATTAATAAGATAAAGGGAATTGGCTCTAGTCCACTAGAACTCCAAATAATTATTGGTAGACAAAAGGCAACGGTGATGCTGCTAGCAGTGCACTGTTTTAGAAAGTTGAAAATATTTAATTCCATAATTAAATACTTTCCAAATTAGAATATCTAAGCCCCTCACCTAAAGCAAAGTTCTTAGCGAAACGAAATGAAATAACAGCATCATCTGAAACCCAGAAATATTTAAGCATTAGCGCTAGGCTCGCTAGTATAGCGCAGCCTAGGATTAGGGAATGGAAGTTCCCCTTGAAAAAATTTTTACATATGTTGTCTTTTTTTAGCATAGAGTTACTATTGCAAAAAAATACAAGACTGACTTCAATGTAAAATTAAACCTAGTTGGTATTTAACGGAATAGTGGGAGAATCAAGATCTATTAATAATTTTTTAAAATTTACCAAAAAATTTCTAACTTCTTTTTGAAAACAGCTATTTCAGAGACAGTCCCCTACTATATGTTCATTGATAAATTCTAATTTTCTAACGGAAAGTACTTTTGGGGATGACTATAAATCACTCAATCTTAAATCGATTTTTTATGTTTTTTAGTAGTTCAGTTTGTAGACGACGATTTTCAAGATCGCTTTGATTGGAATTTTTTATAATTTCCGACTGCTGTTCTCGATTTAGTTGTTGAAAGTAGGCAATCTCGCTTGATGAGATTTCAAGAGGTACTTGATTCTCAATTTCATACCCAAGCTTTAGCAGTGTTTGCCCAGCAATTGTTTCAAACAAGTGAATTTCCTGAATAGTGAGACCTTTTTGATATTTTTTAAAATTATCATTAATTATTGGCTTGGCTACATTCTTCCACATTTCACCTGAATTTGCTGTCAGTTTAGATTCTTCTGAGTTATAATAGTTTAACATTTGTTCTTGGAAGTCGATACCAATTTGCTCACATAGTTGCGTAAGGATAGGGGCTGGGTTTTGTAACAATTCCTCATATCTAATAAATATGAATCTTTCTTTTGGAATAAATTCAGCGATAGCTAATGCTTCTTGTTGTTCCTCAACCCATTTTAAAGCAATATTGTAAATATGCTTTGGTCCTACAATTGCTTTTTTAAAAGATAGAGCAACATCTCTACCATCTCTAAATAAATATATATAAAGTGGCTGGCCACTTTCTTCTAGTAGATTGAAGTATTTAGCATTAAAAGTACTTTTGCAGCACCAGATTCTTGCTTGATCGCTAATAGCTTTTATTTTGTAAATATAATTTGTAATTTCGATTAAAGTTTTTGTTGAGGCAGTTATTTCCTCTTCGTTTAGTTCGATTGGATCCCAGGAGATTGGATTACACTTTACCCATTGGCAGACATCGAAAACTAACTGATATCTATTAATATTTTTTGTTAGGTCTCCATAAAAAGGCAATATTGGGATGAATGTTTGCAGGATATGTGGTGGATGGTGTGCCGAAATCTCTGAATGTTGGTTAAGCATTAAGCGCAGTAAATTAGTACCTGAGCGTTGAGTTCCAATAAATTGAATTTGTTCGATCATTTAAATTTGCCAAATAAAACCAAGAAATGCGGTTGCTATTACCAGCCAAAAAAAATGTATTTTGGTGAGTGCTAATATTAATAAAGAACCAGTCAGTATTCCCAAATTGAAAAGATTAAATTGCGCTGTCTTTGCTAAGACAACAATCGCATATGTAATTAGGGCAATGCTAACAGGTCGGATGCCTTGCAAAATAACTTTAATTTTTTGATTATTCTTGATTGAAGCAAAAACTGAATTGATTAAAATAGTTAGAATTGCTGATGGTAAAAAGATTCCGATTGTTGCTAATGCTGTGCCCGTCAAGCCATTTAGATAGTACCCAATAAATGAAGCTGAGACTAATATTGGACCAGGTGTAATTTGACCAAGAGCAATTGCTTCTAAAAAAACTTGCTCGCTAATCCAGGAATTTTTTAGAACAGCTACGTCATGTAGAATTGGGATAAGTACATAGGCCCCACCAAATAGCGTAAGACTTATTTGGGAAAAGGCTTGAAAAATATGCAGATTTATTCCATTTAGACCGTAAGCCGTCAATAGAAAAAGCCCCATCCAAGCTAGTGCCATTGCGAAGATTTTCATCGGTTTAGTTGTAGCTATAAATTCCATTTCCTTATCTTTCTCAGCTACTCCAAAAAAGTATCCAGTGAGCGCGCCAATTATCAAACATGCCAAAAAGCTATAGAAGCTTTGAAAGTAAATACTGCAGGCCAGAGTAAGTCCAAATAGTATCATTTGCCAGAAGTAGTTAATCTGTTTTTGAAATAATTGCCATGAAGTAATTGAAATCATCGCGATTAGTAGTGGTATTATTCCCGCAAGTATTCCTTTTGTAGCGTTAAATGTCTGCAGGTCTTGATAAAAGTGGGCAAATAAAATCATTAGTAAAATTGCTGGTAGTAAGACAGCAAAGATACTGACCAAGGCTCCACCCCAACCTCGAAGATAGAATCCTATATAGGCGATGCAATTAACGGCTACAGGGCCAGGTAATAGCGATGTAATAGCAAAGGTATCTAAAATTACTTCTTCGGAAATAATTTGATCTTTGCTGGATAGCTTATCTTTAACCATTGCGATTAAGGCGGCATGACCACCAAAGGAAGACATTCCAATTTGTAAGAAGCTTTTAAAAAGATAGAAAATGGTGACACGTTTCATTATGTTTGAGGCTTACTAATTTTTGTTGGTTTTGGCTTTCAAACCTAGTTAAGAATAGATTTGATTAGACCGAGTCTCATAAAATAAGTTCCTTAACGAAAAGACCTTTTTGAATACTCTGTACGCATTGCATCCTAAGTAATTTAGCAATTATTTAGATATCTGTCTTGTTCGAAAATAACTTTATATAACTCTTGAATGTCCTGATTATTAATCTTGTGCTCTATGAAAATTTTTAAATTGAAGTCTTTCAGATAGTATTCCTAGAATTTATGATAGCCTATTCTGATCAATATCAGAAAGGTGCTAATTTTAAATATTATTTTTCACTGTATTTGGCGGGTTGGTTTTATGGTCCTGTCCATCTAGACGATGATGACACGCCTGTGATGAATAATGCCAATGCTAGAACTCATTTCAGATCTAGATGCTAGTTTTGGCGCAAGGGTAAGAGTAACTTTTGGTACTGTTTTAAGCGATATACTCCTGTTCATATGAGTAGTGGGATGATAACTAAAACTTAGGTATCGCCTGCAAACGTTTCTGATTCGAAAAGACTAGGACTTCTTTGTCCTACAAACTCTATAGTGTTTGCTGATCAAGATTACTGTGGGGAAAGAACACAAAATATTCTCAAAAAGAATCAATGCCACTCTGGAGCTATTCATAAAAATAAAATGAAAGGTAAAGATTTTAGAAAAGAGGCTTGGCTAATAAAAGCCAGAATGCCTTTTGAGGGAGTCTTTTCTAAGTTTAATAAAAAAACTAGGCAGAGAGAACTTCAAAAAGTTCAGTTCCAAGTCGCCATGCAAGCAATCTCTCATAATCTTAGAAAGTTTATCAAGATCGACTCTACGAAATTAAACCTAGTTGGTATTTAGCTGGATAGTGGGAAAATCAAGATCAATTACTAAATTTTAAAAATTTACCAAAAAATTTCCAACTTCTTTTTTAAAAACAGCTAGTTTAGAGAGATTCCCCTTTCGTGTTTTCGATCGTTACATAAGTATAGTTTTTGATAAAACCATACTGATATGAATATATACTCGATGAAAGATTTTAAAACTGTAATTTTTAATTACTCTTAGTGTAAATGATATAACTTTCCAGATTACAGTTATCATCATCTTCGATCCATTTCTTTGTTCTAATTTGAATATTATAACAATGGTGAATTTTGTAATTCTTATCTGTTAAGTTTTTGATATATTGCATTAAGGGATAATACGAGTTCCTCGCATGCGATATGTGACTTTTAGCCGCTCGAATTATTACTGCAGGCTTATATTTCTCTACTTCTTTTATAGCCTGATGCTGCATCTCACGACTTAACAATCCAGGTTCAATTAGAGGAAACATATATAAGTAGCTTGATGCAGATTTACGTTCTGAGTAATAATATATCTGAGGTTCATTTGCTAAAATAAATATTTTATCATTTGGTGTGGTGATATTTTTTATCTCCTCTGCCCAGTCAACAGACTCAAGGAAAGGTGCATTCGGGTATTGTTTCTTAAAAACTTTTACTACATCAGTTGATATGTAATAAGGATATAATGACATTATTTGTATAAAACCGGAAATCAATATCATAAGGACTCCATTCTCCCTTTTTAAGATTTGCTGAAAGCCGATTGCAGAAAAGATTGCAACCAATGGAAGAATAGGGACAAAATAGTGCGGCCTAAACCAAAAGCTTGGGAAGATCGTTAGGATAATTGCAATTGCGAAGGCAAGAATTGTTTCAGACACAACTCCTTTTTTATTTTTATCTTGATAAATATAACTGAATAAACCAATTAATGAAGTAAGCCAAAACAGGAATTGATTCCTGGCTATTGGGTAAAAGTTATCCTTAAAAGATTGCATGATATTAGATAAAGGCCTTCCACTTCCATAACTCAGTCCATAATCTATCACCCAAGTTCGTAAATTGATAAAGGTACCATTGCTTAGACTAGAAAGAATTAATACGATAGGAAAAATAAAACAGCAGACTAGAAATAGTAGTAGAGAATAAACAGAGACAGCTTGTCTTTTAATTAATATGTAAAAATAGAATGGAAGCAGTAATATTGCTGTTTGTTTGATCATAATAGCAATCGACAAACATAGTCCGGACAAAATCAGGCTTTTAATTGAGAATTTTTCTAAAAAATTAATCAAAAATATAAAAGAAAAAACTATAAATGGTGTTTGAATTTGCGTTGCATGCAGTGCGAAGCCTAACACAGGCTGTCCGGACAAAAGTATTAAGGTTATCAAGCCCGCTAGATAAGAGAGCCTTTCGTTTTTTTTGAATTTTAAAAAAAGGATGTAGGTCGCTATTGCACTACCAACATTAAGAAAAATCAATGAAGTGTGAATCGAGGTATTACTTGAGCCAAGTAGTGCTATGGCAATTGCGTAAAAATAACTAGCACCTGGGAGTTTAAAATTTCCTTCAAACCGATAAGGAGCAATTCCTTCTAATATTAAATTCCCTAAATAAGAGAACTCGCCTTCATCTCGTTCAAAAGGAAAATCAAGTAAATTGTACCTCAACAAAAAGGATACAAGAAAATAGCTAGCAATAATCAAAAAGAAGGTTAGCGTCTGATTACTCAGAATTTTTTTCATTTCCAGTTTAATCATTTACTTCTACGGCAAATCCTCGATATCCACCTAAGATATTTTTGTAATTATTGACTATTCTTCCCTTAGGAGATAATTCAAAAAGCTTATTCTCGGCGGAGACAGTAACAAGAAAATTGCCATTTTCTAGCAACTGAACTCCACTAGTATGGGGACTATAAAACTTAGGTGGGCCAGAATATTCCCATTCAATTTTTTTAGATAAAATATCCACTATTAAGATCCGAGAATAGCCACGTGTTGTTCCATTATCAAAAACTAAAATTTTATTATTATTAATAATAGTTGGGCGGTGGGGTCTTTCTAAAATTCCGTGTCCAAAAGTCCAAATAACCCTATCTTCCTCGAGATCATAAAGTGCAATAATATTAGCATTAGCACTTGAAAGTAAGAATACTTGTTCTCCTTCACAAATATCAAGTTTATCACAATCAACAAGCTCAATTGTATTAAAATGCATCAGATCTTCTGGTTCATTCGCTTCGATATTATCTCTGTGCCAAACTGGATTTGTTGGCGAAAGCTGTGTACGAATTTGATCTAAACGTTTAAAATCTAAATATTCTTTAAATGCTGGATATAAGTTAGTCTTGCTGACTTGGTTTCCTTGATCATCAATCTTAACCAAATTATCAACTATAATTTCGAAGCCGAAATTATCATGATTCACTATTTGTTGTTCTTTTTGTAAGGCATAGACATTTAAATTTTTATCAACATGAAAATCATGATGGAACTTTTCTTTAGTTGACCAGAGTTCTTCCCCACTAAAAGATTGTTTCGTAATTTGATCGTGTTGTTCAAGTAAATAAAGATACTTATGATCAACTAATTCAACATGTTCAATTTCGATTTGCTTCCTATCGGCAAGTTTTGGCATCCAACTCTGAATCAATTCTCCGTCTTGATTGGTCAAAACAGCTATGTTGCCTTGATTACTCTTATCTCGTAATTTAGTTGTGTAGAGAAATTTTTTCTTTGTAGTTTGAACCAGAGATTGCTCTTTGTTATATATTTTGGGATTAAAATACAAGACTAACTTAACAATCAATAATAATACTAAGATGAACTTTATATTTATTTTGAACATAGAGATTAGCTTGATATTTATTACCTTATTCCTTAAATAAGAATATTCATTCATACTAACTAGGCAAATTTAACTCTCACCCTGAGATTTAGTTATTGAGTGTTTCACTTGATACCTTTTCCAAGAAGGACACTTAATTCCATAAGCATCATAAGTTGATTTTAGCCTAAAAAACAAGATTAGTAATAAACTTGAATAACAATCGAACAAGTCATTTATAGTTATTCCAAAAAATAAATTACGTATAAATAAAATAGCGCAGCATGTTTTTTTCTAATAACTATATGATTTTACTACACTTGCGGGGAATAGAAAGCTCCAAAAAGTAGTTTCCTTACGTAAATTACTTTTTGGACTTTCTATATTACAATGGTCAACAAACAAAAAAGTTACCCAATTTAACCTAGAAACGAAGTACTAGTATTTACTTGTTAAAATGTATATAATTTCTATAATTAATAAAATGTTTAAATAATGACTTTTAAAAATTTTATCAACAATCTGAATGTCAATTAGTCGTCAAGAAAATACTCCCTGTAAAAAATCTAACGGTTTTACCTTAGTGGAGCTTTTAGTAACAATTGTAATTGTGGGGATCTTAGCTTCGATGGCAACCTCTGCATTTGATGAGTATAAACGTAGGGCTAATGATGCTGTCGCAATTTCTGCTTTGCGGAACATGATTACAAGTTTTAATGTTTATTTATCCGATGTTGGTTCAATGAAGAACGATCCAGATATTAACATTAATGCCTTTTATTCTTTTGGTATGGGAGTTAATGGAGTTGCAAATATTGCTCCAAACATACCAAATGCCCAAGCAAAGCTTTTACCAGGATATATTCATCCTAAGAATGTTGGAGTTTTCATGAATTTTACTACCGAATTCTATCTTGCGTATGCTTCTCATTGCAAAGGTAGCCTTGGTGCCGCAGGGTTTTACGGCGAAGGGAATACAGTACCTAGAAGCTTCTATCTTGGATCAAATACACAGCTTTATTCCAATTTCAATGGGATGAACATGGCATTTGATGGTAGTAGTTGCCTTTAAACTCTTGATACTATTTACCTGGATTATTTTTTTGTAAAGATAAATAACACGATTTATAACGACAAAATCCTAAAAAAAGACTTTTGTTGTTTCACTATTTCATCCACATTAGGCCTAGTAATTGATAACCAAAAAGGATTTTTCTCTAACACCCCAAGAACAGCACTTAATTCCTTAGGAGCATGCCTTGAGTCTTGCACAACAGCAAGATTACCAATGAACTTAAATGACAATCGAACAAATTATTTATCACAACGGCAAACAAAAAAGTTACCTAATTTAGCCTAAAATTAACGTACTAGTATTTACTGGCTAAAATGTATACAATTTACATAAGTAATACATGTTTACATAGTGACTTGTAAAATTTTTACAAACAATCTGAATGTCCATTAGTCATCAACAAAATACTCCCTGTAAAAAATCCAATGGTTTTACCTTAGTGGAGCTTTTAGTAACAATTGTGATTGTGGGGATCTTAGCTTCGATGGCAACCTCTGCATTTGATGAATATAAACGTAAGGCTAATGACTTAGTAGCCATCTCCGATCAGATCAACCTTATTTCAAGCTTTAATAACTATTTAGCTGATGTTGGTGCAATCTCAAACGATCCAGGCTTTACAACAGATTCAATGTCTATAATTTTCAATACTGACGGGGCCATGTCTATGAACCCAAGCATACCCAATGGCCAATCGAAAATATTACCAGGCTATATTCATTCTAAGAATGTTGAAACTGTTCTGGTGTTACTGAAACAAAACTCAGGCTTTGTTACAAATGCTACCCATTGCAATGGTAGCACAGGCAGAACGTCAGACTATGATAGTCCTCTAACTAGGAGGTTCCATATGAGTTCTTCATTGCCCAATAGAATCTCAACATTTAGCGGTTTTCCAAGTGATGGAAGTGGTTGTCGTTAAATTTACTATCTGCTTTTGCTAGATTATTTTTTCGTAAAGATAAACAACACGGTTCCTAACAAGATAATTCTGAATAAAAAGATATTCCTGTTGTTTCACAATTTCATCCACCTTAACCCCCGTCAATTCATAACCAAAAAAGGATTTTTCTCCAATCTCTTGTTTTATTTGAGGAACGACCAAACAGCTTGGCTGAAAATGACTAATTGAGGTGGTAACTAAAGTAGCTAGATTGACTTCTTGGTTTGGAGCATATGCCACAGGAAGGTTAACAATCTCATTTTTGATTGGATAAGCCACGTAGTTTGATTGAAAGTATTTTTTAAATCTTTCATCCGCTAACAAATCAAATCGAACACTTTCAACGTAACCAGCTATGTTTAAAACCAAACATTTATTAAGTTGCGGATTTGAATTAATAAGGGTGGATATTTCTTGCCATGGTTTACTTGCGACTAAAATATCAAAGTTTTTTCTAAAATAGAAGGAGTTATAGAAAAGCATTACTAAGACTACCAGCGTTAATAACTGCCTATTAAAAGATGCTAATATGCCAGCAAAGATTAGGAAATTTCCAAGAAATATCAGAATGGTGTACCTAGGTAAGAAAAAACTGCCTTCAATCAATGCTGACATGAGAAACAATGATGTTACTAGAGTAATGATCAATCCAATCCCAATTTTGAAAATTTGATTATCATCTTCATCCTTAAAGTGCCTTGGAAATACTAAAAACCAAATACCTAAGAAGCTAAAAGTTAATAGCTCTGGGTAAAAGATTTTCTTGATCAGCTCAATTACAGTTGGAATACTAACTATTACTAAACTACTAGATTTATTAACTATCATTACTAGCTGTGGCCAGAACAAAAGGACACTACAGGCGGCAATAGTTAGGGGTATAAAAATCCGAAATGTGGTTTTTGGACGTTTTGATATGTAAAGCAGTAGAAAAATTTCAAATGCCCAGAACTGAATAGCTAAGTAATGTGCATAGACTAGCAGAATATTAGCAACAGTGAATTTTATCCAAAACTGCCTACAATCTTCAAAATTTAGGATTAAGTAAGTGAGGTATACCGCAAGAAAAAAAACTAATGAGTAAGGCCGTGCTTGTGTCGCAATCATCAAAAAATTTGCTGATGTAAACATGAAGCATAGTGCGATCGTTGCTATCAGCGGACTGCTTAGTTTATTTATTATCTTATAAAGATAATAAGCAATTGCTAAGTTGAAAAGCATTGATGGCACTCTAAGTGCCATCTCCATCGGTAGAAAAGGACTGGAAAGATAATAGAAAAATTTAGTAATTATGAAATGAAGTGGGCTGTGGTGTTGAACAGTATAAACTTGCGATATTAATTCCTTAAAATCTAGTCCAATTAAATAAAAGGTATTTGTCTCGTCCAAGATCAAAGGTAGCAGGTAATAAGAATAGTTTATGAAAATTGCAATAAAAAAACATAGCACTACAAAGAAGTAGATCAGTTTCTGAAAATAGGAAGATTGGTTGGAAGTCATTTGCGAGAGTTAGAACTATTTAGCTGTTTAAAGTGGCATCTGTATTATAATACCATATATCATAAATACATGATTTGAAAAATAAAAAACTAAGCTCACTGAAAAGCATTTTAGTATTACCCAAGTCAGACCTCCTGCTCAATAATTTCAGCTAGAATTACGACAACAATACTCACAATATTTAACTAAAAGGCACCCGAGAATATCAGTAAAAATCATATGCGAACAAAGGACATCCCGTCACTAGACTATTGTTCATATTCTAATAATTTCGCTGGATGATCGATTATTAGTAGCCATTTTTGCCGGGTTGGGTAGTAATTAATTAGTAATTGATTTTCTAACGGGTTTAAAAACCGAGCAATGACAATCTTTTGTTGATCAATATTTGCTGAGTTATATACCACTTCATGTCCTAATTCATGATTTTGATACTTAACAAACACCAAATGTTGTCTTTGATCATCAATCAATGGCTGAAAAACTTCTTTTTTTGATGAAAAAATAGAACTCTGAAGATATTCATGTGTTGTTGAAACCGTATTCACTAGCTCGGTAGTGAGAATAATAAAATAGCCTGTAATAATTAGTATTTTCCAGCGCTGTGCTAATCTGCAACAAAGAATATTTTCAATTAAAATTGCTAGTCCTAAAAAGAGAATCACAGCATAGGGCGCAGAGTAATGACTATTGTCAAAGGCTATGGGAAGAAATCCTATAGCTATAATCATGACAAGCATGCCGATTGTGAAGTTTGCTAAGGGATGGCTGATTCTCTGATAAAAAATAAATAAAAATAAGAGAAGAATTCCGATACTTAGATAGCTTCTAAAATGCCTGCCAATTTTTTTAAAAACGAAATTACTATAACTCAGAAGTGACTCCTTACGTGACACTGCTTGCTGGGCCTCTTCTAGATAGAACTCTTTCATCTCGGGATATGCAAAGGAATTTGGATAATTATTATTTGAAAATACGAAAGGCTGCGCGATAGAGTATTTATCTTGATATCTGCTATAGGCAGAGGTAGTAGCAGAACCCGTAGTATGATAATTATACCACCCCCAAAAGATAATTGCTGTAAATGCAGTTAACATAAACAATAATATTATTGTTTTTTTAGTAAGCTCTGTGCTGACTAGTCTGCTTAGGCAAAAAAGCATACCAAAAAGCAACACTAGCCCTTCAAATGGCCTGCCTGATAGGAGCATCAATCCACCAACGACAAACAAAAGACAATATAAAAAATGATATTTTTTACGATAATTTAATACGGTATTTAAAGTTAATAGCGCACCAACAAAACTTCCTAAACCTCCCCAGTAGGTTAGTACCCAGCTAGCGATGATATGCGGATGAAGTGCCACTAGAAGACTTAGAATTGTGGTAGTTGTAATCGAAAAATTATTTCTGAGCACATGATAAGTGAGTATGATGGCAAGCAGGTGCAGCACTATCACACCTAATAGTGGATGCAGGTTTAGTGCTAAGGGAATTGCATACACAAAACCAAGCAGAGGGGGGAATCTTCCAGTATAACAAGGCAGATGTTGTATCTGAAAAGACTCAAAAAATTGATAGTGCGGGTGAGTTGGGTTACATAGTCTACCATTTGAGATGGTGTCACCTATTAATAGATAAGCAAACTCATCGAAAAAAACAGGAAAAGGATTCACCCAATAGAGTAAGCCTAGGTCTAGGCACAAGGCTATCAAAACTAATAGAGTAAGAATAAATAATGGTTTTTGAGTTAATACTCTCGTAACATTCATTAGTTTTGCATAGTCCCGTAATCAGCAATATTAGCTTACTGGCTCTTTAACTCTTTGGATACCTGCTCATTCCTTTTATTTTAAACCTAATTGTTTGATATTTCCCCAGTAATTAGAGACCTGAGCCCCCATGAAAATATCACTACACAAATCTTCTCAATTCATAATTATTAACTTAACTTGCTAAATATTACTACTAAGCTCTTGTTAAAAGGAACCCAGGGAAAATATTAAGAAGATCGAGAATCTTAATGTGCTCCTAATTATTCTCTATACTTTAGCCCCTGATCAAACTAGCATTTATAATTCAGAACTCGACACTACTCCTCACTTAAAGGCCTTAGCAGATAAATCTTTAGTATTTAATTCTGCCTACAGTACCTCCTCTTGGACAAAACATTCAATCTTTTCAGCTTTTACTGCACTTTATCCATCTCAACATAAAGCCGATAAACTCTATGTTCCACGAGATCGCAGCTTTGAGACTTTAGCCGAACGAATAAAGGGCGTGGTTATAAGACGGCCGGTTATATGAGTCATACAATGCTCTCAAAGGATAACGGCTTAGATCAAGGCTTTGATGATTACGCCTTAACAAGTGGGCACAAGAATCCCCATGTTTCAATTTCTAGTAACAAAGTTACCGACCTAGCTTAAAAATGGTTCAACAAAAACGATGATTTTTTCAGATAACAACAAAAATCGGGATAAGTTTTTCATGACTCTTCATTATTTCAATCCCCACTATACCTACATGCACCATCCACAGTTTGACTATAGTAGTTGGTATAAAGGTAAAATTGATCCTAATGAAAAATTTAGAAAGTTAAAAGCAAACTCAGGTAAATATTCCGAAGATGATATTAATTTCTTAGTAGGACTTTACCGCGAAGAAATTAAATTTACCGATTCTCACATTGGTAGACTATTAGAAGAACTAAATAAGCGAGGCTTAGACCAAAACACTTTAATCATCTTTATGGCCGATCACGGTGAAGAGTTTTTAGAACACGGAAGTATGGGACATTCACATACTTTATATAATGAATTAACACATGTGCCGCTGATCTTCTCCATGACTGGGCTAGTTCCTGCTCAGAGACTTGAACAACCTGCTGTATCTACTATAGATATTATGCCAACAATTGAAGGCCTGTTCCAAGAACCAAAACCTCAAAGTTACTGAAAAGGTAGAGATTTAAGTCAGACTGTAAGAGGAGACAACCCTCGGAAGATCTTCCAGCTTTGTCAGGGTTATCATATGAATCATTGCGTTTACCACCAGCCTACAAAGTTTCTGTTGTTAAAGGAAAGGGGAAATTAATCTTTGATAAAATCTCTAAAGAGCATGAGCTCTATGATTTAAAAACTGATCCTAGTGAGAAAAATAATTTGGCAAAAGCGCAACCTGAGCTTGTAAGTGAATTAGATACTTTAATTCAAAACTTTATTGAAATTGTTGCACTACCAGTTGATAAATCACTTACTCTGGCAAAAGCAACTAAAAGATTGCAAGAGGAAATTCAAAAACTAAAGAGTTTGGGGTATTTCTAAATTTATCAAGCACAACAAATAGGATAATTCAAGATACAAGTCTGATTTAACTATTAGTCTAGTAAACAAGCCAGATCATTAATACTAAAGAAATTAAGAGTAGTAGCGTCAACCAGCTTCCAACACGGAAATAATCTTTTGTTTGATAACCGCCCACCCCCATCACCATTAAATTAGCACGATGACTAAATGGTGTGAGGAAGGCAAAGGAAGATGCCATCGTCACTGCCATTAACAATCCATTTGGATTAATATCCATCTGCTGCCCTAAGCTAATTGCCAATTGTCCTACGAGTACAACAGCAACAACTGAATCTAAGCTTTGGCTGATAAAACTAGCAATTAAAGCTAAAACCAAAATCACAACAACTGGGCTACTGTGTCCCATTTGTTGAATTAGCAACTCAGATAAATACCCCGAGGTTCCCGAAGTATTAAAAGCAATACCAATTGGAATCATTGAGGCGGTAACAAAAATAACTGGCCAGTTAACTTCGCGATATGCCTCGGACATCTTTAATGTCCCTGTAATCAGAATTAATAATACCGCACTAAAGGCAGCAACACTTAAGGACGTAATATTTAAAGCAGCCAATAACACCATTAGTGCTAAAGCTAACAGTGCATAAATTGCTTTGGAGCTCCGCTCTGATTCCGGCAAGTTGTACAGTAAGAGAAAATCTGGATCGTCATCCATCATGGCAATTTGTTTTTGATCGCCTTGAACTAATAAGGCATCACCAGCTTGTAAAATAGTTTTTGCTAGATTACCACGTCGCACCGAGCCTTCGCGCCAAAGTGCCAAAACTTGAACTCGATATTTGGCACGAAAATTTATCTTAGCTAAACTTTTACCAATAAGTCCCGAGCGTGGAGAAACTACAACTTCCGTCACAACATAATCAGCGGATTCAATTTCTATTTGTCCAGGTTCTTTTACTAAATCAAGTCCTGAAAAGGTATTAACTCGTTCGCACCTTAAACTATTTCCAAGGCAGACCAACTCATCCCCTGCTTCTAAAAGTAAATCCTTATCAACAATTCGCATTCGACCAGCACGAATAATTCCTAGAATTTTAAAACCTAAGCTTCGGACAGTTAAAAGTTGACTCAGATTGTTTCCGATCAAAGCAGAGGTAGAAGAAATTTGTAATTTAAAAAGGTCGGAATCATGGACTTTTTCCCATAAAGCATCCTCAGTTTTTGAATCAATGGACTGTTGATAAATAGTAATTAGGGCAAACTCTTCCTTCTGAGTCTTTAAATGACGAAAAGCTCTAACCCTAATTCCTTTTGATCCAAATAATATTTTTGCTCGTGGAGATGTTGGCAATATTTGCCCTGTATCTAACTCAGCATGATATGTTTGATAGTCAGAATAATTTTTTATCTGATAACCTAAACCTCGGACTTGCTCCACGGATACGCCCCGGGAAATCTTACAGTTATTAAAGCGTAAGCGTTCGCTAATGGCGCGAAAAGATCCCAAAACAATTAAACGATCTCCTGCTTGGATTAGCTGATCGGGGTCAGGGAAAATTTTACGATTATCAATATTATATATAGCTATGACTCGTAGAGCTAGTAGCTCGCCAATTTTTGCTTGCTTTAAAGTTTTCCCAATCAGCCCGGACTTATTACTAACGTGTAGAGTGAACTGTTCCTCGTTTAAATGGTAAGTACTCTTTAGATCAAGATTTAACTCTCGTCGCTTAACTGTCGTTCTTCTTGGCAACAATCGATATCCAAAACGACCCATAAAGATAAAGCCAACAAGCGCAAATACTAAGGCATACGGTGTAAACTCAAAGAAACTAAATTCAGGTAAGCCATGTTGCTTTTGTAATTCAACGGCGACAATATTTCCTGAGGTTCCAATTAAGGTAAAAAGTCCCCCAATAATTACGGCAAAGACAAAAGGAATTAAAACGCGTGACTCAGGAATTCGATTTATGGAACAAATTTTCAGAACTGCTGGTAATAACATAGCAACAGTTGCCACGTTTGGCATTATTGAGGAGACTAAAACACTAGCACTCATAATTACAAAAAGATTTTTCCTCACTCCCTTTCCACCAATTTTTGCTAGGCGTACGGCTAATTGATTAGCAAGTCCAGTTTTCTTAAGTGCAGCTGCTAAAAAGAAAGTCATTACTAAAACAATTATTGCAGTTGAAGAAAATCCTGAAAAAAGATCTTTCTCAGGGACTAATCCAAAGCAATACATTGCAAATAAAATTGTGAGCGCAGTAATTTCGTAAGGAATACGACCAACAAGAAAGGTCAGCACCATGATTGACATTAAGATGATAAAAATTAGAATGTCAGAAGTCACAGATATACTTATAGAAAAGTGCTCAGCAAGTATGACCTGAATCTAGTTGGTCGACAATCACAGAACTTAGGGTAATTGTAGATAGATTAACTTAGCTCGTGAATTTATTCTAAATGTTTACATTCGAAATTAAGATGTCGTTGAAATTTAAAACGTTAGGTTAGATTAGAAGATTATTCCTAATTTCAAGCTTGATTAGTATAAAAATTACAATCTTAACAGCTATAGTAAGCGATCAACCTCTTGGCAATAAAACTTGGGATCTAAAGCCGTTCCCCCACCACGCTCATTGGATCCAGCATTCCACCTTCCACCAAACCCTGGGTCAATCAAACCCTTGATATTTAACTTTTGAAGATTTAAACCAAGGGGTGCCGCTTTTCCTAACCTTAAACGCACCTCCCATTTTTCGTCAGTTCTCAGATGATATGACATAACAACTTGGGCGTCTGGATAAAGCCCTGGAAATAATTCGGCATCGACACGACCATCTGTTTTAACTAAAACCATTTTCCCAATTCTTTCTATTGGTAATTGCGCCAGCGAAGCACGAGTTGCCAAACGAATATCTAGAAGTTCTTGAGCCCTAGGCTCAATAGCTTGCCCTTGTAGGTAAAGTGCTAGGTTACGGGCGGAAAATTCCAAATCCTTCTGATCTTTAAAAGACTGCAATAGATCGGCAATCGGATTATCCTCTCCTGTATGATCGGCCGCGATTACGGCATCTCCAAAAACTTCGAATGGGGGAATCAGTCCCCGCATAATCAAAGCAGACAATACACTATCGCAGTCATAATGATTAACTACAATGGGAACTCCACGGTCTATTGGTCCATTTAATTTTACATATTCAATAGCAAGATTCGCACTAGAAACCGGACGGAAC
Source organism: Bdellovibrionota bacterium (assembly GCA_041740355.1). Taxonomy (GTDB): domain Bacteria; phylum Bdellovibrionota_C; class UBA2361; order UBA2361; family CALJRW01; genus JANNBC01. Next base: position 78,456 of record JBGSMD010000038.1, read on the forward strand.
ATTGACTCAAGGTTGGCATGATGATCAATATTCAATAGATCATTTCTTTGATAAGCTATAGATCCTCGGATTGGTTGACCCGTTTCAATTTCTTCAATTTTAAAATCACAGACAACAACAGATCCTGACTCACAACCTTTGAGTGCGCGAATCTCAGATTCAAAAACCTTACTACTAAGTGGCATGACAATAAGATTCTCCTTGCCCAAGAACAGATCTCGATCTGCTACAACTATAGCTAAGCGTCTTCCAGCTTGAATTAAATTATCCATTTGAATCATTACTAAAAACTATCATAATTTAATTCCCTAGTCTTGCCTCAACTATTCTGTATTTAATGCCTTATTTCCATCGTAAATGGCTTAGAGTCTCGACTCCAACATGGAAATAGATCAGGTAGCCTTCATTCTAAACCTACATTAATAAAAATTCCGTTACTATCTTAATTAGGGACCAAGTTACACTTAGTGGATTTTAATATATAGGCAGCCATCTGGATCCTAGCTATTATGTTGTAATGAACAAGATCGAAGAAAAACTACTCGCTATTGAAAATCGCTTACAAAAGATAGAGCAGAAACTAGAAATAAAGAGTCCCTGCATTTCTCCAGTTCAAGTTATACAACCACAAGTTACCCCGGTAGCAAACCCAACAGTTTCTCCCATTAATATTAAGTACTCACCAAAAACCGATGCGCCGATAATCAATGTAAATACTACTACTGCTACTTTACCTAAAAATCCCGATACCAGTTTTTCCGCAACGGAAGTCCTAGGATATAGTGGTGCTATCGCGATGGTCCTAGCAATCGCTTATCTGATTATGCTAAGCGTTGATGCCGGACTCTTCACACCAACTAGGCAAATTGGATTTGCATTTATCGCCGGAGCAAGTTTAATTTACTTAGGGCTTAAATATCGTCTGCGAAATGCTTCCTATTTTGCAATCTTACCTAGCGTGGGGATTATTACTCTGTACCTCGCAGCCTACGGCGCTCATAATTATTATCAAATGATCTCACCAAGCCTCAGCTTGGTATTAATTATTCTAATTTCATCATTTGCACTTTTCCTTTGCCATGAATTAAAAGAAGATTCCTATGCTCTTTTTGCAGTAATAGGAACCTATAGTGCACCATTTCTCTTAAACACCAATGTCATCAATGTTTGGAACGATATCATATACTTTACTGTCTGGAGTGTTGTTTTTGTAATTTTTGCAATTAAGCAACGACGGCGAACGATTTACCTAATTGCGCTCTATCTATCATTAGTTGGATTTAATATCATTTGGAATGGACGAGGTGAATATTGGTTAGAAGTCCTATTCTTCCAAACATTTCAATTTTTAATTTTCCTAGCTGGAATAATTTACTTTTCAGTAAAACATCAACAGCCACTGAGTGATCGTGATGCATCTGCTCACCTTCCCCCGCTCCTGTTTTTTTATGCAATTCAATATGCAATTTTGCAAACACATTTTCCGGCTTTAGCACCTTGGATCTCATTAATTTCCGGTATAGTTATATTACTAGCATCCGTGATTGCCTCAAAGCTGCTGCTTTATCTTGAAGGAGCAAAAGTTATTATTAATATTTATCTAGCTCTAATTATCTTTCACTCCCTCTATCTCGAACTACTTCCAAGTGAGCTAGCCCCTTGGCTTGGTCTCGTAATTGTCCCGATAAGTTTTTGTCTACATTTAGTCCTCAAGGAAAAAAGCTCAAGTTTAGGAAAACCAATTATCTTTGTGATTGGACTAATTTTTGTAGTCAATATTATAAGAACTATTTTTCAAATTGAGATGCAAAATGTTCTTTTCCCTAAACTATTGTCAGTTCTTTATGCTGTACAATTTTATGGAACATACTTTTACCTACACGCTAAAAAACAATCGGGCACTGTCGTAAACTACTTGGTCTACCTTGGACACTTAACTGCGATGGCGGCAATCGTAACTGTTTTTGAAAACCGGGCAATCGTTAGTATTAGTTGGGGAGCACTTGCCTTAGGCTTCCTGGTATTTTCTTTGCAAACAAAAAATAAGTTTATTGGTAAAAGTGCCTTACTAATATTTCTAGCATCTGGACTAAAAGTAGTTCTTTACGACCTCTCTGGTGCTACTCCGGTCATTAGAGTTATATGTCTAATGGTTTTAGCAGCAACGCTTTATGTTGGTGGATTACTTAATAAAAAGATTGAAAGCTTAGAAAGTTAGCCTTTAGCTATACTAGGGGACAATCAAAAATGAACGTTTTAAAAATCTAGTCGCCTAGTATAGCAAGCAGGTAGTGACTCAAGTCACCTAAGGGTAATACTGGGGATAACAAATATACTAAAAACCCAACAAACATAAAATGCATTCTGCATTTTTTAGAAACAGTAAGATAATTCTTAATGGGTTAGTAATTAAGGTCTGGAGTTTTATCAATCTCAAGTCTTAGTTTTGGCCCAAATTTTAAAAATCGCTTTGACGCTAAGACAGCCCTAACACCAGAAAGCACTTGCTGATATTCCTCGCCAGTTAGATTATGTCTCCCCCCATCTTTGACGCAATACTTGTCTTCTGGAATAGAAATTTTCCAAACCCAAAACTTTTGCATCAGAAAAAAACAATACGTACTGGAGCTAATCTTAAAAAGCAAATATCGATCCCCACAATCTGACTCAATCCAAAGCTGATCACTAACCTTAGTAGCTACCACCATAAAAAGACAATTATAAATTTTTATAATAACAAATCTTATGATCTCCAACTGCATAATAATCAGGCAAACTTGCTGATTGTAGATATCCCTGCCCTTCATAGAATTTTCTCGTAGGAAAATATAGCTCCCGACTTGAAGTTTCAATGTTAATTTGTCTTCCACCTAGGATTGATACCGCTGCTTCCACCTCGTGAATTAATATTTTTCCTAGGCCTTTTCGTTGTTGCTTAGGATCAACAACCATCCAATACAAATCATAATTATTTTCAGCTTCTTCAATCGGCCCAAAGCAAGAAAAGCCTAATATCTGAGAATTCTCCTTGATCAAATGAAAATTATAACAGGTGTCTTCCCCCGCACTGAAATGCTCTTCGCAAAGATTTTGAAGCACCTCAATTTCATGTTCATAAAAAAATCCCGAGCGATTTGCTAGATTTAGGATTGAAGGCAGATCTTCAAATAATAAAACTCGTTCAATCTGAAAGTCGGAAGCCTTAATCATAGGATAATTCTATTTTGCAACTTCAATTATTGAGTTGATTAACTCAGAATAAGTAATCTGACGAAGGTCAGCAAGACAGGCGAGCCAATCATTGGCATCAATTGAAGGATTACCATTTACTTCTAAAACCCAAGGTCGACCTTGAGAGTCGACTCTAAAATCAACTCGAGCATAAGAGGATAAATGCAAAACATCCCAACACTTACGGGTAATCTCGGTCATTTCTGCTAAAAGCAGCGTGTCTTCCTCGGTGAAGTCAAACTTGGCTATAGTATTATTATACTCAAAAGAATCAGGAGCCCATTTCGCGAGCGTGCCTACAATTTTCAATTTTTCAGGTGGAAAATTTTGAAAAACAGTTTCAGCCGCACCCAGCACTACTATTTCACCATGAAAATTTACTACCGGCAAGGCAAATTCGCGTCCATCAATAAATGCCTCGGCCATTAAATTATGATCTTTGGCTAAAAGCTCTCGTAGCTCAGGGCCATCTGAATAAAGTTTCAATTCTTGTTCATTGAGACCAGCAGAACCATCGAGATATCGATGCTTTACAATAAATTTTTGAGTAGCAAATTCAGCTTGATTAATATTTTGATACGTAAGCCAGGGAGCAGTTGGTAGATCATTTTTTAAAAGAATTTCTTTGGCTAGAATTTTGTCAGTAGTTACGGCTAAAGAAACTCCACTACATCCGGTGTACTTAAACCCAAGTGCCGTTAAGTAGGCTGTTGGCATGTATGACAATTCGAAAACACTGTTAATCTCATCCACTAAATTAAAAACCAGATCGGGTTGATATTCTCGCAGCAGACTAGTTGTTCGACTTAAATCTTGATAACAAAAAGGAATTAGTTGTCCATCATGACCTAGTTGCTTAATCACAGCATTTACTTGCTCCGCATCAACCAGAATACTTTTTTCTTCGAAGGAATTATTAGAATCAGAGAGCTCAGTATGTAAAACAGCAATTCTCATTACTTAGTTATTAAGCTCGATGGTTGCTAGAATGGTTTCTTTGGTAGTTAAGTCTGAGTCTTGTTCCCCATTAAGATTTAAGCGCTGCACAGCAGACTTTACAATCATAGAAATTAATTTCTGGTAATCAATTCCCACAGCTTTAGATAATAAGATAATATCTCCATAATCAGGAGTTAATCCGGCAAGCGGATTTAACTCTAGAATGTAGGGTTCACCATTTCCATCACAGCGAATATCAATTCGGCCAGCATCACATCCACCTAAATTTCGCCAGCAGGCGAGAGCAATTTTTTTAATTTTGGCAGCAAGTGGTGTGCCCTCATAGATTTGATAACGAACTCTATTTTCGTAATTAACTTTATTATCGTAAGAGTAACCACCCTGCTCCGCTTGTTCAGTTAAAATAATTTGGAAAATCCCAATTACTTTAGCGGTATCCCCTGTTCCAATTAATCCGACTGTAAATTCTTCCCCTGATAAATAATTCTCTACTAGTACCGGCTGTTTAAATTCTTTTAGTAATCGTGAACAAGTTTTCTTAAGCTGGGTTTTATTAGTGATACAGGACTCAGCCGAAACACCCTTACTACTACCCTCAGCTACGGGCTTGGCAAATAATGGAAATGCTAGTGTTAGATTATTAAGATCGACTAATTTTTCAACAAGAAAAAAAGGTGCTGTTGGCAACCCATAACTCTGCATTACTCTTTTACTAACAGCTTTATTTAAACTTAGACAAAGAGTAAGTGGATCAGAAAAAGTGTATGGTATGCGATATGCATCAAGTAGCGCTGGGACTTGAGCTTCACGTCCATAACCATAAAGACCTTCCGAAATATTAAAAACTAAATCCCATCGTTGTCCATCAGCAAGTCTTTGCGTAAGCGAACGAATGTGTCCGATTCTTTCCACTTGATGACCGAGATTTTGAAGAGCAACTTCTAATGCAATAATTGTCTGCTCCGAATCGAACTCCGCAACTTCCATCTCCCCAAACCCTTCGGCCAGATATTCTTCCTTTAGATCGTAAGTCAAACCAATCAACATAAGTTAACCTCTATAATGGATCAGGGTAATAAAATTTTTCACCCGCAAAATTTTCTAGAACAATATTATCGCCTTCCCGACCTTTTAAATATTGTGGCTGAATTGGAATTTTTCCACCACCCCCTGGACCATCGATCACAAAAGTTGGAATTGCATAGCCTGTTGTATGACCCCGCAGCTCTTTCACTATTTGCACCATTTGTTCTACCGGAGTTCTAAAATGTGCCGATCCGGCAATTGGATCGCACTGATAAACATAGTAAGGCCTAACACGAATCTTAAGCAATCCATGAAAAAGTTCTTTTAGAGTTTCAGAATTATCATTAATCCCCTTAAGCAGAACTGTCTGACTTCCGAGCGGAATTCCAGCATCACTTAATCGATTACAAGCTTCTGCTGTTTCCGGAGTTAGCTCATCGGGATGAGTAAAATGTAAGCTGAGCCAAATTGGTGCATACTTCTTTAACATCTTAACAAGGGCTGGCGTAATTCGCTGAGGCAATACAGCCGGCACCTTCGTTCCAAGACGAACAAACTCAACATGTTTAATCTTCTTTAAACGAGAAATTAAATATTCCAAATGCTCATCTGCCAGATCAAAGGCATCGCCTCCAGATATCAACACATCGCGAATACTTGGGGTATTCTCAATGTACTCCAAGGCCTTTTCCCACTGCTGACGATTGAATTTGTATTCTGCAAAATTCCCAACAGCTCTAGAACGAGTGCAATAACGACAATAAACAGAACAAAAAGCGGTAGATAAAAATAAAACTCGATCTGGATAGCGATGAACTAAGCCAGGGACGGGACTATCAGCATCTTCTCCTAAAGGATCTTTTGACTCCCCTGGCCCCATTGTAAATTCATCCACCACTGGTACTACCGTCTTTCTAATTGGCTGCAAATGATTGTCCGGGTCTAATAGTGTGGCATAATAAGGTGTGATGCCAAGCGGCAGCGACTGACGATAACGGGTTACTGCTTCTTCCTCAGATGGAGCAAGATTAATAATCTGACGAAGTGTTTCAGCTGTTCGATAGCGGCTACGTACCTGCCACTTCCAATCGTTCCATTCCGTAAGCCCTATGTTTGGGAAATTTTTCTTCATGAACTCGACAGAGCGAGGGCTAGCATTGACATAAATTGACTTGCTTCTTCGCGAGGGAGTTTTTTGAATATAAGTGACAAGTTCGGATGGTTTTGATTTGCAAGCAGATTCCGACTCCTCAACTACGGTCAAGGAAGCCTTCGTATTGGTTTTCTTCATAAATTAAAACTTTTAATATAGTAAGTCCAAAAAGTAATTTCAGTAGAGAATTACTTTTTGGGGCTTACTCTCCCCCCAGAGGGATAATAAAATCATATAGTTATGACAAAACTAACTTTTTAATATTTCTAAATTACTTTTTGTCGTAACTATAAACTTAAGATCATTTCCCCTTCTGATTAGACAGGTTGTTAGATACTTATTTAAGTTTACTTCGCGTCAAACCAAAGCTCAATGCCATAATCGAAACATAGCTCCTCCCCAACTCCAATATCTTGCATTGCCACAAATGAAATTGTCTGGCTCTGTTCGTTAGTTACTAATTTGACATTTGGATTATCAGAATGGTTATAAAGCTCAGCATAGCCAAAGGCGATGGCGCCTGCGGCTTCGGGTCGATCACTCCAATAGAAATCATAATCAGCAAGTGGAGGGACATACTCAATTAAATGGTCGCGTTCTTTAACTGAAAGCACTCTTGCTGGAGCAACCTCAACTACTTCATCCTTCATGATATAGTCACGAGCAAAGACTCCTAAACCCTTGCCTGCGGACTGTTTTACGCAAATTTTTACCGGGGGTACTATTTCAAACATTCTTGGATCATTCATCTAAATTTTGCTTATATACCTTTCTAAATCTTTTTCAAGAGATATTTTACAGATAAGATCAGTTTTATATTGGAAGGAAGCAATGCGGACCTGTAAAAGTTAGTACTAGAAACCTTTTCTCATATGAGCCAACGACGATACTTAAAAATTCAGACCCAATTTACTTGTTCTAAATAAACTTTAAGTAATAAATTCATTAAATATTAGCTCTTATTTATGACAACTAGAGTATCTTTCCTTTTGGGAAAAACTGCCAATTTACATAGATATGCTGTGAGCAATAGTCCCAAGAAAAACATTATCGCACTAATTCTTTGAACTAAAGTTACTCTAAAAGAAATTTTATAATTACCCACATTGGGTGGAATTTGAAACAAGTGGTGCGAGTTCACTGATCGCTTTATATAAATATTATTACGCTCTATTAAGCGATCCTTAAATGCCAGCTGCCAATTTGGAAAATAGTTTAAAGCAAGCTTATGATAAGTTTGTGAAATTGATCTGATGACATTTATCTCCAAAGAATCCACTTGAAAATTAGTCAGCTGTCCCATAAATGGCGGCTGATCAGAAATAATAATTGAGCTTCGCCAGTTAGGGTTCTCATACAAACGCACTTCTCCGATTTTTTTAACTAAGTGCAATTCTTTTTGTTCGGAATCGACATTTGTAATCAAATAACGAATATTATAGCGCTGATTAATGTGACTGTTACTAGTTGAGACAAAATTTCTATAATTTAATGCCACGCGATGCGTATTAAAAATAATTGGCATGCTTAATTGTTGACGAAGCAAAATTGGGATCCGAGGAGTTGTAGCTATATCTTTAAGATCAATAAATACCCGAAAAAACCCATCCTTAGCATAACTGTTATTAATTTCGGGAACGAGTGCTTGAAGTTCTTCCACGAAATTGGCATTAGATTTATACATTAATTTAGAATGCCGTTTAAATGGACTCTCTGTCCAGAGATGAATAAAAAATGGACTGCATAAAAAAAGTCCGAAACAAATCTTGAGAAGCAATTGTACTTGCCCAAAAAGTTTCATTTCTGGCTTAAATATGATGATAATCTTAGTAATTTGAAGCAAACCAAAAGCAATTAGAACGTAACGGATTGGGCCCAGAACAGTTTGAAAACGTTGCAATTCTAATAATTTAAGCTTGTATGCAAAGGATTCTTGTAAAATAAATTTCCAAGTTGCTTCATTCATTAGAAAAATCAATGAAAAAAATAAGATTGAAATAGCTAAGATCCTTGATTGCTTTGAGAGAAAGCTCAAAGCCGCAACTAATAGTCCAATAATTCCAAGCGAACTAAAGATTGAACCACTGAAGGTAGAGATTGATAACAACTCATTAATTAACTTCGGAAAAGATTTATTACCTGCAGTGACATAAGCAGTATAATCTTGGTAAGCAAAACTAACTAATGAATATGGTGCGGAAATTAAGATAAAAAGTAAAAAGAGTAACAGCACTTTTTTAAATGTAAAAAAGATCTCTTCCTTACTTTTAACTAATAAATCACTTACAAATAAGGCTAGCAAAATTAGCGGAGTGGTAATTATTGCCATGGAATGCGCTAAGCCGCTTAATCCAAAAAAAATTCCAGCAACCCAAATGCCAGAAAGGCTATTTTTCGACTCCGCCTTGAAGTATGAAGCTAATCCATTTACCATCAAACCAACTGACAAAAGACAGGGCCAAACACCCGTTCGGAACAACATATTCCAACCACCGCTAGGATGACCACCAAACTCAGATAAATATAGTAGCGCCGCGATAAACCCAACCGTGGAACTCCCAACCTGAGTTCCCAAACGGTAGATCCCAAAAACCAATAAAGAATAAGTCAGCAAAAGATAGAACCCATACCACTGCTCCATACTAATCAAACCAAATGAAACAAGATGACTTAAGCTGATTAAGACATCAGCTAAAAATGGATAAGTAAACCCGATCGGCATACCTAAATCTAAATTATTATCCCAGCCCCAGACTGTAAAATTTGGAAGTAGCTCTGTTCGATAAAACCAAGCTCGATAAAAATGAACCAAATGATCATAAGTATAAGGTAGGTCAAAGGCAAAGTTTTTTTGCAAACAGAGAATCAGCAAGATAACGCTGATGATAATTAAATAAAGTTTTGACTTGCTCATTGTTTCGCGTTGTTAAGAACCTGATAGATATTAGAACCTAGGGAGCGAAAGCCTTCTGGACTAGGTGCCTCTCGCCAATATTGATCCTTGGGCTCATAAAAAATGTAGTCTGGACATACAGGCAATTGACAATTCTTGATCATGATTTTTTTTTGTGCATACTGCTCAGCTTTATATGACAAGCCATGAGTCCAAAGAGTTCCAGTATATCCTAAGTATAGCTTTCTTCCTGTTAACGTAATAGTGGAATTGTGTAGTGGCTTGGCGGCAATAATTGCCTTTGGAGGGGTCAGCTGACGAATCTTCTTTGCAAGATCCAACTGATTACTACTGTAGACCTGTGAATGTTTACCATTGACTGCAATTAGACCAAGACGATAAATTCCCGGTAAAATTAAAATAATCAAAACTAAATTTAAACGACTACGCGAGGGGATTAACAACTGCCAGCAGACTATGATTAGTAAATAAACGGGGATAAATATTTTAATTTGATCATAATTCCAATACGCCAACTTAATCACATTACCAAAGATGAAAAAAATCAGGACAAAGGATAATAGTTGCGCCGCGGTGGAAACAATTTGCTGGAGTCCAAATAATACTAAGCCCAAAATAAAGACAAATAATATTAAGTGGCTAGTACTCCCTGAAGTGGACTGAATGAGCCAAGATGCAAGTAATAACAACAAAGCAAATAATCCTGACTGCCAAGCTTTGCTACGAATAACTAATATTAAATAAATCAGAATAATATTTCCGGCGTTGACCAGCCAAAAGAAAGTCTTATTCAAGACTGCGCTATTTAAAATATTTAGAAATCCGATTGTTCCAAAATAGGATTTTTCAAGTGTTCCTGTTTTCCAACCACTGATTACTTTAATCACCGAGGTTTTATCTCCAAGATAAAAGATAAAAATCGTAGAACAGGCAATTATCATGAGTCCAACTAATACCGGAAATAAGAACTGGTAATTTTTTCGATAGCGTAGTGCCTGCCCCAGCAAAACCATAACTGTAACGCCACTGGCAATAATCCAGGTATGCGTATGAACTAATGGCAAACAGAATATTATGAGTATTGAAAAAAATAGTAATTGGCCATTAATCGAAGCTCTAGATGGTAACTTCAAAATAGCTGGCAATGCTGCAATTAAACAAATTGCTCCTAACAATGCACTTCGCTGTGGCACCCAAATAGTCTCAAGGAATCCGGTCCAGGGTAAATTAGCATCAATCAACTGACTAGCTAAATGATTTAGCCGCAAGTATACTCCTCCGCCCAATAAGACTACCCATGGCAAGAATTTATATTTATCTCCTCGCAGGAATCCATAGAGCAAACTCGTATTAAAGATCCATTGATAAAGAAAAACGTACTTAAGTGTTAACCATTCAGCATCTATCCACCAGAAAGAAGCAGTCCAAAAATTGATCACTAAGGGGTAGCTTAATTTATGACCTGCAAAAATGTGATACTCCGGAGGAAAATTTTCTCCCCAGACAAAGGAAGTAATCATTCCAAAATGATAAGCAAGATCGCCATAATTACTTGGCCAATATGTCCGAATCCCATCATCTAAATCAAAGATGGACACTCCGATGATTAGATTTAAGATGCTATAAATAATAAAATTGATCCCAAATTTTTTGGGACACTTCATATTTTGATAAACATTCTTAGCAATGAATGGAATTGGCAATAACCAAATTATAACCGTGGCAACAATCCAGCTAGCGCCAAAGTTTTTCAACATTAAAAGAAATAAATTGCTTACCAACAAGCCGAGTAGAATGTAATATCTAGCTGGTAATATCTTTGGTCTCCGAATTGGCGCAAGACTTATCACCCTATACCCTACTCCGTAACAGTAGAATGGATAGAGGACAAATAAAATTATGATGATGAGAATATTCACAAGAAATAATATATTAAAACCCATTCGGTTTTACTGAAAGACAAGAAAAAGCTACTAAAAATATTAAGATAAATAGCTATCATCAAGTGAGATTATTAGATTAAGGAAATCGTGCAAGCGCGACAAGCGGAGGTTTTACACCAATTACCCAAAACAGATTTAGAAAATCGTCGAAGACAAAGGGAACTGCTGGAAGAAATTAAGAATAGGGTCAAAATTTAAGAGTTACTAATCGAAAACATTCTTACCATTCATTTTCTTTGGTGTTTCAATACCAAAAGCTTTAAGAATACTTGGCCCCATATCCCAAAGTCCTGGATTTTTTGAGGTACAAGTTTTATTGGTCAAGATCATCCCAGGCACAACCATTGGATCAGAACAATGATCCGAAGCCCATTTGTCTTTACGGTCAGTGACAATCTCTTTGGGGAATTTACCCAAGACAGCTTCGTCAGAAATTCTGTAACCACGATGATAACCGATCACTAGATCGGGAGCAGAACCAGCAAAGTCACCGGAATAGATCTTTTGGGAGTCATAAGCAGCAGTAATAATTGGCTGGTTATTTAGCGGATCGACAACTGTGGAAAGTTTACTAATAATCCTTTCTTTAATTGCCTGCACTTGCTCCTGTGCAACTGAGCCATTTTTTTCACGGCCTTTAACGTTGATATAAAGTCCATTAATTCCCAATGCATAGGCTTGAGTCTTTTCCCAATCAACACAAGAATATACCTCAGCCGACTCCATATCTTTTGGGTCGTAGACAGAAGTAAAGCCTTCATTTACTAACCATGTACTCAAATTGAATTCTCTGGTGAAAGGCGCAAACCCGTGATCGGAAAGTGCCATCAACATGGTAGAACTATCCACTTTCGATAATGCTTGTTGCAGAACATCATCCATTGCTTGATAGAAATACCGAATAGCATTCTTCGTTTCCGGACTTCCATTCTCAACATATAAGGGATGAGTTGGATCCATCAAACGAGAGAGCATATGCTGAGTTTGATCTGTTGTTGAAAAATAGAAGTAGAACAATCCTTCATGGAAATTTTTAAGCTGATACTCAAATAAACTGAGCGATTCCTGCAAAACAATCTTAGCATGCTCCAAATACTCATCATCAGAGAAAATACCTGTTGATAGTACCTTACTATCAGTTGGAAAACCTTGAGTATAAAATCGACCGACTGCTGTTGCTAAGTCGCTAGCGTATTCCGCCGGGCCAGAAATTGGAAGCGCTTGGTCGAGTGGATCAATGTTAATTGGTGATACGTAAAGCTTGAAATTAGGATGAATTTCTTGCGCGTAAAAACGCACCATTCCTGGAGCTGAAGCTAAATGGGGAATTAATTCAAATTTAAGCGGAACCCAAGAAGACCACTCACCTTGGCGCAAAACTAAATCTTGTCCTTGAACATTAATTCTTAAAACTTTTTCATGCGCATCGCGGTGAACAATTAGCTCTACGGTCGTAGCACGACCATCAGTTCGAAAACTATTTTGGGGACCAGGCAAGACTGTTTTAAAAACGTTATCTGAACCGCGTACTCTAATTACTCTTGCTCCGGTAAACTTGTCAGAACCTGGATAAGGCTGATCAGAAAACAAAGTGCATGTCCCATATGATCCTAACAGATCTGGTGTTCCCATTCCGCTAATCATCCGGGCGCCTGACTCGACGATTGGAAAATTAGAAGGAATCTGACAGATAGTGGCCGGAATATCCTGTTCTGTTAAATAATTCCAGAAAGGTATTCCCTTCCGCATTAAATCCACTCTTCCCCCACTTAGCGGAATATTCCAATCTCCAACCTGATAAGTTTTTTCAGCATCGTAACTTCGAGTAGTTGACATGTAGGGACTAAAGCTTGCAGGATCACGATGGACGAAATCATAAATACCTGTTCCACCTGGATTTGTACCATTGATAAAACTAGCCCAGGCAACTGGACTTTGCGGTGGCATTGTTGACTGTAGCTCACCAAAATGTCCACCTTTCTCCATTACTTTTTTAAAGGTTGGTAAATAACCTTCAGCAATAAATTTACGAATTAAATTCGGATCCATTCCATCAAAGCCAAGTACAATTGCCTTGCGAGCAATCTTATTGTTGCGGATGTGGGGAAACTTAGCGAAGGCTGAGCCTGGGGTCATCACACTACTCGCCGCTCCAACAGCTAAGCTAGCAGCGGTTCCTTTAATAAATTGACGGCGAGTAATTCCCATTATTTAAACTTCCCTTCGACTTTAAAGATTTCAAAAACTTTTTCATGCATAATTGGACCATGTCCAAAGTAGCCATCTTCCCCAAAGCACTCCCCATGATCAGACATTACCTGCACGTAAGTATTTTCAGGAACTTTTTCATAGAGCTTTTCAAATAAGCCATCTAAATATTCAATATTATTTTGCTGTTTGGCTTTTAGTGACAACATTTTATCCATGTGAAAAAACTTATCTCCACCATGATCTACTGCTTGCGCCGGAGCAGAATTTCCAGCAACAAAGTCATCCATATGTTTAAAAATTCCGTGCATCCCATGAATGATTGGCAAATCATTCCCTTCCCCAGGAAGAGTGTAGGGATAATGTGTCTCACCAATATTTAATAAATAAAACTGTGGGACATCTGGTTCAAAAATCATGGCATCAATAATCGCGTTAAAATCATTGTGTTTATCCATTAATTGAAAGCGATCAAAGTGAGTATTAACAACAGTAGTAGGATTTAAAACCGGCATCGAAACTAAAGCATTTGTTTTATAGCCTTGGCTTTTAAGAAACGCTGGTAAAGACAAACGTGGCACAAAACCTTTAAATGAAATATCAGGAATATTTAAACGGTCGCCCCAGTTTTCAAAATCTTTCTTGTAAACTTCAGATGCAAAAACCCCTTTTGGACTTGTGTGTGGGCCAGCGCCCATTAAGTAGACAAGATGAGAAGGAAATGTCCAGCTAGCAAAGGAATAGCATTTTTGTGTTTCACCTAAGCGTGAAATGTTCGGAGTATTAGCCGCCAGAAATGTATCAAATCGACAAGAATCGAAAGTGATCATGATAAAGTTATTCTTCACATTAGACATATTTTTCCTTTATAAACCGAACGTCAATCTTTGCATCAAAGACGAAAAATTCAAGGTCAGCAATTACTTTAAATAGCAACACCAAGATACTTACTGACTACAATCCCCGAAATCATCGAGAAGATAAGAAAGAAAATTAACCAGTTTGTTTCAAAAAATCCGAGACTATAAAGCTGCTCTGGATAATTTATGGTTAAACTTTTTACATAAGGTATGCTCGCTGGGCCTGCCGGATATAGTAATTTGTCAGACCAAGAACTTTGCCAAACGGCTCCTACATTATTCACTCCCGTTCCAATAAATAATGTTTTTGGTAAATTAAAATCTGCAATTTGGAAATTTACCTTTTGGTCACCAGCATCCGTTGTTTTAATTTTCCAAAAAATCTGCTTAGTAGATGGAATTCTAACTGGTGGAGTAATATCAAGCCCAACAGGTGCATCTAACTTTACTTCATAAAGTTTACTAGCATCAGTTAAGGTCATCTGGACAATAGCTTCAGATTTAGAATCCAAAGACTTTGTAGCATACTGTTCATTTAGTTCTGATAATAACAGAATACAAGGAACAGCAAGAATTAAAACTGGGAAGATTGCTAGGGTAAAATATCTTGCCCCATAAAAGAGCATCTTCCCTTGAGCTTTTAATGTTAACCAAACATCATGTCGAAAAAGGATTGATTCTAAAAGTGATGCATAGATCTTGCCCTTCACATAGCGAATCTTTTTTTGATTAGAAACTTTTCCGTAGATCCAGAGTAACCCCATTCCTGCGAGTACAGAAATGGCGAATAAGCCAAGCCACACTGGTAATAAAGTAAATGGCCAAACTAAAAAAGCAACAATTTGGTTAATGAATGTTAGTAACTTTGCTCCCATGGAATCTTATGCTATTCCAAATAACCTAAACCTTTCAGTTTATTTGTAATGTCATCAATCTGGTCCTGGGATAAATCACCCTTGGCAGTTTCAGTAAGAACGTTATCTGCGGCGGCTTCTAAAACTTGCAGAGCAAACTCTTCCATCGAAGAACATTTCTTAACTTGAGCAGCAACAGTCAACTTATCAAAGAGAGTGTTGTCGATTTTGATTGATTTCTTAAACATATTAATACCAATTTATAGCTATTTTATGTGCAAAGCCTAGCTTTTTTTGTGCTAATTGGCAATAAGTCAGCATAGGTAAACACAAATCACAATTCTCAATAAATGAACTATATCTGTTTGATTTTACTGGCACTTATATGTACTGAATAAAATGGACAGATTGAATCATCAAAGTATTAAAGTATGCAACTTGTACTCGATAAATTGCTAAGTTAAGTACACAAAAATCTAGAGATCTCTTATGTTAAACGAAATAAATACCATACCACCTGAAATCCAAAAAGCACTTTGCCCAGAATCACAAGCAAGTTTAGTTTGTTCTGGTAACAAGCTAGTTCACGGGCAATTAGTTTATATACCTCAATCTCACAATGTTAATGGTATGCAATTTGCAGAACAGTTAATTATTGGGGAAGTTCAAGGGAGAATATTACGCCAGTTGGAGATGCTTGGGATAAATGAAATTTTTGCTGAAGGCCATTCGCAAGACCTAGTTCATACCGACC
This sequence comes from Bdellovibrionota bacterium, assembly GCA_041740355.1. Taxonomy (GTDB): domain Bacteria; phylum Bdellovibrionota_C; class UBA2361; order UBA2361; family CALJRW01; genus JANNBC01. The sequence goes on from JBGSMD010000038.1 coordinate 94,359, forward strand.
TTCCCCAAGAGCTACAATCGTGCAGTCTAGTCCAGGCAATACTTCCAGAGACCTTTAGTAATGACGAACGGATCCTCTTATGTACTTATGGTGCCAGCAGGATTTATTGTGCTAGACATGACGATGTTACTATTCGAGCAACTGAAGACTATGAATTAAGTCATATTTCAAATCGAGAATATCGTAGACAATTTAAGAATCCTCAAAGACACTCCAAATTTGTCATGGACGAGCGGGAGAAAACAGCTATTACTAAAGTACTTGCCAACTACGCACCTCAAAAGATTTTAATTTATGGAAGAGCCCATGACTTTAAAACACATCTCGAGTTAATTCCAAGAAATGATCGTCCAGAAACTACCGAGATTAGCGTATTTCCTACATCACCTACTTCCTCCTGGAGAGACCTTACACCCATGGCCGACACAACCCTTCAATTGCAAAACTCATCCAATGATGAAAAATTTGAAGTAGATTTGATCACCAGAATTCCAGCAATAGACTTCCAGATCTTTAAGATTTTAAAAACTGACACTGCTCGGTTAATTGGACTGACAAAACTAGTCTTTGATAATTCAAGCTTAGACTCATTAGATGTTGTGGTTGCAAGGATATCCGAACACTTGCAAAATGTGGAAGCAGGCTTAGATGTAGTAAATAAATTACAAGAAATGAGCCAAGCACTACTCGGACCTTTTAGTTCCTTTACCCCACTTAGATCAACTACAGATAAAATTCATGATTCAAAGTCTGTATCTACATTAGATTTTCAAAATCTTATTTATAGTGAATGGCATATCCCAACGCAAACATATTTAATTGAAAAAGCACCCTTAATTAACATTAAACTTGCCCCATTAATTGACGGTGACAAGGGGCGTAAAATTGCACTGCAAAAACTTATTGCCAAAAAAGGTATCTCTCCGGCAATCCCTGATGGAAGTTCTGTAAAAGACTACCTAAATTCTATTTGGTCCTCCCAAGGTTTCGTTGACCAAGCATTTCAAGAGATGAGTGGTATTTTCTCTTTTCTTGAAGGCGGAAGTAATCACTTAATTGACAAAAGCATTCTTACCGAGGACCACTCAATTCTAGTTTGCAATTTTCCAGTTAGAATTGAGGTGTGGCTTTCGCTAGCTACACTCAAAGTAGAAGACGAAGATATGCTATTTCTTGGCCATGAGGTTAATAATCTTAGCGATCTAAAGAATAAGTATGACGACAATAGAACGATCACTCCCTTAAACTCGTACCTGTTATTAATGAATTCCTACCTTAAAGTAAGTACCTTCTGTGAACTAGATACCTTATTAAACTCCACAGAAATCCTACCTTGTGACTTATTTTCACATAAAGATGAATTATATCAAATGTTTTCAAACCTTACGCATCCTAATTTGACAACAACTGAGAACCTAGAAAGTAAACAGTTACTTAAGATTTTACACGAGGAAAATAAGGGGATTTTTAAAAATCTTTGCGAGCGCTCAGATGTTACTTGGAACTGGGAAGATCTTAAATCTATGGATTCCAAAAATATCTCTTCATTAATAACATGGGAAGATCATCCACCAACCAGATACCGCCTAATTCAAGAAGCACAAGAAGTGGAAGATTCTCTCTTAATGAGTTCATTCTCCATGCTATCCTTAATCGATATTATTTCTAAGACTAACCCTAAAAGACTTGTAGAATTATTTTCTAAAGAGGAGTACTTACTAAAATTTTTTGAAATAACATTTGAAAATAGGGTGCCTGATATGTTCTATAGTGGACTGATTCCAGATTTATATAAAGAAATTATAATTCGAGCTGCGGCCCTAGACAAAGAGACCTAACCTTATATTAAAACTTTGCCCTCCACGTACTTCGGAATTAGAACTTTGTATATAGTAATGACAAAAAATAATTTACGTTAGTAAATTGAATAGAGTCATTACGGCTAATGCAAATCTTGGTTTTATCCAAGTTTGCATAGCTAAAAACAACATTAATAGTGAGTTCAAGCAAAATCGTTAATCATTTAAAGTAATTTATTTATTGGACTCACTATATTTAACAGAGAATTGCCATTAAATAAGAGTTTTGCTAATTTGTGGTATACCTGATGTTTATTTTTATTGCCAGTTTAGGATAAATAAAAGTATCAGGATATTTTTCAATTTATAGATCTTAAGCAATGGAATTTGATAATCACGAAAATCGTTTAGCAAGTCTTTGGTTTGTTGGAGCTGGAATCTTCGCAATTTGCCTAGGTATCTTCATTTTTAATGTTGATTTGTACATCACAAATTCTGACCGAGAAGAAATTCGTGGAAGGGAAATGAAAGAAGTGCGAACCGCCCAAGCCTCTTTTGTTAGTACGCAAGATCCACGGATAGCAGCTTCTAACCCAAAATAAATCCCACAAAATAAGATTCTGTTATTTTGTAGCAGAAACGCTAGGTATTACTTTAATCCCTTCAGGGATTGGTAGAAAGGTTAATTGGAAAAATGGCTCAACTTTTATTCTAATTAATAGATTAGTTCCATCTTCAGACTCAACTTGTTCAGCTTTAACATTCAGAAATCCAAGACTATTTTGGGGGGCATAAAAAATCTGCGCTAAGTGCTGACCAGAGAGCTTAAATTCGGGAATCATCAATTCATAAAGTCCCTGTTCTTTTAGTGTAAATGAGAAGTTTGGTTTTGGTGCAAAGCCTAGTAATAAATAATTTTCTTCCTCACTTAGATTAACATATTCCATGCTAGTTAGATTCTTTGTAGAATTACTGGGGCTAAGCTTGGTATTAGTTATGATTGATTCTTTTTTAGCTTCAATTATCGGAGGTGACGTTGTTACTTTTGTGGGAACATCTTTTTCAACTCCAGTTGGGGTTATTTCTTCCGTGATTGATATTGTAGGATTTGCTTCTATTTCTAAATTAGGCTGAGCATTAAATGCTATTACTTCCTCAGTAATCAGCTCTTTTTCATTTTCTTTCGTGGCTACTTTTTCCGTAAGACTTAAACTTTGAACAGTCGTTGTTGTTGGAGTAGAAGTAATCTCATCGGGTGTTAGTATCACTGTGGAATTACTGCTTGAGAGAATATTCCCAAAAATGATACTAAAATTACCAAGGGTATTTTTTAGTTTAAATTCAGGTACTGCGTTTTCGCTTAGTTGTATCTCAAGGGAATATTCCTTTGTTGATAATGGTTTTAGATCAATTCTGGCAATTCCAGCATGGTTAACTTCTAATTCTTTAGCTTGCCAAGCGGTATCAGTTTCAAAAATGAAAATTAACTTAGTGGGATTAGAATCTTGTCTAAGCGTTTGTAGTTTAAATTTTTGATCTGACTCAAGTTGTACGATTTGACTTTTGCTGTCTTTCTCCAAACTAATTATAGGCCACGGCGATTCTGCCAAAAGTAATATTGGTTGAAGCAGGAGAAACAATGCAATTAATAAAAGATAGTCAATTCTTTTCATTTTTAATTACCAAACAACTTTATTTTTTTTATCACGATACAGTTTCTAGTAGGAGCAACTTTTTAAAGATAGATTTTTGAAGGTACTCGTATCAAAATTTTCAGCGTATTTATGGAAATGCGCTACTCCTAATGAAGCCTACTATAAAGAGTCCTAAAAGTAATTTATCAAAGAAAATTACTTTTAGGGCTTTCTACCCCCGAAGGTAGAATAAAATCATATAGTTATTAAAAAAAGCAAGTAACTCTATTTTATTTATAAGTAATTAATTTTTGGAATAACTAGATATGTTAGCACGTACCTTTAGTTCGGTCATTAACGGCCTTTCCGCTGTGGCAGTGGAGGTCCAAATCAAAATCTTACCTACCAGAAATGATCATGAATTTAAGTTTGAGATAATTGGACTAGCTGATACGGCAATACGAGAAGCCCGACATCGCGTGGTAAGTGCCTTAAAGGTAATTGGGGTCAAGGTTCCGAGTCATGTGTTAGTTAATTTAGCACCTGCTGGAATCAAAAAGGATGGATCTAGTTTTGATCTTTCAATTGCAGTTGCTCTTTTAAATGCGATGAAGAAGTTAGACCTGCCGGTAAAGAATTGTGGATATTACGGCGAACTGGCGCTTGATGGATCAATTAAGCCAGTGGTTGGTATGGTTGCGCACGCTATTGCTGCGCGTAAAAACGGTTGGAAAAAACTATTTGTTCCGGCTATAAATGCCGAAGAGGTCGTGGCAGTAACAGGCTTGGAAATCATACCTCTACGGGCAGTCGAAGATCTATTTGCTTATAGCCGTGGAGAGCTGTTGCCTTTAGAGCCAAGCTTAAAGCAGGAGCTGACTGATTCGAATTTTACTTGCTTAGCGGATGTTCAGGGGCAGGAACAAGCGAAACGTGCTTTGGTCTTGGCAGCAACAGGAGGGCACAATCTCTTGTTCGTTGGGCCACCTGGTTGTGGCAAAAGTATGTTAGCACAGCGTTTGCCTTTACTTCTAAGTCCGATGAGTAATGAAGAGAAGATTGAATCTGCCGCTATTCATAGTGTTGCTGGGATTGCCACTAAAGATTTATTGGCAGGCAAACGTCCATTTCGCAGCCCTCATTATACAATTTCAGATATTGGACTGATAGGAGGAGGTCATAATCCAAAGCCTGGAGAGATTAGTTTAGCTCATAATGGAGTCTTGTTCTTAGATGAGTTTCCTGAATATAAGCGTTTAGCTTTGGAAGCTTTGCGAGCGCCTTTAGAATCTCGAAAGTTGTTGATCAGTCGAGCAAAGTATAATCAAGAGTTCCCAGCAAATTTTCAATTAATCGCTGCGATGAATCCTTGTCCATGTGGACGCTTGGGTTCAATTCGTGGGGACTGCTCATGCGGGCCTTATGCCGTAAACAAATATTTACAAAAACTTTCTGGCCCCATTTTGGATCGGATTGACCTTCAGGTTTCATTGCAATCTGTTGATATTAATCAATTCCGTAACCAAGTATTACCTAGCAAGGATGATTCTGAAACTAATTTGTTGCTAAAGATTCAAAAAGCCCAAAGAATTGCAATCGAAAGACAAGGAGTAAGTAATAGCCTGTTAGATAATAAGAGATTGCTCAAAATTGTTCGCTTAAAAAATAGTGCTGAAGATTTTTTAGAAAACTTTGCTAGTAAGCGTAATTTTAGTGCCAGGGCTTACTTTAGGGTTTTAAAAGTATCCCTGACAATTTCTGATTTAAAGGAGTCTAAAGGAGTGGAGATTGAGGATGTCGCTGAAGCTTTATCTTTCCGGAGTTTAGAGATTATTAAGGATTATGCTCGAGTTAGCTAAATCCTAACATTGAATCCAACAGGATAAACCTCTGACAGACTTAAAAGATTTTACTCTGTAAATTCCCATTTAGCATTAGGATCTTTGGGAGCCTCAGTAGTTTCTTCCGTTCCAATAGATTGCTCTTTAGTTAAGCTGCCAAAGTCATTTTCTTTAGCAGGTAAGACGATATCAACTAATTTAGTATTTTCTTCACCAGTAAAGTCAATTGTGATTTCTTTGACGACAATTCGATCTGGTTTGATTTCACTAACTGTTCCCTCGTATAAACCAATCTTACTTCCAATTTGAACAGTGTGGCCTTTGCCATTACCATCTTCGATAATTGCTTTTGGTTCTCCCGAATCTAACAGCACGGCAGAAACACGAAATTGAGCATAATCAAACTGCTCCAATGGTGTTTTGCCTTTTACTTGACGATTAAATCTGTCAAAATCAAGTGGACGAAAAGGATCTTTTTTCCCCGTTGGATCGTAAATAAATAATTGATCTTCAAAATTATTTAAGGAAGCAATCAGCGTATCCTCTTCATTCTGGTCAACATCACCTTCTGCGACGGTGCCATCAGGAGCAGTAGCATTTCCAGTTGCACCTTCCTTGCCTAGTATAAAACTCTCACCATCTTTCTTATATTCATATGGTTCGGCAGTATTTGGATCTACTGGCACAGCTTCGAAATAATCTGGCACGAGTTGATCTAGTGAATCAGGGTAGGCATTGTTTTTCATTCGGTAGTTATTCAATGCGATGTGCAGTCTGATTGCAGAACGTTGTTCATCTCCCACATCACCACTTTCAATCGCTGAATCCATAGCATCTTTAAATGATGTTGGTTCACTGGAGATTTTGTAACGTAAGAGAACGATTGCCTGGATCAGAATAATTGGTCCAGTTAAAATTAATAATTTTTTGAGATAACTTGATTTAGCTGCCATAGGATAATCTTTAACTAGGCTACTTTACCAAGTTCTTAATTGATTTAACAAGATCTAAATATTTAAAAAATTGATCTATCTAATTTTAACAAAGGGGCTTTTGATCGATCCTTCTTAGAATTGTAATAATCTTAATGCCTTCTGAGAGTGATTGTTTTGAATTAATGAGACATTCTTTGGAAGATAAGAATTGCCATTTTGAAGTAACGTCTAAATTAAGTATCGGGGTGATAGGATTCGAACCTACGACCCCTGGTTCCCAAAACCAGTGCTCTAGCCAGACTGAGCTACACCCCGAAATTAACTGACGTGCAAGGAAGATAGCTAATTATGAAAAAATAATAAAGCCCATTAGGCATTTTTTTTTATTTAGTTGTAAATCATAGTAATAAAGCAAACTTTTGTTATAAAATTGTTGCTTGTTTTATATTGACAGTTAGATCCATAATCAAGAGGCTAAGGATTTCGCAGATAGTTGATATTAGCTTATAGAAGTCAACTTAAGCAGCATTTATTTTTGGATAATATTTGAAATGGGAAACAGTTTTAAATTTGCAGATTTGCAGTTAAAAAAAGTCAGTTTAGGGGAATATCAAGTCTCTGGGTGGGTAAAGACCCACCGACAATCCAAGAATATTTCTTTTATTGAATTGTCTGATGGTTCCTCTGTGAAAGGGCTACAATTGGTAATTGAGCCTAACTTAGCGACATACGCTCCAATTGCGGATCGAGTTAGTACTGGTTCTTCAATCATCGTCAGTGGTAAATTAGTAGAATCGCCAGCCAAAGGGCAGACCCATGAATTTCAAGTTAGTGAGATTGCGCTTGTGGGAGAAGCCGATCCAGAAAAATATTTTTTACAGAAGAAACATCACGGGTTAGATACCCTGCGTGAGAATTTACATTTTCGCCCTCGCTCTAACACTTTTGGTGCTGTTTTTCGAATTCGTTCTAATGTAGCTTTTGCTGTTCATAAATTTTTTAAAGAACGAGGCTTTTACTATATCCACACTCCGATTATTACTACTTCGGATTGTGAAGGAGCAGGGGAGATGTTTCAAGTTACAACTTTGAAGCCTGGAAATGCTAAAGTTGATTACACCCAAGATTTTTTTAAGGCGCCGGCGTTTTTAACTGTCTCGGGGCAGCTAGAGGGCGAGATTTTTGCTACGGCACTTGGCAAGATTTATACCTTTGGCCCAACTTTTCGTGCTGAAAATTCCAATACCAGTAGACATTTATCCGAGTTTTGGATGATTGAGCCCGAAATATCTTTTTGTGATTTGGCTCAGGATATGCAAGTTGCCAGTGATTTTATTAAGTACCTAATTTCCTACACACTGGAAGAATCTGCGGCCGACCTGGAGTTTTTGCATCAGGCGGAATGGTGTGTGCCTAATCTTCGAGCTAATTTGGAAGCTGTTGTTAATAAGCCGGCTGAGGTTTTGGAATATACCGAAGCAATTAAAATTTTAGAAAATGCCACACAGGCCTTTGAGTATCCGGTTAGTTGGGGCATTGACTTACAATCCGAACATGAGCGTTACTTAACAGAGAAGCATGTTCAAGGTCCCGTCTTTGTAATTAATTATCCAAAAACTATTAAGCCGTTTTATATGCGCCTTAATGACGATGAAAAAACAGTTACTGGAATGGATTTATTAACTCCTGGGATCGGTGAAATTATTGGTGGTGGGCAACGTGAAGATCGCTTAGATTTGTTGACTCACAGAATGCAAGCACAAGGATTAGATGTTAGTAATTATTGGTGGTATTTACAACTTAGAGAGTTTGGTTCAGTACCACATGCCGGCTTTGGTTTAGGCTTTGAAAGATTCTTGATGTATGTGACTGGAATGAAAAATATTCGTGATGTTATTCCAGTGCCGAGATATCCGGGGCATGGGGGGATTTAATCCATTTATTATCGCCTAAATCTATGTTCGATTTTTCCTATTTAACCCTTCCAGCGGTCATTATATTAATGATCTTTTGGTTTGTTTGGCAAAGAGATCGTAAGTTTATCAAACAGTTTCAGTATACTGGGAGTATCGATGCACGGTTAGTAGTAGGAGAGGGGAGCATTGATTTCCCTCTGCTTTCTTTTATCACTTACAAAGAATATTTTGTCTCGAAGTAAGGCTTATATATTAGATGCAGACTGGGTAAAAATCTTTTTTTTCCTTGGAAAGAAATTCATTCGTATCGCACTTTTAATTTGGGGGAGGTAAGTATCTCTCCTAATATTACTATTCCAGTTGCGAGAGTCTCTCGTACTTATTTCCTTGTTAAGTTATTTCCAAGTATCACTATTGAAGCACCTGTTGCTTGTTTTGAGTCAGAAGAGGCTCGTAAGGAAACTTTACAAAAGATCGGTTTTATTTAGAAAAAAATACGGATTTATCTAAGCATAGTATTGTGGAGCCCACGACGGAACTCGAATCCGTGACCTCTTCCTTACCAAGGAAGTGCTCTACCAACTGAGCTACGTGGGCCAAATAAAGAATAAACACTAAGTATTTATTCTTTATTTGGCGTTTATTCTCCCCTTTTGTGACGCACTGGATAATTTAGTTATTATTCACAATGCTAGGCGTCGCAAAAGGGGAGAATGTGATTCAATTCTTTTAAATTACTTTCTTTAAAAAATAAAGTTTCTGAGAAGATTCTTTTTATTGAGCGATTTTAGGGATGACTAACAATCCGCCTTCGCCTCTGATTTTTTAGAAGTTGTTTGGATCTAGAAGGCTACGGCGTGATTCATTTTTTTACGAAGTAACAAAGAAACTGGTTCTCCCCTTTTGCGACGCAACATATCGAGGCATTTAATAGCATCGCGACTGTGCGTCACAAAAGGGGAGAATGGTGAGGGGCGGATTCGAACCGCCGTAGGCGTACACCAGCAGATTTACAGTCTGCCACCTTTAGCCACTCGGTCACCTCACCAGAATTGTTTTGATTTAACTAGCTAAGCTTTAATCTACCCTCCGCAAATTATATTTGTGGAGGGCGAGCAAGATCTTGGCATTTTTATCAGACGTAGCCTTGGCTAAGTCTGAAGCCAGGTTGAGCCGTAGAATACAAAACCAATACTCACCGCATTAGCGTATGGTTTCAGTAATGTCTGTTACGGCAGACCCTGTTTTCATCAGGATTTTGCTTGCACATCACTTTTCATTTTTATAAAAAATGAAAAGCGGTGAGTATTAAGCTCCACCTAGAAAAAAACCCCACGTCTAGAAAAGAAGTGGAGCGGGAGACGAGGCTCGAACCCGCGACATTCAGCTTGGAAGGCTGACGCTCTACCAACTGAGCTACTCCCGCATTAGCAATTACTAATAAAGTAAAAGCTGAGCACTTAAATACCTAATTCTAAGCTTTCTGGCAAGTTTTAGATCTAAAAAGCTAGCTTAGGAAATTAACTGAAATATTAAAACTGATAGTTTATCTAGTATTCTCAGGTCTAATTTAAGTAGAATGCACAGATTGAGTGTCTTAATAAGGATTTTCGTCAGCTTTTGTTAAGGTTTTTCCGTCAAAATAATAAATTTGCCGCCCGAAGTATTTATTAATTAAGAGTTGGTTTTGATCTCGTAGGTCAATTGCTACAATTAAATTTGAATCTTGGGTAATAATTGGATCGTTAAGTAAAAAGTGAGAAGCATAAATCGTAAACTCTCCTTGGAGATCATATTGAATTTCATCTTGACATTGATTGCTGATATTCGGAGGAGAATAAAACTTGGAGGAGGTGTCTCGATTGAGGGCAAGTTTAACAATAGGTATCTTTAGTTTTAGTTGATCGACAATTAATTTTTCAAGCAATAGTGTTGGGTGGTTTGCTTTGCTAATTTCATCTAGAAAACACAAATCTAGTTTTTCATATGCTTTTTGGCTGAGTGCAGCACTTATGCCAGCGCCTCTTAAGCGAGATAATGCTCGTGCGCCCCAACTAACTTTGATAAAAACTATCTTTTTTTGTTCCGATTCGTTTTTTAGTTTGTCCAATAAATTCACTTTGAATGAGGACTGACCATAGGCATAAATCCCTAGGCGATGCGGTAGTCCATAGGTGACATAATAAGAGAGGAGTATAAAAAATATAGATTTAATTATTAACGATCCCGGCAAATACCCAAAGTTTAGGTTTTGAAATTTATTATAGATTGTTATAATTGCTTTTGCTGATAATGGAATGAATATAATTAACAGCGAGAACAAAAAACGACTACCTAAGTAGAAGTCGGTATGCCAATAAAAAACATGTCCTGTTATATAAAAAATTGGGACTGATAGCAGGATTAATTCTTCTCTAGAAAACTTCTGATTAATAATTAAGTATATTGCTAATGGCAGAGTTGCTGGAATCAGGCTTTCAAAGGTGTAGAGATTACTAAATGTTAAGTTTAGTAACTGATTAATTAATCCTCTAGTTAATGTGAAATCCCTTCCCCAAGGGGTTTCATGAAAACCAAAGCCATGGAGTACTCCCCATGTTTTGATATAACCAGAGAGGAAGGGGTCGCCTGTAGAATGTAAATTGTAGGTTGCCCAAATAGAACTTATCGCTCCAAAAATTAGGACGGCAAAAAATGTTAATTTATAATCTTTATTTCTGACGATTTTGAGGATCGTGGGCAGTGCAAAAGCTAGGCTGTAAAGAAATGCTGAGAATGGCCGAGTAATAAATGCCCAAGCACAGAAGAGGCTAGCTAGTGGCAAGTTATAGGAACTAATATCTTTAAGATATCGAAGGATATAAAAAGTAAAACCACTCAGTCCAAAGATTGCTGTTGAATGGTTCATATAGCTCGACATCATCACCAAGAAAAAAGGACAGACGATTAGTAATAATAAACTGACTCGAGCGACTAGTTGATTGTAAATGAGTTTACTAGTTGCATATATAAAATATGAAGTAGCAATTACGAGAAAAAGCTGCACCAGCCATTTGAACCCTAGTAAATAATTGAAGCTTAAGAATAAGGCATGGCCAGGAGGATATTGGCTAGACCAATTGCCATTGTGATAAACATAATTTTGATTTACGAAGAACCCCAGATAGTCTTGATACTCACCAGTGAATAATCCTGCGGCAAAAATTTTACTTTGAAACGTTTGAGTCAGCTCATCAACCATGTGTGGTCGAAAATGAAAACAATATCGTGCAATTAAAAAAGTTTTTAATCCAATCAGTGCAAGGCAAATTGCTAAAAAATATCTCTCATCAATGCTCCAAAACTTTGTTATTATTTTCTCGCAGAGAAGAAGTGCTCTAGTTTTATTGAGTAGTATGCTTAAAACTAGAGCCAGTGAAATACAGATTATCATTGATAGCAACCAAATACTTGGCGGTAGGTATTCCGCGGTTGTAATATTGGGGTGTTCCAGAAATAGTATTTGGAATTTATCTAGTGGAATTAAAGGCAAGAAAAAAAGCAGTATTCCAACTAGGGCTAGGATTATGTTTGGTCGCATTGCTTATTAACTTACAAGGTAATCTTAGAGAGTATCCCAGCCAATTTCCATTAAGGAATCATTTTTTGGGACTAGGCTTAACATAAACTTCGCGATCGTAATGGACAATAGTATAGTTCTGCTCATCAAAGTTGTTATATTTTTCAAGAACGATTGATGCTTCGGCATTATTCATCCACATTACTGATGAATTATGGAGGCTAGATTGATAACCATTGCTCTTTTAGTCATACCCTGCTATTTCTATAATATTTCTATATCTAATTTAAATGGAAATAGCTGATAGTCGATCTCTTGGTAGTTATCTTATTCCTTTTGTCGGAAGCACTGTCTCCGCGGGATTTCCTTCTCCCGCTGATGATTACTTAGAGCCTGCCTTGGATCTTAATCAGTATTTAATCAAAAATCCAGAAGCTAGTTTTTTAGTGCGAGTGAGTGGAGATTCCATGATTCAGGTGGGGATTTTTGCGGGAGATGTTTTGATTGTAGATCGTTCTCTTGTGGCAAGTTCTGGTGATACCGTAATTGCTGTTTTTAATCGTGAATTTTTAGTGAAGAAATTTTTATCTGTTAGTGGAAAAATTATTTTACGATCCGCAAATCCAAAATATTTAGATTTAGTAATTGAAGTAAACTCAGAATTAAGTGATCTTGACTTTGAGATTTGGGGAGTAGTTACTTACTGCTTACATTCCTTAAGGAAAAGCTAAGAATGTCCTCATTTTATTTTTTAGTTGATTGTAATAACTTTTACGCCTCTTGTGAGCGAGTATTTAATCCACAATTAATAGGTCGTCCGATTGTTGTTTTATCCAATAATGATGGTTGTGTGGTGGCACGTTCTAACGAAGCGAAAGCTCTGGGGATCCCAATGGGAGTCCCAATTTACCAAGTGCGAGATATTGTTGACAGGCACCAAGTAAAAGTTTGTTCTTCTAATTATACGCTCTATGGAGAACTCTCTCGTCGGGTGATGGCAATCCTAAAGCAGCATGCTGAGAGTATCGAAATCTATTCGATTGACGAAGCCTTTCTAGAATTTAGTCAGGGGGTGAGTGCTGAGCGAGACTGGGAAAGTTTGGCAATCCGGATCAGGGAGGCGGTAAAAAAATCCTTAGGTATTCCTGTGTCTATTGGAATGGCAGAAACTAAAACGCTAGCTAAGCTAGCTAATAATGCGGTTAAGAAAAAACAGCTGCCCGAAGGTTTTTGTTTATTAGATCGACCCAGTAAAATTGAGGAATTGCTTAAGCAAATGGCGGTGCAGGATGTCTGGGGAATTGGACGTCGCTGGTCAAAACATTTACAGAGCTACGGGATTGATACTGCCTGGCAGTTGCGCGTTGCCCCCCCGAAATTAATGCGACAAAAATTTAATGTTTTTCTTTCGCGGACTCAGTTGGAATTACAAGGGGTAAGATGTTTGCATTTAGAGCACTTTGTCCCGCCACGCAAATCTATTGCAGTGACTCGTTCTTTTGGAAGGAAAATTAAAAATCTGGCAGAGTTAGAGCAGGCGGTTGCTTCTTATCTTAGTCGATTGAGTGAGAAGCTTCGGCTCCACCGTTTGAAGGCTAGAAAATTTATTCTATTTATTCGGACCAATCCATTTTCTAAGACTGATGATTTTTATGCCCAATCAATAGTTTGCAGCATGCCAGATTACACGAGTAATACTGCAGATTTGATCTTAGCGGGAATGCAAGGACTTCGGGAGATTTATTTATCGCAGTTCTTCTACAATAAGGCGGGAGTTGTCGCCGTAGATTTAAGGGGAGAGGACGCCCATCAAGGAAAATTATTTGCGGGTTTGATTGAAAGCAAAGAAGAGGCCAGTTTAATGAAAGCAGTAGATCTATTAAATCGTAAGTATGGCAAGAATTCGATTCATTATGCCATTACTGGGACAAACCAAGGTTGGTCGATGCTATCTAATCAAAGATCTCCTAACTATTTAGGTTCCTGGGAGGAATTATTATTAGTTAGGTAACAACCGGTTATTTTTTGGACTCTCTCTCGAACAGGAAGTGCTTGAAGTCACCAAGGCGGAGACGGATGCTATAATAAAACCGATTAGAATTCACTGAACGGCAAAGAATAAAGCTTCCACCATCGCAAAAACTTCGGAGGATAAGTGCTACTTTTTCCGAATATACTAAAACCCATTAAGAATTACCGAACTGCTTTGTAAAATGCAGAATGCATTTTCAGTTTATTAGGGTTTCAGGATACTTGTCTTCTCCAGTTATTATCCTTATTTTATAAAGATAATAACCTTTGCGACCCCCTTAGATCGCAGCAAGCACTTCATGCTGGATAAACTAGGTAATTAAAAATGAAGCAGTGATTTTCAATGTCACCTAGTATATTTGAAGAGTCGAGAGAGATGCTCTTTGGTGTACTTAGTAGTAATTAATCACTATCAAAGAAATGCCAAACCATGTTAATTAGAATAATAATGATTAATTATGACAAACAAATTATTGTAGTAACGGGAGGGGCTGGTTTTATCGGCACAGCACTAGTAAATCGTTTAAGCGCATTACAAGCTAAAGAGATTAGAGTTATTGATTGTAATTATTATCAGCAAGAAAATACAAATTATAATCAAAATGTTAAGATTTTCAATTTAGATCTAGCTAAATGTTCGCAAGAACAAATAGATCAAGTTTGTGTTGGTGCGGATATTATTTATCACTTGGCCGCGCAAAAGCACAATCAAAATAAAGATGATCAACAATATATGTATTCTACCAACGTAGATGGTACAAATAAATTACTACAATCTGCTAAGAAAAATGAAATCAAAAATTTTATTTTTGCATCTTCATTATACGCCTATGGTCGGAGTACTAAACCTGCATTAGCAGAGGATGAAAATATTATTCCAACAACTTTCTATGGAACAACAAAGTTAATTGGGGAGCTGTTGTGTCGTTCTTGTTCACAGGAGGCCAATGTTAAGTGTTCTGTGTTAAGGCTCTTCTTTGTTTATGGACCAGGGCAACTGAGTAAAATTGGATATGAGTCATTAATGGTGAAAAGTTTATCAAGATTACAAAAAAAACTTGAACCAATTATTTATGGAGATGGTAAGCAAGTTTTAGATTATATTTACATTGAAGATGTAATTAACGCGTTATTGCTCTGTCAGACTCAAAGTACAGATTTCGAATTATTTAACATTGGTAGTGGCTCTCCCATTTCCGTCCTGGAAATAACAAATAAATTATTATTAATAACCAAAAGCACGGCTCAGATAAAGTTTGAGCCACCAGACTTAACTGCAGGAACATATCGAGTTGCTAAGACGGAGAGAGCTTTAAAACATCTAAATTTCATTGCCAAGACTACCTTGGATCAGGGACTTTTACATACTTACAAAGCTTTTAGCGCATGATGATTGATTTATCTGTTATAATTCCTTGCTTTAATGAAGAAGATAATGTGCGAGCGATCTGTTGTGAGATTGAAGAAGTTTTTAAGAGATTAAAAATTTCTGGTGAAATAGTTTTTATCGACGATAAAAGTACGGATCTAACACTCCCGATATTATTAGAGTTAGAAAAAGAGTTTAATTTTATTAGAGTAGTCGCTCAAGCCTCGAATCAAGGGATTGCCAGAGCTTGGTTGTCTGGGGCAACGTTAGCAAAAGGCAAACTTGTCTCCGTGATTGATGCTGATTTTCAATACTTACCACAAGATATTGCTAGATTGTATCGAGAATATAAGCGGAGCCATTTTGATATTATTCAAGGATACCGTAGTGCCGTTGGTCGAGTAAAAGATCTTAGGTACATCCAAAGTATTGTGCTGAATTTTATTCTTAATAAGTTATTTAAGATGAAATTGACTGATAACAAGTCAGGCTTTTTTGTATGTAAAAAAAGTGTTTTAATCGATATACTAAGATCTTCTGATCGCTATCATTTCTATCAAACATTCATTATGGTGGTTGCTAATAGTAAGGGTTATAGCATTAAAGAGATTGAAATTCTTTTTCAAAACCGCAGAGCAGGTAAGTCTTTCCTAGCGAATTTACCGATTTGGACAATTTTTAGGGTCATTTATGAAATCCTAAAGGCAGTTGCGGAATTTAGATTATCCAAGCATCGGCGCACACAGATTGCCGATATCCTTGATCGCAAAAAAATAAGTTATCAATCAAGCAAGTTAAGAGGTTGGCGAAGAGTTCTTTGGCAGATTCATACTATTGCTTGGCCTTTGCATAGTTGGTCAATCTCTAGAAGTGCCATTAAATATTACTATGAATTAGAGCAGTCACAGTATTTTTCTAAGCAAGAGATTCGGGAAGTTCAGGACAAAAAACTTGCTGATATTATTCAGCATGCTTATCAACATGTAGATTATTATCGGGACTTATTCGACCAACATGGAATTCTCCCCGAAGAGATTAAGACAGTAGCAGATTTAGCAAAACTGCCATTGTTAACAAAAAATGACATTCGTCAAAATGTTCATTTTGGTTTGTTATCTGATAATCATAATAAGAGTAAAGTCAGGAAAATTAATACTAGTGGTTCTACCGGCGAGCCGATGACTATCTATGTCGATGATTTTCAGTTGGAAATGCGTTGGGCAGCCTCACTCCGATCAGCGATCTGGACTGGGTGGCAATTTGGTGACAAACAAGCAAGACTTTGGCATCAAAAAATTGGTATGACTAGATTACAGGTGTTTCGAGAGCATATTAACGCCTTGATTAATCGCCGTTTATTTATTCCTGCGTATGAGTTATCAAATGAAAATCTACAGAAATGGATTCAGAAGTTGGAGGACTACCAGCCTGTATTAATTGATGGCTATGCCGAGTCTTTTAACTTTTTAGCCTATTATCAAAAAAATTGTGGGTTTGCTAGGTTAAAGCCTAAAGCTATTATTAGTTCTGCACAGGAACTCCCATTGGCAAGTCGAGAGATAATTGAACAGAATTTTGGTTGCCGAGTTTATGATAAATATGGCAGTAGAGAATTCTCGGGAATTGCGTATGAAGCCGATGTTCCAGGAGAACATGTTGTCGTCTCTGAAAATTACATTGTTGAAATTGTTGACATGAATGGTCAGCCTGTTCTGCCAGGAGGAGTTGGGGAGATTCTAATTACAGATTTAAATAATCGCTGCATGCCGCTTATTCGATATCGGATTGGAGATTTGGCTAGGGCTGTTGATAATGACAAAGAATTTGGCACCTATCCCGGGTTGATGCGACTTGGTAGCATTGAAGGCAGAACTCAAGCAATTATAGTAGCTGGTAATGGAAGATATCTTCCCGGTACATTTTTTGCCCATTTCTTTAAAGATTACGATCATATCATTACACATTATCAGATTATTCAAGAAAAAATCGGAGAAATTAATCTTAATCTAGTTAAGGGGATTCATTTTACCGATAAGCTTTTTCAAGATGTTTTTGGTCAGCTTAAAGTTCATTTGGGGGAAGAGTCTGTGATTAACGTAGAGTTTGTTGAACATATTCCAATGGGTAAAACTGGTAAGCGACAGGGATCTATTAGTCGTTTGAATTTTGATGATATTAAACAAAATTTGAAGATCGAGTTGTAGAATTAAGCACCTCCGAAGCAATTATGAAGTCGCCCCGTAACAATCAGATTGTAGGTTTCAAAATTCAGGTTTAAAAGCAGGTTAATCGACCGAGCGCTCAAGGATTGGGATTGCGATACATTTTGTCTTATTCTGTTCATATGAAAGTACTAATTGATTTCAGATTATTATTGATAATTCTTATTTTCATCATAGCTCGGTTGATAAATATTGGTGGATTGGAGCCATTCACTGATGAAGCTGGTAATATCTTAACCTCAATTGATTATCAGACAAATCAAAATATTGATCCCGTTGCTTTAGGTAGGCCACTGCTTAGTTATATCTTTAAATTATCAGCAATTAGTACCCAAAATGCTTTGGAGATTGCTAGAGCTAGCACTAGCGTTATTAGCCTGTTCGGCTGTCTAGTTTTATATTTTATTGTTAGTTTGATTTCTGGTAGGAATGCTGCTTTGGTCACTTGTTTAGTTTGGGCCCTATCTACATATCATATCGCGCATGAAAGGTTAGCACTGCAAGATCCTTTTACAACATTTTTATTATTGTTATGTTGCATCACTTTAATGAAAACGGCATATCAAATGCAAGCTGTGCCAATAATTCGTAGCCGGCTTTTTCTTTATATTTTATTAGCAGGGATATTCTTTGGGCTTACACTACTTAATAAAGTAAGCTCCATAAGTGGTATCCTTTGGATACTGGCAATAAATTATCTTTATGCCAAAAAAATAGAACTAAAAATTAGTCTGAGTGATTTGATATATTTTTGTGGAATATTCTTATTGGGAAATATACTTACACTTGTAAGTACAGGAAGAGTTTTTGAGATAGGGAGTAAATTGCAGGGACAACAATTTATTCCGACCATTTCTTATTTATTCAATACGCCAGAGCAGTTTTTAACCATTTATCTTAAAAATATTGGCAATATTAGCAATTTTTACTTCCAATGGTTAATCGGCTACGGAGGTATTTTTGCGATCTTGCTACTGCTTTATGTTTTTTGTCTTGGAATCATTTGGGGAAGTTTAGTACAGAGGGTTTTGGTTGTAATTAGTATTAGCTATCTTTTTTTAAATGCCGCAATGTACAGTGATTTCATGTATGCCAGATATATTCATCATGAAAGTATCTTATCTTGCTTCCTGGTTGGAATTTGTTTTTCCTCGCTGAATAACGATCTGTGCAAAGTCCGAGTACAAGGTATATTAAAACTAATTTTTGTAACACTTTTCTTTTTATCACTTACAGAGAACTTAATCTCGAATTACTCGGTCATCAAGGATGCTAATTTAACTTGGATCCGAGAGAGATCATTAGATTATCGGCAGTATTCTGATCAATTTTGGAGTGGTTATAAATTAGATGTATTGGATCAAGAAATTCAAAAAGTAATTCTGGATAATCCCGACGCATATTTTTTGACTTCCACAGAGTTTGATTCTGTAGCCTACGGGCTGAAATTAAAATACCACGGTAGTCTAATGGCAAATAGGTTACTACCACTTCAAATCTATTCAACTACAACTGCGCCCGGGCTATCTTATTATCAACAGACATATCCAAAGGCTGATTTTTATCTAATATTATCCCTGCATAATGCTGCTAAGTTTATCGAACAGCAAGGGATGCATATTCTGGCTATCTGGCTTAAAGCTAGTCTTCAGGTAATAAATACAATTAGTAGAGCTACTGATAGTGGTAATCAGTTCGTAATCATGAGAATTGGAAAATCAAATTATCAACAAGCAGATAGTAAGCCACTTAAGATTAACGGGTTTCCTTATTTTGGCGGAAGCTCCGTCCTCATTACCTCAGAACTTCTTAAAGTATGTGAATTTCAAGATATATCCATTCGAAGTATTGTCGGTGAGCAAAATGTTAAGACAAGGGGAGCTACCTCAAAATCCCTGATAATTAATTCTAGTTTAGTAAAACTCCAAGATTTAGATTTGTCAGAGCAGGATTTGCCAATCAGCATTGATTCTTCAAAATGGCAATTGAATTTTATAAAAGGCGGCTATGGTGCTCAAGAGATTAGGTCTATTGAGTTTCAGTGCAGCTCAAATTAGCCGAATCGTATGCTTGCGACTAGCAGGTAACTTTAGAAGTAATATCGCTGAAGATTATCACCTAGAGATCTGCGGTAATACTACTTTAATAACCTGATATTATAGCTTTTCTCGCAAGTTTTTAACTTTTTGTCCCGTTTCGCTAACATGAATTATGGGTCAATAGCGTTGATTAAATATTCTGAATCCATTTCATTCGGTAGTATTTAATTTGAGCATATGCTTATTTGCATTATTTGTTTGATTTTGATAGATTCTCGGCTCTCAAATTTAAAGTGGCGGTACTAACTGTTGTTGTTAATGGTTAACTATCGATAAGTATTTGATAATTTGTGAAATTTTGACTGGGGAAACTGGTGGCGACAAAAGCGAATACGAATAAAAGCAAAATCAAACCCATTGAGTTTCTACAAGAAGCTCGAGTGGAGTTAAGTAAAGTTTCTAAACCAAATCGCGAGGAAACAATTCGGGCCACAGTCATGGCATTAGCACTGATGGTGTTTTTTGCAGTGGTGCTAGCTTTGTTAGATGTGATTTTTCATCGCATCATGGCTACTTTGGTTTAATAGCAAGTTGGTTTAACAGCAAAATTAGTATAGTAGTAATTTAGTTTCACACTCTGGGTATTATAAAAAATGAGTACAGAAGGGAAAGACATCAACGCACAAGCGCCTGTAACCGAAACGGGGAAGGTAGAGGCTGTAGCTCCTAAAAAAAGAACAGTTAAGGACATTGTTAGTTCTGAAGTTCGTAGACGCTCAAATGCCAAGAAAAAAATTGCTGATCCGAATATTCGCCTAGAGTGGTATATCGTTCAGGCTTATGCAAATTTAGAAAATAGAGTGATGCAGGCAATTAAAGACCGCATCGAGAAAGAAGGGTTAAATGACTATTTTGGGGAAGTTAAAGTTCCACAAGAAGAAGTTGTTGAGTTAGTAAAAGGTGAAAAACATAAAGTAAATCGTAAGTTTTTCCCAGGGTACATTTTAGTGCAAATGCATTTAAATGATGAGACTAAACACTTAATCAACAACACTCCTAAAGTCGTAGGTTTTGTTGGTGACGCTCATAATCCAATGCCGATGAGCGAAGTAGAAGTAGAAAATCTGATGACTCAGATGGAAGAAGGTTCCACAGCATTAGCTGGTAACTTAAGTTTTGAAGTTGGTGATACTGTTAAGGTGACGGAAGGACCGTTTATCGATTACATGGGTACGATTGAAGAAGTTAAAGCTGATAAAGCTAAACTACGCGTACTATTCAGTATCTTCGGAAGAGCTACTCCAGTGGAGTTAGATTTTTACCAAGTACAAAAGCAAATATAGTCCCGTTGGGAATGTATCAATAGTTTTTAAGCTTGTTCGCAAGCGAAAAGTTTTTTTTAGAAAATTAAAATGGCTAAGAAGGAAGTAACCAAAGTAATTAAATTACAAATCGAAGGTGGAAAAGCTAATCCAGCTCCACCAATTGGTCCAGTGTTAGGTCAAAATGGTGTTAACATCATGGATTTTTGTAAACAGTTTAACGCTGCTACTCAAAAAGACACAGGTGTAGTGATTCCAGTTGAGATTTCAGTTTATAAAGATCGCTCATTTACTTTTATTTGTAAGACTCCACCAGTTTCTTATCTTTTAAAAGAAGCTGCCAACATTAAGAAAGGTTCTTCTATTCCAAACGCAGATTTTGTTGGAAAAGTTACTAAAGCACAGATTCGCGAAATTGCAGTCAAGAAACTTCAGGATTTAAATACTGAAAATGTTGATTCTGCTTATAATTCTGTTGCTGGAACTGCTCGTAGTATGGGCATTAAAGTAGTTGATTAAAGATATTGTTTATAGAGAGTAAGTTATGGCTAAGAAAGGAAAAAGATATTCAGCTCAGGTTGCCAAAGTAGAAGAGTTAAAACTTTATGGTTTAAACGATGCCTGTGCGCTTGTTGCTTCAACTGGTAGTGCCAAGTTTGATGAAGGTGTTGATGTCGCAATACGTTTAGGGGTTGACCCGCGTAAGGCTGATCAGAACATTCGTGGAAGTGTTGCTTTGCCACATGGTTTAGGAAAGACTATTCGTGTTGCTGTGTTCGCTAAGGGCGATAAAGCAGAAGAAGCTAAAAAAGCTGGTGCTGATATTGTTGGTGCAGAAGATTTAGCAGAGCAGATTCAAGCTGGTAAAATGGATTTTGATACACTGATTGCAACTCCTGATATGATGGTGTTGGTTGGTAAAGTAGGTAAGGTGCTTGGGCCACGAGGTTTGATGCCATCTCCGAAAGTAGGAACGGTAACAGTTGATGTTGCTAATACAATCAAAGCAGTAAAAGCTGGTATGGCTGAGTACAAAGTTGATAAAGAAGGAGCAATTCATGCTTCTGTTGGTAAAGCTTCGTTTGGTGCTCAAAAATTACAAGAAAATATTGAAGCTCTGTTCGTTGCCTTGAATCGTGCTAAGCCTCAGACAAGCAAAGGTGTTTATCTGAAAAGTGCATCAATGTCAGCTACAATGGGACCTGGCGTTAAATTTGATTTGTCTGCATTAAGACAGTAATAAAATAAGTAAATTTTAGTGGAGAGACAATTATGAAATCTCATAGTGATAAAGTTGGTGATTTAGCGTTTGTAGAAGAGTCTTTTGATAACTCACAAATCGCTTTCTGCGTAGACTATCTTGGATTAACAGTTAAACAAGTTACAAGCTTGAGAGTTCAACTTAACGAAGTTGGAGCAGAGGCCAAAGTAGTGAAAAATACTTTAGCTAAATTAGCAGCTACAAAATGTTTTAAAGAAAGCTCACAAGCAGACTTAGAAAAGTTTAATAATCTTTTCGCAGGCCCGACAATGCTTGTCTTCGGGAAAGAAGATGCCGTGAGTTCAGCAAAGGTTATTGCCAAGTTTGCTAAAGAAAATGAAAAGTTATCGATTAAAGGTGGTTGGTTTGCTAACAAATTTATCGATGAAACAGGCGTTGAGGCGGTATCTAAGATGCCATCTCGCGAAGAGGTCCTTGGGCAGTTATTAGCTTTAATAAATACTCCTGCTACACAATTGTTGAGATTGATGAATACACCAGCTCGACAAATAGTACAGGTTATTGAAGCCCAAAGACAAAAGTTAAGTTAATTATCCCAAAGGGTAATAAAGTTTTAGAATTGATTTTTTATTAGGAGTAAAAAAATGTCTGAAGTAACTCGTGATCAAGTTGTTGATTACATCAAAGGTATGTCTCTATTAGATGCTGCGGATCTAGTTAAGACTTTAGAAAAAGAGCTTGGTGTTAGTGCTGCTGCTCCGGTTGCTATGATGGCTGCTGGTGGTGGAGCTGCTGCTGAAGCTGCTGAAGAAAAAACAGAATTCGACGTAGTTCTGGAAGATGGTGGTGCTGAGCGCGTCAAAGTAATTAAAGTTGTACGTGAAGTCACTGGTTTAGGCTTAAAAGAAGCTAAAGACCTTGTTGATAATGCTCCAAAACCAGTAAAAGAAGCTTGTTCTAAAGCAGATGCAGATGAGATCTTGAAAAAGATTACTGAAGCAGGCGGTAAAGCTACTATTAAGTAGGTAAAATCCCAACTGTACTTGCTACAGTTGGATTTTAACCCCATTAAGTCGTGCATTCCTAGCTATTTACTTATATAAGTAAAAAGTCTAGGATGCGCTTCTTAAATTCTGACCAACTTAAACCATAGCAACAAGTATTTTGACAACTGATTCTTATATAACCTTAAGTAATAAGGTAAGACTATATTTTTGTTAATCCGTTAACTGTTTTGTTCAGTGACGGCTTTTTGTGTTTTGTTGGTTAGAATTTTGAAAACGTAATCGTTTTCAAAAAGTCAAAAATATTTTGGCTTAATAAGTAATGATACTGTGATGCGTTTTCCTTTAGAAATGTTTCACAGTCACTTTGAAAGTGCCTCCAAATACTTTGCTCATTCAAATATTCTTTGGATGTTTATTGCTACTTTTGGCACAAGATTATTCTCGATTTAAGAAGTAGGGAAAATATTATCGCTAGATAATAATGCCCTGGTAGAGGTTCAGTCAATCCTCAAATTTCTTAAGGCGTAAGTTTAATCCTACTAACTTTGTTGTATTGCACATTGGGATTGTTTGATAATGGCCACTAAACTCAAAAATAACTTCCGAGTCCGACGTAATTATTCAAAAATTAAAGAAGCGATCGACGTACCGCATCTAATCACACTTCAGAGAAAATCTTATGAAACTTTTTTACAGCGAGATGTTGCTCCTGAGAAAAGATCAAACATTGGTTTAGAGAGAGTTTTTAAAACTATCTTTCCAGTTAAAGACTACAATGATGTCGCTTCTCTAGAATATTCTTCTTACACGATTGGTGAACCTAAGTATGACATTGAAGAATGTCGTGCGCGTGGTATGACTTGGTCTGCTCCACTGCGAGTGACCATTCAGTTAGTCCTTTGGGACACTGATGCTGATACTGGTGTTAAAAACTTAAGCGCTTTGAAAGAAGACGAAGTTTACTTCGGTGAAGTTCCGTTAATGACAGACAAGGGTACTTTCATTATTAATGGTACTGAGCGTGTAATCGTCAGTCAGTTACATCGTTCTCCTGGTGTATTCTTTAACCATGATAATGGTAAGTCTCACGTATCTGGAAAATTACTCTATAATGCTCGCGTTATTCCGTATCGCGGTTCTTGGTTAGATTTAGAATTCGACGCTAAAGACATTATGCACGTTCGGATTGACCGTCGCCGGAAGTTAAATGCTACTGTTCTTTTAAGAGCAATGGGGATGGCTTCTGATGACATTCTTTCTGAATACTACCATTCTGATATTCTAAACTTTGCTAAGAAAGGACTTGTTGTTAAAGACTTCAAGCCAATGCAATTGGAAGGTCAGCGTTCTTATCGTGATATTAAAATTGATGGTAAAGTTTTAGTTAAAGCTGGCGCTAAGTTTAACCGCGCAATTATCCGCCGATTAAAAGAAGCTAAGCTTGATTCAGTTGAAGTTGATCCAGCAGCAGTTGCCGGAATGATTTCAGCTAAAACTATCGTAGAAGCAATTGATGATGTCTTAAATCCCAATAATGACGAAGTTATCATGGAAGCAGGGGACCTATTAATAGGTTGGGATGCTGTCATGGATAAATTCGGAATGTTGTTTACAGATTTAGACTATGATGAAGCTCAAGAAATTTGTGAAAGCTTAAACGTTATTGTTTATGCCGGAGAAGAATTAACAGCAGACAAGGTAAACGCTAAAGGCGAAGTTGTTGAAGCTGGAAATGTTTCTGAATTAAGAGCTAGAAATATTGACGAAATTGAAGTTCTATACATGGACGATCGCCACATTGGTGATTCTCTGTGGAGAACATTAATGACTGATAAATTGGCTCCAGAGCGAGATGATTTATATTCAAAAATTATTGGCAAGCCGACAATCGACGCACTAGTCGAGATATATCGTCGCATTCGTCCGGGAGATCCACCCCGCCCTGAAACTGCCAGTGCTACATTTGATAATTTATTTTTTAGCCCAGACCGTTATGACTTGTCAGAAATTGGTCGCTACAAGCTGAATTTCAAACTTTATATTTCCCAAGGGAAAGAGGCTCCAGCTGTTGAGCAGGGAACTCTTCATCAACAAGATATTAAAGAAACTGTTCGTTACTTGTTACATCTTCGTACCGGGGCTGACACTTACAAATTTCAAGTTGATGATATCGACCACTTAGGTAACCGTCGTGTTCGCGCCGTAGGGGAATTAGTTGAGAATCAGATTTTAGTTGGTCTTGTTCGAATGGAACGTGCGGCTAAAGAAAGAATGAGCATGCAAGATGTTGATACACTTGTTCCTCAGGATCTTGTTAACTATAAATTGATTGCTGCTGTACTAAAAGAATTTTTTGGTTCTTCTCAGCTTTCTCAGTTTATGGATCAAGTTAATCCACTTTCTGAAATCACCCACAAACGTCGTCTATCAGCCTTAGGGCCTGGTGGACTAACAAGAGACCGTGCAGGTTTCGAAGTTCGTGACGTTAACTCCAGTCACTACGGACGAATTTGTCCGATTGAAACACCGGAAGGACCAAACATTGGTTTGATCTCTTCAATGGCAGTTTACTCTCGAGTAAATGATTTTGGATTCTTAGAGTCTCCATATCGTATCGTTGATGATCAAGGACGTGTAACTGAAGACGTAGTTTACCTTTCAGCATTAGAAGAAGAGCGTGAAGTAATTGCTCAAGCTAGTGCTAACATTTTGCCAAATGGTGAATTTGCTGATGATACGACAATCTGTCGTCGCGCTGGTGATTACTTAATGGCGAACAAAGAAGATGTTACTAAAGTCGACGTTAGTCCTCGTCAGATTGTGAGTGTTGCTGCGGCATTAATTCCTTTCTTAGAGAATGATGATGCGAACAGAGCCTTGATGGGATCGAACATGCAACGTCAGGCAGTACCATGTCTTAAATCTATGGCTCCACTTGTTGGAACAGGGATGGAAAGAATTGTTGCGCGTGACTCAGGTTCTACAATTGTAGCTAAGCGTCCAGGTAAAGTAATTACTGTTGATGCTGAGCGGATTGTAATCAAAGCTGATCGTGCATCTGATGATGCTTTAGACACAGGGGTAGATATCTACAACTTGTATAAGTATCAGCGTTCTAACCAGGATACATGTATTAACCAAAAGCCGATTGTGCGTGCTGGTGAAAAAGTAACTCGTGGTGAAGTTATTGCGGACGGACCAAGTACAGACATGGCGGAATTGGCTCTAGGTCAAAACGTTGTCGTAGCTTTCATGCCTTGGAATGGATACAACTTTGAGGACTCAATTTTAATTAACGAAAACTTAGTTAAGAAAGATATCTTTACTTCTATTCACATTGATAGTTACGAGTGTTTAGCTCGTGACACGAAGCTTGGAAAAGAAGAAGTAACTCAGGATATTCCAAACATTGGTGAAGATTCATTAAAAAATCTTGACGAATCAGGGATTGTTCGCGTTGGTACGGAAGTATCTCATGGTGATATCTTAGTTGGTAAAGTAACTCCAAAGAGTGAAACTCAATTAAGCCCAGAAGAAAAACTTTTAAGAGCGATTTTCGGTGAAAAAGCCGGTGAAGTTCGCGATACAAGTTTGAGATTACCTCCAGGAGCTGGTGGAACAATTATTGGTACGCAAGTATTTTCTCGCAAAGGTATTGAAAAAGACGAACGTGCTCTAGCCTTAGAGAAGCAAGAAATTGCCCGTTACGAAATGGATTACCGCGATGAAGTTAACATCATTAAAGATGCTGCTGTTGTAGAAGTTGCTGCTTTTTATAAAGGCAAAGTAACTACTGTTAAGTTAGTTGATGATAAGCGTAAAGATTTAATCGCCAAAGGCGAAACTTTAACTCCTGAAATGTTGATGGAAGTTCCTTTTGAATATTTAAGAGATATTCAAGTAGGTGATGACGCACTTCAAGAAAAAGTTAACTCAATTGTTGTTAAAACTGGTCAGCTTATTAATAACAAGCGCACAGTTCTACAAGAGAAGATCAAGCGTATTAAAGAAGGTGATGAATTAGCGCCTGGTGTAGTTAAGATGGTTAAAGTCTTTGTTGCCCATAAACGCAAAATTCAAATCGGGGATAAGTTAGCTGGTCGTCACGGAAATAAAGGGGTTCTTTCCCAAGTTGTTCCGCAAGAAGACATGCCATACTTGCCTGATGGAACTCCAGTTGATGTTGTTCTAAATCCACTTGGGGTGCCTTCTCGGATGAACGTTGGTCAGATCCTAGAAGTTCACTTAGGTTTAGCTGCTTGGGAACTTGGTCGTAAACTTACTGAAGTAATCAGTGTAGTTGTTGATCCAATCACTGGTGCTGAGCGTAAAGGTACAACTTCTGCCGATCGTGAGTCTGTTAACCAACAGCTTCATGCCATCTTTAAAGTTGCTTATGGTGCTGAGCTTTACAATGAAGAGATTGCCAAACTTGGTGACCAAGCCTTAATTGAACTTGCTCGTAAAGAACAAACAGGAATTCACTTTGCAACTCCAGTATTTGATGCTGCTAAAGAAGAAAGCATTCGCTCACTTCTTAGATTCAGCGGACATGAAGAGTCAGGTAAGTGTACCTTGTTTGATGGACGAACCGGTGAAGCCTTCGCGGAGAAAGTTACAGTTGGTGTGATGTACATCCTAAAACTAGATCACTTAGTTGAAGATAAGATGCATGCTCGTTCAATTGGACCTTACTCACTTGTTACGCAACAGCCGCTAGGTGGTAAAGCACAATTTGGTGGACAGCGTCTTGGGGAGATGGAAGTTTGGGCCTTAGAAGCATATGGAGCAGCTTATTCACTACAAGAATTCTTAACAGTCAAATCAGATGATGTTGCTGGAAGAACTAGAATGTATGAGTCCATTGTTAAAGGTGAACATACTCTTGAACCAGGCTTACCGGAATCATTTAATGTAATGATTAAAGAGCTTCAATCTTTAAGCTTAAACATTGAACTGTTAGAAGGTAACCAAGGACAAACTGCAGTTGTTGCAGATCAAGAAACTGATGACCTGATTGAAAATGTTACTGGCGCAGTTGCCTAAATGCCCTAAGCGTCACTAGGCTTTTAAAGCTTAGTGACGCTTATTAGAAAAGTTATACGAAATAATAAAAACTATGAGCGATATATTTAGCCTTTTTAATAAACCGAAAAGCCCAGTTGACTACAGTGCTGTAAAAATCTCATTGGCTGGTCCAGAGATGATTCGCTCTTGGTCTAGTGGTGAAGTAACAAAGCCTGAAACTATCAACTACCGTACATTAAAACCGGAACGTGATGGTTTGTTTTGTGCGAAAACTTTTGGTCCAGTTAAGGATTATGAGTGTGTTTGTGGTAAGTACAAAAGACTGCGTCACCGTGGTGTTGTTTGTGAAAAATGTGGTGTGGAAGTTATTGAATCTAAAGTTCGTCGTGAGCGTTTAGGTCACATTGAACTTGCCTGCCCAGTTGCTCATATTTGGTTCTTAAAAAGCTTACCAAGTCGTATCGGTACAATCCTAGACATTACTCTACGAGATCTAGAGAAAGTACTTTACTTCGAAGCTTACATTGTTACTGAAGATGGTGACTCTGATTTTGAAATTGGTCAGATTCTTACTGAAAAAGAATTCCGTGATGCTCAAAAAGAAATGGCTAATGGAACCGGGGAAGAATTTAAAGCCGGAATGGGTGCAGAATCAATCGAAGTCCTATTAAAGCAATTAAATCTTCAAGAAATGTACGATACCCTTCGTGCCGAAATTAAAGATGTTACATCTGTAGCTAAGAAGAAGAAATTTGCTAAACGATTAAAAGTTGTCAGCGCTTTCTTAGAATCTGGAAACACACCACAGTCAATGGTACTGAAAGTATTACCAGTTATTCCACCAGATCTTCGTCCTTTAGTTCCACTTGATGGTGGACGATTCGCGACAAGCGATCTGAATGATTTATACCGTCGTGTAATTAACCGTAACAACCGTTTAAAAAGATTAATTACGCTTCAAGCTCCGGACATTATCGTTCGTAACGAAAAGCGTATGTTACAAGAGTCAGTTGATGCACTTCTTGATAATGGTCGTCGTGGTAGAACTGTAACTGGTCCTAACAAACGCCCACTTAAATCTTTAAGTGATATTCTTAAAGGTAAGACTGGACGTTTCCGTCAGAACTTACTTGGTAAGCGTGTTGATTATTCAGGTCGTTCAGTAATTGTAGCTGGTCCTGAACTAAGATTACATCAGTGTGGATTACCAAAGCAGATGGCTTTGGAATTATTCCGTCCGTTTATTTATAACAAACTAGAAACTAAAGGTTACGTTGCTACAATTAAAAGCGCCAAGAAAATGGTGGAGCAAGGTAAAGAAGTAGTTTGGGATATTCTTGATGAAGTTATTAAAGAGCACCCAGTGTTACTTAACCGTGCACCAACTCTTCACCGACTTGGACTTCAAGCATTCGAACCAATCCTAGTTGAAGGTAAAGCTATTCGCTTACACCCACTTGTTTGTTTCGCATTTAATGCTGACTTTGACGGAGATCAGATGGCTGTTCACGTTCCTTTGTCTGTGGAAGCTCAAGTAGAAGCACGAGTGCTCATGATGGCAACTAATAACATTCTTAGTCCGCAAAGTGGTAAGCCAGTTATTCCACCATCTCAAGATATTGTACTTGGACTTTATTACATGTCTCGTATCCGCCCTTTCGCTAAAGGTTCTGGACGAACATTTGCTAATCCAGGTGAGCTTTGGTTCGCTTGGCAGTCAGGTGAAGTTAATGTTCAGGCAGGTGTGAAATGTAGAATTAACGGAAAGATTGAAGAAACTTCAGTTGGACGAGTTCTTTTCTATTACATGGTACCAGATACATTACCTTTCAAATTCTTTAACAGAGATTTGAAGAAAAAAGATCTTACTCAAATGCTTGATGAAGCCTACAGAACAGCTGGTAACAAAGCTACTGTAATCTTTGCTGACCGCATGAAAGACATTGGATATCGTTTTGCAACTCTTGCTGGTATTTCGATCGGAATTGACGACATGACAATTCCAGAAAGCAAGCAAAGAATTCTTGCTGATGCTGATGCTAAAGTAATGGAAATTGATAATCAGTACCAAGAAGGTTTGATTACAATGGGAGAGCGTTATAACAAAGTCATCGATATTTGGTCAGACGTAGGGGATAATATTGCTGAAGATATGCTTCAGGGTATTTCTACTGCTGAATTTAAAAATGAAGAGACTGGTGAAATCGTTCGTGGGTCCTCTTTCAATCCCATTTATGTAATGGCTGACTCAGGAGCCAGGGGTTCTAACCAACAGATTCGTCAGTTGGCTGGGATGCGTGGTTTGATGGCTAAGCCAGATGGATCGATTATTGAACAACCGATTAAATCTAACTTCCGTGAAGGATTAACAGTACAACAGTACTTCGTTTCTACTCACGGAGCTCGTAAAGGTTTGGCCGATACTGCTCTTAAAACAGCTAACTCTGGTTACTTAACTAGACGTTTAGTTCTTGTTGCACAGGATTGTATTATCACTGGTGAAGATTGCGGAACATCTCAAGGGATTCCTCAAACTGCTTTAATCGAAGGTGGTGAAGAGATTGAATCGTTGACTAACCGAATCTTAGGACGTGTTGCTGCTGAGGACATTTACGATTCAGTTACTAATGAAGTAATCGTTAAACAAGCTACTGAGTTAGATGAAGTTGCCTGTGATGCTATCATCTCTGCTGGAATTGACAGTGTGATGATTCGTTCAGTTCTAACTTGCGAATCAAAACGTGGAGTTTGTATTAAGTGTTATGGTCGTGACTTAGGTCGTGGACACATGGTTAATATTGGTGAGCCAGTAGGGGTTATTGCTGCTCAATCAATTGGTGAGCCGGGAACACAGTTAACAATGCGTACTTTCCACGTCGGGGGTGCGGCATCTGGTCGTTCAGAGCAATCAACTTTAGAAGCTCGCTTTTCAGGTAAGGTTAAGTTTGAAGAATTAAAATCTGTAGAAAAGAAAAACGGTGCCATTGTTGTAATGAACCGTAAAGCAGAATTCGTAGTTCTTGATGCTCAAGATGGGCGTGAAAGAGAACGCCGTAAATTAGTTTATGGTTCTGTTCTTAAAGTTAAAAATGGTGATGATGTGACTGCCGGTCAGCTTGTAGCTGAGTGGGATCCGTTTACTATTCCATTATTAACTGACGTTGCCGGACGTATCGAGTGGCAAGATATCAGTGAGCTTACAATGGAAGAGCGTACTGATGAAAGAACTGGATTCGCCGAAAGAGAGATCATTCAAGCTAAAGATAAAACTTCTGATTTGAAACCACGGCTTTTAATTCACACTGCTACAGGCGAAGTAAGAACATACAACTTACCAGTTGGTATTCGTTTAACTGTTGAGCATAATGTGGAAATTGATGCCGGGGATGTTATCGCTAAGCGGGAGAGAGCATCCACTAAGACTAAAGATATTACCGGGGGTCTACCTCGCGTAGTTGAATTATTTGAAGCTCGTAAACCAAAAGATCCAGCCTTCGTTGCTGATGTTGATGGTACGATTGAGTTCGGAGAAGATTTACGTGGTAAGCGACGTCTTTATATTCGCCCAGAATATGGTGATATCGTAGAATACTTAATTCCTAAGAATAAGCATATCTCTGTGGAACAAGGTGACTTGGTTCGTTCAGGTGATACAATTACAGATGGAGATGAGAATCCACATGATATCTTAAGAATTAAAGGTGTTTCTGCTCTTGCTGAATACTTAGTAAATGAAGTTCAGCAGATTTATCGCCTACAAGGTGTACGAATCGATGATAAACACATTGAAGTAATCGTTCGTCAGATGTTAAGAAAAGTTCTAATCACTGATATGGGTGATTCAAACTTCTTAATTGAAGATAACGTGGAAAGAATTCGTGTTCTGGAAGAGAATCAGCGTTTAATTGCTGCTGGTAAATCACCAGTTAAATTTGAATACCAATTACTTGGTATTACAAAATCAGCCCTAAATACTGAGTCGTTCATTACTGCTGCAAGTTTTCAAGAAACTACTAAAGTGTTAACTCAAGCGTCAATCGCTGGTAAAGTTGACCACTTGATGGGATTAAAAGAAAACGTAGTAATGGGTAAATTGATTCCGGCTGGAACAGGAATTAAAGCTTATAAAAGCAAAGAAGTTTTTGTTGAAGGACAAGAACAAGAACCCGTTGCTGAAGTTAAGCCAAGAATTACTCAAACTTCAATCGAGTCTTTAGCGGCTTTATTATAAGTAGCTAAAAAAACTCATTGTTCATGAAAAGCCAGTTTGGATTTATCTCCAAGCTGGCTTTTTTGTTTTCTCTGTAATTTTGCCATTTTATAAAGTAAAGCCTAGTTAGTTTTAGTATATTCAAATGATTTTGATGAGGTTAAAATGATACATGGTTAAATCTTCTTTCTGGGCATTACTAGCTAGTTTACTACTCTGGTCTTTATCCCTGTACTTTACTAAGCAATTGCCTGCGCCCAGTGAAATAATTAGAAATCTAAAAACTAATCCGAAACAATATTCAACCACGGAGCCAGGTTTTGATTTTTCTTATGCTGGTGAGAATTATAATGTGGATCCAATTGCTGATTATGAACTTTATGGATTAGTAGTTAGTCATAATAACATTGGTGGTTTTACGGATGCTTATCACACTAGCAAATCTGTTGATTTAAAAGATGCCTGTGTTGTCTGGGGATCTAATTTGATGTCTGATGTTTATCAAAGAGTTAAATTTACTAGTGGAGCTTGGACTTGTTATTTTAACTTTGATAATAGCCAGGATGCTGGTGATTTTGAGTTAAGCCAAATTTCTAACAATCACTTACTTTCCGCTGATCCGACAATTCAAAAGCACATACGAAACTTAAACATTGGAGATCAGATTCACTTGCGAGGCTATTTGGTTAATTATGCGAATTCTAAAACTCCAAACCAATTAAGACGATCCAGTACCAACCGAACAGACACTGGAGATGGAGCTTGCGAAGTTTTCTACCTAGATCATTTAAAAGTTTTAAAGGCCGGAAATCCTTTATGGAATACCATTAGGACTATTACCTATTATGCTAATTATATTTTCGGGTTCCTCTTCTTGGTAACCTTTATTTATTTTGAGCAGTCGCGATTTCAGCGGCGGAAGCAACCAGCAAATACTAAAGTCAGATTTAGTCAGTACTAGTTCTCCCCTTTTGGGACGCAGAAGATAATCTAGTTATTAGTGGTAATGCTGGGCGTCCCAAAAGGGGAGAACTAATTTTCTATTTATACCGCGCTTAGCCTGTTCCTTATTTACTTTAAATTTTAGATTATTTAAGATAATATAGTTGTGACAAAAAGTAATTTCTGAATGATTAAAAGTTACTTTTGAGGTTTTTGTCATAACTATATGATTTTATTTTCCCTCTGGGGGATAGTAAGCTTCAAAAAGTGATTCCCTACGGAAATCACTTTTTGGACTTACTATATTATTAATTTTAACTTAAGGCAGGATTTTTTATGACAATGCTGAAGAATTTTTTAGAGCTTCCTTACGACGAATTAGAAAAAAGGAATCTTGAAGCTAAGGCTAAACAATTAGCTAAAGTTAGCTATGACGAACTTCAAGACGAGTATCTTAAAATCTTAGCTGAAGAAACTTCTTTAAAGGCAGTAACTGTATGTTTCACTGACTTAGAAGGTAAATTTCATATGTTAGATTATGATAAAAAGTTTTTATTGAAATCATACGACAATTTAACTTTTGACGGCTCTTCCGTACGTGGTTTCTCTGTTGTTAGAGAATCAGATCTACGTTTGCAAATAGATTGGGGATCTTTTCGTTGGTTACCGTCTGATGTTTTTGGCGGTGGTAAGGTAATTGTTTTTGCTTTAATTAAGTCAATTGATGGACAGCCTTATATTTCTGATATGCGCCACCAATTAGCCTTATACTTAGAAGAATTGCATAAGAAGAATAAATATCTGGTGAATGTTTCTGTCGAGTGTGAAGGTTTCTTATTTGAAGGAATTAATGCCGAGCAAAATTTCTCCTCTCGTGAAGGTTTTAAATTCGCATCTAGTGGGGGGTATTACCAGTCCTTGCCTAAGGACCCATTAAAGATGTTTATTGATCAGTTGGCCGAAGCACAACGTGCTATGGGCTTTGAAAATGAGAAAGATCATCCTGAGGTTGCTCCGGCACAGTTTGAGCTAAACTATACTTACACTGATGCCTTGTTAGCAGCTGACCAAGTCCAATTGTATAAATTAGTCGCTCGTCAGGTCGCTAATAACATGGGATTCACCGCGTCATTCTTGCCAAAACCAATTGCAGGTATCAACGGTTCTGGAATGCACACTAATCTTTCGATCAGTAAGGCTGGAAAAAACATCTTCTTTTCTAAGGATGGGGAAGACAAGCTTTCAACGGAAGCTTGGGATTTCATTGATCGGATTTTAAATAATGCTGATGATCTTTGTTTAGTGCTTAATCCAAGTGTTAATGCTTACAGACGTTTGGATCCACATTTTGAAGCTCCAAACCAAATTAAGTCTTCTGCCATTGACCGAACTTCAATGGTCAGAATTCCACTTGGAAATGAGAAGTCATCTCGAATGGAAGTACGAACGGTTGCTCCAGATGCTAATCCATATTTAGCGTTTTTCACGATCATTAAAGCTGGTTTAGAAGGTCCAATGAAAGAAGCAATTTCAGCAGAAGGTCGTCGTACAAGAACAAGATTCTTGCCGGACAACATTTACGATGCAATTCGTTTGTTTAAGACTAGTTCATTCATGGCGGAAATTCTTGGCGAAGAAACTAAAGCTAAATACGTAGAGCGTAAGCAGGAAGCTGCCGATCGTTGTCCAAAAGCACTAGGAACTTTGGTAAAAACTGAAGAAGTTCTTTTTCACCACGAAGTTACTAATCAGTATCTTTGGGGTCGATTCTAAAGATAATTTAATAGTTAATAAGAGGGCCTAAAGTGAAATTTATATTTTCACTTTAGGCTTTTTTTGTAGCGCCACTTTTAAGTTTGTTAATGTTGGCTAATAAAAAACTATTATTGAAGCAAAAAAACTGATATAAAACCCAGATAGTGTTGCCAGAATAAATAAATTAGCTGAGTAAGTTTTCAATTATTAAACAATTAATTTTATGCTTACAAAAATAATAATTTTCTTACTTCTGTTTCCAATTATTGCCAGCGGAGATCGCTCAGAGCATTTAGAGTATGATATTCAACACCAGAAAGGCTACTCTGTAATTCAAGACTTCTCTAACAACATTCTAAGTAATTTTAAATGTGAAGTTTCTTTGGAAGAAGAAATCAATCAGGTGATTGTGGGGGCTGTTACTACTTTCGGTTCTGAATTCTCAGAAACAGCATCGCGCCTAGCTGAAGTTATGGAACAAATAAAAACATTAGCAGTTAGTAATAATGTTTCAGTTAACGCTTTTGAAATCATACGTGGCTATGGTAATCAAAGTTCTGATAAAAACCTTTTAGGCCCGATTGTAATTTCCCAGCCGTTAGAATTAACCTTACCTAAAAATCTAGCTAATTTGGATATTTTCTTAGATCAATTACGTAATGTCGGATTAACAAAATTTGGATTGGTCAAAAATTTGGATCAATTAAACTCTTTAAGTAATAGAACTTCTCAGGTTGTACTTAGAAAGGTGAGTATATCGAAAGATTATATATCTGATACGATCATGAATTGTCTAAAAGAGACAATTAAAGAGAAATGCCAAGATATTACTTTTAGTGAAAGTGAGATTTGCCTCGACCCTCCAGCCGGAATGAAGCAATTGATTCCCAAGCTTAATAATTTGCGCTTAAATATTCACCCGATGCCGATCGAGGGAGGGACTAATTTTAGCTTTTCGTTTAATGAGCTAGATACAACAGAGCCACGTGCCTACTACTTTTCATCTAATGAAAAAGCTTATTTAAGATATAATATCTATTAATTGCACTAAATGGAAAGATTCTTGTCTTTGAAGTCAATCTTTATATTTCTGCTATTAATTCCTTTTTTAGCGAAAGCTGAGAAATATTCAGCAGATGAATTATTGACTGCTTTATATCGGGGTGATTATTTAGAACTAGGGGAGCCTCCAACAGCTCTAAATCCATATTGGAGGTCATTATATAAAATTCATCAGACCCTAAGTCAAAGTGAAGTTTTGCAAGAAGAATATAAAAACGAAGTAACAAGATTAATACCTGCTGAGAATGAGCAACTACCCTATGAGTTAAGACTTTTTGAGGAAGAATATGATCCGGTTGATTTAATTAGTGCAATTAGTTTTGGTATAATTTCAAGTGGAACTAGTAATCTAGATTTTTTAGTCCAGATGCTTAACGAGAACTCTGATAGTCTTAGTCAGCGCTCATTAATATCTGCCTACTTACTAAACCAATTTGGACTTGATTCCTCAGTCCAACAGTTTATTCGCTCAACTGGGATGTGCTATGCAGATGGGGCTCCATTTGATGCAGCTTTAGCGACTAATCTAAAAAGGCAAGTCACGCATTTACGGAACATCCCAAGAGCAGCAAGAAAACCTAATAGTATTGTTCAGTATTGTGACCCACACAGATATCTGAACGTGGCGGAAAGCCAACAGGCATATTTAGTCAGTATGCTGCCTAAGAAAGTCCTTATCGATAATGTTGAATGTCAAGATTGGTTACTTATTAGAAAAAATTCATTTGATCCAATAACCAGAAATTCTGTTTATCGCGGTCTTTCTCGAGCGGGATATTTTAGTGATACCAATATTTTTTTAAATTCTCTCAAGCGAGAGAGCATGGCTGAGCTAAAAAGATATCTTGTACGTAATCTTTGGTTATTAAATGCCAATCAATTGATCAAAATGGCACAGTTAATATTAGAGCAAGAAACAGATCTCGGAGTTCATCGAAGTGTAAATGCATTAATTTCAAGAGTATTAAAAGGAGAACATCGAATTTCAAGTGCTGAATTACTTTTGCCAACTCCACCTCAGTATCTTAGGGAGTTTAGAACTGTTGGAAATTTAGAACTTAGCACGGAGTTTAGAGAACAATTTTACCGCTGGGCGGAAGATCCCACGACTTCACTCCAGCTGGAAGGACGAAGAGCAATGCTTGGTCATTTTGAGTCAGATAGAAATTCCATAATGGATCTTAGAAAAGCACGTTTCTTAGTAAACGATCCTAAACCACAAGAGTTATTTGTTCGAATGGGATTTTTTACTGAACCAACCTTATTGCCTGTATTTAAGCTATTAAGACCGTTAGCCCAAACTAATTATGAACGTGAAAATTTTGAAAATATTTTTTCTGTACTTGAAAAATCAGCGACTGGTGAGTGGCAACCCAGTAAAGTATGCCAAGAGAAGATCCCCAAGTGTTTGCTAGAAGCTGCAGGTATTAATTATTTAAAACAGGCTCATTTAAGTAGCTTATCAGAAGCAAATAAATTACTTAGTGTCGCGATTGACCCTTTGTCTAATGGATTTAAAATAATAACTGATAATTTTATCAGCGATAAGATTACTATTGAAAATCCGTCCCACAAAACTGAAGAGTGGTTTTACAGTGAAAAATTTGGCTGGATAATTCCCAAATTATCTTAGTACTCACAATTAGAAGCAATATATCAGTTGATAAGTAGTAATCTCTTGAATGAGGTTACATTTGAAGAAATCACTTTTTATGATTCAGATCATAAGTTTATTTTGGTTTATCTCCACATAATACATTAAAGTTTATATATATTGTATCTGTTATGAACAACTCAGAGCTAATTGAAAAATTTCAAAAATTATTAAGAGGTGAGATTGCTGCTACCGAAACTTACTCACAAGCCTTAAAGATTGTGGATGATCCCCTTCAAGAGTTATTGCAGGAGATCTTGGAAGAGCATGAGCAAAGCGTCATCAGTATCGAAAAACATCTAATGAAATTAGGAGGGGAGAGAACTCATGACTCAGGAGTATGGGGAATCGTTACTAAAGTTATTGAAGGTTCTGTTTCCATTATTGGTTCTTCTGCAACTCTAACGGCACTAAAACAAGGAGAGCTTTTAGGTATCTATGATTACGAAAGTGTCTTACGAATGAAAAATCTTAAACCTGAATGTCACTTATTTATTTCCAAGGAATTATTACCACTTTGCACTAAACACGTTTTGCAATTAGAAAATTTCAATCAATAAGGATTCTTGTAAGTTGTACTAGACTAGATGTTTTTAAAAGTAAGACGTAAGAGCTAAATTGATTATGTGGGAATTTCTAAAAAATTTATGGGATCGATTTAATCAGGTTAACTGTCCAAAACATGCAGCCGCAATTGCATACTACACCATCTTTTCCATGTCACCGCTGATTATTATTTTAGTAATGATTGCTGGTGCAATTTTTGGAAGTGAAGCAGTTTCTGGTATTCTCTATTCTGATTTGGAAGAAATAGTCGGTCAGCAAAGCGCTCTGTTAATCCAGTCATTGGTGGTAAGTGCGACCAAATCAAAAGGCAGTTTAATCTCTTCCATATTAAGTGGCTCATTAATGCTAATTGGGGCATCAATCGTTTTGCACGCGCTACAAGAGGCTTTAGATGATATTTGGCAGGTCGATCAACCTTCTGAAAACTCTTGGCTTTTATTTTTCCGTAAAAGGATATTAGCAATATTAATGGTGCTGATAATTGGCATAATTTTTTTAGGGTCTATAATATTAAGTTCAACAATCAGCTACTTGCAGCAATATGCATATGGAATAACAGCTCATTGGATTCATTTTGCATCTTTCCTTGATTTCGCACTAACCTTCTTTGTTAATACTGTAATCTTTACCAGTATCTATAAGTTTCTCCCTTCTAGTAAGGTTGGACTATATTATGCCTTTGTCGGTGGAGTTGTTGCCTCTGTCTTATTTCTTCTAGGTAAAATTTTAATTGGCTTGTACATTGTGCACACTGGAATTAACAACTCTTATGGTGTCGCCGGATCCTTAGTTATAATTCTGCTCTGGGTCTATTATATATCTCAAATTATTTTGATTGGGGCATTGATCTCCGAAGAACTTTCTCGTTTTTACAAAAAGAAAGTTTAGTCTTTTGATAAATCTGTATTTTTGCAAGTAATTACTCTAAGCGGTGGAAAATTGTGCCATACTTGGCTGGTGCTGATTACTTGAAAGTATTGACTGAGCAGGTTTTGAATTTTATCTGAATTCCAAAAGGGAAACATATTTGCTTGATAAATAATGAAAGTTCCATTTGGCTTCAGCGATGATTTCACATTTCGAAGAATTTGATCAATTTGTTTCTCCTCAATTAGACTAAAAGGTATTCCACAAATAACAACATCGACAATAGTCTGATTTCTCTTAGTGATCAGATTAATTTTTTCAGCTGACATTTGAAAAATGGAAAGCCGGGAGTCTTTGATTTTCTGCTTTACGTGATGAACTAGATTGGAACATGTTTCAAATGCCATCAGTTGTGAATTCGGCGACATCTGATTTAAGAGTGATCTAGTAATAACTCCATTTCCCATTCCTAGTTCTACAATATTTTTTACAATATCAAAATTAATTTGTTCAGACAATTCAGCAGCTGTATAATTTGAGGAAGGAATTATTGATGCTACCTGACGATCTTTCAAAAAATTAAGATAGAGCTTGTTTTGATGAAACTTGGTTAATGAAGATATTAAGGTATTATTCATCTGAAGTTAGCTATAAATTAATCCTTAATATTGTAATAAATTTATACTATCAATCGCTATGATTAATATCACATTGGAGAACTAATAGATCAGAATTAAGTATTTAAATGAGGATTTGAATTAAATCTAAGAGCAAAAGAGTCGTCAGGTACTATCCGTAGTAATGTTTCATTCTTTACTTTATAGCTAAGCCGAATTAGCTCCGGTTCTGTATTCTCTAAGTTTCTATTTTTTGAAAAGTTAATTTGATTAAACCTATCACGGAACAATTGATGAATGTTATTGGAGGCATTATGCACTTTGTTTATTAACATTTGGAAAAAAAGAATTCCTCATTTGCAAGGGAAGGTGCAAGTATTGCAATTGTATATTTTAAATGAAGAACAAGATGCCTTAGAAACTAAAAGATTAGTAGAAGCTGAGAAGCAAAAGTGTTTTTTGATCAGGGGCGATTTACAAGAACAAAAGTTTTGCAAAACAACTGTTAACAAGTGTATTCGTCATTTTGGTGGAATAAATATCTTGATAAATAATGCTGCTAAGCAATTTCCTTAAGAGTCAATTGAAGATATTAATGTTGAACAATTAGAAACTACTTTCAAAGTGAATATTTTTCCCATGTTCTAATTAGCTCAAGCGGCACTTAAATATTTATCGGTGGATGATACTATTATTAACACCGCATCTGTTTTGCTTATCGTGGTAGTTCACACCTTTTGGACTATTCTGCGAGTAAGGGAGCAGTTGTTGCTTTTACCCGTTCTCTAGCAGCTAATCTGGTAGATAAAGGAATTAGGGTAAACGCCGTTGCGCCAGGACCAATTTGGACTCCACTAATTCCGGCAACTTTTAAAGCAGAAGAAGTCGCACAATTTGGTTCTGATGTTCCCATGAAGCGAGTTGGTCAGCCGTCGGAGCTTGCGCCAAGTTTTGTATTTTTAGCATCTGAAGATTCTTCATATATTACTGGCCAAGTACTTCATTCCAATGGCGGTGATTCTTTTTAAATTGTTCATAACCTATCGTTACTTTTTTTACTGACTCGAAGAAATACAAAAATATGTAATTAATTTTACTCACGCACAATGAACGAACAGAAATTTAAAAAAATGTTTTTTCATGATACTTTGAAAGTTGCTCAGCGATTGTTGGGAATGAAGCTAGCAGCTAGATTAGATGATCAAATTACGTCAGGAATGATCGTAGAAGTTGAAGCCTAGCATGTTGAAATTGACGCTGTCTGTCATTGTTTTTTAATCTCGCACTCCTCGGAATGAGGTTATGTTTTGGGAGCCTGGCCATTGCTATATTTATCAAATTTATGGAATGCATCGCTGTGTCAATTTAGTTACTGAAAAAGCAGGTACGGGTGCTGCCATTTTGATTAGAGCGTTAGAGCCGCTTTACGGGGTGGAGATCATTAAAGAAAGCAGAGGCGCAGTTCCTGTAAGGAATTTATTAAATGGACCGGGAAAAGTATGCCAAGCGATGGGCATTGATCAGAGCATGCTGGGTGCCAATATGCTTACTTCCGAAGTCATTAGAATTGCCCCGTATAAAAAAATACCCAATCAAGAGATTGCCCAGAGTCGGCGAATTGGAATCCGCCGAGCAACAGAATTAGAGTGGCGTTTTTACTTGCTTAATAACAAATGGGTTTCACCTGCTAAGTTTAATCATTATCAGCCCCTTTCCAAATGCTGCTAAAATGATTTTAATTTAAGAAATATAGCTAAAATATCCCTAAAAACTTGAAGGAATGAAGATTGTGGGCGTATTTTTGACTTTAGGATTTGGAGTTAGCTTCCGATGATAAATAAAAATATAGGGTAATATGCTAACTTCAGGTAGTTTAATTTTTAATAGATATCAAATCATTCATCATCTGGGATCGGGAGGAATGGGTGATGTCTATCTAGTTCAGGATACACTGCTTAATAATCAACAAGTTGCCTTAAAATTACTTAGGTCTGATTTTCTTGCTAAAGATGGCAGTAAAGAAAGATTTTTACGCGAAGTTGAACTTGCCAGGCAAGCAACTCATTCCAATGTTCTCCGGACCTTTGATGTCGGAGAGGATCCAGTTTATGGCATATATTTTACAATGGAATATGCCAATGGCAGTACCTTAGCAAAGTTACTGGAAAATGGAGCGATTAAATA
The DNA here is from genome assembly GCA_041740355.1 of Bdellovibrionota bacterium. GTDB lineage: Bacteria > Bdellovibrionota_C > UBA2361 > UBA2361 > CALJRW01 > JANNBC01. The sequence continues at coordinate 136,141 of JBGSMD010000038.1, forward strand.
TCAACAGGTATTACTAATTATTCAACAATTACTATCAGGATTGGTAGAGATTCATCAGTCTAATATAATTCATCGCGACTTGAAGCCAAGCAATATTATCATCAATCATGATGGACAAGTGCAAATTATGGATTTTGGAATCGCACGTAGCGGTGATTCACAATTAACTACTACCAGTGAAGTTTTAGGCAGTGGACCATACATGTCACCAGAGCAGTGGAAGGGTGGTACGATAACTGCAAAGACTGATTTATATTGTGTAGGGGTTATTTTATTTGAACTCCTAACAGGTATTCAACCCTTTCATGCTGAGACCGCTCCACAGCAAATGTATAAGCATTTAGTTGAACTACCCCAGCTAAAATCATGTAAAGCAGATCTTCCTAATTGGATAAATCAATTGACAATTACACTTTTGGCAAAGGACCCAGCGGATCGACCCAACTCAGCTAATGAAGTTTTACAACTGATTGAGGATAAAATTTATGTGGAGAAAATATATTCCGGATACCAGCTCGGAGCTGGAGGAACGAAGCTAATTTTTGAAGCTCGTGGGGCAGAAGATTGTTTTAAAAAAGTTGTTAAACAAAAAGCTTATTGGTCCAAGGTAACAGGCCTTAGTCTTGCTCTACTGACTCTGATGTCTATGGGCTTCGTAGGTAAGTCCTTTTTGGGAAATAGTTTTGAGGCAAATAAAAAACCTACGCCAACTTCTCGTAAAATTGAATCAAGCACTAATCCTTCCGGTATATCAGAAGAAAACTCAGGAAAATTATCAAAATCGACTACGAAAAATGTTGAACCAATAAATAATTTCACATTTAAAGAGGATTCCACTAAGAGCAGCGGAACAAAGGGTACATACAATAAGGTAAAATTTAAGACTACTGAAAAATTCCCAGTTAAAGATGAAAAATACAACTCCAAAACAAAAGCAGAGCTACAGGCACAAAAAAATCAATCGACAAACGCGATAGCTTCCAAACTAAAACTTCGACTTCAGCAAATGACACCTGAGGAAAGACAAAAATTCTTTAAAAAGTAATATTTACTGCTTTATTTTCGTATATTATCAACCTGAGTTCGATATAAGGTTCGTCACGAGACAAGCAAAGTGGCTGAAATGATTAAAAATTTATTTTTTATTCATTGTAATTTGACTAGCAAAAACAAAAAATTTAAGCGCAGCTGTAGCAGAGTTACAGCGAGCATCAATTATTTTGTTTTTTGTAGGCAAATTCAGTCAGTTTGTTTGTCGTAGTAGAATCCTTATGTCGAACTCAGGTTATTACTTGGAGTAATTAAGTGCTAGGCAGCTCAATTGTAAGGGTTCAGGTATATTTAAGGTCTTGAAGGATCAAATTCCCTTTAAGGGGAAAATTTGCGTAGCAAATTGGTGTGGAGACACTAGCCGTTCACACTACTGGCCAAAATCGTTCAGATTCTGTCCAAAAAAATAAGCTAGTCTGCGCTCATTTTAAGCTCTTATTATAACATGTTACAACACTACGTGAACGGCTACGTGAAATTACCAATTCTTTCCTAACTTATTGATAAGATTAACTTTTTTGTAAATGCATAATTTCCTAGAAAATTGCTAATTATAAAGTAACTATGACACCAAGCTTTCCTAAGCTCCTAATACCCCTGTTGTTTGACTATATTGTGCTATTCTGATAAAACTTCGCGCAATTGATGCAAGGCTATTTTCTGGAATAGTAATCATCAAAAGTTGTACTAGATACTTTCTTAAAGTCAGCCTAATTAACTTGTTAATTAAACGCTGAATTAGTTTCAAGCGATCGAATAGTTTTGGTGAAATATTCCAAAAATACTGAGATTGTTTTCGCTACCAGAATTAAGAGAAAGATATACATTTAAACATTTGCGATTCGTGAATGTTTAAATGCGTGCAAAATCTTGGCTAGCCAAGTTTTGCCGTAGAGAACAAGGGAAACCTAACGAATAAGCGATCAAAGACGATTAGTCTTTGGCATGGCGGTTTATTTAATTACCTCGTTAGGTTTTAATTTTATTTGTTATTTAGGACTTATGCCTACTAAGAATCAATTGGTGCGTAATAGACGCCACCCGAAAATTGTTAAAACAAAATCTCCAGCTCTAAAAGGTTGCCCACAAAGACGTGGTGTTTGCACAAGAGTATACACTCAGACTCCAAAGAAGCCGAACTCAGCTTTACGTAAAGTTGCCCGTGTTCGTTTAACTAGTGGTTACGAAGTTACTGCCTATATTGGTGGTATGGGACATAATTTACAAGAACACAGCGTGGTCTTGATTCGTGGTGGACGAGTTCCCGATCTACCAGGGGTTCGTTACCATATCATCCGCGGTAAATTAGAAGCACAAGGTGTTGATAAGAGAAGACAAGGTCGTTCTAAGTATGGTGCGAAGAAGCCTAAGTAGTTTTAGTAAGATTTATTGAAGAAATAAAAAAAAATGAGCAGAAAAGATAAAGATTATACTAGAGAAGTGCTACCAGATTCCAAATATGGTGATTTGGTTTTAGCTAAAGCGATCAACTCAATCATGTTGAGTGGGAAGAAAAGCGTTGCAGAAACAGCTTATTATAAGGCTTTTGAGATTATCAAGAAGCGTTCTAAGACTGAAGATGCCGTGGAATTCTTTCATCGCGCACTTAATAATATTAAGCCAATTGCTGAAGTGCGTTCGCGCCGAGTCGGTGGTGCAACTTATCAAGTTCCAACAGAAGTTCGCAACGAAAGAGCACAAGCATTAGCTCTTCGTTGGTTAAAAGCTGCTTGTAACTCTCGCAGTGAGAAAACAGTATCAGAAAGATTAGCTGGTGAATTAATGGATGCTTACGATAATCGTGGCAATGCCGTTAAAAAACGAGAAGATACACACAAAATGGCTGAAGCTAACAAAGCTTTTGCTCACTTTAAATGGTAGATTAATAGGTTGGTTATACTCAGTAAATATTTAGCTGAGTATTGATTTTTAGATTTTTGTTAGAAAAGAACAGTGTCAAGTAAAAACGCATTTTCAGATTTAAGTAAAGTAAGAAATATTGGTATCATGGCTCACATTGATGCTGGTAAGACTACTACAACTGAACGTATCCTGTATTATACTGGTGTAAACTACAAGATTGGTGAAGTGCACGAAGGTGCTGCCACTATGGATTACATGGAACTTGAACAGGAACGCGGAATTACTATTACATCTGCAGCAACTACTTGTAGCTGGTCAGGTTCAACTCTGCAGTACCCTGAACATCAAATCAATATTATTGACACTCCTGGTCACGTAGATTTCACTATCGAAGTAGAAAGAAGCTTACGCGTACTTGATGGTGCAGTAGCTGTATTTGATTCAGGTAACGGGGTAGAGCCACAGTCTGAAACTGTTTGGAGACAAGCAACTAAGTTTGGCGTTCCAAGAATTTGTTTCATTAATAAAATGGACAAAATTGGTGCTAACTTTAACAAAGCTACCCAATCAATTCGTGATCGTTTAATGGCGATTGCAGTTCCAGTTCAATTACCTATTGGTGCAGAGTCAACTCTTGTTGGTGTGATTGACCTTGTTGAGCAAAAAGCAATTATTTATGATGGGGAAACTCTTGGTGCTAAATATGAGTACAAAGAAATTCCTGATGATATGAAAGATGAAGCAGCATCTGCTCGTGAGTATTTGTTTGAGGCTCTTGCTGAAACAAATGATGATTTCATGGATAAGTACATTGCTGGTGATACTGCTAATGTTACTCCTGCCGAGCTTCGTAAGTTAATTCGTGATGCAACACTTACTTGTAAATTCTTCCCTGTATTAGTTGGTAGCTCATTTAAGAATAAAGGTGTACAGCCTTTACTTGATGCCGTTATTGATTACTTACCATCTCCACTTGATGTTCCGCCAGTAATGGGTTCACCGCTTAACGCTAAGCCTGAAGAAATGGGAACTATCATGCGTAAGCCTGATATCAATGAGCCGTTTGCTGCATTAGCTTTCAAAATTATTACGGATCCGTACGTTGGGGTATTAACGTTTTTCCGAGTTTACTCAGGAAAAATTGAAGCTGGTACTCAAGTTCTTAACTCTACTCGTGGACAGAAAGAGCGTATTGGTCGAATCATGAAAATTCATGCAGATAAGCGTGAAGACGTAAAAGAAATTTTTGCTGGTCATATTGCTGCCGCTGTAGGTCTTAAAGAAGTAATCACGGGGGACACTCTTTGCGAACTTGCTAACCCTGTAGTGTTAGAAACTATTAATGCTCCAGACCCAGTTATTAGTGTGGCAATTGAGCCAAAAACTAAAGCTGATGAAGAGAAAATGGGTATGGCACTTTCTAAGTTAGCTAAAGAAGATCCATCTCTTAAATTAAGAACTGATCATGAAACTGGGCAGACTTTGATTGCTGGAATGGGTGAGTTACACCTTGATATCGTACAACAACGATTATTCCGTGAATTTAAAGTAGAAACTGTTACTGGTAAACCACAGGTAGCTTACCGTGAGGCATTACTTAAGAGTGTTGAACATAACTTCAGATATGCCAAGCAGTCTGGTGGTCGTGGACAATTCGCTGAAGTTTATTTGAAACTTGAGCCACAAGAAAGAGGTTTTGGTTTTGAGTTTGTTGACATGATTAAGGGTGGTACGATTCCTAAGGAATTTATCCAACCGGTTAAGACAGGTATTGTTGAAGCTATGGCTGGTGGTGTTTTAGCAGGCTTCCCAATTATCGATTTGAAAGCAACTCTTTATGATGGTAGCTTCCATGAAGTTGACTCTAGTGAAATGGCTTTCAAAATTTGTGGATCGATCTGTTTCAAAGAAGGTTGTAACAAAGGGAAGATGGAATTGTTAGAGCCAATCATGGCAGTTGAGGTAATTTGCCCTGACGATTTCATTAGTAACATCGTCGGCGATTTAAACCGCAGACGTGCTAGAATTATGGGTATGGATCCTCGTGCTGGAGCTCAAGCAGTTAATGCTCAAGTTCCATTATCAGAGATGTTTGGTTATTCCACAGATTTACGTTCAAGTTCACAAGGTCGTGCAACTTATACAATGGAATATAGCCATTACGACGCTGTACCTACAAATATTGCTGAAGGAATGGCTAAAAAATAATAACCTTTGTTTTGAGTGACTATTTTACTCAAAACTTCGGTAGGGAAGTAATTTAGCTAATCTTTTTATTTTAATTTCTGAATTTTTCAGAAAAGATTTTTTAAACTTTTAGGAGTACTTAAAATGGCCAAGGGCGAATTTAACCGTACAAAACCACACGTTAACGTGGGGACAATTGGTCACGTTGACCACGGTAAAACTACATTAACTGCATCAATCACTAAGGTTCAGTCAGACAAAGGTCTTTGTGACTATGTTCCTTACGATAAAGTGGCAGCCGCAGATGAAACTGCTGGTCGTCGTGATGCTACAAAAATTATTACAATTTCGTCTTCTCACGTAGAGTATGAAACTGCATCTCGTCACTATGCTCACGTAGACTGTCCTGGTCACGCCGATTATGTAAAAAACATGATTACTGGTGCTGCTCAAATGGACGGAGCTATTCTTGTAGTAAGTGCTTCTGATGGACCAATTCCACAAACACGTGAGCATATTCTTCTTGCTCGCCAAGTAGGGGTTCCAAAGATTGTTGTTTTCCTTAATAAAGTAGACACAGTTGATGATGAAGAACTACTTGATCTTGTAGAAATGGAAGTTCGTGACTTATTAAATGAGTATGGATTCCCAGGTGATGATACTCCAATTATTCGTGGTTCTGCTCTAAAAGCAATCCAAGGTGAGAAAAGTGATATCGGTGTAGGTTCAATTGATAAATTGATGGACACAATTGATACATTTATTCCAATTCCAGAGCGTTCTGTAGATTTACCTTTCTTGTTACCAATTGAAGACGTGTTCTCAATTGAAGGACGAGGAACAGTAGCAACTGGCCGTATCGAAAGAGGAAAAATCAAAACTGGCGAAGAAATTGAAATCATCGGGCTAATGCCGACTAAGAAAACTACTTGTACAGGTGTTGAGATGTTCCAAAAAACTCTTAACGAAGGTCAAGCAGGGGATAACGTTGGTATGTTACTTCGTGGATTCAAAAGAAATGAAGTTGAGCGTGGTCAAGTAATTGCTAAGCCAGGTTCAATCACTCCTCACACTAAGTTTAAAGCTGAAGCTTATATCTTGAAAAAAGAAGAAGGTGGACGTCATAAGCCTTTCTTTACTGGATACCGCCCGCAGTTCTATTTCAGAACTACTGACGTAACTGGTACTTTGAATTTGGCAGCTGGTGTGGAAATGGCTATGCCAGGGGACAACGTTGCATTAGACGTAGAACTTCATAAGCCAATTGCTCTAGAGAAACAAGTACGTTTCGCTATCCGTGAAGGTGGCAGAACTGTAGGTTCTGGAGTTGTTACTGAAATTACTGAATAGTAGTTTCAAAACAGAGTGTTGTGGCTAATTAATTTTGTCACAACACTCTTATTTTGCCCATAATTAATGGGTCGTACTAAGAAACATACTACCTAAGTAGATGTTTCCGATGGTGATACAAAGAGAAAAAATATGTTAGGAAATCAAAAGATTCGAATTAAACTTAAAGGTTACAACAGTAAGCAAGTAACAGGTGCAATTGAAGAGATTGTACAAACTGTTCGTCGCTCAGGTGGTAGAGTTGCCGGTCCAATTCCATTCCCAACTCATATCAAAAAGATTACTGTTCAGCGTTCTACATTCGTTGATAAAAAATCTCGTGATCAGTTTGAGATTCGTACGCATAAAAGAATGTTAGATATCTTAGAGCCAACTCAACAAACAATTGACGAGCTCAGTAAGTTAGAACTATCAACAGGATTAAATGTTGAAATTAAATTATTAGCGGCTTAATACCAAAGAAGATTATAAAAGAGAGCAAAGGAGTTTGTTATGACAACAAGAAAAAATTTTCCAGAAGGTCTAATCGGGCGTAAGCTTGGTATGACACAAGTCTTTGATGAAGAAGGCGCTATCGTTCCAGTTACTATCCTAGAAATGGGTCCAAACGTAATTTTGGAAGTACTTAACTCAGAACGTAATGGTTATGATGCTGTACAATTAGGATTTGGTCCAAAAAAAGCACAGCGTGTTAGCAAGCCAGAAATGGGACAGTTTAACAAAGCTGGCAAAGGTGCTTTCTATTGCGTACGTGAAATGCGTTGTGATGTGAACACTCTAGGTTGGAATTCATTAGGTCAAGAACTTAATGTTGATGATGTATTTGTTGATAATGAATACGTTGATGTTACTGGCACAAGCCTTGGACGTGGATTTGCCGGTGTGTTCAAAAGACATCACATGAAAGGTCAGCCAATGACGCGTGGTACGCACGAAGTTCGTCGTCACACAGGTTCTATTGGTATGCGTAAAACTCCAGGTCGTGTATTCAAAAACCAGAGAATGCCAGGTCACATGGGGAATGCTCGTGTAACAATCCAAAACTTAAAAGTTTTTTCAGTTCGTCCAGAAGAGGGTTTAATCTTAGTACGTGGAAATGTACCTGGGCCTAAAGGATGTTTCGTTGAAGTAAGAAAAGCAATGAAGGCATTTACAGGTACTGTAAAAAGAGCTCCAAAAACTGCACCAGAAGCAACACAGGAAGCAGTATAATTAGATATTAATAGGGGATTTAAAGTGAACAGCGAAATTAAATACAATGTAGTCGATACCAAAGGCAAAGCTGCAGGGGATGTTACTCTTGATGCTAGCGTATTTGGAGTAGAAGTTGATCCAGGTATCATGCACCAAGTTGTGCGTTGGCAGTTAGCTAAGCGTCGTTCAGGTACGCATGCTACTAAGAACTTAGCTAAAACAGATAACAACAAGAAGAAACCTTACAAGCAAAAAGGTACTGGTCGTGCTCGTGCTGGTTCGCGATATGCAACTAACCGAGTTGGTGGAGCCGTTGCTCACGGACCACAGCCGCATGGTTATGACTATAAAGTTAATCGTAAGGTTAAACGCGCAGCAGTAGCTGGTGCTCTAACTGCTAAATGCCAAGAGAAAAGCCTTTGTATCGTTAAAGATTTAGCTTTGACATCACCAAAGACTAAAGAAATGCAGGCAATGATTACTGTTCTTAAGAATAACGCTAAGAAGGTATTAGTAGTTATCAGTTCAACTGATGCTTGTCGTGAGAAAGAATCTCAGATGACATTGGCTGGCAGAAATATTCAGAACTTAAAGTTTATCGCAGTAAGCGGTTTGAATGCTTATGATGTTTTAAATGCCGATTGTTTGGTGTTTGATCAAGCATGCTTGCCGATGATTTCAGAAAAAGTATTAGGAGTTTCTGAAGTAGCAGCGGCATAATTTATTAGAAATTGATACTTATAAACAGGATAGAGAAATGGCAATTAAAAAGAATGAAGAAGTTAACAAGCCAAAGCTTAAGGATTATCAAATAATCATCGCTCCATTCATTACTGAGAAATCAGCTAATGTTGGTGGTAAAGATTATTCAGGTGTTGTTCTTAAAGTTGACCGTCGTGCTTCTAAATTAGATGTAAAAGAAGCAGTAGAGAAGATTTTCAAAGTTGAAGTTGCTGGTGTTAGAACATGTAACTACATTGGTAAATTAAAGAAAAGTGGTCGTTCTTCAGGACGTCGCGCGGCTTACAAAAAGGCTTATGTTAATTTGAAGCCTGGTTTTGAAATGAACATTTTTGAAGGACTATAAGAGGACTAAAGACAATGGCAATTAAAAAATATAATCCAACCTCCCCAGCAAGAAGATACTTAACATCACTTGATCACTCGGACCTTAGTAAAGTTGCTCCGATGAAATCTTTACTTCAAGTTAAGAAAAAGTTTGGTGGACGTAACAACCAAGGACGTACTACAAACATCAACAAGGGTGGCGGCTGTAAACAAAAATATCGAATGATCGATTTCGCACGTAGCAAAAGAGATGTGCTAGGAACTGTTGCTACAATCGAATATGATCCAAACAGATCTGCTCGTATTGCACTTATTAATTATGCTGATGGTGATAAGCGTTATATTTTAGCACCAGACAAATTGACTGTTGGATGTAAAGTTCAAGCTGGTGAGTCTGCTACAATTGAAATTGGAAATAGTTTGCCACTTCGCAACATTCCAACTGGTCAAGAGATTCATGCTTTAGAATTAAAGATTGGTGCTGGTGCTAAGCTAGTTCGTTCAGCTGGTCTTTCTGCCCAGTTGTTAGCTAAAGAAGGTGACTATGCCACTCTTCGTATGCCATCAGGTGAGATGAGAAAAATTCACTTAAGCTGCTACGCAACTATTGGAAGAGTAAGTAATCCTGATCATAAAAACGTTACTATTGGTAAAGCTGGAAGATCCCGTTTAATGGGTCGTCGTCCACATAACCGTGGTATCAGTAAGAACCCGGTCGATCACCCAATGGGTGGTAGAACAAATGGTGGTAAACATCCATGTTCGCCAACAGGTGTTAATGCTAAGGGTCTTAAGACAAGACAGAATAAACTTACGAATAAATTTATTATTAAACGTAGAGTTAAGAAAAAGTAGACTAACGTTTAAAATAGTAAGGTAATGATTGTTCATTACTAGCCGAGCTAAATAATAGGTCGGTGCAGCAAACACAGTGGTGAACCTTAGTTGTGTTTGGTTAAATGAAGTTCACAATAATTTAGGAGACTACAATGCCAAGATCGTTAAAGAAAGGATTTTATGTTCAACCATGTTTGCAAAAATGGTTAGATCGTTTGAAAGATGGAACTTACAAAGGCCCAGTAAAAACTTGGTCACGTCGTTCTACAATCACACCGGATATGATTGGGATCAACTTTATGGTTCATAATGGGAAGAAGTTTATCCCAGTGTTTGTATCAGGTGATATGGTTGGTCATAAGTTGGGTGAATTTTCTCCAACAAGAACTTTTCATAACCACCCAGCTAAATCAGGCGGAAAAAAATAGTTTAGAGTTTAAGTATAGTGAGGCGTTATGGCTGTTAAGAAGAATGTTAAAAAAATTAGAAATAAGGTTGTCGAAGTTATTGCTTCTGCCACTTTAAAGGGCGCTAAAGTATCTCCGCGTAAAACACGTTTAGTTGTTGATATGGTGCGTGATATGCAGGTAGAGAATGCCTTAAATACACTTAGCTATAGCACTCAAAAGCGCGCTGAGATTGTTCGTAAGGTTCTACAATCTGCTATTTACAACGCTAAAGAGAAAGGTGCTGATGTTGATGACCTTTGGGTTGTTGGAGCCTGGGTTGATGAAGGAACAGTTATGATGCGTTTTAAGCCGCGTGCTCGTGGTTCTGCTTTCCCAATTAGAAAGCGTTCTTCGCATATTACGTTCGAAGTAGGTAAAATATAGTTTAGTTAGAGGCGAATTAATTAGGGCAAAATATTGCTTTTAATTCAATAATAATTTAATATTACGTCCCCTTGTACATGCTGTGAATTAGCATTTGGGAGGGGGGGTACAGTAGAGATTTTTTATAAAATTGTAAACAAATATGGGACAGAAAGTAAATCCTAAGGGAATTAGACTTGGTATTATCAATACATGGTCGTCCAGATGGTACTCAGACAAGAAGGAATACGGAAAATTCATTGGTGAAGACATCAAGATCCGTAAGTACGTTGAAGAGAAGTTAGCTGCTGCTTCTATTTCTAAAATCGAAATTGAAAGAGCTGCTGCTCGCTTAAGAGTAATTATCCACTCTGCTAAGCCAGGTTTGGTTATTGGTAAGAAAGGAAAAGATATTGACGATCTTAGAACTAAGCTTCGTAACTTAGTGAACAGAGAAGTTAGCTTAAACATCGTGGAAACACGTAAGGCTGATTCTAATGCTCAGATTTTATCAGAGCACGTATCTTCTCAAATTAAGAGACGTATTAACTATCGTCGTGCTGCTAAAGACGCAATTTCTAAAGCCATGAGAATGGGTGCAGAGGGTGTGAAGGTTGCAGTTTCTGGACGATTGAACGGTGCAGATATTGCTCGTACAGAATTTTATAAAGAAGGAAGAATCCCACTTCATACATTCCGTGCTGACATTGAGTATGCGACTGCTCGTTCGCAAACAACTTATGGTGTAGTTGGAATTAAAGTTTGGGTGTTCAAAGGTGAGAAATTTGCTCCAGGTGAGGAAGTTTCTATGGAAGCAATGCAGCAGTTATAATTACAAGATTACTTAATTAAAGGATTCGGAAATGTTATCGCCAAAGAAAGTTAAATATCGAAAACAGCATAAGCAAGTAAGACATATCTTACAAAATGCTACTCGTGGAACTAAATTATCTCACGGTAATTATGGTGTTATGGCTCTTGAGCCAGCGTGGGCCTCTAACCGTGTGTTAGAAGCAGGTCGCGTAGCGATTGCTAGAACAGCTAAGCGTGGTGGTAAACTTTGGTTAAAAGTTTTCCCTGATAAGCCATTAACTAAGAAGCCTGCTGAAGTTCGTATGGGTAAAGGTAAAGGATCTCAGGAAGCTTGGGTTGCTGAAATTCAAGCCGGTCGTATTGTTTACGAACTAACTGGGGTTGATCGTGCAACTGCTTTAGAAGCTTACACACTTTGTGCTTCTAAATTGCCGTTTAAGTGCAAATTCGTAGAATTAAAAGACACTATTTTATAGTAGGAAACATAATGAAGAAGAAAGAATTTTTAGAAAAAATGGCAGGAATGGATTCAGCTGGATTGCATCAAGAGTTGCATGCTAAGGCTGACGAGATTTTGAAGTTACGTATTAGACATGCTTCGAATCAGTTAGAAACTCCGCATCGCATTCGTGCTGAGCGTAAGAACTATGCCCGTATCCTAACTTTAAAGAACCAGAAAACTGATTCTACTAAATAGTAAAAAGATAATTATAAAGATAATAAAATGGAAACTAAAACAGCAGTAAAAAAGTTTAAACAAGGGCACGTAGTTAGCAACAAAATGGAAAAGACAGTTGTTGTTGCGATCGTTACTAAAGTTAAAGACAAAAGCTATGGTAAGTATGTCAAGAAAACTCACAAGTTTTTTGCACATGATGCCAAGAACGTATGCCAGATTGGTGATATCGTTGAGATTATGGAAACTCGTCCACTTAGCAAAAATAAGAATTGGATAGTATCTAAAATCGTTGCTAAGGCTATTGGCGAATAAGACGAATAAATTTTAATTAAGATAAGAAAATGATTATTCCAAAATCAAGATTAACAGTAGCTGATAACTCAGGTGCCAAGAAATTAGTTTGTATCGGTATTCCTGGTAGCACTAAGAAAAGATGTGCCGGAGTAGGTGATATCATTCGTGTAGCTGTTAAAGAAGCTGCGCCAACTTCCAGTATCAAGAAAGGTGATGTTAGAAAGGCTGTGATCGTTAGAACTAAAAAGACTATTCGTCGTAAAGACGGGTCTTACCTAAGATTCGACGAGAATAGTGCAGTTATTCTAAATAATGATAAAGATAAAGACCCAATGGGAACACGTATCTTTGGACCAGTTGCTCGTGAATTAAGAGCAATGGGTTTTATGAAGATCGTATCTTTAGCTCCAGAAGTTTTATAGTTTAAGTAGGTAATATGCCAGCTAAGAAAATACATAAGAAATTAAGAAGCAACGTTCCAGCCCCAAGTCGTGCAATTAGCACTAAGCTTAAAGTCGGAGACATGGTAATGGTTATTGCCGGTGGTAACTCTGATAAAAGAGCAAACGTTGGTAAAACCGGAAGAATAAAGAGCTTTGGCGGATTCAATCGCGAGCGCGTGATTGTTGAAGGACTTAACTTGTTTACTAAACACAAGCGTCAAACAACAATGCAGGATAAAGCTGGAAAAATTATGATTGAAGCTCCAATTCATATCTCTAACGTAATGTATTACGCCGAGAAAATTGCAGCTCCAGTTAAGCTTAAGACTAAAGTCTTGGCTGATGGAAAGAAAGTTCGTGGTTATAGTAGCCCGAAGGATAAGGAGTTCGTCCAAATTTAAGCAGTATATATTATAAAGTCATGTCTAATATAAAGAAAAAATATATCGAAGAAGTTGCTCCGGCACTTAAAGAACAATTTAAATACAAGTCTGTAATGCAAGTTCCAAAATTGCAGAAGATTGTACTTAATGCTGGTGTTGGTGAAGCTGCTTCAAACAGTAAAGCCATTGAGAATGTTGTTTACGCAATGACTCAAATCGCTGGACAGAAGCCGATTGTAACTAAAGCAAAGAAATCAATTTCTAACTTTAAACTTCGTCAAGGGATGCCAATTGGTTGTGCTGTAACACTTCGCGGAAAAGCGATGTATGACTTTCTTGAGCGTTTAATTGTTGTTGCCTTACCTCGAGTTCGTGACTTTCGCGGTGTTCCGACACGTGGATTTGACGGAAGAGGGAATTACACAATGGGAATGAAAGAACAAACTGTATTTCCTGAAGTTGATTCAGATAAATTAGATAAAGTTCGTGGACTTGATGTTACTTTTGTTACTACTGCTAGTACTAATGAAGAATCTCAGTCATTACTTGCCAATTTGGGCTTACCGTTTAGAAAAGATAAAATTAACAACTAGGAGTTTTTGTGGCTAAAAAATCATTAATTAATAAATGTAACAGCAAACCTAAGTTTGAAGTTCAAGCTTATAACCGTTGCCAAGCATGTGGACGTTCTCGCGCAGTTTTAAGACATTTCAAGCTTTGCCGAATTTGTTTTAGAGAAATGGCGGTACAGGGTTTGTTGCCAGGTGTAACTAAATCTAGCTGGTAAGAACTAAACAACAACTCTTGGGAATTGTGATACCTGAGATTGTTTAAACTTTAGAATCACTAAAAGAGTTTGGAGATAGAAAATGATTAACGATACAATTGCGGACTTATTAACACGAATCAGAAACGCTCAAATGGCGAAGCATGAAACAGTGTTAGTGCCTGCTACAAAAATGACGAAGAATGTTTTGGACGTACTAATTGCCGAAGGATTTATTGGTAGTGTAGAAGAGAAACAAGGTGATAACGGTTTCCCAAAGTATCACGTTCAATTGAAGTTTTATGCTGATGGTGAACCATTAATCAATTCTCTAAAAAGAGTTAGCAAGCCCGGCTGTCGCGTTTACAAACGTGTTCAAGACTTGGAAAAAATCAAGAGTGGAATGGGTGTAGCTATCATTAGCACATCTCAAGGAGTGTTCTCTGATCGTGAAGCGCGATTAAGAAACATTGGTGGTGAAATTTTAGCAATCATTGGATAGTAGAATGTCTAGAATCGGAAAAAAACCAATTAATTTACCTGCAAAAGTTGAGATTGCTGTGAATGGCAATACTGTAACAGTTAAAGGACCAAGAGGAAGTTTAGATTGTACTTTGTCTCAGAATGTTGAAGTTCAGAAACAAGAGAATCAAGTTGTTTTTGGATTAACAAAATCTTGTAACCCAAACAGCCCACAAGTTAAAGCTGATTTTGGAACTAGCCGTGCTTTGGTTAACACTTGCATCGTAGGTGTTACTGAAGGGTGGAAAAGAGGATTAGAGCTTCAAGGTGTTGGATTCAACGCTAAGCTTGCTGGCAAAGAGTTAACTCTTTCTGTTGGTTATTCTCACCCAGTAGTGTTCGCAGTACCAGAAGGTGTTACTTGCACAGTGGATAAGAATACTGCAATTTTTTTAGAGTCAAATAATAAACAACTAGTTGGTAACTTTGCTTCTAAAATTAGAAAGTCTTGCCCACCTGAGCCGTATCTTGGAAAAGGGATCCGTTATGCTGGTGAGCAAGTAAGAAGAAAAGCTGGTAAAACTGGTGGTAAGAAATAAATAAGATTTAAATAGAGGATCGTCATGGGACTTAAAGAAATTAAGCAAAGAGAAGTAAGAAGAACTAGAAGTAAGTATAAGATTCGTAAGAAGGTTAATGGTACAGAAGCTAAGCCTCGTGTATCAATCTTTAAGAGCTCACTTCACACTTATGCTCAAGTTATTTCTGATGTGACTGGTAGCACTTTAGTTGCTGCTTCTACAAAAGATAAAGATTTTCAAACTACAGCTAGCACTAAAAGTGTTGACTCTGCTAAATTAGTAGGGGAATTACTTGCTAAAAAAATGCAAGCTAAAGGTATTGATGCTGCAGTATTTGACCGTAATGGTTTTAAGTATGTTGGACGAGTTAAAGCGGTTGCTGAAGGACTTCGTTCTGCTGGATTCAAGATTTAATTATAAAAGTTATGAAAACTAAAGAAAAAATTTCTAGAAAGAAAATTAGCACTCAAGATTGTGGTGAGTTAACAGATAAAACTGTAGCCGTTAATCGCGTAGCTAAAGTTGTTAAAGGTGGACGTCGTTTTAGTTTCAACGCACTAGTTGTTACTGGCGATGGACAAGGTCACGTAGGATTTGGAACTGGTAAAGCACAAGAAGTTCCTGATGCAATTCGTAAGGCATCTGAAGCTGCTCGAAAAAACATCGTTAAAGTACCGATGAATGGCGGAACTATTCCTCATGAAGTAATTGCTGAATTTGGACCTGCTCACGTAATCTTAAAGCCTGCTTCTCCTGGTACAGGGGTAATTGCTGGTTCGGTAGTACGTGCTGTTGCTGAAGCTGCTGGTATTCATGACATCCGTACTAAGTGTATCGGATCGACAAGTGCTAACAACACTATTATGGCAGTATTAAGTGGTTTCTTAAGTCTTAGAAGCCCAGAAGAAACTGCATCTCTACGTGGTAAAACACTAGAAGATTTAAATTATAGCGCTTATTAATAAGCATAAATTTTTTATATTGGATCAGAAGATGTCTAGTAAATATTTAATTCGTCAAGTCCGTAGCAATAGCGGTCAGACAAAAAGAACAATCGCTACTTTAAAGAGTATTGGTCTTGGTAGGATCGGCAAAGAAATTGTTCTTAGCGCTGAAGATCCATGTATCCTTGGTAAGATTACTAAGCTTAAACACTTAGTTTATGTAACTGACGCAAAATAATAAAAGTATAAACCTTAGGTAAATAAAATGTCTGAACACAAACAACTTTCAACTTTAGCTCCAAATCCAGGTTCTGTTAAACCAAGAACTCGTAAGGGACGTGGTATCGGTTCTGGTACTGGTAAAACTGCTGGTAAAGGTCATAAAGGTCAAAAAGCTCGTGCTGGTGGAAGTATCCCTGCTTGGTTCGAAGGTGGAGCAATGCCTCTTTACCGTCGTTTACCAAAAGTAGGGTTTACTTCAATCCAAAAAGTTACTGGTATGAATCGTTTCAACTTAGTAAATTTAGATATTCTTGATCGTCATTTTGCTGATGGCTCGGTAGTTGATGCCGAAGCACTTTTTGCAGTAGGTTATGCTACTAAAAATTTTAACAAAGCTGGTGTTAAAGTATTAGCAAATGGTGAGATTACTAAAAAGCTAACTGTGAAAGTTAACGCTATTTCCGAAGAAGCAAAAGCAAAAATTGAAAAAGCAGGTGGGACTGTTGAGCTAGTATAGTTTCAATCAATAATTATTAGTAGAAGCCATTGTTGATTCTGATTGGAGTCAACAATGGCTTTTTTTGTTATTTAAAATCCTTGCTACATACTCTTATGAATAATGCAGGCTAGACGTACACCTATTACAGCAGTTATGATATATAGTATTGGAAACTTTTTCATCTTAAAAGGACAGTTAATCTATGTCGCTGACATTAGTAAAAGAAAAAATATAAATGGAAAAACAAATGCAAGAATGCGATGTATCTTTGAAAACGGAACAGAGTCAAACCTTTTATTACGGTCATTGGCCAGAGAACTCTACAGGAACGGAAGGCGTGTTACGGAAATATATGAAAATCTGCTAAATGCTTTTGATAATATCGAAATTAATGACATCGACTCTGGATTTATTTATGTTCTAAAAACATTAAGTACTGACCCATTGATAAACAGAATTAATAATCTCTATAAAATTGGTTATTCAAAAACTTCTATTGAAAAAAGAATTCAAAATGCAATCGATGATCCCACATACCTAATGGCACCTGTAAAAATTATTAGTACTTTTCAGTGCTTTAACTTGAACCCTCAAAAGCTGGAATTGTTACTCCATAACTTCTTTGGTAGCTCCTGCCTAAATATTGATATTTTTGATAAAAATGGACTGCGCCACTCTCCAAGAGAATGGTTTGTCGCCCCCTAGATGTAATTGAACAAGCAATCCATTTCATTTTGAACGGTGAAATTGTTGACTATCGCTATGACCACACAGAGCAAAAGATTATAGGAAAATAATTACAGTAAACCCCAAATTGATGTTAATAGAAAACTTAAAATAATTCTATTCTATAAAATTAAAATGGAAAACCAAATCCCTCCTTCATCTAAATGTCCTTGTGGTAGTAGCAAGAAGTATAAAAAATGTTGTGGAGCTAATTCTGACTCTAATCTAGAGCAAAAGTATCGCTTGATTAGAGAAACTGAGAACTCGGTTTTTATAAAGAGCTTTGAAATTATTCATGATGACTTTCCTGAAATATTTGAGGAGGCATTAGATACCTTTGCACGAACAACAGGCGAAGCCCCTGAAGATATTGATGCAACTAGTGAAGAAGTAATTCAACACCTTTTTTCTTACTGGCTAATAGGGTCTTTCCCGGGTTTTTTAAAAGTTCAGTCTGGCAAAAATATCTATCTGACTTTTGGTGAATTCGTAACGATTAAGAATTCTAGATATAATAAATATTTTAATCATGCAGAGCAATTATTTTTAAGTGCAAATTCCAGGAGTATCACTTCTTGGTTCCAGGTAAATCAAGTTAATCCAAGTGTTGGTTTAGAACTTAAGGACTTGTTTACTGATTCAAACTTTGAAATAAGAGAATCAGCAGCTTCTCAAATCTTGTCCCGTGGATCAATTATTTTTGCTCGTGTAGTTAATCTATATGGCATTAATTTTCTTGCGGGAATATCTCCATATCCCTTAAATGAAAGCGACTTATTAGTAGTAATTAAGGCTCGGAACGCACTGTTAAAAGAGTTTAAAAATTTTGTTGATCAGGAGGAACTGCCACTATGGTTTACTAGAGATATTGCTCGGATTAAGGTCTTTAGTGAATTGATTTCTAGTAATATTGAAATATCGAATCTACCCTTAAGCATTAATAACACCGATGGTGACCCGATGGAATTTTTGGATGTAGTTTTTAAAATTCACGATTCAGTAGAAGACGTTTTGACCAAGCTAAAGCAGAAAATTGAAGCTTGTGATAATATTTCTTTAGAGGAACTGATTGTCCGTTGGAATAAGTTAAGTGTTGCGAAACAAAATAAAGTTGGACTAAAATTTGATTTGTTTGAGAAGGGTAAGAATAAGGCCTTAGAGACAATTATTGTGGGGCGTGCAACCATTTATAAAAATTCATTAATTGTCGAAGTTAATTCTTCGAGGCGAGCTAAGAAAATTAGACAAGAATTTACTAAAATCTTGGGAAATAGTTGTAAGCCATTAATTGTTCCCCATTTAGATCGAGACGAAGAAAATGAGAAGATTTCTGAAAACACAGATTTATTGCACAGTCCTGAATTTATTAAAGAGCTAACAGAGAAGGGGCGCCAGCATATTGAAATGTGGTACAAAACTAAAATTCCGATGTTGGATAATAAAACCCCAATTCAAGCCGCTAAAACTAAGCAAGGAAGGGAGCTCTTGGAGGCTTTGCTGATTTACTATGAGAAAATGGAAAGTAAAAATTCGCCGCAGAATTTAAGTAAGTATTTTAGTCCCAATCCAGAGGAAGTTCGAATTCGGCTTGGGTTAAGATAGGATAGTTTCCCAAGGAATCATTGTGATATTTTTGGTAATTTTATTAACTTCTTGAATTGGTGCGAAAATTAAAAAATTTGCCGAAGGGTATTTTTTTAAAAAACTATTGATACTTCTTAGCTCATAGTTAGAAGGCTCAGTTGATTTAAAATATAAATTTATTCCTGTAATCTTTTCTTTGGTTTTAATGACTAGATCGACAGTTGACTTGGAGTCAGAAGAATAGTGAAAGATTTCTGGTGTCATTTGACCATAATTTTGAAATTGAGAATATATTTCATTTAATAAGAATATTTTATGTTGAAGTTTTTCGGAAATCGGGTTTTTGATATCTAGCCAATAATTGAGGAGTGCTGTATCAAATATTGAATATTGATTGTGAGCTGTTCGATTTGCATAGTTAGGTAATTTATAAATAATAAACAAAGATTCTAAGGCATTGATATGTTTTTGAACACTAAGTCTGGATGTTGAAATTTCCTTTGCTAAAACGCTAATATTTACTAAAGGCTCATGTGCGATTAATCTTAAAATTTCAATTGCTATTGATCCATTTAGGTTATTAAGATTTAGTTCTTGAATATCTCGATAGCAGATAGTTTGAATCCAGTTTTCAATTTGAAGAGATCGTTCTATTTTGTCGCCAAGTCCACAAAAAATAGGGATGCCACCTCTTTCTAACCAAGTGTCTTTATGTTTTTTTAGATTGACATTGTTTACTTTTAAATTGATTTTTCCGTTTAGTAAGTCGATCAATTGTCGTGCTGGCTTTGATTTGCTTAGCTCGCTAATGTTTAGTGGATAGAGCCTGTTAAGGCCAATTCTTCCAGTCAATGATTCACGGACTCCAGAAATATTTGAAAATTCTACTGAACCCGAAACCGTAAATAGTCCAATCCTTCTATTCTGATCTACTAAAAATTTTATTGAATCAAAAAGACGCGGTGCTTTTTGTATCTCATCGATAATAATTTTTTTTGTTAAATTTTCAGTGTGTCGGATTAAGAAATCTTCCGGTGATTTTTTTGCTTTTTGTAACTCGATACTGGAGTCTAGGGTAATATAAGTAGCATTTAATTTATGTGCCCACTCATGAATTAAGAACGTACTCTTTCCAACTTGTCGAGGGCCAAGCAGGCCTAAAACAGGGAAGATTTTACTTTTTTTTGTGAAGATCTTGGCGATCTCTCTTTTTCTTAGGTGCATTTTTATAGTTTAATTTAGTGCCAAGGATATTGCAAGATTTTTTTTATTATCCTTGGCACTTTAAAGTTAACATGTTGTTATTGTTGAAAATAAGTCTAATTATTAATATTTATCTTTGGAATTGCGTTTAGCACTCATAACTAAAGACTGTCCTATATATTGCATTTGTTAAATAGGACTTAGAAGATAGAACGTGATTAGAAAGATTTTTACTGTAAATTCAAGTGTTCTATGGTAATAAACTCAGGCATAAGTTTTAGCATTATAGCATTTCCTTATGCCGTCTGTACCAGTTGTTCAATCCCCTTCAGAAAGTTCTAAGTTACCCACATTACCAACCGAAAGTTTTTTAAGTACGGTTACTTTGCTAGCTGCTTTATGTTGTTGTCATCGCAATGAAATTAGAAAAGTTAAAGATAAGCCCAGAAAATTTGCCTGCTTAAAGGGCTTAAAAAAGATTGACCCTGAACTAAAAAGTAAGTGGCGACTGACAGATTACACGAAAGGGGATTTTAAAAGTGCCTGCAAGTTTAGAAAATCAAGCATTTCGGAACGTCCAGCACGTGTAGTCGGAGAGGTTAATTTACATGAGTATGTCGCTCCGCTCTTAAATCTTTCTAGGGAGTCCCAGTTTAATGGTTGTCGTATTTTACACTTAAGTGACATCCATTTGCAGTTTAAAGATCGCCGATCATTGAATCAGTTGGTGGCAATTGCCAGAGAACTTCCAAAATTAAATATTGATTTTTTAGCTATTACTGGTGATTTAGTTGATGGGAAAAAAAGTGATTTGGGAGACGAGGGATTGGCAGCGCTGCGTTTATTAAGACATAATGTCCCGAGAGCATTCTTTGTTGCTGGCAATCATGATTATGACGCGGGAATTGATCACGTTATTGAGACTGTAAAACGTGCAAAGATCGAAGTCTTAATCAATCAGCATGTTATTTTAGAAAAAGGTAGCGATCGCTTAGAAATTATTGGACTGGATGATGTTTATCATCAGATTAGAAAAGATGCCCATTTTTTTAAGAAAGGTAATATTAGTGTAAATTCTTTGGTGGAAGATCATCCCACAGTTGTCTTAGCACATTCCATTGACTCCTTGTCTGATGCCGATTATCCAGCATTAGATTTAGTCTTTAGTGGTCACACTCATGGATTAATGCTAAAGGGTCTACCGTTTCGTAAAGAATATTTAAAGTTTCATCCTGGAGAGAAATTACTCTATGATCATAATAATCAACATTCTGGTTGGAAGGCTTTAACTCCCAGAACACTTTCATTTGTATCCAACGGCTTTACTGATGCGCACCGGCGTGGAATTAAGAAAGGCCATCCATTTATACAAGCTTCAGAGGCAACGATCATTGAATTAAGATCATATCAAGAGTTCTTTGAGGAACGGCAATAATATTAGCAGTGACTTTGAGAATTGCTGTTTTAAAATCTGTCGCTTATGATACCGAGCATAACTTGATTGACTGTTAATTCTCTGTTTATGATTAAAAAGAATCTTTTTAACAGGAGTTTTATACAGATTATTTCTCTAGTAGCAGTTCTGATCTTTTTTTTGATAGTATCATATCTTGTCTTGGTAGATAGAAAGCCTAAGAGTCAGTTTAGGATATCGGCTTCTCGACCTTTGGGATCGGAATGTGGATTGCAAGATTCAGTTATACCAAAAATGTCATCTGGTGGAAGTTGGGGAGGCCCTGCACACTACGATCCGACTAGAACGATGAACGCTAAGAAAAATAAATTTGGATGGTTTACGATCAATTCAATTATTGGTTATGTTTCCTTTAGTCAAAAAGGAACGTTGCAAATTCGCTCCTACGATGACTTAAACGGGGAGGTATATTGTGGTTGGAGCTCTGCTAAGATTAACTTTGAATTATCGGGTAATCAATCGGAAAAAAAGTTTATTAGATTTCATACATGTATGGTGGGAGATGGGGATCATGGGGGAGATCAAGTTCATGAAATTTGTTGGTTTCCTGAGGGTGCCGCCAATGGGCAGATAATTTATTCTTCCGCCCACGACCCAAGAAAATCAACAAAACAAGAATTATCCAATGCAGAAATGTATATAGAGAAGGATCTGCAAGATTTGGGCCTAGCAGTTATGATTATTCCCGCCTTAACAAGGGAATACAAACTAAAGAAAGCAAAGTTCATTCTTGATCAAACTATAGGCAAATTTAAGTCTGGATCGACCGCGAAAGACCTGGAAGTTGGGCAACAAACTTTCGAACACCGGATGTTACCTGAGGACTGGCTAGCCGTGCTTCAGAATCAATTAGCATTTAGCATAATGGAGGGATCTATAGAATTATCCAAGAAAATACTAGCTGAAGTGGAAACATTTCTGAGGGAAAAGGAAGCTCTGAATTGTTATGATTGTAATCGCTACAAAAGTAACTTGCCATTGTATCGATGGTTATTGGATTATGGCAAAGGAAAGCGATTTGCTCAGAACCATCTATTAATAGAAGAGCCAGAAGAAAGGGTTAATGGTGACGTATATGGAGTTACTCAGTTTTTACTAAAAAAAACCTTACAAAGTGATTTTCTTAAATTTGGTGAAATAAATGGTTATTTTTGGGTAGGTCTTTCTTGCTATTTAGAGAAAGATTTCGAATGCGCCAAGGTGCAACTGAGTAAATTCATTAATGAGAATGATAATTTTGGTAACCCTTGGAGATTCCCATTTGAATTTCCCTTAGCTTGCATGCTCATGAACGAACTAAAATAGAAAACTTTTTTTAAACGGATAAATGTTTAACTTGGGCCAAGTAATAAGATGAAGGTTGTACTAATTAGTGATACTCATAATCAACATTTAAGACTTTCCGAATTACCTTCTGCAGATATTATCATTCACGCAGGAGATGCGACTGGTCTCGGGAAACGAAAAGAATTTATTGAATTTATTAGTTGGTATGGAAGTTTGACCTATTCCCATAAGATCTTCATTGCTGGGAATCATGACTGGTGTCTAGACCCTAATTATTTAGGAGATTTAAAGAAAGAGGAGGCGGAGTTGCTTTGCCGAGAGGCCGGAATTATTTATTTGCTTGATCAGGCAATAGAAATCCAAAGCAAAGTTTTTTATGGCACACCTTGGCAACCATACTTTTTTAATTGGGCCTTTAATATCAAAAGTGAAGAGGAACGAGCAAAAATCTACAGTCAAATTCCAATCAATACGGATTTTTTAATAACACATACTCCACCGGCAAAGATTTTAGATTCAAATAAATATGGTCTGTCATGTGGCTGTGAAGCTTTACTATCTGTAGTTCAAAAGGTTAAGCCACAATTCCATGTCTTTGGACATATTCACGAAGCTTATGGAAAAAAAGTAATTGCAGATACTACTTTTATCAATGCTGCTAACCTTGATGAATCTTATCGAATGAAAAATCCTCCATTTTTAATTGAGATTTAGCTAGTGCATTTCAACTTTAAAATATAGCAATCACGTGAATTGATTTCCAAATTTAATTGGAATCTTTATGTATTTTATGACTAGGTCTTTTTAAGTTATAAACTAGAAAATAAATACGGTAATTCCTGTCTTTTTTTAGCGATCAAATGCTCATTATAAAGTAGGCCTTTTGTTTGATCCCAATTGCCGGTAGTAAAAGCGGACTGCAGTCCGGGGTCAAGGAAATATGAAAATAGGTTTTCCGCGATAGATAATTTGCCCACAGTTAAATCTAAACTAATACCTGCAGTTGGATTTTGAAGGATAATATTTTGAATCTGTTCGGCAAGTTCAGGATTTACCGTTAAGCAGGGAAGTCCAATTGAATAGCAATTTGAAAAAAATATTTCAGAAAAAGAAACGCCAATAATGCAGTCTATGCCCCAACGTTTTATTCCTTGAGGAGCATGCTCTCTAGAAGATCCACAACCAAAATTGGAATTAACAATTAGGAAGTTTGCTCCTTGATAAGTTGGGTCAACAAAAGGGTGGGTTAAACCTTTTTTTTCTGAAGAAATAATTTCATCAGCAAAAACATATTTCCCCAGATTAGAAAAAGTTAATTCCTTTAAATATCTAGCAGGCATAATCCGATCGGTATCAATATCATCTCCGATTAATGGCAGCCCACGACCTGAAATTTGATTAACAATTAAATCTTTCATTGCTATTTGATATTAAAAACTTTTCGACAATCCTGAATCTCTCCGGTAACTGCAGCGGCTGTTACCATGGCTGGAGACATAATTAGTGTTCGGCCGGTTGGAGAACCCATCCGTCCTTTGTAATTACGATTTGAGGTTGAGGCACAAAGTTGGTCACCAACAAGTTGATCCGGATTCATCCCTAAGCACATTGAACAACCTGGTTCTCTAATTTCAAAACCTGCAGCAGCAAGGGTTTTTAAAATACCAAGTTTTTCTAACTCAACTTTTACGTTCTGCGATCCAGGGACAACTAATGCTTGAACACCAGCAGCAACTTTAAAATTATTTTGAGAAATAAGATCTGCCACTAATTGAAAATCAGAAACTCGAGCGTTGGTGCATGAACCGAGAAAAGCTAAATCAATTTTTTTACCAATAAGTTTTTCCCCGGGTGTAAATTGCATGTACTCCATCGCTTCCGTAAAGCCTGCGGCATTCATGTTTGCGGATTCTGGATTTTGGGGGAGGGGTGAAGTAATTGAAACTGATTGATCAAGCCCGATTCCCCAAGTAACCATAGGAGCGATCTCTTCGGCACGATAATTTACGATATCGTCATAAATTGCATCAGAATCCGATTTAATTGATTCCCAATATTTTAAGCGAGCATCCCAGTCACTATCTTTTGGTGCGTAAGGGCGACCCTTAATGAAATCATAAGTGGTTTGATCGGGATTTACATATCCACAGCGAGCACTTCCTTCGATGGACATGTTACAAACAGTCATTCGCTCTTCCATAGTAAATCGGTCAAAGACATCTCCTCCATACTCATAGGCATATCCGCCACCACCGTTGGCACCAAGTTTATTGATGATGTAAAGAATTACATCTTTAGCATAAACTCCAGGAGCCAATTTACCATTAACATTTATTCGCCGAACTTTTAATTTTTGGGTTGCCAAAGTTTGTGTGGCTAAAACATCACGAACTTGAGAAGTGCCAATTCCAAAAGCGATAGCTCCAAATGCTCCGTGAGTTGCCGTGTGTGAATCACCACAACAAATTGTAATGCCAGGTTGAGTTAGTCCTTGTTCTGGTCCAATTACATGCACGATTCCTTGCTCGCCGTTTTGTGGAGAAAAGTAGCGAATTCCATATTGCTTAACATTACGCTCTAACTCACTCGCCATATCTTCACTAAGGATATCTAAGAAGGGGCGTTGCGTGTGCTTTGTAGGGATAATGTGATCGATCGTAGCAAAGGTCAGCTCCGGATATTTTACCTTTAGTCCAAGTTCTTCTAGCATGGCAAATGCTTGTGGAGTAGTTACTTCGTGAATTAAGTGAAGTCCAATGAAAAGTTGAAAGACTCCTGGTTTTAATTCGCTGACAACGTGTTCGTCAAAGACCTTTGAATAAAGTGTTTTTCCCATATCAACAAATTAATGGAGTTAACTTAATAAGTCCAGTTTCCGTAAGTAAATAATCCATTTTTTGATCATGATCTTCTATTGGGAGTTGTTGGGTAATTTGACAGTCAAGAGCCACGCCAATTTTAATCAGTTTAGATGGTAACGGGTAATTCGCTAAAAAGCGATCATAAAAACCCAAGCCTCGGCCTAGTCTATTACCAAGGAGATCAAAACCAAGTCCTGGAATTAAAGCAATGACTAATTGAAAGTCACTAGCTAAGAGTTCCTGAGAGTTTGTTGGCGCTAAGATTCCATACTTTCCTAAAGTCAGGTTTTCCTTAAGTTCTAAAAATTTAAGATAAGATTGATCAGATATCTGCGGTAAGAATATCTTGGAGCTTAATCCAAGATCTTTAAGTATCTCAGTAAAATTAACTTCTCCTCGAAAATGGGGCTGATATGCCAAGATTGCCAAGCCACTTGGGGAAGTAATATTAATTTGTTTCTTTATGAAAAGCCTTAGGTGTTGAGGAACCCTCGCTTGGGCTTCTGCTAGTTGGGAAGTTGTTTGTTGTTGCAGGATCCCGCGAAGTGCTAGTCGAGCTGCCGATTTGTTAAGAAATGGGGTGGTGGTCATTAGCCAAAAGCTCAGAGTGAATGATAATAGTTAACTTGCCATTTTTCTTGGATTATTGCTATAACATTCCTTCTTGTTTTCGATAATAGTCTATATAGGTAGGCTTCCAAAGTGCTTGCTTTTTGCACAAACACTTTTGAAATTTACTTTAAAATTTGAACAAAAAATGATTTCCAGCTTGGATAATATTAAGCAAATTCCTGAACTAAAAAAGAAAATTTGGTTTACACTTTTTATGCTAGCCGTTTACCGTCTAGGAGTTTTTGTTTCTACTCCTGGGATTAACGTAGAGGCCCTACGTAACATGTTTCAACAGGCTGGGGGAACACTCTTCGGTCTTCTAAATATGTTTTCCGGTGGATCGTTAGAAAACTTTTCGATCTTCACTTTGGGGATCATGCCTTACATTTCAGTTTCGATCATTATGCAGTTTATTACTCCGGTTGTTCCGGCCTTAGATGCTCTTAAGAAAGAAGGACAGTCTGGGCAGAAAATAATTACTGGTTATACTAGAAAGGCTACGATTCTATTGGCATTATTCCAAGGTTTTATGATTGCTAAAGGATTAGAATCTCAAGGCTTGGCATTAGATCCCGGTTGGAATTTTCGTATTTCCACAATGATGACCTTAACTGCTGGGACAGCATTCATTATGTGGTTAGGGGAGCAAATCACTGAGCGCGGTATTGGTAATGGAATTAGTATGATTATCTTCGCTGGTATTATCGCACGGATGCCACAGGTAATGATGGAAACTTTAGCTTTAACCAGAACTGGGGAAGTTAGTCCTTTCGCTATTTTGTTTATCTTAATATTTGTCTTTGCAACTGTTGCGGCCATCGTTTTTGTTGAGAAATCTCAACGGAAAATCCCTGTACAGTATCCGCGAAGAATGGTTGGTAATAATATGGCTCAAGCCCAGACCCAGTTCTTGCCATTAAAGGTCAATATGGCAGGTGTAATTCCACCAATTTTTGCCGTGGCATTTTTATCATTACCGGCAACGATTGCGCAGTTTAATCCGGATAATCTAATACTTGCTGATATCATGGCATTTATAGCTCCAGATAGCTGGCCGTATGCTGTTGTTTACACAACACTAATTTTTGTCTTCTGTTATTACTATACTTCAATTATGTATAATCCAAAGGAAGTAGCAGAGAACTTGAAGAAGCAAGGTGGTTTTATTCCTTCAGTTCGTCCGGGAGAACAAACTGCGGAGTTCTTGTATGGGGTTCTTAATCGCCTAACTTTTTGGGGGGCAATCTACATCGCTGCCATTTGTTTAATTCCACAGTTCATCTATTTAGAGCTTAACACGCAGTCCTTTGCTTATATTTTTGGTGGTACGGCAATTTTGATTGTAGTGTCAGTTACTTTGGATTTAGCTTCTCAGATTCAATCACACGTTATGGGTCAACAGTATCAAGCTTTCATGGAAAAAAGTTCCAACAATAAAGTTGGTGCTGTGTCGATGAGAAAATTAAGATCAAAGGCTCTGAAAAGATAAATTAGCTACTTAAGAGGAATACGCGATGAATGTAATTGTATTACTGGGACCTCCGGGAGCTGGTAAAGGAACTCAAGCTAAGTTGCTAGCAAAGGCACTTAGTATTCCACACATTTCCTCCGGCGATCTTTTTAGAGAGGCGGTAGCTAGTGGTTGTCCTTTAGGGATTCAAGTTAAGTCTATAATTGACTCTGGTGAGCTAGTTCCCGACAACGTCTTAATGGATGTGGTTAAGAAACGGGTGTCGCAAGCAGATTGCAAAAATGGGTTTTTAATGGATGGCACACCTCGGACTATTCCACAGGCAGAAGCTTTTGGTGACTTGGTTAAGTCGATGGATGGCAACTTAAAAGTTGTTGAATTAGAGGTCCCTGAACAGTTATTAGTCGACCGTATTAAGCTTCGTTCTTTGGAGACTGCGCGTGCTGATGATAACCAAGAAGTGTTGATAAACAGACTAAAGGTTTATTGGAAGCAAACAGCGCCTCTTGTGGAATATTATCAAAAAACTGGTCAATTAATTAAAATTGATGGGGATGGGACAGTAGATGGTGTCCAAAAGGCAATTTTAGATAGATTATCTTAGCCGAAATTTCGATAAGTGAGCGGGTAGACTTGCAATATAATCAAAAAATGTTAATATTTGCGCCCTTAGTAAATTATTGAAAAGAGACTTAATTAGAGTTGTATTTTCTGTTGCTTTTCTAGAGAGTTAGGAGAGTTTCGGTGTCTAATACTTAGTTAAGTAGTTTCGTTGGGCAAAATATTTTTTTGCCGTACTTGTGATTTTAAAAACAAAAGAGATTATGAAGGTTAGAGCTTCAGTAAAAAAGATTTGTGATTATTGTAAAGTGATTCGCCGTAAAGGTACTGTTCACGTAATCTGTGCACGGAATCCAAAGCACAAACAAAGACAAGGTTAATAAAAATAAACCCAGCGTTCTTCATTTTTGACAAAAAATGAAGAACGCTGGGCGAGCAAAATAATGGCTTAGCCATTTTTTGCCGTAGAAAATAACATCAAACCCTCCTTTAATAAGTTTGTTATTTTCAGAAATATAAAGCGGAGGGTTTATTAAGATAACATTATAGAAGGAGAATTATGGCTCGAATTGGTGGTGTGGACTTACCAAAGAAAAAAAGAGTGGAATACGCGCTTACTTACATTTATGGAGTAGGGCTTACTAGCTCACGCCGTATTTTAAATACTGCGGGAATCGATTTATCTATTCGCTCAGAAAGTTTAACAGATGATCAAGTTGCGTCAATTCGTACCTTGTTAGAATCTGGTGCTTACAAAATCGAAGGGGACTTAAGACGAGAGACACAATCAAACTTAAAGCGTTTGATGGATCTTGGTTGCTACCGTGGTCTTCGTCATCGTAAAGGTTTGCCTGCTCGTGGTCAAAGAACACGTACAAATGCACGCACACGTAAAGGTCCAGTTAAGCAAGCAGTTGCTGGCAAGAAAATGGTGAAAAAATAATTTTATAATAGGAGTTTACCTTGGCTAAAGGAAAAGTTGTTGCTGTAGCAAAAAAGAAGAAAGCTAAAAAGAATGTTCCCGTAGGTTTTGCCTATGTGAATTCTACTTTTAATAACACGATCGTTACGATTACTGATCCAACTGGAAACGTAATTTCATGGTCAAGTTCTGGAGCTCACGGCTTTAAAGGTTCTCGTAAATCGACGCCTTTTGCTGCTCAGGTTGCTGGAGAAAATGCTGCTCGTAAAGCTCGTGAAGCTGCTGGCATGCGTTCTGTAGTTGCTTATGTTAACGGACCTGGTGCTGGTCGTGAGTCTGCTCTTAGAGCTATCAACGGCGCTGGACTGTCGATTACATTAATCAAAGACACTACTCCGGTTCCACATAATGGTTGCCGACCAAGAAAAACTCGTCGCGTATAATTAGTTACAAACAGGGATTACAAATATTGCAACTTAAGTTTGCAGTAATATTTTGAGAATGGAGATTGCATGAAGAAAGTAAGATTAAGTGATATTATCAAGCCAAAAAGAATCGAAGTAGAGGACAGCTCTCAGGATGGAAGTTTTGGTAAATTTGTTGCTGAGCCTTTAGAAAGAGGTTTTGGTTTAACAATTGGTAATGCCTTACGTCGCGTATTACTTTCTACTTTAGAAGGTTCTGCGATCACTTCAGTTCGAATTGATAAAGTTCAACATGAGTTCGCAACTATTTCTGGTGTTGTGGAAGATGTAACTGAAATCATCTTGAATTTAAAAGAAGTTGTAATTGACTTAAATGATAAGGATGTTGCAACTCTTCGCATTGTGAAGTCTGAAGCTGGTCCTGTTACTGCTGGAGATTTCGAAGGGGATCCTGCTGTAACTATCGTTAATGCTGCACAACACATTGCTACAATCTCTCCTGGAGGCAAAATTGAAATGGAAGTTACAGTACGTCGTGGACGTGGTTACGTAACTGCTGAGAAAAATAAAGTTGAAGGTGCTCCAGACGGAACAATCTTCATTGATTCTATTTTCTCACCAATTCGCAAAGTAAATTTAAATGTTACTGATGCTCGGATTGGTCAAAGAACTGACTATGACAAACTTGTTCTTGAAGTATGGACAGATGGAAGTATTGAGCCACGAGTTGCTGTATCTCAAGCTGCTAACATTATTTATGATCAGTTAGCATTATTTGTTGGTGATGGCTTAATCGAAGTACAACAAGAAGTTATTACTGAGATGCCAAAAGCACAGCTGAATGAAAATCTTTACCGTCGAATTGATGAACTAGAATTAAGCGTGCGTAGCGCTAATTGTCTAGAAAACGCTGATATTAAGTATATTTGCGAATTAGTCAGCCGTAGTGAAGGGGAAATGTTAAGAACTAAAAACTTTGGTCGTAAGTCTTTAAATGAAATTAAAGAAATCTTGACTAAGATGAATTTAGGTTTGGGAATGGATATTGTTAGTATTCCATCACGTGAAGAGCTTGATCGCTTAGCTCGTGAAGGGTCAGCTGAACAACTTTAAGGATTAAGACATGCGTCATAAGAAAAATTTTAGAAAATTTAAGAGAGAGTCTTCTCACCGTGTAGCGATGCTAAACAACTTAGTTACGTCGCTCTTACGTCACGAAAGAATTCAAACAACTTTGGCTAAAGCTAAAGATCTTCGTGGTGTAGTTGAGCCGTTAATTACAAAAGCTGGAAAAGATAATCTTCATAATCGTCGTAAAGCTTACAATACAGTTTTTGATAAAGACGTTGTGCACAAATTATTCACAGAGCTTGGACCTCGATATGAAAAAAGAGCTGGTGGTTATACTAGAGTATTAAAAATTGGTGCTCGTGCTGGTGATGCTGCTCCGATGGCAATCATCGAATTAGTAGATTCACCGTTAGTTTCAAAATCTTTAGAAGAAGTTGCTCCGGCAGCTGAAGCTTAATATCGAAAGCCTTCGCCAACATTCCCTATTTATAATGTTTTTTTTAAGTTAATTCTTAAAAAAAATAGGGGAATTAGGCGGGGCTTTTTTTTTGTTCAAAAAATTTTACAGTTAATATTACTATGAATTTAAAAGGTAAAAAATTTCTAATCCTTGGTGTTGCTAACGAAAAAAGTATTGCTTGGTCAATCACTCAAGCACTACATCAAGCAGGGGCAGAGCTTGCCATGACTTATGTTAATGAAGCAATTGAGAAACGTCTTCGCCCTTTAGCGGCCGAAGTTGATTGTAAACTAATTTACCCGTGTGATGTTCAAAGTGATGAAAGCTTAGACCAGCTTTTTGTTGATCTAAAAGCTACTTGGGGCAAGCTTGATGGCGTGATCCATTCAGTAGCGTTCGCTAATCGTGAAGATTTATCAAATCGTTTTTCTGCTACTTCTCGTGCTGGATTTAACTTAGCACTTGATGTTTCTGCATATTCTTTGATTGCCGTAGCTGCTCGCGCCGCTGGTATGATGAAAGAATCAGGTGGAACAATATTAACATTAACTTACCTTGGTGCTGTTCGCGCAATTCCTAATTACAACGTGATGGGTGTGGCTAAGGCTGCACTAGAAGCTTCAGTTCGCTACCTAGCTGCTGATTTAGGTCAGGATAATATTCGCGTTAATGCAATTTCTGCTGGTCCAATTAAAACATTAGCTGCTTCTGGAATTCCAGGATTTAGAGAGATGTTAACTAAGTTTGCCGAAGCTGCACCACTTAAGCGTAATGTAACTCAAGAAGATGTTGCTAAGTCAGCATTGTTTTATTTGAGTGATTATAGTTGTGGGATTACTGGTGAGATTACTTATGTAGATTGTGGGTTTAGTACTGTTGGTTTGATTTAAATTTCAATAAATTTTACTTACGAGAAAAAGACCTAAGGTTTAAAAACCTTAGGTCTTTTTTATTAATAGTATTATTCTCTAATTGGATTAAAGTTTCTTTGCTCATTTCAATCCTAAATAAATAATGATTATTTCTTTATATCAATAAATATAATAGTTTTAAGTACATAATGAATTACGATGAACTGATATCTGAAATTCAAATACTTTCTGCTGCTGATGATGGTGTTCAATCGTTAATAAATCTTTTAATTAATTGGAAAATTGAAGAAACTGATGTTAATCAACTTGTTGACTTGGTAGAAAGTTTCTTTGGTAATTCCTCGATTTCCAGTACTGAAATTCACAATTCTGTTTATAAACTGTGGTCAGATTATAAAACGGAGAGTATTGCCTCAATTAATGTTATGACTATGAATGAAAGGCTCTATCATTTTGGGTTATTTGATCAGTTTGATTCTTGTAATTCCGAAATCGAACGAAGAGTAATTTATAAAAAACTGTCTGCGGTATTATAAGCCATAAAATTAATATTGGAGATTCGTTCAATTTTGCATATTTGACAAATACTAAGACTATATTAATCTTGTAGTAATTCTAAATTCATTTATCCATGAAAAAACTTCTAGTTACTTTTTTTGCAATCAATTTACTAGCCTGTGGTTTTCAATTCCAAGGTAGCGGAAGTATTCTGCCAAGTTCGATCAAGACGGTTTATGTTAGAGAAGTTACTAATAATTCTACTGAGTCTCAAGCTGGAGTATTATTAACAGAAGCATTAAAAGATCGTTTCGATCGCTACGGTACTTTAAAAGTAGTGGAGACTGAATTATCAGCAGATGCCATATTAGTCTCTGAAATTTTTAAATTTGAAAGGCAAACAGCTTCGGTTACGGCCTCAACTGACACAGCTTTACAGCAAGATACCGTATTGGGTATTTCAGCAGAGTTGCTATCGAATACTGGTGTAACTTTATGGTCCAATCCTCGAATAATATTATCGCAAACCTATGGTACAGCAGCCAGCGCAGTTGTTACATCCTCTCCAGGGTTCTCAGCTAGTGGATTAAATTCAAATGATTTGCAGGGACTAAATGAGCGTGAGATTGCCCGTAGTCAGGAAGGTCAGGCTGTGGAGGACTTAACAGAGCTAGCTGCTAAAAAGATCTATGAGCAAGCAGTATTACCTGAATTCTAGTTTCTTTTGCTTCGAATATAAATTCTGTATGTACAGCATAAGACTAGAATAAAAAAGTAATTCATGAACCTCTTGCATTTTCATAATCTGGCTGGTTCCATTAAAAATAAAATTATCCACTTGTGAGATAGTCCAAATTACGAATGGCAGCATCGTGAAAAAAAACAGATAAAATTCTGGCATAAATAATTTGTTCAGAAGTAATACGGGCTTTAAGTGCAAGCTTAAAATCGTGAGGCCGCTAAAGAGCATTAATCCCATCATGATTGTATTGTTTTTATAGATTATAAAGGAAAGATTGTGAAAGTTAAATTCCTGCTGAACATTGTGGGCTAAAAAAATTTTAGGAGCCTCAAAGTTAATAATTCGTTGTCCCCAAGATATTTCTTCGCATAGTATAACTGATAAAATACTTGCAACCACAAAAAAAATTTTTCGATAAGAAAGATTTTTCAAAGAAAAAATTCTCCATGAATAAAATATTGCCATACCTAGCATTAAGATCTGCAGATTTTCAATCAGGCCATCTTCACTTAATAAGGGGTGTGTATTTTGAGATAATAGATAAAAAACAAAGAAAATCTCAGTAGCGATTGCAGGCAAGATTAATATTACAGATTTGAATTTCACAAAGTGTATTTTAATCTGAGCAGTCTAAAGCTGAACCACCAAGTTTAGTTATTTTTCCAGTGTTATCATCGCTAAAGCCTGATGTAGTAAAGAAACTTTTTAACTGACCACCGCCACTACCTCCAGGAGAGCCCTGACAATGTCCTCCCGTTAAAATATAACCATTTAGTGTACCGTTAGCATAATCAAAAGACCAACCAAGGCTTACTCCCTGCTGATGAGTAAACCCAGTAAAATTCGAATAAGAGCAATTTCCTGTCCCACTCGTGACACCAGACGGAGTAATAGAACCGTTACAAGTAATTCCATTTGAAGTAGCACCAAGGTAAGCTTCTATCGCTGTTCTAAAGTTATATATCTGGGCAATCGCCTCAGAATCTTTGGCTCTTTGACGATAGGAAGTAAACGCAGAAATTGCCATGGAAGCGAGAATACTTATAATCGCAATTGTTACTAACAATTCAATTAATGTAAAAGCTTTTTTTGAGAATATATTCAATTGCTAAATCTTTAGAGAGTGAGAACCACTTAACCTATGCTAGCCAAGTGATTCCCCAATTATAGCGTTGTTTTTTTGATATTAATATAATAAATTTTATTTTTATCTGATTATTATTTGGGAATGCAATTGCTGTTAACTTTTTATTTTAAAAGTTTAAAGACTAATTCGTTCCATCTCTAAACAATTCCCGCTAGTTTTATCAATTTTAGCTAGAATACCAGAAACCTTTTCTTCTCCAGTGCCTGGCTCAAAATGAGCAGGAACATCAAGGAATCTCTGAATCGCGGCTTGCTGGTCCATTCCAATAACATGAGCATAGCTTCCGCAAATGCCTAAATCTGTTACATAGCCTGTGCCTTTACTGATTTGATGATCGGCAGTTGGAACGTGGGTGTGTGTTCCAACTATTAGGCTAACTTTTCCAGCAAGAAATCTAAATAGAGCATACTTTTCTGATGTTGCTTCAGCATGAAAATCAATTACTTTAATTGGACAGTCAGCGAATTCTTTTTCAATTAACGATTCTGCTAGGCGGAAAGGGCAGTCACTAAGCGTTGGCATGAAAACGCGGCCAATGATATTTAAGACTGCAATCCTAGTCCCTTGAAATTCAATAATCGAATAACCTTTACCGCCGCTTTTAGTATAAAGATTTGCTGGGCGAATAATTTTTGGATTTTGATCAAGCACTGGAATGATTTTCTTTTCGTCCCAACAGTGGTCTCCTAGAGTAATGAAATCTACACCTGCTTTAAATAAATCATTAGCTATTTGAGGGGAGATGCCACGACCACCGGCCGAGTTCTCACCATTAACAAATAATAAATCGTATTGATATTTAGTTTTTAACTCAGGAATTTTATCAATTAATATTTGACGACCAGATCGCCCAACTATATCTCCAAGAAAGGCGATCTTGATTGTCATTTACGAAAGTTTAAAAGCAGTTGATTGAAGCTCTGTAGCCAGTAAATTAAATGTTCTGGATGTTAATAATTTTAAGCTAGCATCATTCACTATCTTACTCGGGTTACTAGCGATATTTTCATACTGTAAAACAAGTTCACTCATTGCTGGGCGTGTAGGGTAACCAGCCTGATGTGTAAGTTTACGCAAACTTTTAGCAATATCAGCTGCAATTTGATGATCCGTTACAACTTGTTCTAGCTTTTGAGTTAATGGAGCAAGCTCAGCCTTAGCTGGAGTTTCTACGTTTGCGACTTTAGCATAACGTTCTTTAGCTAGAGTTAATAGTGTATCAACAGATTTATACTCGCCACGAGGTGCACAGGCAGAAACTAGGCAGAAGATGGCAATTGATAATAATATTTTTAGCATAATAATTAAGTAAGAAAAGTTTCAAAAAACTACCATATCATAAGCAATTCTTGACGTCGGGAATTTACTATAAAACTTGCAAACAATCCAGAGTGCCTTTGATCTTCTTTGATATTTAAAAATAAATACAAGTAATGAATTACGTGGGTTATAATTGCTTAACTCTTTCAAATTGATAAGATAGTATTAATCATGCCAACTGTAAAAATATACGCCCGTCCTCCTGAGCTATCTGTAGTTAGTACTTTTACCGAAGATTTTGCGCCACTTGTTGCCAGATTACTAAGTACTACTGGAAATGCGCTTAATTCCGAAGCAATATTGATTCTTTGCATTCCATGTATCCCAAATAACAACGGACTGTTGATTGAAATAGAAGGTTATCGTCATCCAGAAAGGATAGAAAGAAAAGATCAGGTTTGTAGGGATGTTGTTGATTTTATCGGGGCTAAAATGCCTCGGACTAAACCAGTTTTTGTTAATTTTAAAATGACTCCCAAAGGAGACTGGGGTACTAACTTTTAAGACTGTTCTAGACTTTTAAGCAGTCAATAGAATAAAGAATGTTCTAATAGTTAAAAATCTAAATTTGCTCCAAAAATTAGCATTTGCTATCGTTAGGTACTTAGTCTTTTATTGAGTTAATATCTTTATAATTAAAACATGATTAAACCAGACCATTGGATTAGAAACTTTGGAGAGAATGGGGGAATTATTCCATTTGTTCTAGAGCAGGTAAATCCATCTTCCTATGATGTTACAATCGGTAATGATTGGATTTGTCCAACTAGAGAACCGGAGTCCTTTACAGCAGACCAGATTACACTTTTTCCTGGTGAAGTAGTTTTAGCAACTACCCAAGAGATTATTAACTTACCAAGAGATGTAGTTGCGGATTTAAAGCTTAAAAGTACTTTGGGTCGCTTATGGTTAAACCATAGTTTGAGTGGTTGGATTGATTGCAATTTTGAGGGCCAAATAACACTTGAGTTACAGAATTTGGGTCCTCATCCTAGATTGCTTAGGGCTGGGATGAGAGTTGCTCAGTTAGTCTTTATGCAGATGGAATCGCCCCCTGAAGTTGCCTATGGCGAGAAAGGTACTGGTCATTATCAGGGTCAGAAGGGGACGACGGTGGCTTGGAAAGAGGATTTCTTTCCTGTTAACTCTGATAACAAAAAATTGTAGGGCTAAAGATTACATTTAGTCCGCCTTTGCTTCCCCCTCCGCTAAAGCTACAGAGGACAAGAAAGCTACGGCGGATGACCTCATATGAGGTCAAAAGAGGATTTCTTTCCGGTGACTTCGGATGGTAAGAAGCTATAGCGTTTATTGTGGCTTTCGGTCCGCCTTCGCCGTGGGCTTCGGCGTGATGCCTTGGCAGAGGCCAAGGCACTTCGGTGAGCCCCCTAGCGTAAAGCGAGGGGGTTGAGTCTATATTAAAAATTTGCTATAAGAAGGCTCTAAATTTCTATATATTTATTAAAATGGCCAATAAAAAATCTTCTAAAAAACGCATTGTACAGACTGCTGTAAAAAATACTCGTAATTCTATGTTGCGTTCTGCTTGTCGTACTGCTGAAAAGAGCCTAAGAACTCTAGTTCTAGCTAATAAGAAAGAAGAAGCTGTAACAGCATTTGCAATTGCTGAGAAAAAGTTCTCATCTGCTTCAAGTAAAGGTGTTTACCATAAAAATACTGTAGCAAGAAAAATCAGCCGTTTGTCAAAATTACTTACAAAAGTAGCTTAGTCTTTCAATCATAAAAAGTGCATAATTTTAAAGAATAATAGTCATTAATAATGTGGCAGTTATTTTTCTAGATCCAATCTATTTTTCATTTGAGGTACAGGACCGATCTGAAAACTGGGAGTTTAAAATCCTAAGCACATATTGCTAGCCCTAACTGAAGGCCCTGCCATTTCAGGAGGAGACAAGGTTGGCCCAATCTCAACAGTATCATTGTTAAATGTCATCGTGGAGTCATAGTAAGCATAATAGCCTTCGCCTTTAATATTGGCACAATGCTGAACTTGAACCTCAATTTGTAGGCTTGGGTCTCCCGGATTTCCAGTTAAGTATTTTCTAACTATATACCTCACTCCGATATCTTCGTTACGTAAATTCATTAAGTAGGGCAATGCTTCTGTGACTCGAAATTTTGGCGTGTAGTTTACGGGCGTTTCCTGGATGGCTCCACGAGTTCCAGGCACCCAAACAAAATAATGCCGATAAGTTGTAGCGTTATTGGATAAATCATCAATGATTAGAGAAGAGGCTGTTATCAAATCTCGAGTATAAATAATTACCTTTGCTCCAATTGCTTTAGTTCGATATTCTTGAAAGGTAATAACGGACATGCTTGCTAGAATTCCAGTAATTGCAACAGTTACAAGTAGTTCGACTAAAGTAAAACCTTTTGAGGTGATCATTTTTAAGAAATTTAGTTACATATTAAACAACTTATTAAGTCGGTAAAAAGCTCTTAAAGCTTGAGGTTATTATTGAGAATAGACCAAAATAGTTATAATATGCTCTTTGTTAAGAATAGGGTGCTTAAATAGTCTTGGGGCTTTCTATTTCCCGGAGGGATAGTAAAATCATATAGTTATTACAAAAAACAAGCTGCGCTATTTTATTTATACGTAATTTATTTTTTGGAATAACTATAATAGGTTAATCTTAGATTATTTCCTCGATGACCACAGCAGTTGAAACATTTGTCTCTGGTTCGAGGCAAACACTGCATCCTTTAAAACAAAAGCATAGTGTGGCTTTTGCCTAGTCATAATCGTCACAACATATTCCCCTAGAATCCAAATAGTACTTGAGAATTGAGATTTATCCGGAACTATTTTTATTGTTCGATCTACAATTTTGCCCTGCAATTTATTTTCGATTTCAGACTTATTGGAGAATAGCTTTATTTTCTCTCCAGGAATTCGTAACGCCCAGTAGTAATTTAGCCAGTCCATGTACTGCTCGACGAATCCGTGATCTTGGTAGCCCCACCAAGTTTTATCGTAATGAGCAACACTTTTTTGCCAATTAAAACATTCTTCGTAGAGCATCTTATGGATCTCATTAGCACCTTCAAAAAACTGTAGTTTTGGAATGCTATAGTTAGTACTTTTAAAAAATGGCTCAACT
The DNA here is from genome assembly GCA_041740355.1 of Bdellovibrionota bacterium. Taxonomy (GTDB): domain Bacteria; phylum Bdellovibrionota_C; class UBA2361; order UBA2361; family CALJRW01; genus JANNBC01. Next base: position 174,952 of record JBGSMD010000038.1, read on the forward strand.
TCTTTGATTAGTTCAGTCGCCAATGCTTTTTTGATTTGCATCTTCTCTATGTAGACATTCTCTTCGAGCTCCAGCATTTTTAATATTGCGGATGCTTCTGTTGCTTGAAAGTATGTCTGATCTGTATCACGAAGTTGAGTGACTAGTTGTTTTAAGGCTAAACTTTCTAAGATTGAGTAGGTAGTGGGTCTTTTAAGTCTGCAGAGTTTGGACAAATTACTAGCAGAAGTTTTACCACTCTCGGCCAGCTGCAAGTAGACTCGAGCTTCTTTTGTGCTAAGGCCAATTTTATTAAAATAATCTTCTAGTAGCATAATGTCGAAATGTTTTTGACAATCTAACTCTTTAATAATACTTTTATTTTATAGGTATTTCAATTAGTTTTCTATATATTTTTGACTAATCCCTAAATTGGATTACCTTTATTCTGATTTTTAACTAACAGACGATAATGAATTTAATTAAATTACTACTAATTACGATAGTTTTAGTCCTTACCAGTAAGGTCAATGCCGAGGTTAAGGAATTTAAAATCGGTGTAATGTTATGCTTGACTGGTGACTGCGCGGAATGGGGCAATAATTCACTGCAAGGGATCCGTTTAGCTGTAAAGGAGTTAAATGCCCAAGGTGGAATCTTAAATCATCAGGTATCATTAGTTGTTGAGGATACTAGAGAGGGGGCAGGTGGAGCTAATGCTATTTCAGCTTATCAGAATCTAATTTTAAATCCTGAAGTCCAATATTTAGTTGGACCAACTTGGTCTGTCGGTGGTGCCGCCCTAGCACCAATATTAGCAAAAAATAAAAAGATAATTGTGACTTCACCATCACTTGGTATCGCTGATTTTAATCAAGCAGGCAGCCATATCTTTAACCTCTGGCCACATGATTCTTATTCTTCGGAAAAACTTGCCAGCTATGCAATTGAACAAGGTTGGAAGCAGGGAGTAATTTTTGAAGCCAACGATCCTTGGGGTGTGGTGCAAGCAAATACTTTTGAAAAAAAGTTTGAAGCTCTCGGAGGGCAAATTATTAAGAGAATTAGTAATGCCCCTGATGCTACTAGCTTTCGCAGTGAAGCTTTGCTTGCCAAACAAAGTAATCCACAATTTATTTTTCAAGCGAATCTCTACAAACTATCCCAGTATGCTAAAGATCTGGAACGTATTTCTTTTCAAGGAGAACAAATTACAATTTTGATGGATGAAACACGAATTAAGGAAGCACAGGGAGCACTGGATCGAGTTATTTATGCTAAGTATCCAGATCCGACGGGAGATTTCGTAGAGAAATTTAAAAAAGAGTATCAAGTGCAGCCTGGCGTTACTGCGGATACGGCCTACGACTCAATCATCTTGTATTCCAAAGCTATCACAAATGCTAAAAGTTTTGACTTAGGGATTGTCTCAAGCGAGATGCAGCGTATAAGTTTGCATGGTGCTTCTGGGCAGGTATCTTTTGATTCTGAAGGTGGGGTGGTGAAGGATCCTTTAATTTATCAGATAATTGACGGTGCAGAGCTACCTGTAGGTAATAATAGATAGTTATTTTAGGAAGTTAAATCTAAAATAACCCGTTTTGCTCAAAAACAAAATTGATAATTAAAATTTTATTCGATTCATTCTGATTACTTTAGTAAATACTATCTAGCCTATTTTGTAGTAAAAAAAGTATAGTCATCTTGTTGGTAATGTAATATAAAATCAATGTTGCAGAATTTAGGTGATTGCATTAGAAATACCTACAACATCTTAATCTTTCAATTATTATTAAATTATAAATATGTTAAATAAACTTTTTTCAATTTTCTTAGTTTCGTTATTAGCCTTTAATTTCGCTAATGCAGAAGAATATCTTCCAGTTGATAATGGCTTAGTAAGCTATCATACTTCACCAAGATATCGTCCAAGTGAAGAGCATCCACTTCGTTTTGTTGCTTACATATTTCATCCGATTGGATGGTTGATTAGAGAAGGGTTTACTCGTCCAGTAAGTTACTTAATGGGTTCAACAGAAGAAACGAAAAGTATCTTTGGTTTTAGAGAGCCAGCTGACTATAGAACTCCATCTTGTTTTTCTGCTAGTAACGCAATACCAGATTGTCGTTCAATTCCTCCTTATAACTACGAGTTAGCTCCAGGGGAAATTGGGGGATTCATTAGAGATGATAATGCAAAAATGGCTAAGCTAGCAGCTCAGGGAAAACAGATGTTCCCTAATGTTAACTTTGAATTTAACAGTTCAAAATTAAATACTTTAGGTCAAGCGAAAGTTTTGGAAATCTCTGAGATTATCTCTAAAGGTGGCGTTGTTGAAGTTGTTCTTGAAGGTCATACTGATTCTGTTGGTACTGATGAATACAACAATAAACTTGGAATGGATCGCGCTGAATCAGTAAGAGCTGAATTAGTTAAATTAGGTTTAAGTGCTGATTCTTTATCAACAGTAACATTTGGTAAAACACGTCCTTTAGTAGATAAAGACTCTGATGAAGCAAGAGCATTAAATCGCCGGGTTGAAGTACACCCAGGGCAGTAGTTTAATTCTGCTAAACTTGAAGGGCGTTGAACAAATAAATTTGTTCAACGCCTTTTTTTATCTAATGCTCTTAATAGCCTAAGTTTTGGATTCTCGGTCTCTTACTTTAAACCTAAGTTTTGGATAAGGAAGCGTAGCGAGAACGCCGAAGTAGTTGAATTTATTCAAAACTGAGGTATTAAGAACTGATCAAGATCAAAATCAATTTGCATAGCTCGTCATAGGCTGTTCGAGCTAAATCATACTTAATAATTGAGGGATTTTGGATACTGCAGGGTTCGCTAATCCATAGGACGGCAGCTTTTAAAGCTTACTTTTATTCGTACATTGAGATCTTTAGTTTTGGTTTTAAGCAGATACTTGTTCTGGAGATTACTCCTTATTCCCCAACCAAGTAAGCGTTTTTCCAAACCATCCTCGTTTATTTCCATTTAACTCAATTAAACGATTAATGGTTTGATTCCCAGATAGTAAAAGAATCTTATCTTTCTCGGCTTGATCTTCTAATTTTTCAATTCTAGTTCTTAGCCAGCGAATTTCACCTAACTGCTCGCTAATCTGCGATTCTTTATCTTCAATTAGACGATCCTGGAGTGCGATAACCTTCTCTAAGATGGAGTCTTCCAGTTTGTTTTTACTTGTATTCTTTGTTTGTTCTTCAACTGGGGAAGTGATTGTCGCATTTTGTAATTCAACCAATGGAACTTCCATTTCGGAGTCATCTAATTCCATGGAAGTCACTTCGATTTTCAATTCTGAGGAATTATTTGGCGTTGGTTCAGATAAATTAAGTCCAAAAGTTTTATTAAGATCAGAGATGCTGAGTAGAACGAGTTGTTCCTCTATTCTGGTTTGAATGTATCCAGCTGTAATAAATCTTTGTAGAGTTTTTTCGTTTAAACCTGTAACTTCGATTGCTTCTTCCAGATTCAAATAACTATTCATATTATTCAATACTTCCAAAGTTTCTAATTTCTAAAACTGAAGTTGCTCCAGGGACGTGAACCATCAATCCGCCAGTTATGATCGCGATATCAGTTGCAGTTAAAGACTCTCTTTTTTTAATTACTGCTAGTGCCGTATTAATCTCGTCTCCATGAGATAAGGAGGCTTCCATTCTAATTGGCGTAACACCCCAGTATAGACACATTCTTCTTAGCGAGGGTTCGCGGTAAGATACACCGTAAAGTGGTTGCTGTGGGCGATATTTAGCAATTAACTTGGAGCTAAATCCAGTTTCAGTACAAGCAATAATTGCAGCAGCGTTTAGGCTGTAAGCAGCAGCACAGGAGGCGTAGCCAATTGCATCGGGAATTGATTGGTTAAAACTCTTTTTGTCAAAACGTAATTTATAAATATCAAAGTTAAATTCGTGTTCTGCTTCTCGGGCAATCTTATCTAGGTATTCCACAGACTCTATCGGGTAAGCACCGATTGCTGTTTCTTCAGAGAGCATCACCGCGTCGGCACCAGTATTAACAGCGGTTGCTACATCAGTTACTTCTGCTCTTGTGGGACGATTTGAGTTGACCATCGAATGTAACATTTGAGTTGCTACAATTACTGGTTTACCTAAAGCATTGCTTTTAGCAATTAACATTTTTTGAATTGAAGGTAATTTTTCCACAGGAAGTTCCACCCCTAAGTCACCTCGAGCTACCATCACAACATCAGTAGCCTCTAAGATCTCATCAATATTAGAAAGTGCCTTTTTCATTTCAATCTTGGCAACAATAAGTGGACGGTCGACGTTGCTTAGATGTTCCAGTTTTGAAGTTAAGCGGCGGATATCTTCTGCATTTTGTACGAAAGAAATAGCAATAAAATCAACTTTATTTTGTAGTCCCCATTCAAAATCGATCATGTCTTTTTCCGTGGTTGCGGGAAGATTAATTTCAGCATCGGGGAAGGCAAGGCCGACACGCGAGCGTAAATTACCACCTTTAGTAATTAAGCATTTTACTTCATTGTTGGATACGTTTGTTACTTGTAAGACAAGAGCACCATCGGCAATTAAAACGGTATGTCCTGCTTCTAGAATTTCTGCTGGATTAACAAGTGCCGAGTAAATTACATTGTGATCTGAAAGTTCAGTTTTGGATTGGCGAAGTATCACATCACCGCCTCGAACTAATGGCTGTGTTTCGTCTTTAATAGGTGTAATCCTGATCTTTGGTCCTGATAAATCTTGAAGTACTCCAACTGGTATGTTTACCTCGTCTGCCGCTTGGCGAATCATATTGATATTGCTTAAGTGTTCTTCATGGCTACCGTGGGAGAAATTTAATCTAAAAACATTAACTCCCGCGTTAATTAAATTTTTGAGAGATTCAATGTTGTTAATTGCAGGCCCAACAGTTGCAATAATTTTTGTTTTTCTATTTTTTTGCATTTTTTCTTAATTCAATTGGTTCAAAATAATTTTTCAGACAGGAGCAAAGTTTGATTTTCACTGTCCTGAATGAGCTATCTCAAGTTGTTATTAATAGTTTAAAAGATCCTAATGTCTCTACTAACATCTAGTAGCAAGATTATTAAGGGATAATATTCGCTATAAACTACTGATATTAAAGAGTATTTTAACATCAGCAATTATCAAGATGCTGGTCGGGGAGCAAATTAACTCAAAGTGCAATCTAGCAGAATTTTGAATTTATTGAAACTTACTAAGTGCTTTTTTCATCCTAATTATTAGGGTGTCTACAATAGCTAATTTGCCTGGGTTGTTGACTGTGAAGTTAGTGAGACAACAGAAGTAAGGTAATGATTGAAAGTTTTTTTCGTAAGGAAATTCATAATCGGTCATTACGGCTAATTCAAATCATTAAATCAGGGTTTGAATGCCTAAAACAACAATCATACTAAGCCTGACAGGAATTCCCAAAAATATATAGGAAATTCTTTCTTGGGTTTACTATAAATTTCATACCACGGAGGGGAGATGAAAAAAATTAAAGGCTATTATCAAAAAGTAATTAAATTCTCAGGGCAAGACTTAAAATTATACAGTCTAGACGGGGTTACTTGGTCCAGTAAGCAACAGGAGTTAATAGTAATTGAAGAAAGACAGATTCAACAACAACAAAGTGTAATTAATTATTTTGGTCCTAAGTAATTTAGGAGCAAGATAGTTCTAAACGTGTCGTATTCTAATACTTCCGTCTTCTATTTAGAACAGAGACTCCTGATTCTGTTTAGCTAATTTATTAATTAAATTTCTACTTACTTGGAGCTTCTGCCGAAGTCGCTTCTGCTGTAACTTCTACCTCTTCCATTACCTCCGAAACCTCGAAGATTGATTTCAAGTATACTTTGTGTTGTCCATTACCCTCAATTTCGACTAAGTAGGGAACCTCTGGGGGATCTTTAATTCCCGCTTTCAATACTACTGCTACTCTTGCTGTATTCCAATCCTTATTTAATACTGCCCGAACTGCGACAGGTACAATCAATCGATACTTTTGTTGGTCATAATTTACAAAGATTCTTGCTTTAGCTATTCCTAAGAAAGAGCTGTCACCTTTAGATGGGTTTAGTGTTAATTGATCGACAGTAAGTTTTTCAATCCAAGGAGGAAGTTTTTTATTTAAAACAAGATCTTCCGGAGTTAGTGCTTGAGGTGGTGGGGGTGTAATCACTAGGGAGATGTTTTTCAGCTCGTTGCTATATCGTGTTAAAGTTCCCTCAACGATTACATCTTGATCCACACTTTTACCATAATATTTACTATTTAAGGAATTAGCCTTAGTTATTTCTGTCGTTGGATTAGCTTTGTTAGAGTTCACTGGTTCTACGGATTGAGCTGCCGATGTGGCTTGATTTGGCTCCTCTGGTTTAGGTAAGATTAGGAATGAGCCAACTAAAACAAAACTACATCCAATTAAAATTGGGATTAAGTATTGTAAGGTTTCTTTTTGAATTATAGGTTTTCTTGGACGAAAAACTTCGGTAGTATTTTGAGTTGACTTATGAATAATATTATCAAAACCAGTAGAGGCTAAACCTTCTGGGATTATAACTGGCCCATCTTTTAATTCTATTTCTTCATCTGTAATCTTAACAACGGAATCTTCTCTTTGTTTTTTAAGATTTTCTAAAAAAACTTGATCTTTCGGTTTAATATCAAAATTTAGTTTTAGGGCATTCGATTTTAAAGGTGCCTCAGGGGAGTTGATGATACTATCAGAAATTAATTTAGCGGAATTAACCTTAGCCAGATTAGGAGCCACTACTTCATCCTCTGTGTCGAAGCTTAAACTAATATCTTGTTCATTGGCATTATTGGAAATTTGATCAAATTCTTCAGGCTGATCATCGTCCTCCTCCTCATCTTCTTGATCATCAAAGGAAAAGATAGCTAGATCTTCTTCTGTTTTTTTTGATTTAACAGGATCATTAGCAATAAGAGGGGGTGAATCCTCTAAATTCCCTGAATCAAAGTCAAATGAAACTTCTTCCGAACTGGCAACAATTTTAGTTTGTGGCGCAGAAATACCCTGAGCTACTTTTTCAACTTCTAAGGAGTCATGTTCTTCATCGCTTAAATCAAATTCAGCTGGATTGTCGTCATCGCTATCTTCTTCCTCGTCATTCTCATCAAAGATTTCTTCAATTATGACATGAGCCGAGGCTGATTTTAAAAATTCATAAATTGGAATTAAATCTTCTTTATTACTTGATTCAATCAAGGTGACCGGGGCACTTAAAAATATTGTTTCGATTTGTTCTTCGCTAAGACCAAAAGCAGAACTAAAAACTCCCCGCAGTGCATTCAAAGTACTTGACGAGGAATCTGCGACGCCCAGAAAATTTAACTGAAATATTTTATTCACAATAGCAACTTATTTAGAAAATGGACGATAAATTCAAAGCCTTTGTTTTTTATCAATATAGATAACTCCCTAAATAATTTTTTTACGAAATTATCAGTCGAATCTTTTATAATAAGGAGTGTCATATTAATTAATACAAATGATTATAATTTGATTTCAAGCTCGGGACAATCAGTTATCTTGTTTAATTGCTGAAACAATTAAGGCAAGATTAGTACTGATAAAGCAGAAATCTTCCAATTAATGTAGTGTTTGTTTTAAAGCCAAGGAATTAATTGTCGACAAATTGCTATTAAAGTTTAGTAACTTTTGAATATTTTAGAGACTTGTTAACCTTTCTTTAGTTAGAAGTGTCTTTAGATCCTAGAAGATCAATAAAACCATAAAAAATAAATTTAGAGTTATCAATCCTAAAAACCTCTACAGATTTGGTAGTTTTTTAAAAAGTAAATTTTTATGTTGTTGATCTGTAATTTTGTGGGAGAGCTAAGCCTCTTGGCACGTTTACTTTGGATTACAATGCAATCGCTCCAGGCTCGGCTGAATTTTCTAAATGCCATACAATCAGGACAGGATTTGGAGTTTTATCTGACAAGTCAATTAAATATCAATCCGGAAGTTATAAAGAAGATTGAAGAAGATTTATCTAAATTATCTGAGCAACAAGTCCATTGTGTTAGTTATTTCCACTCGGAATATCCGGAAAGACTCCGGCAAATTATTGATCCACCATTAATCCTATTCTATCTGGGAGAACTTATAGTAAGTCCAATAAATAAATTACGTAAGAAGTATGATTTTCTATATCTATAGTCTTGAAGATATGTCATAAGTGACATGTGTCCCGAAAGTTAGAAATCAATAAGGAAGTAGCGAGCCATAAGGAATTATTGGTATCG